>JACKAT010000028.1 GCA_020634935.1 Anaerolineales bacterium
TTCGTCGCGCGCCCTTTTTAACGCCGCCTCCGCCTGCTTCTGATCGGTGATATTTCGAACGACAGCCGTGACCCCGGCAAACTCGCCCCCCTCCCCTCGCCGTCGTGAGCATCTGGCGCTATACCAACTCTCCTGATTGTTCATCATCAGGGAATAATCAAATTGCCGGATATCATGAAATTCGATGATTTCGGCAATAGCCTGCTCAAATAGCTGCGAAACGTGCGGCGGCATCACCTCTTTAAAGTGCCGGCCGAGGAACATTTCGGGCGGCACATATAACTCGGGACGATCAATCGGCTGGTAATACTCCTCAAAAATGCCGTCCTGGTTAAACACAAAAACCAGATCGCTCAATGAATCCAGAGTAGAGCGCAATTTTTCTTCACTCTGCCGCAGCGCCGCCTCCGCCTCTTTCTGTGCGGTAATATCAAAAATGATGCCGGCCATGCGGATAACCTTGCCTTGCTCATCCCGCTCGATGGCCGTACCCATAGAACTCATCCAGAGCCAGGTCCCATCCTTATGTTGCATCCGATATTCTGCCTGATATGTCTCCACTTTATTTTCGAGAAACTCACTAAAACCCTGTGTCACTGTAGGGCTATCATCCGGATGAATGCGTCCAGTCCACATCGCTATTTTTTCCGGCCCGGAAGGGGGCAGTTCGTCTAACCTATAGCCCAAATTTCCAGCCCCCCGTTCGTTGACATACATATAGGAAAAATCTGCGGCTAAAATGTAATAACCGGCCTGGCTGGCTTCTATAGCCAGGGCTAGGCGCGCTTCACTTTCGCGTAAGGCTTTTTCCACCTGTGAACGGCTGATGGCCGTGCCAATTTGGGTGGCAATGGCCTCCAGCGTTGTCCGGGCATGGTCAGGTACACTACTATACGTATATGAGCCAACGTTGAGACAGGCGATGACCTGCCCTTCGAACTGGACGGGAATAATAGCCAGAGAACGGATGTCTTTTCCCGCCGGCGCTCTTGATATTGGCCCGGTCATTTGTTCGCTATCAAAGTAAATCGGCTGCCCGGCCAGGATAAGCTGAACGGTGGGAGAGTTCAGATCGTAGTCGTAATGCTGCACTTGCTGCACAAAATCCGGGTGTAACCCGCAGTGATATATCAAATTGATGCCGCTGGTTTCATCGACCAGGTAGATGCCGCCGGCCTCCATCCCAGACGCGCTCAGAGTCGTTTCCAGGCAGATTGTCAGCGCCTCGTCCAGCTTTGGCGCAGCCAGCAGGCCCATTCCCAATTCCCGCTGGACGCGCAGCAGGTCTTCGGCTCGCTTCTGTTCCGATATATCCAGCCCCGCGCCCAGCAAACAAGGCTGCCCATTAACCATAATCCGAATGCCGGTGAGATAAAAAGGTGTCTTCACGCCGCTTCTGGAAATGAAGGTGGTTTCCAAATCCGCGTGGCCTGTTTCAAAAACTTTCTGAATCGCTTTGGCGGCAGACTCCTTTTCTTCATCCGCAATATACTCCATCGGGTGCATTTGACTGAGTTCTTCGGCCGAATAACCGACAACTGTTTCAAAATTATTATTCCACCGCAGAAACTTGCCGTTGGCGTCAAACAGGTAAAATATGCCCGGTAGGCTGTTGATCAACAATTCGCTAAAATTCTTTTCGCTGATGAGTTGTTCTTTTACCTGTTCATGCACGGTCATATCCCGGCTGACGCCAAAAATAACTTTTTGTTTGCCCCAACTGCCCATTGTGATTTTTGTCTCCACGGGAATCTGCTGACCGGATTTGGTCAACAGGGGAATCTGGCAATTATCAGTCTTGCCGGCCATAGCATTGACAAAAGTGGCTACAACCTCTTCACGCCGGTCGGGCGGGCGCACCATAAAAACAGACTGGCCCAGCAGTTCGTCTTTGGCGTATCCCAGGCGGCTGAGTACCACGGGGTTAACCTGCAAGATACGACCTTCCACATCGAGGACAAACAGGTAATCATCCAGCGAATCAAACAGCGTTTGCAAATTCTTTTGGCTTTCCAACAACTCCTGTTCGATGCGTTTGTATTCGGTAATCTCCTTAAAGGAGGCTATTCTCGCTTTCCGCCCTTGGAAATAGCACGGTTTGCTAACAAGTTGCACCCATATAATTGTTCCGTCCTTTTTTGTACCGCTCGCTTCGTATGATTCTTCTGATCCCGCACGGATTTTCTCCCGAATAATGTCATGAAATTCCGGAGCAGCTAAATTCAGAAGGTTCATACCGATCATTTCAGCCAGTTCATACCCAAACATCTTGGCCAGGGCTTGATTGGCATCCACGAGGATGCCACCCTCGTGGATGGCAATGCCTTCAAAGGCGGCCTCAGAAAAACGTTGGAACCTCGCTTCACTTCTCTGTAAAGCCGTTTCCGCCCCCTGGCGTTCAACCTCAAGTTCTGTCATCTGTTGCCGTAACGCTTTCAACTCCTGGATAAGCTGCGCTTTTGTCTTATTCTTGTCTTCCATAATCAACCTCTTGGGTTAGATAATCAAGTGTTATGAACCCCAAAATCAGCAACACCCTTGGGTCAAAGTTATCTATTTTTATGTTCGCCGGTTCTCTTAAAGGTGACGTTAACAGTTACGCCGGATGCAGCGTCAACTTCCAGAGTGGCCCCTAATTGCCTCACCAAAGTCCTGACCAATCTTAACCCTAATGTTTTGCTGGCGTTTAAGTCTAAATCCGCCGGTAAGCCCACCCCGTTATCGGCCACGGTCAAGACCAGCATACCATCTGCGCCGGGATGAAAGGCGATGGTTATTTTCCCCTTTCCTGCCCTGGCTCTACCTCCGGTTTTAGGAAAGGCGTGTTTCAGGGCGTTGGACACCAACTCATTGATGATCAAACCACACGGCACCGCCTGGTCTATCATCAGGAAAATATGCGCCACATCCAGCTCCAGTTCCAGCCAACTCAATTCAAGCCCGTAAAATTGCAGGAGGTTGTTGATCAGATCCGAGATATAGGCGCCAATGTCTACCTGGGCCAGGGTTTCGGAACGGTACAGGTTTTCATGCACCAACGCCATAGAATAGACGCGGTTTCGGCTTTCCATCAGTTGCCCGATGGCCTGTTCATCCTGGATATAGCGGGTTTGCATATTGAGCATGCTGGTGATGACTTGCAGGTTGTTTTTGACCCGGTGGTGGATTTCTTTCAGCAGCGCCTCCTTTTCTTCTAAAGAGGCCTTGATCTGGTTCTCCGCTTGCTTGCGCTCGGTGACGTTTCTAATCACCCCCTGTACGCCTGCTACTAACTCCCTTTCTTTTATGAGCGAATGGCTAAGTTCTACCGAGCCGTAATTGCCGTCTTTTCTGATGATTTCCGTTTCCACAATATCGATGAATTCGCCTTTTAGCGCCCGGATAAGAAGCTCTAAAATTCGAGGCGTCTCATGTTCGGGCAGAAAGACGGTAAAATGCTTTCCGGTCATCTCCTCAGAGGTGTAGCCGAAAACATTCTCACAAGCGGGAGACAGGTAGGTGAAACAGCCTTGAACATCTAACATGAAGATGACATCAAAACTTCTCTCAGCAAACCCTCTGAATTTTTGTTCGCTTTCCCGCAACGCCTCTTCTGTCTGCACTCGATCGGTAATATCAATCACCGATACCAACACCTTTTCCCAACTTTCCTCGTACCCCGGGGCCATCGAAAGTCCCAGAGAGACATTAAGCGTATCGCCTGCCATGGTCTTTCCGGCAAATTCTCCACCCAGCCAGGTTTCTCCGTTGGCCAGGGCAATCAATTCTTCTCGGAACACAGGGTGCGATTCTTCGGTGTAAACCGGCTCTAATCCCCCGTCTGTCAAAAAGTCTTCTTTGCCGCCGGCTTTGTAAATCTTCAGGGTGGCTTGGTTGACGTTGAGGATTTTGATCAGGCCCACACAATGACGGACAGCTTCAGGATGCGCTTCGAAATAGGCGCGGAGGTCTGAAACACCCGTCGCACGCACGCGATCAATGTACTGCCTAACCGCAGAAAAATCTTCCTCCCACAGGGAAATGGGCGAATCTTCAAACAGACTGCGGTAGCGAGCTTCACTGTCCTGCAAGTCCCTGGTTCGGGCTACAACTCGCGTTTCCAACTCATCGCGCGCCTGCCGCAACGCCTGCTCGCTCCGGTGGAGTTCGGCCTGACGGTCCTGTTCCTCCTGATTACGATAATGGGTGGTAATAACGAGTAATACCACAATGATGATATTGACGGCCACGGGAATAAGGATGATTTCAAAACTAAATGTGGCCAGCGCGGAAAATTGGGCCAACAACAAAATGATGGCAATGTTGAGGGCAGCCATAATAACGGTATCGCGCTTTGTCAGCAGCATATTGCTTAAAACCAGCCCCACCAGGAAAAAGTTAAGGTTGATCGCCGGGTTGCCATAAGCGTTTGTCAGTATAATCATAGACACAACCGCTGTCGGAATGACAGAGAGAAGCCACGCCGCCAGACGATAACGATTCAACCTGACCAGAAGGTAGACAGTTATAAAAAGTGGATATCCGGCCCATGCAGGTAACGGAGGACGATAGCTGGGATTGATGGCAAAGTTGGCCAGGTCAAATGCCGTAAAAAGGCTAAGTGTGACTAACGACACCGTGGCCAGCAAGCGCATTTTGCGGCGCTGCGCCGCATCCTGAATGCTGTCCGCCGGTTCGGTCAGCCAATGCCAAATGGCGCTCAGTTTATAATTGATGGATTTTGGGTTGTTCCCCATTAAGCTAGCCTTTATGCCAGATCAGAGATCAGTCCTTCTTTACTCGTCGGCTTTGTTGATGGTTATTTTAAATGTCGTCCCGGAAAACTTGTCCACATCCAACGTTGCCCCCAACTGTCTAACCAGAGTCCTGACTAATCTCAAGCCTAATGTTTTGCTGGCGTTCAAATCCAACCCCTCCGGCAAACCCACCCCGTTATCGGCCACCATCAAAACCAGCATCTCATCCTCACCAGGGTAAAAGGCAATGGCTATTTCATCACTGTGGGGCCTTTGTGCCGCCATAGTTTCGGGAAAGGCATATTTCAGGGCGTTCGTTACCAGTTCATTGATGATCAGGCCGCACGGCACGGCTTGATCGAGTGGCAGAAAAATCTGTTCTATCTCAAGATTCAATTCGATTCGGCGGGCATCAAGCCTATATGATTGTAAGATGTTACCGATCAGGTCCGAAACATAAGCGGCGATATCGACTCGGGCTAACGTCTCGGAGCGATACAGGTTTTCATGCACCAGCGCCATTGAATACACACGGTTCCGGCTATCCAGCAGTTGCCCAATAATCTGTTCATTCTGAGTATAGCGGGTTTGCATATTCAGCATACTGGCGATAACTTGCAGGTTGTTCTTGACCCGATGGTGAATCTCCTTCAGCAGGGCCTCTTTTTCTTCCAAAGAAGTTTTTATTTGCAGTTCTGCCTGCTTGCGTTCGGTAATATCCACCAGAATGCCCAGTATCGCTTGTTCTCCCCTAAAGGTTATTAGCTTGGAAGCTATCATCACATCAATCCGTTTGCCGGCTTTGGTGATCAGACCATAATCAAAAGGAGCGATTTCTTCCCCACGCAGATGGCGGCTATGATTCTGGAGTACAATTTCTTTGGAATCGGGCGCAAGTAATGTACGAAAATCAAAATCAGGCGCGTAAAACTCCTCTTTCCGATAGCCTGTTACTGCTTCACTTTTTTCATTAACATAAACCACCCGGCCTTTGCTGTTGATGAAGATCATATTCGGCGACTGCTCCGACACGCCTCTGAACAACGCTTCAGATTCCCGCAGTTCCCTGGTTCGTTCTTCAACTCGCGCTTCCAACTCGTCGCGCGCCCTTTTTAACGCCGCCTCCGCCTGCTTCCGCTCTGATATATCTGTGGCAATGCCCAGTAGATGGGGCTGCCCATCAATCATTATGCGCACGCCAGTGAAATAGAACGGTATCTTTCTTCCATTTTTGGCGATAACAGAGGCTTCTAGTTCCGATCTTCCTGTTTCAAAAGATTCCTGAATTTTCCTTGCCACAAGTTCTTTTTCTTTATCCTCAAAGTATTCCAAAGGATGTCTTTGAGCAACCTCTTCTGCCGAATAGCCGGTAATCTCTTCCACGTTTTTATTCCACTGCAAAAATTTGCCGTTAACATCAATCAGGTAAAACATTCCGGGCAGGCTGTTTATCAGTGATTCTGTAAAAACCTTTTCTCTTATGAGTTGTTCTTCAGCCTGCTTTCGCTCAGTAATATCAACCAGCGTGCTCAACATACCGGTGACATTACCCTGAGTATCTGTGAGCGGTCTTGAGTTGTTCAATACCGAGATAATCCGGCCATCTTTTCTTTTTAATCTATGTTCATAATTAACCAGCCTATCGCCTGATAAAAGCTGTTCATGCGCCGGCAATACCACCACCGGGTCGGCGTCTACATCCGGGATACTCATACTCAGAAGCTCTTCTTTAGAGTATCCCAATAGGTCAAGCCCCGCTTGATTAGAGGCCATAAAGTTTTTCTTATCATCAAAAATATAAATTGAAGCCACAGAGTCATCGAATATGCCGCGATAGCGCTCTTCGCTTTGCTGTAAAGCCTCTTCTGAGCGTTTACGCTCGGTCATATCCCGACAAACGCCAAAAATAGCCTGCTGATTCTCCCAGCCTCCCATTGTGATTTTTGTCTCCACGGGAATCTGCGCCCCGCTTTTGGTCAACAACGGAACGTGGCATGTATCGCCCGTGCCGGCTATTAACGCGGCCAAACTGGCCATAACTTCGTCATGCTGGTCTGGCGGACGCACCATTAAGATGGACTCGCCCAACAGTTCCTCTTTGGCGTATCCCAGGCGGCCGGGCGTGATGAGATTGACCTCCAGGATGCGACCGCTCATATCAAGGACAAACAGGTAATCATTCAGCGAGTCAAATAACGTTTGCAAATTTCTTTGACTTTTCACCAGTTCTTGCTCGGCTCGTTTGTATTCGGTAATATCTCTAAAGGCAGATACTCTCACTTCCTGCCCTTTGTAATGACTTGTTTTGCCAACCAGTTGAACCCAAAAAACTGTACCATCCTTTTTTACCCCTTGCGCTTCATACGGCTCTTCCGAGCCTGTGCGGATTTTTTCCAGAATGATCTGGCCTGATTTAGGCGTGGCAAATTTTAGGGCATTTTGGCCAATCATTTCAGCCGGCTCATAACCAAACATCCAGGCCAGAGCTTGATTGACATCCAGAATTATGCCGCCTTTATGAATGGCAATGCCTTCAAAAGCAGCCTCAGAAAATCCCCGGAACCTTTCTTCACTTTCCTGTAAGGCTGCCTCCGCCCATTGGCGTTCCGCTTTTAACTCTACCACTTGCTGTCGCAACCCATTCAATTCCCGGATAAGTTGCTCTTTTGTCTTATGTTTGTCTTCCATCACTAATCTTTCATTTGAGTGACCGGGTGTAGCGCCCCCTAACGTTGGGGACGCGTCCAGATCAAAGTTTTGTATCTACGCGTTCACCCGGTTTTTCTAAAGGTTACTCTAAAGGTTGCCCCGGCTTTGGTGTCACTCTCCAGGGTAGCCCCCAATTGCCTAACCAGCGTCCTGACCAATCTCAAACCTAATGTTTTGACTGCATTCAAATCCAAAGATTCAGGCAAACCCACGCCGTTATCGGTCACCATCAAAACCAGCATCTCTGCCTTATGGGCGTGAAAGGCGATGGTTATTTTGCCTTTCCGGCCCCCATCTCGCGCCTCGGCTTTGGGGAAGGCGTGTTTGAGGGCGTTGGACACCAATTCATTGATGATCAAGCCACAAGGTACCGCCTGATCAATGGTCAGAAAGATATGCTCCACATCTATCTCCAGTTCCAGCCAACTGGATTCAAGCCCATAAGATTGCAGTACGTTGTTGATCAGGTCCGAAATATAGGTACCAATGTCTACCTGGGCCAACGTCTCGGAGCGATACAGGTTTTCATGCACCAGCGCCATTGAATACACACGGTTCCGGCTTTCCATCAGTTGCCTGACGGCCTGTTCATCTTGGGTGTAGCGGGTTTGCATATTCAGCATACTGGTGATAACTTGCAGGTTGTTCTTGACCCGATGGTGGACTTCTTTCAGCAAAGCCTCTTTTTCTTCCAAAGAAGTTTTTATTTGCAGTTCTGCCTGCTTGCGTTCGGTGATATCTACCAGAATGCCCAGTATCGCTTGTTCTCCCCTAAAAGTTATTAGCTTGGAAGCCATCATCACATCTACTCTTTGGCCGGCTTTGGTGATCAAACCATAATCAAAAGGAGCGATTTCTTCCCCACGCAGATGGCGGCTAAAATTCTGGAGTACAATTTCTTTGGAATCGGGCGCCACCAACCTTAGAAAATCAAAATTAGGCGCGTAAAACTCCTCTTTCCGATAGCCTGTTACAGCTTCACTTCTTTCATTAACATAAACCACCCGGCCTTTGCTGTTAATAAAGATCATATTCGGCGACTGCTCTGACAGATTTCTGAATAATTCTTCAGATTCCTGTAGTTCTCTGGTGCGCTCTTCAACCCGCAGCTCCAACTCATCGTGCGCTCTTTTCAGGGCTGCCGTAGCTTCTTTCTGCTCGGTAATATTTCTGACAACGGTTGTAATCCCGGCGAATTCGCCATTTATCCCACGACGCATGGCGCATCGGGCGCTATACCACAGTTCCGTATTGTTCATAACCAGCGAATAATCGAACTGTTGGATTTCCGGAGACACTTCAAAGCCCTTAAACATCTCCACAATTAACTGCGCAACGTGCGGGGGTAATACGTCTTGAAAGTGCTTGCCGAGGAACTGTTCAGGCGGCACATATAAATCGGGCCGGTTGGTGGGTTGATAAAACTCTTCAAAAAAGCCGTTCCGGTCGAGCACAAAAACCAGATCAGTGATTGAATCAAGGGTGGACCGCAGTCTGTCCTCACTCTGTCGCAGAACCTCTTCCACTTGTGAGCGACTGATGGCCGTGCCGATTTGGGTGGCAATGGCCTCCAAAGTGGTTCGGGCATAATCAGGTACCTGGTGCTGCGTGTAAGAGGCCAGGTTAATGTAGGCGATAACCCGCTTTTCATAATGGATGGGGATAATGGCCAGAGAACGGATATCTTTTTCCGCCGGCGCTCGCGCTATGGGTCCGGCCAATTGATCGCCCTCAAGGTAAATCGGCTCTCCGGCCAGGATAAGCTGCACGTTGGGCGAATTCAGATCATAATCGTAATGCTGCACCACTCGGACAAAATCCGGCGGCAGGCCGCGATGGCAAACCAAATCGATGCCGCTCGTTTCATCAACCAGGTAAATGCCGCCGGCGTCCATCCCGGAAGCGCGCAGAGCTGTATCCAGGCATATCTCCAGCGTTTCGTCCAGTTTGGGCGCAGCCAGCAGGGCCATCCCCAGTTCACGCTGAACGCGCAGCAAATCTTCGGCCTGCTTCCGCTCTGATATATCTATGGCGGTAACCAGCAAACAGGGCTGCTCATCAACCACGACGCGCGCGCCGTTGAAATATAAAGGTGTCTTCACCCCATCTTCGGAAATGAGAGTAACTTCTGCTTCCGCTTTGCCTGTTTCAAAAATTTTCTGAAATGTTCTCGCCACAACCTCTTTATCTTCGTCTCCGACAAAATCTAAAGGATTGTGTTGAGCAAATTCTTCCGCTGGATAGCCGGTGAGCGTTTCCGCATTTTTATTCCAGCGTATTATTTTGTTGTGGGTATCAACCACGCCAAACAAGCCCGGCAGGCTGTTTATCAGTGATTCTGTAAAATTCTTTTCTCTAATCAGTAGTTCTTCGGCCCGTTTTCGTTCGGTAATATCCCGACTAACGCCGAAAATAGCCGGCTTCCCACCCCAATTTCCTTTGGTGATTTTTGTCTCGACAGGAATCAGTTCGCCGGCTTTGGTTATCAACGGGATGTGGCATTTATCGGTCTTATCGGCGATCATATCCGCCAGAGTAGCTACTGTTTCTTCACGCTGTTCCGGCGGGTGTACCCGCAAGACAGATTCTCCCACCAGTTCGTCTTCAGCATATCCCAAACGCTTAAGCACAATACGATTGACCTGCAATAAATGGCCGGTCATATCCAAAATGAACAGAAAATCATCCACCGAATCAAACAGCGTTTGCAAATTTCTTTGGCTGTTCAACAGTTCCCGCTCTGCCTGTTCCCGTTCTGCGACTTCCTCTTTTAGCAGTTCAATCGATGCTGTGAATTGCGCGGTGCGAGCCTGAACCATATCTTCAAGCTGTTCACGGTGTCTGGCCAGTTGCTCTTCCCTCAACCTGCGTTCGGTGATGTCGTGTAAAACAAGCACGCGTCCGCCCAAGTCTCCCCGGTGGTCGGTTAGCGGAGAAATTTGCATCTCATAGTATTGTTGGGTTCCATCCCATTCCAGGTTAATCTCGGTTCGAGTGATCGCCACAACTTCAGACTGCGGGATCAGCTTTAGCCAGGGCGGCGGCATCATCGAGACCGGTTTACCTATTAATTTCCAGGCATCTGACTTAAGCAAGCGTTGCATAGCCGGGTTGAGGTCTACAATACGGTTTTGCCCATCCAAAATCAACACGCCATCGCTCACCCGCTCAATCACGGTGGCATACGATACAGGGATGATATCCAGCAGGCCGTACCTAAACAAGCCCCAGGCCATAACCAGGTTACTAATGGCAAAGGTAAATGGCGTCAGGTCACGGTAAGCAGCCGGCAGAATATCTACCAACGTTAAAATGCCGCCGGCCACCGGGATAAGGTAGCCAACAATGATAATAGCAATTTGCAAGCGATAGATGGAGCGGGAACGAAAATAATGGGCTATTAACCCGACGATGCCTAACAAGGGTAGGGCCATCAGGTAAAGGCCTATTCCCTGGATAATAAGGTTGAAATCATACGTTAACACGGGGAAAGGGGTCCCCGGAATGATTTTGGCGTTAGGGTGAAGTAGCCCGTGCAGGGAATCGATCACAACCAGCAGACTAAAGGCTATGGGGATAGCGACAACCAGACCCCACACAAGTTTGGGACGCGACACTCTGTAGCCTGCATATTGTTGCATAAAAACTAAATACGCGATGGGCGTTATGACAATTCCCAGCCACTGCACATTGTCCCAAAAAATCTTCATTTCCAGGCTAGGGCTAATCAGTTCAAATATATGCCCGACAGTGGTCAATGCCTCGGCCAGCGCCGCCACCGCGAATGGGGTTGCGCCCACTACAGCCCGCCGCCGCCAGGCGTACAGGCCCACAGCGGTTGATATAACGACCGAGGCCAGATAGGGAAGGAGATAACTCATAATGCTTAAGTCCAATTCAATTTGTCATTTATTAACTTTATCGGGCAAAAAGTAAATAACTTAACCACGAATTTTCACAAAACCACGAATTTTCACAAATTGTCCAATAGAAATGGGGTCTCCCATAAATCCAGGATGTTGTTGGCGAACGGCTAAGTAGCCATAAGCCTGGCAGAATGAGGAGGTTTTATTTGAGATAGAACTTACCCCAACAGTTTAAGAGTGGATAAAATAAAGGCAGCCTGAACACAAAACCTTAGAAAGCCCAAGTATACGCATCCTTTGCTTTCTTGTTCTATTTTACTGATCTATTTCTCCTTTTCAATTTTTTATTTTTTTGCGCTGTTCATAAAATCTTAATAACTTCTGCAAAACTTCTCTTGATCTTTGATCTATACTGAGCCTAAGCGATTAAGTAACTTTTTCAGTACCGAAGATAGAGATGGGGCGATAAGGTCACGAGGAGATGTCTAAGGCCAATCTCCTCATCTCTAATCTCCACTCTCCAGACAGCATACACACGTTCTCAAACAGAACAGGAGGAAACCATGATTAAAAGAAAAATGATGTTTTTGTGGGCCGGACTGCTGGCCCTGTCGATGCTGGCGGCCTGCAACAGCACCGTCGCCCCGATCCTCTCCCTAAACCAACCGGGGGAAACCGGCGAGGCTAGCGACGCGGTCGCGGTTACCATCGCTGAAACCAGCGAGGCCAATGCAGACATGGGTGCGGCTTCGGTGATCGACGCGGCCGCGGACAACAGCAAAAACCACGATGACGAAGCCGATTACACCTGGGACAGCGCCGCCGTCATTCCCATCGTGTTGAATGGCGACTCCATCACCGCCGATGGCGAGGGCGTTACGGTTGACGGCAGTACAGTCACCATCACCTCGGCCGGAACCTACAGCCTCAGCGGGGCTTTAGTTGACGGCCAAATTATCGTCGATACGGCAGATGAAGAGATCGTTCAACTCATCTTGAATGGAGTCAATATCGGCAGCTCAACCAGCGCCCCAATCAACATCGCCAACGCTAAAGAAACGATGATCGTCCTGGCCGACGGCGCGGACAACTATATCACCGACAATGACTCATACGTTTTTGCCGACCCGGACGAGGACGAACCCAATGCCACTGTCTTCAGCAAAGCTGACTTAACCCTCTCCGGCAGCGGCTCGCTAACGGTTAACGCCAATTACAATGACGGCATTGCCAGCAAAGACGGGCTGATCATTGCCGGCGGTACGATCACGGTCAATGCAGTCGATGATGGTATTCGCGGCAAAGATTATCTTATCGTCAAAGACGGCAACATCACCATCAATGCCCAGGGCGATGGGTTCAAATCCGATAATGAGGACGATACGAACAAAGGCTACATCGCCGTCGAGACCGGCGTCGTCACCATTACCGCCGGCGGCGACGCCATCCAGGCCGAAACCGATGTCATGATCAGCGACGGCGATTTCACGCTGACCTCCGGCGGCGGCAGTGCTACCTATATCGATGACGACACCTCGGCGAAAGGCATCAAGGCCGGGGTCAATGTGAATATCGATGGGGGAACCTTTACCCTTGATACGGCCGATGACGCCATCCACTCCAACGGCAGCCTGGTTATCAATGACGGTACGTTTGTCATTGCTTCCGGCGATGACGGCCTCCATGCCGACTCGACGCTAGAGATCAACGCGGGCGATATTCAAATTACCGAATCGTATGAGGGCATCGAAAGCGCCGTGGTTACCATCAACGATGGCGATATCAACATCATCTCAAGCGATGACGGCTTGAACGTGGCCGGCGGGAATGATGGCTCCGGTATAGGCGGCCGACCAGGCCCTGGCGGTGAGTTCGGCCCCGGCCAAGGCGACCGACCAGAACCCGGCGGAGAACCCGGCCAAGGACGAGGTCCAAGACCGGAAGGCGAACCGGGCCAGGGTCCAGGGTTTGATCTGGGCGACATGTTCGGTCAAGGCGGCGGTCCAGGGCAAGACGGCTTTAATGACTCCGGCGATTATTATCTTTACATCAACGGCGGCGCGATTGTCATCGACGCCGGCGGGGATGGCATCGATGCTAACGGCGCTATCGAGATGACCGACGGGCTGGTCATTGTCAACGGCCCAACCGAGCGAATGAATGGGGCTTTGGATTACGATGCGTCATTCAACCTGACGGGTGGCTTTCTGGTCGCCGCCGGCAGTTCCGGGATGGCCCAGGCGCCCGGCCAGACCTCGACCCAACCCTCTGTCCTGATCAATTTCGACGCGACCCAGGCAGCCGGCACGCTGGTGCATATTCAATCAGAAGATGGGCCAACCATCCTCACTTTTGCCCCGAGTAAAGCGTTTCAGTCCATCGCCTTCTCTTCGGCGGAACTGACCGAGGGAACAACCTACCAGGTTTACCTCGGCGGCAGCGCCACCGGCACAGGGACCGACGGTCTATACCAAGACGCCACCTATACGGGCGGCGCCACCTATACAGAATTTACAATTTCTGATATCGTTACAAGCGTAGGCAGTAATTCCAGATGGTAATTGGGGAGTAGGGGGTAAGTAGTCGGGATTAAGGTCAACTTGACCTTCTTCAAACTCTCCGTTTCTAACAAAACTATCCGCAGTCAAAAAGCATTTAACGCTGAAGTTGCTACAGACCCAAGAGACGCAAAAGATGTTAAAAAACTTTTGCGTCTTTCGCGTCTTTTGCATCTCTGACGTAAAAAGTTATTACTCAATATATTGATCAACAACCAATCATCAAACTAACCAATTAACCAACAAACCAACTATCAAACCACCCCCCCCCGAGGAACTCGATGTCAAGAAACAAGCTCGCCCTGTTAACCTTTCTGCTTATTACTACACTTATCGCCGTTGCCCGTGGTTGATAGATCGACCGGTCATAAAAGGGAAAGTGAAATCAAAGCGTGGCTTCGACACTGTGGATGCCGGTGGCCCCGCTGGGTCGGTTTTTGTGCGCCTCCTCAATTTGAGGCGTGCCGTCCCCTTCGGCGCAGCGCACTTCAAACTGATGCTCGCCCGCCGTAAAGGGCCATTCGTACCGCCAAATCACCCAGGTGGTTTCCGACAGCGGCGACCGCAGTTCCGCCGGCTGCCATTCGCCGCCATCCACCCGAACCTCAACCTGGGAGATGCCCCGCGCGCCGGAAAAGGCAATGCCGCCAATCGGTACCCGCCGCTCGTCGCCCATCTCGATAATGTGATCGACGGCCACCGTATCGATTACGGACGTGGTTTTGACTTGGGCCACCTCATCCCAGTTGCGTTCGACCCAATAGCCGGGGGTATAGTCTGCGCTCACCTCCATGCCGGTGATCCACTTGGGCTGCTTCATTCCATAGCGATCTGGGAGCCAAATACGCAGCGGGAAGCCGTGATCGACCGGCAGCGTGTTGCCGTCCCAGGCGTAGCACAGCATGATCCGCTCATCGGCCGCAATCAAATCGAGATCGACGGTTTCATAAAATCCATCGCCCGAAGTGATATGCAGATAGCGCCCGTTCTCCTGTACGCTGGCGTCGGCCAGAATAGCCTGCATACTGACGCCGGTCCATTGGGTGGTGCTGATCAAGCTGGTACCGATCCGGCCCGAGATACAGGAGAGGGTCACATATTGATCCCGCGCCTCGTAATTGGATCGAATATCATCCAGGGTAAGCATCAACGGGTTGGCTACCAGGCCGGTGATGGGTAGCACGTAATCGGCGCCGTTGATGACGGTGGGTTCGGTTTGCAGAAAAACTTTGTAATGGTCTTTGACCGGGGTGTACTCCGGGCGAGTACCCGGCACAGGCACAACCGGATCGTTCGCGTTGGGGAACGACGACTTGGTCGTCTCTTCGACATCGTGGGCTTCACTGGTGGCCAACTGCGCGGCCAAACGGCGCTCCTCCTGCTGGGCCAGGACTGCCCCCACCCCAGCGCCAATGACCGTGATCACGGCCGAGGAGGCCCCCATCCGCACCAGAAACTGACGGCGATTGATAGCTTGGGCAGTCCGTGCTTCGCCAGGCGAAGCCGCCGCTTCGGCCTCGGTGCTGAGTCGCTGGTAACTGAGGGCCAGCAGCAGCCCCCACCCGAAAAACACAATCAGCAGAAAAATAATGCTGACCAACGGCGTGACCGTCGATTGGCTGATCGCCAGGCTGATGCCGATCATCGGCAAGCCAAACAACGCCCCGGCCACCAGCCCGGCCAGTCGATCCGCCTGCCGCCGGCCCCAACCTAAAACGACAAAAAAGATGGCGCTAATCGCCACCCCAACGGCCAGGAATTGCAGCACCGCCATCGTCCGCTCGGCGGTTTTAGCCGTGTCGGCCACATTAAGCCCCAAAAAGAGCATTGTATCGATCATGGTGTCGATACCAAACGTGATCAAGTCGCCCGGCAGCACCCGCACCAGCCAGTTAAACAGATCAAACGGAATAAACGGCAGGCCGGCTAACTGGTGGGCCACATAGATCAGCCCGATCAAGGGCGCGGTCAGCAGCACGCCCACCAATACGCCGAAACTTAGGTTTTTAATCATGGTCCGCTCCTCCAAAATATGGTCGTGGGATATCCGTAGTCAGTCGTTGGATGCCCGTAGTTAGTCGTCAGATAGTTTGACCTCAGTTATGTTGATTTTGAGGGTCATTTCCGAACGTTGTTGACCTCTACCAACTTCACTTGTCACTATATTAACATTATAAACCTAAATGCTTACATGGTTATTACATCGAGGAGAAAGATTAAGCGGAATGGAGAAGCAAAGGGGATTTTGCTAGCATTTGGCCCGAAGATCGCTCGATTAAAACACCTCACATATTTATTGGGCGCTAACGAACTCAAAAAAACGCGACCAATGCCTCGATAACGGGCTCTTGGGCGCTCGTTGTGGAAAACGTGGCTCAAGCCGACGATTTTGACGTGGCGGAGTTGAGCCTAATCGATATGCTTATCTAGCACGTCATCGTGATCAAGGTTACCTTCTTCCAAATGGCCGGTGGCAATGTAGATGACGCGTTCGGCGATGTTGGTGGCCAGGTCGGCGAAGCGCTCTAATTCGCGCCCGGCCCGCAGCAGTTGGTAGCAGGCTTCGGTTTTGGCCGAATTATTGGCCCCGACTAAATCGAACATAGTTTGGGTGTAAAGGTTGGCGTAAAGTTTATCCACGGCTTCGTCGCGATAGATGACCAGCTTGGCTAAGTCAATATCAAGCTCATCATAGGCTTGCAGACAGTCGCGCAGCATGGATACGCCCAACTCCCCCATCATATGAAGTTCACTCGGCTGATTTAGATGAGGTTTACCGTTTAGTCTGGGGATAATTTTAGCAATGCCCTTCGCTTGATCGCCCATCCGTTCCAAATCGACAAAAATATGCATGGCGGCCACAATTCGGCGCAGATCACCGGCGAAGGGTTGTTGAGTGGCTAATAAAACCGTACACTTTTCCTCAAGCGCAAAGCGCGCCTGATTGACCTGTTCATCCAATTCACGGACGTCATGAGCCAGATGCATATCGACTCTGGCCAGGGCTTCGAGAGCCATAGTTATCTCTTTATCAACGAGTTCACCCATTTTGAGGGTATCTGCCCGCATCTGCCTTAGATCCTGACTAAAGTGTTCGCGCGTGGTCATCTTTGAACGCTCCTTGTGGCATTAAACCTGAGAGGATGATAGAAATCCCGCACCATTGTAATAGCCAGATATGGCAGAGTCAAAAACGCAAGTGACTAACTGTTAACAATGCCTCCAGTTCGGCCTGGCCAAGCTGTTGAAAGGTGGGTTTATGATAACGATAGGACTTACGCCGTTGGGTGAAACGAACCCGGTGACAGTCACTTTTGGCCGAATTAGTGAGTTCCATCACTTGAAACAGCCACTAAATATGCTGATCAATCAAGATGAGATTGCCATCCGGATCGACTACGATAAAGCTAGCCGGGCCAGTGGTGGCCTCATCGGCTTCATTTTCAATGGTCAAACCCTGCGCTTTAAGCTCGCGTTGCAATTCGCGCACGTCGGTGAACGAGTCTAGCGGATTGGCGTTCTGATCCCAACCGGGATTGAACGTCAAGATGTTTTTCTCGAACATACCCTGAAAGAGACCAATAAGGTGATCCCCATTCTTCATGATCAACCAATGCTGCGACGCATCCCCCCCAAAAACTTGAAAGCCCAACTTTTCGTAAAAAGCTTGCGACGCGACGATATCTTTGACGCTCAAACTGACTGAAAATGCCCCTAATTTCATCTAATCTTCCTTCCTGTGTCTTCCTTTGAATGAGTTACAGCTTCTCAAACCAAACTAAGGTCTCACCCGCCGCTTTCGACGCTATTGGCCCATCCCTTAGCTTGTCTACCAACCGTTTTAAACCTACATCATATTCTTTGTCCGCAATTAAATGCAGCATCGAGTATCCCTTTTTCTTGACCAGTTCCAGGAACTCCGAGCCTAACTCTATGGCTTGATTTTCATACAAGCTGGTCGTTTTCAAAAATCTGAGGCGCTGGGCTTCGGCTTGGGCGATGATCTGATCGATATCAGGGTAGCGGGCTTTATCCGCTGCGGCGGTTCCCGGAAAAAATTGAACAATCGGCCGGCGCTCGATCTGGTGATGCGATTGGGTGACGATACCAACCTGGCCATTCGTTTTTAGCACTCGATAGATTTCTGCGAACATCCGGCTTATATCCGGTACGTGGTGAATGACATCGGTCATATAAACAAAATCAAAGAAGTCAGCTTCAAAGGGCAGGTGCGCCGCATCACCCAACTCAAAGACCACGCGACTGTTTTTTTGCCGGGCTTGGTTGAGCATACCGGCCGCCGGCTCAACCCCATACACCTGCCCTTGAGTTACTTTTTGCAGTAGATCCGCATGGCTGCCCGTGCCGCAGCCGATGTCCAAGATTTTCGAGGCGGGGTTAAGGTCAAGCTCCCGCCAAAAATGATCGATCAGATCCCTATCGGCATGTCTAACCTCATCATAGACCTGACTAATTTCGTTGTAGTTCACTTTAAACATACTTGGCTTTGCTCCATCAAAAAGGCCCGGCGGCTAGCTGGCTTGTAGCGCTCCAATAAATTCACATTACCACCGAATGGCCCAGACGACGGGTATAGTTAAAGTCTAATCGAAGCGGCTAAATTTGCAATCATTCAAGCCGAGGCCCGTTTGCCGGGCTAAACAAGTCCCAGTAACGTTCTATTCTGTCCTATTCAGTCTCAAAACACAAATGAAAACAGTCCCAGGCATGCTGACCTGGAGCTGTTGCTGCACGGTGTGGAATGTAAAAGTAAGCAGTCCGGTGTAATAAATACGCGGGTTATTGTTACCAACCCGGCCAAAACCGGCGATTTAAGGCGCCATGCCCTGATTCTGATCGAAATCAGGTAAGGGTAAGAATGTACCAATGAAATAAAGCTGTGGACCTGACTGAACATGGCGTCAGAGCGTTATTGTTATCCACGCCCCCCACACTCAAGATCGAATTGCGGGCAAGGAATACCCATTACCCCCTTAATTCCTACTGCCGATCCCCTATCCCCGGAATGGGGAGAAGTTGACCTTTTGTTTTGCCATACTATTGATTATGGCTGTGATTTGTGTGATAATAGGCTTAGAAAAGTGTTGGAAGACTTAGATTTGAGACCTAATCCATTAGATGGAAAATGGTAGCGAAATATTTACAGGAAAATTATCGCTAAACATTGTTGAACTAAGCGCTGCGCGCAGGGTTCAACCGTAGCAGTACCCCCCAAGCGACTATACTTTCTATTAAGGGATCAAAAAAAGAGACCAAATAGGAGGTATAGCAATGACACCCTTACGGCAAAAGTTAATCGAAGAAATGCAGTTACGAGGTCTAGCCAAACGGACCCAGGAGAGTTATGTCAGCCACGCCGAGCAATTGGCGGGGTATGCTGGCAAGTCACCGGCAGAGGTGAGCGAGGCAGAACTGCGGAGCTACTTTCTGTACTTGCAGAATGAGAAGAAAGCAGCGCCGGCAAGTTGTAAACAGGCGCAGAGTGCGTTAAAGTTTCTGTACTATCAGGTGATAGGCCGGTACCTGCCGATCTTGGAGATGTACCGAGCGCCGCGGGAAGAGCGACTACCGGTGGTGATGAGCCGAGGGGAAGTAAAGCGGGTGTTGAGGTGTGTGCGCCAGCCCTACTATCGGGTCTGTTTGAAGACAATATATGGCTGTGGTTTACGATTGAAAGAAGGGGTAGGGCTGAAAGTAAGCCACATCGATAGTGACCGAATGGTGGTCTGGGTGAGAAAGGGGAAAGGCAGCAAGGACCGGCAAGTGCCGCTGCCGGAGGCCATCCTGACCATGTTGCGGAACTATTGGGCCGAGCATCGGCATCGAGAATGGCTCTTTCCGGGACGAGGCGGGATAGCGGCCAGCGGGCCGATGAATGTGGGGGGAGTCCAGAAGGCGTTTCGAGCAGCGGTCAAAGAGAGCGGGGTCAACAAAGCGGCGACCATCCATACGCTGCGTCACAGCTATGCCACCCATCTAATGGAAGCGGGGGTGAGTATTGTCCAAATCCAGCGCTATCTAGGCCATCGCAACATCCAAACGACGCTGCGCTACACCCATCTGACCCGGACGACAGCGGCGCAAGCCAGCCGGGTAATCAACGAGTTAGCCAGTGACTTGCCATGATAGGCGTGGCGGACATCATCCAAGCGTATGGGGCAAGCTATCGGGCGAAGTACGGATCAGGTCTGATACCGAGCCATCAGCGGGCCTTAGCGGACATTGAGCAGTGTCGAACGGAGGCCTTAGGCGGCCACGTTTACCACTGCGACGGCTGTGATCAGGCTTGTTATCGGTACCATTCTTGTCAGAACCGGCATTGTCCTCAATGCCAACATCAAGCCGGTCAACAGTGGCTGGAACGCCAACAAGGCCTACTGCTGCCGGTACCCTACTTCATGGTGACCTTCACCCTGCCGGAGCCACTGCGGCGGCTGGCGCGGAGTAATCAGAAGGTTATCTACAATCTACTGTTTCGCGCCTCGGCGGCAGCGGTGCAGGAGTTGGCCCGTGACCCGCGCTTTGTGGGCGGCCAAGTGGGTTTGGTGGGAGTGCTGCAAACGTGGGCCAGAGACTTGAGTTACCATCCTCACATCCACTATTTGGTACCGGGCGGCGGCTTGTCTGAAGATGGGCAGCGCTGGTTACGCAGCCGCAATGCGTTCTTGGTTCACGTCAAACCCTTGAGCCGGCTGTTTCGGGCCAAGTTTCGAGCCGCCTTACAGCGCACTGACCTATTTGCTCAGGTGCCGGCTGAAGTTTGGCGTTCAGAGTGGGTGGTCCATTGTCAGCCGGTCGGTAATGGACTGGCGGCGTTGACGTATCTGGCCCCCTACATCTTTCGAGTGGCTCTCAGCAACAACCGGATTGAGAAAGTGGCTGAGGGACGGGTGACCTTCCGTTACAAAGCGGCTAAGGGTGGTAAAGCGAAACGCTGCACCTTGCCGGCTGAGGAGTTCATCCGTCGCTTCTTACAGCACGTCTTGCCTAAAAGTTTTGTCAAAGTCCGCTATTATGGCCTGTTCAGTCCTAGCCACCGGGCGCGATTGGCCCAAGCCAAAGCGTTGCTCGGGGCAATCGATACCCTTTCTGAGCCGGAAGGTGATAGGGCGGCCATTGAGCCAGGCACAGCAGCCGCAGAGACAATCCCAACCTGTCCCCGCTGTGGGCAACCGCTACGTTGGGTTGAAAGCGTGCCACCGCGTTGGGCTCGACCGCCGTGAGGGTGATGGGGCTGTAAACCACAGATGATTGGATAGTTAAGGCTGAGCCACCTGACTTTCGAGAGGTGGTTGTGGTTTTGTATTGCTCTTTACCCTCCATCGGCTCCGCTTGGCCCTAGGGATTAGGGTCAGATGTTGGCTACGGGACTGCATAACCTCAAATTGACCTCAGTTCCTTGTCATCTGGAGGCTGTTTCGGGTACAATACAGATACCATTTTCGACCGGATTACGCCATTTCCGCTCTCCCAACCGACTTAATCCTCAAATTGACCAACAACTGCACCCAGGCTCAGTTCAACACTCATTATGTGGCGGCTCTTAGCTGAATGGCGACCACTCCTCGGCTGAGACGTTACGGGTTAGACCTGTTTTTTTTGCTTTTGACGCGCCACATGAATTCTTTTTCGTTAAGTCCTTGGTGACATCGATGAATATCAAAAAAATGGAAGAGAAAGATATTAAAGCTGTAAGTGCAATCTGCATAGCTTCATTTTCAAAATCTGTTGCAAGTACTTTATCTGAGGAAGGGGTTTTAACCTTTGCAAAAATTGCAGCAAGCGATGCCTTTCTCAACCGAATGCACGAAGATAATTTGATGCTTATCGCAGAGTGTGACGGAAAAATTGAAGGTGTAATCGAATTGAAGGAAGGTCGTCACATTGCCATGTTTTTTGTTAAGCCTGAGCAGCAAAATAGAGGTATTGGGAGAAAGTTACTTAGATCAGCTCTGAGTTATGCGAGGGCAGGTACTGTAACCGTAAGCGCTTCTTTATCCTCAGTTCCTGTGTATAAAAAATACGGCTTCGAGTGTAAGGGTGAAATAGGTGAAATAGCAGGTTTGGTATATCAGCCTATGGAAATCGAACTCAACAAGTCAACACAGCCGATCGCTAACGCGTCGGCTGATTGAAGCCTGGGGCGGCTTGAACCAAGTCGTCATAGATACTGATAGTTTATAAAAAGCAAAATAGATCAAAACCCCTGCTGTCATCGAAAAATAATCAATGGGTTGAAAAAATGAAACTTCATAAGAAATGCCCAGAGTGCGAAAGTAGCGAGATTTACACAACGCTTGTTAGTGCAAGAGGGGGCTGTGGGCAAGATTTACTTCCTGGAGTTGGCGGATTTTTTAACGGGGGTGAATTTGAAATATATGTTTGTGGTAGGTGTGGTTATTCACAATTCTATGTTCCTGAAAAAACGTTAGATGATCTAAAAAAGAAATTTATTCGGGTCAAACATTTAGATACCAGCCATTAGAAAAGAAATCCAGGCCCAGAAAGCTAAAGACGCTCTCGCCGCACATATCGTCTATGTTTCAAAAGAAGATCAATCAAACCGAGATAGACCGTATTATCGACATTCTATTCGCTAACAAACTCATCTCGGAAACAAACGGCGTCATCACGTATGAGTTCTAATAATCTTTGGTAAACCCATTAACCGCCGGCTCAGCAACGGCGATGCGCTCCGGGACGGAGTAGACGCGGAAGCGGTTGCCGCGAGCGTAGCCGATGATGGTGATGTGCCAGGCCCGGCCCAATTGGAGCGAGAGGCTGGTGGGCGAGGTGCGGGAAACGACGATGGGGATCTGCATCTTGGCCGCTTTGTTGAGCATTTCGGAGCTGATACGGCCGGAGGCCAGCAGGATTTTGCCCTCGGTGGGCAGGTTTTGCTGCAAAGCCTGCCCCCACAGCCGGTCGATGGTGTTGTGGCGGCCCACGTCTTGGGCCACCAACAGCAGGTCACGGCCATCGCTCAGGGCCGAGGTGTGGACGCCGCGCACCTGGTTGTACAGCTCGGCCGACAGGTGCAACTGTTTCATCAATTGCTCGATCTGTAACGGGGTGATAGTCAGCCCATCCTCGAGCGGGGTATGCCGCCCGCTCAGGTCATCGAAGGTGACGCCGCCGCCGCAGCCGGAGGTAATGATGGCCCGTTTAGGCAGATCGAAACTGAGGTCCCGCAGCCAGACATCGACGCACGTGCCTGACTCGGACAGGGTCAGCAGATCGATATCGGCCTGGCTCTGAATAATGCCCTCCGACCGCAGAAAGCCCAGCGCCAGCTCCTCCAGCCGGTGCGGCGTACACATAAAGGTGGCTAACTCCTGGCCGTTGACGGAGATACAGACCAGGCCCTCTTCAATAACGGCGCTCTCGACCAGCTCGGGCGCGCCGTTTTGGTATAACAGGTAGTTGGTGGGGCGAATGCCCCGATTATGGGTTGGCATAGCTTTCCATTCTACCACTCCGGTGAGTTTAAGGTGCCAGTCACTTGCAAAAAGTGACGGTCACCTTTCTGATTACCACTCCGGTGATGAGCCGTCGTAGCCGGTAAAGGTGCGGTTTGAAGGTTTCGGGACGTCCAGGCGATGTTGGCCGTGTTCCAGGCAGTACGTGCGCAGCACCGGGAACCAGTTGGTGACTCCGCCCTGACCCGGCGCGCCGCCCCAGCCCCAGCGCTCGATGACCCGCTTTTGGTGGGCTTCGCACACGTGCAGGCCGCATTCACGGCAGGATCGGGTGTGCAGCGCATCGCAGATGGCGCAGACACCCACCAGCTCATCGGCGCAGCGGCGGCAGTAGCTCAGCCGGCCGCCGGTCTCGCGATAGGTGTGGGTTTCGCACAAGGCCGTGCTACAGCGCTGGCAGGTGACGGTGGCCGGCGCGTCGCAGACGGAGCAGAGGCTAACGGTCGCCTCGTTGTCAGCCGGCCGTTGATCAGGGGGCGCAGGTTGCGCCATTTCCATTGAGTCGTGAGGCATGATCGTCCTCTCCTTCGCTGTCGTCGGCCGCTAAGATGTCCAACGCTTGTTCACTGCGCCAGCCTTTGTCGGGCGCGTCATCGACCCCGGCCATGCGGATGGCCGGTTCGGGTTCGTCGTCGGCCGGCTCCTCGCTGCGCCAGCCGGTGCGCCGTCGCCCCGGTTCCGGCGAAGGCACGTACACTTCCTTGAACGCATCCTGGCGCGCCTCATCGGCAATCTCCCGAAACGAATAGCGGCGCTTATCGCGCATTTTGTATTTGGTGCCTTGCAACTGCCCCACCCGGATCAGCGCGGGGTCGAACGTGGTCACCATACCGCAGTCGCGGCAGACAAGGCGGTTCGGGGGCACGATCTCCAAAAATTCATTGGCGCACTTGGCGCAGTAGAGGATCGAGATGGTACTATCGATGACTTTATAGGATGACATAGTACACTCCACTAATGGTTATTTCAAGTTACGATCTTACAGACTAAGGGGTAGGGGGTAGGTAGTAGGGATTAGGGGCATAATTTTCCCCTTACTTCTTACTACCTACCCCTTACTAACCCGATACAACAACATCGACGGCGCCGGCGGGTCGAGCAGTAGATCGGCCAGGGTGTGCTTGCGGTGGGCCAGCCAGGCCGTGAGCAGCGGGCCGCCGATTAAGGGCGCGAAGACGTGGGCGGCCGCGATGGGATCGGCCAGCCTGTCCAAGATTTCATTCGCTGCCGCCGGTGAGACGAGGGCGTGCGCGGTCAAATGACGGCGCAGGGCGCGCGGGCGCAGGTGCTCACCGTGCAGCAGGAGCGCGGTGTTGGCCACAGTCCAGGCCAGTGCGTCTTCCGCCAAATGGATGGCTTGCAGATCGGCGGCTGGTAGAGGCGGCAGGTTGGCCTGGGCCAGCAGACCGGGCAAGGGCGCGCTGTAGAGATCGACCCCGGCCAGGATGGCCTGAGGCAGCCCCTGCCGGATGATCTGCTCCGGCCCCTGGTTGAGCAAGACCGCGCCGATGACCTGGCCTTGAGGACCGACCGACCGCTGCGCGGCCATCGTGTGCAAGCTGTGTTGGGCGATAAGCTGGGCCGCCTGATGGAACAGCCGGTCGATCCGAACCGCCGGCGCTGCCCCGCCGTCTGGCTGATGGTCGCCAGCGGCAGAGTCGTCGCATCCTTCATTAGAAGCAACCACCACAGGGCCGCCGGACGGGACCGCCAGCGGGCTGTTGCGGCCCAACAACGCCCGCAAGGCGTCGAGCGCCTGGTTGAGCAGCGGTTGGGCCTGGTCGGCGGGGAGGGTATAGGCGGCTTGCCAATCGGCCCAGCGTTCGGTTAATGAACCGGAACCGGGCAGGCAGGCGTCGAGCGCCTCATGGGCGGTCTCAAAAACCAGCTCGCCGGCGCTTTCCGGCGGCACGTCCAGCAGCAGTCTGACCTGCTCGGCGAACATGATCTGTTCGCCCTCTTGGGCGCGGGCTAACCACAGCAGCGCCCGAATGTTGCGCAGCAGCCAGTCGCGCCGATGGTGGGGCAGTTGGCTCTGCTGCACCATCGTCGCCACGTCGATGGCCTGTTGGCGCAGCGCCTCCGAGGTTGGTGGGTGGGCGGCAACCTCGGCTGGCCATTCGGCCGGCCCCAGGTAACGATGCAGCAGCGCCGGGTTGTGGTGCGCCGCCCCCAAGACCAACTTCACGTAAGCCGTCTCGATGTCGGTGGTTGGAGACGGCGGCAGATGCAGGGTGATGTGACTAACCGCGCTCATTGTGGCAGCGGCTGCTTGAAAGGACGTTGGTAGCCTTCATGGGCGGCGATGTGGTCCAGGGCCATCGTTTCCAAATCATACACGGCCAGCAGTTCGGCATCGAGCGGGTCAAAGGTGGTGATGGTTTTGATGTATCCCCGGCAGTAGTCGCACACATCCACCCGCCGGGCGACCGCCGTAGGATCGAACAGAAAACTCAGCTCCTTTTTGTTGGTGTTGTCGCACCACAGGCATTGCAGCCGGTTGAATTTCCAGCCCGCGCCGCAGCGCCCGCAGCGGAGATACCGCAGCTTGTCTCGCCCGCGCAGCTCAGCCAAGATCGGCCAATCGCCGCAGACCGGGCAGTAACCCCGGCCCCACTCCTTGAAATCGAGCGCCTGGCTGAAGGCGTAGCGATACGACCAGGCGATCGGGCTGAGGGTGTAGCGGGCCACCGACTCCAGCAGCGCCGGCTCGACGGCCAGGCTGCGGGCCGTTTCGGTTAAGGCCGGCCGGTCGAGGCACAGGGCGTGGGTCAGGGTCAGCTTCAAATCCAGTATCCCCCCCAGAAAGGCTCGCATCAAGGCGTCGGCGCTGTCGCTGCCGCCTTCGGTCGCCAAGCGGCACAGGGTCATGAACAGCTCGATATTCGGCTCGGTCCCCAGGGCGGCCGGGCGGCCGAACTCGCCCCACAAGAGCGGCACGCCTTCGGCCAGCTTGGCTTTGGCCCAGTCGCGGTTCAGGGTTAAGCCGTCGAGCGCCGGCCGGGCCGCGTACAACAGCGGCAGCAGTTCCTCGTAAAAGTCAACGGTTCTCTCAAAATCAGGATTATCGTCGGTCAGCGCGTCCAGGGCGCTGATGACGCGATCAATGGTTTGAACAGCAATCAACGATGTTTCGCTCCTCTGAAAATAGCCCTCACCCCCAACCCCTCTCCCAATGGGAGAGGGGAGTCGCGTCAGCGACGGGGTGAGGGTGAAATACGAGTGCTATCAACTAAACCCCAACCACACCATCGCATGCTCCGCCGCGCCGATAAAGGTTTGGCCGGCAACCAGCACCGAGTAGCGCAGGAAGAAGCCGCCGATCAAGACCATGACCGCCACGGCGATAAATTGGCCGGTGGGCATCGGCCGGCCGACGTTCATCGCCAGCAGGATCAAGGGCAGGATGACCCCCACAATCGCTACCGCGATGACGAAGGTAAAGAGAAATTGGCCGGTCAACAGCAAGCCGCCTTCCTCGTGGAAGATTTCCCAGGCCACCAGAAAGACCTCGAAGCCGAGGATAATCAGCCACAAATTGCGGAAGTTGTGCATGGTGATGAGCTTGCTGTGGCCCTGCCAGATCAGCAACAGGGAGACCATCGCAATCGCCGTGCTGAGGGCCGAGGTCAGGAAGGTGATGCCCAGAAACTGATTACTGTTCCAGAAAGGGTTGGTGGTGGAACTCAGCAGCACGCCGGTATAGCCGGCCACAAAGATGCCAAAGAAAGCGCCAATCCGGGCGATCATCCGGCGCGGCAGCCGGTGTAGCTCTTGCCCAATCGGTTTAAACACCTTGAGCGGCCCTTTGTCAAAAAGCCCATCCTCCGCCATCCAAATCGCGGCCGACACGCCGCAGAACAGGCCGAACAGGAACAACCCCCACGAGCCCAACGACACCGGTGAGTCCCATTTGAACTGGGTCAGCATCCGCCAGAACCGGTCGGGGCGGCCCAAATCAAAAGTTAAGAGGATGGGGCAGATAATGACCAGCGCCAGGGCCAGATAGTGGCCGGTTTTAATCAGCGGCGCGTCTTCCCGGCTGTCGCCGAAGACATCGGCAATGGCCGCCAGCAGGTAAGAGCCGGCGGCCATCCCTCCCAGAAAAAAGTAAACAGCAACCAGATACCAAGGCCAACTGGAGACTTGTAAATTAACATCCGTCATCGCTTAACCCTCCTTCACTTCGACAGTTTCCGGCTGGCTCGGGCGATTGCGGAACGTCACCGCTGCGGCCAGACCCAACAGAACAGCGCCGGCGGCGGTAAAGACATAGCCCGCCGGCACGTTACGCTGCGGCAGTTGGGGATTACTGGGCAGCCCGTATACCCCCGGTTCGTCTTGCAGCACAAACATGACGTTCAACCCGCCCAACTCATCCTTGCCGTACAGGCTGGCCCGAACCCCGTTTGAGTGGAGGCGGGTTTGTTTTTGCTCCGCCAGGGCAATCATCTCGTCCCGGTCGCCCCACACCAGCGCGTCGGTGGGGCAGGCCGTGACACAGGCCGGTTCGCGTCCCATAATCTCGGTGCGGTCGGAGCAGAGGGTGCATTTGTTGGCCACGCCGGTATCATGGTTCAGGCTAACCACCCCAAAGGGGCAGGCCGACACGCAGTTCTGGCAGCCGTTGCAGACAGCGGGATTAATGTTAACCGCGCCGGTTTCGGTCCGGTAGATGGCCCCGGTGGGGCACACCTCCAGACAGCCGGCCTGCGCACAATGCTTGCAACGGTCGCTGACAAACAGCCAGCGAAAGTCGGCCGACGGGGTTTGGCCTTGCTCGACAAACCCCACGTGACACCAGGTTTTATCGCTCAAGGCCAAGGTGTTGTCGTAGCTGACGCCGGAGAAGCCTTTGATTTCGGCCGGCAGCTCATTCCACTGCTTACAAGCCACCTCACAGCCTTTACACCCAATACAAATTGACGTATCCACTAACATTGACATTAAAGCCATCATTCACCCCCTAAGCCTGATTCGATGCTACTTTGACCACATCACATAGGAACGCCTTCGACTCTTGAATGGTCGTGTTGGCGTCGCCCACGTTGGGGGTCAGTAGGTTGACGATATCCCCGGTAGCCACCCCTTGAAAACCCCAATGCCAGGGGATGCCCACCTGATGAACCAGTTTATCGCCCATTTGATAGGGCTGGAAGCGATTGGTGACCAGCGCCCGGGCCTGAATCGTACCGCGGGCCGTGCGGATTTCCACCGTGTCGCCGGTTTCGATACTCTTTTCCGCGGCCAGTTCGGGGCTAATCTCCAGGAACAACTCCGGCATCAGCGCCGCCAGCCAGGGCAAGTTGCGCGACATCACGCCGCTCAGGTGGTGCTCGGTCAGGCGGTAGGTGCTGATGACGATGGGATATTGATCAATCGTGCCGATGTGGCCTTCCAACGACGGCATAATCGGCGAGGCCGGGTTGAAATCGACCGACGACAGCAGGTTTTTGATGGGCGCTTCCAGCGGCTCGTAATGCTCCGGGAACGGCCCTTCGTTGAGCGCGCCGAAGAGGTGGGCGCGGCCGTCGGGGTGCATAATGAAGGGGTCGGTGCCGCTGTGGGCGTTAAGCGCGACCGCTTCGGGGTCGGGGAAGCGCTTGGCCGGGGTGTCGGGCGCTTTGGTTGCGCCGAAATCGGGGATGTCCGGGCCAACCCACTTGCCCATTTTGCCGTCGCCGGCGTCGGCGGCCGGATCCCACATCATATAGGCCTTGCGCGGTCCCCACGGTTTACCTTCCAGGTTGGCGCTGGCCCGGTTGTAGAGAATGCGGCGGTTGACCGGCCAGCTCCAGGCATAACCGAGGCTGGCCCCGACCACGTCAGCACTTTCCAGATTTTCGTCGGGCGTGCGGTTTTCCATCTTATTGTGGAAGGTGGTCAGGTCGTCGGGGTTGTTGGGGTCCGGCTCCAGCATGCCGGAATAGATCCAGTTGCCGCAGGCGGTGGTGCCGTCATCTTTCAGCCCGGTAAAGTTGTTGACGATGGTGCCGGTGCGGACGTCATATTTGCCATCGACAATGGTGAAGCCGTGAATTTCTTTGACGATCTGCATGATATCCGGCTCCAGATGCTCGACCTCATCGTAATCCCAGGTCAGGGCGCGGATACCGTCATCGCGCGGCTCATTGCCAGCGGCATAGTGGGCCTGGATGCGCTTGCCCAGTTGAAAGACGTAAGCCAGGTCAGAGTGGGCCTCGCCCAGCGGGTCGGCGGCCTTTTCTTTCCATTGTAACCAGCGGCCGGAGTTGGTGAAGCTGCCGGACTTTTCCCAGTTGGCCGCGGCGGGCAGGAAGAAAACCTCGGTGTCGATATCGGCCGGGGTAGCCCCACTTTCCGATTTCCAGAAGGCGGCGGTTTCGTGCTCCCAATGATCGACCACCACCATCCAGCGCAGCTTGGCCAGCGCCTCGCGCTCGATGCGAGCGTTTGGCCCGCCGACCACCGGATTTTGCCCCAGACAAATAAAGCCGTCGATGAGACCCTGGTGCATATCCTCGAACATGGGCAGGTGGCTGTAATCTTTGGCCCGCTTAGACAGCCAATCGTAGCCGAAATCATTATCGGCCGTGGCGGCGTCGCCGTACCAGGCTTTGAGCAGGCTGATCATATACTTCGGTTTGTTGGCCCACCAGCCGGTTTTCGGCGTCTCTTTAGTCATGTAATCGGCAAAGGTGGGGTGGGTGGCTTGCAGCGGCATGGCCAGATAGCCGGGGATAATGTGATAGAGGACGGCCATATCGGTCGCGCCTTGCACATTAGCGTGACCGCGCAGGGCATTGACGCCGCCGCCGGGCCGGCCGATATTCCCCAGCAGCAGTTGGATCATGGCGTACGAGCGGATCATCTGCGTGCCGATGGTATGCTGCGTGGTGCCAATCGCGTACAACCAGGTGCCGGTGCGGTCGGGCGCGCCGCTGGAGCTGTACAAATCGGCCACTTGCAGGAACAGGTCGCGCGGCATGCCGGTCACTTGCTCAACCATCTCCGGGGTGTAACGGCTGTAATGCTGCTTCATCAGTTGAAAAACCGTGCGGGGGTCGTCCAGGGTGCGGTCTTCCAGGATGTTGCCATCGCTGTCGGTTTGGTAAATCCAGGTCGAGCGGTCATAGCGGCGGCCCTCGTCATCGTAGCCGGTGAACAAGCCGTCGTCGAACTCAAATTCCTCGTCGATGAGCGTGCCGGCGTTGGTGTAGTTGACCACATATTCTTTGTGGTAGCGCTCGTTTTCAAGGATGTAATTGATGAGACCGCCGGTAAAGGCAATATCCGTGCCTGATCGGAGCGGGGCGTAGAGGTCCGCCACGGCGGAGGTGCGGGTGAAGCGGGGATCGACGCTAATGATTTTCGCGCCGCGTTCTTTGGCTTTGATGGCCCATTTAAAGCCACAGGGGTGCTGTTCAGCGGGGTTGCAGCCGCAAATCATAATCACGTCGGCGTTTTTCATATCCGTCCAGTGATTGGTCATGGCGCCGCGACCAAACGTGGTCCCCAGACCGGGGACAGTGGGGCTGTGTCATATGCGGGCCTGGTGTTCCAGGTAGACAATGCCCAAAGTGCGCGCCAATTTGGCAATCAGGTAACACTCTTCATTGTCCACACAGGCCGAGCCTAACCAGGCCAGCGACTCGGTGCGATTGACGGTGACGCCGTCAACTTGCTCAACAAAATTCTTCTCGCGGGACTCGACCATGCGTTGCGCCACTTTGTCCAGGATTTCTTCGACGCCCATCTCTTGCCATTGGTCGCTGCCGGGAGCGCGGTACATGCCCTTGGTCATGCGCCGCTCGTTGTTAACCAATTGGAACGAGGCCGAACCCTTGGAGCAGAGGGTGCCCTGGTTGATGGGGCTGTCGGGATTGCCCTCGATGTTAATAATACGGTCGTCGCTGACCATGGCCAACTGGCCGCAGCCCACGGCGCAGTAGGGGCAAACGCTGGGGAACTCCTGGCCGCGTTTAGGCTCTTTTTGAGGCACGGCGGCGTAGGCGGGTTGGGGCGCGACCCCAAACGTGGCCAACCCGGCCGCGGTGGTGCCGGCCGCGGCTGTTCCGGTTAGCTTCAGAAAGCTGCGGCGGCTTATCGGCGTTGATAACGGCATCGTGCATATACCTCCTCATTAAGGTCAAAAGCAAAAAATAGAACTGTTAACCTGAGTTCGATAATTAGAACTGAGTATGTCATTTCGCAGCCGAAGGCGGAGAAATCCCTCAGGCATAGTCATAATGAAGCATTCGCAGGGGGAAATTTGACGTTGTCGCTTCAAATTTCCCCAGCCAAATCACTTTTCCTGGTATTGTCATAGGGATTTCTTCGCTAGCGCTCCGAAATGACATGGACGACATGAATTTCCGAACTCAGGTTGTTAGGTTGTTGGTGGGTTAGCTTTAAATTATGGCGATAGTCACCTCCCCTGAATATAAAAACCCGGAGTGTCAAAGTTACGAAGATCAAGAATTTAATCGGCGTACAAACTTGCCGTCCCTCTTAGCACGGGCCTAAAGACCCGCGCTAAGAGAGCGAAGCCCTGTCGGGCTAGAATTTCACCAGAATAGGGCGCTTCAGCGTCCTTCGTTCTTTTAGCGCGATGGCTTTAGCCTCGCGCCTTTTGGTTTTGACCTTACCGTGAGTGACAAAGCCAGCTTTGTTGCTCCGACACACATACGGCAAAATATCCGCAACCGTCCAGAGCTAACCGATCCAGGCTTCCTGCCTGGGCTGCTTCATTATAAATAAAGGGGGATGATAGGTGCCGCCTCTCATTTTGTTGTGAGGATCGATCAAACGCTAATCAGCGATAACGTGATGGTCTTGATCAACAGATAGTGAAAGATACTGTAGAGTTGGATAACGCAAGTGTCTCCCTGGGTAGAGGATGACCATTTGGGAGTGACGAATGTTAGGTGAATTCTACACTTTGCCGCGCTCACTCAGCGAGCGCCAATATCACAATGAATCGTATCAGGAAAATGATGGTTGGAAGTAAAAAGCGTCTCAAGCGCCGCCCAAAGATTGATGATTGGGATCAACGTTTGTATAAGATAAAATAGCATTATATGAATGAAATGTCAAAACTTTCTCTGACAGTCGGCGCGTTTCGGGTATGGGGCGAGATAGAAACACTGAATTAATGATCGAAATGAGAACACTGATCCTCTCCAGACGGAGTTCATATCAATCCAATGTCAAAAAAGGCCTATAATTGAAATGCGGAGTTCAGTGAAATTATCATCTTCAGTGCTTCAGTGTTTCTATGAGCGCGGGCCAATCCCCTTTTTATTATGGCCTCATCTGGCCGGTAATCCCCGGTGCGGCATGACGACCTCGATGGGTTGCTTTACACCCGGCGAGCTAGTATAACATCCAGCAAATGATCAAACCGTAAGGAGAACCGTTATGGCCTTTATCAATACCATTCCCGAAGAAGACGCCTCGGGCGATGTCCGCCGCATGTATGAGGAAAATCGAAAACCGGAAGGTTATATTCCCAACTATGTATTGGCTTTTAGCCACCGGCCCGAGGTGATGAGCGCCTGGGGTAATTTGTTGGGGGTGATCAAAAGCAAAATGGATACGCGGCGCTATGAATTGGTGACGCTGGCCACGGCCCGCGCGCTGCGCCACTCGTATTGTATGCTGGCTCATGGCTCGGTGCTGTGCCCGCAATTTTACACGCCGGAACAGTTGGCTCGCATCGCTACCGATTATCGAGCCGCCGGCTTGGACGCCGCCGACGTGACGCTAATGGCCTTTGCCGAAAAAATTGTTCGCGATGCCACCGCCGTTACTCAGGCCGACATTGACGAACTCAAACAGCACGGCTTTTCCGATGCCGAGATATTTGATTTCACTACGGCGATCACCGTCCGCTGTTTCTTTAGCAAAACGCTCGATGCATTGGGGGTGCAACCGGACGAAGCCTATTTGGAATTAGGGGCAGCGCTTTATCCGGTTTTGGCCATCGGCCGCCCTATTGCCGGCCAAGGATCTTAACTTTGAGGTGAGAAATTATTCTACCCTGAAGGCCATGAAGGGCACGAAGGTTAAAAAACTTCATACCTTTCATGTTTTTCATGGTTGATTTCAGTTGATACGGGTAAACTCAATAGACGATCCAGTAGAGGCTCGACGTTATTGAGCGGCTTTTTAACCGCTATTCCTGGCCGTTGATTGGCGAGCAGAGTTTATAGGCGTTTGTTGTCAAAAAGTGACGATCACGTTTCGCCTGGCGTAACTCGTAACTAAATCGGCCTGATTTTGGATGCAAAATCGTCCTTCAAAAAAAATTTTGTCCCTTTTTACATCAAAAATCGCCCTTTTAAAAAATGGAATCGCCGTTTTTTATCAAAAATCGCTCCTCAAAAAAATGAAACCCTCGTTTTTTATCAAAAATCGCCCCTTTTTTTTTTTTAACCCCCGTTTTTTATCAAAAATCGGCCTCTTTTTTTTTTTAACCCCCGTTTTTTATCAAAAATCGGCCTCTTTTTTTTTTTAACCCCCGTTTTTTATCAAAAATCGGCCCTTAAAAAAATTTCACTGTAGTTGCCTGCCAGGAAATCGTCTGTAGTCAGCATCTATACCGGAGTGGGGGGCCTAAATGCCGTCGAGCCCGATTTCAAGACCTGATGAGATAGGCTAGCACCCAGATGGTGCGGATCATAGCGATTTTCACGGATACGGCTTGAGTTATTTTAACTCAAGTTGCCACCTGGCTGTCCAAACCGGGGGTAGGGAGTAGGAAGTAGGGATTAAGGGGAAAATCGTTTACTTCTTACTCCCTACTTCCTACTTCCCACGGGGTTAGACCTGAAAGATTAATTTTTTACTGTTTTCTGGCACGGTAGCCACTTGGGTTATTTTAAGAAAATCCGTGTTTATCCGTGCGGGTAGCTCTGCAGGCAATCGTGGTAAAGAAAAATTAGACAGGATTTACAAGATTATCACGATTTTATTGGTCATAATTCAGTAAATCGTGTTAATTCTGTCGATTATTCCGGGCAATTTTATGCTTCCACGGCTTAATGCTGCGCTACTTCCGGGCGGTAGCTCTGCACTAAACCGTGGTGAAAAAAATTTAGACAGGATTTAAAAGATTTACCGAATTATGATCGATAAAATCGTGATAATCATGTCAATTCTGTCGATTATGGGGTCGATCTTCCGTTGTTCTCACGTCTCCACGGTTTAATGTTGTGCTACCTTGCTGTCATCAGCTCAAGGTTGGGCGGGGTTTTAGGCTGCTAAGGCGTTTTAGGGCAGGGGGGCGGCTAAACCGAACCCGATCGGGGTTTTGATGGTGAGGGAAAGGGGAAGAGGGATAATATGGAGTTTGCGTTTGGGTGGGATGGCTGTGGTTGGGGTGCATCACCGGGAATGAAGCCCCATTGCTTTCGCCCAGTTACTTGAGGGGTAGATAGATTATCTGACCTTCCCACTCGGCTTCCAAACTACACTCAATCAATAGCACAATATCTTCTATCACCCGACCAATGGGAGCCGTACGACTTACTTCAAATACACCGGGCATCTTTTCTCCTGCGGTAATTCGTTCATAAGCATATTTCGTGATCGTACTTACGTCGTGCGTCAACAAAACTCGGTCTTCTTGGGCTGCCCACGCCAATAGGCTTGGATCATCGGCTCCGGATAAGCCGGCGTCTTGCACTCGGATAATATTCGCATCCGGCTTTCGCCGTAGCACGCCTCGAACGATGTTATTATTGAAATTCTCGTCAGCCATCATTTGAAGCATTTTTTTTCGGCCCACTTTGAGACTGACGCGCTAACAAACGTTCGCGGATGCCTTGTTGGTTAAATCGAGCTTCATTTTGTTGGCGAACCTGGTCGGCTATTTGTTGTCGCCGGCTCAAATAGGCTTCAACGTCAGCCTGGTGTTGTAGGTAGTAGCCAATCGCGGCATAAACATCAGCCAGCCGCAGGGTGGGATACTGGGAAACAATTTCTTCGGCCGCAGCGCCTTCTTTGAAAGCCATAATAACGGTATCCAGGGTAACGCGGGTATTTCCAACCCGCACAACACCCTCTTGATCCGTTTTCAGGGGAATGGGGGTATCAATAATCACTAAACTCATTGGTCAACCTTTTCCCGTCTATAGGGGTTCATCAAAATCATCACTCCATAGTGCCTTAACTAGCACTTTGCTGGAGAGTACGTTCTCCGATTAAGGCGATGTCTTGACGAAGCCAATCATTGACTATCGATTCAATAACCACATTTTTAGCCTTGGCCAATTCAGGCATAAACTTGGCGACGTCTGGTTCAAGATAGATCGGTAAATTCAATTCCTCATCCGAGCGGTAGGACTTACCCCGCTCCCCCTTGGAAAAATCGTATGCTTTGCTCATATTTCAGGATCATACGTTCTAAACGGTCGTTTTCAGACTAAATACCGGGACGTTAAGGGTGGTTGTGGGCTGGAGTTGCGCTTTTTTCTGAAGATCCAGTAGATGCTCGACTTCATCGAGCGTCTTTTCCAAAATATATTCGTGTCCGTTAATTTGACAGCGTAGGGCCGGGACATCGCGAATAACCAAGAGGCGTCCGTCAACTGACGTAACATATTCAATAGTAATATCATCAAAATCGTGTTGACAACGGGGGCATTGGGCGGGGCGATGCGTCAAGACAGTGAGCTTGGGGTGCAGCAGGTTTTTACGAAGATCAACCTCGAATTGAACATCTTCCAAATCTTCTTCATAATCAGCGGAGTCGTGTGACTCCCAAAATTCAACGGCGTCATCTAAAGTTTCAAATTTAGGTATTTTTGCCATAACTCAACCCTTTCGATAGAGCTGTCGCTCTTTATCAGTCATATCACGCGCACTTAAAATCAAGGCTTTACGATTGAATTTATAAATGGACACAATAAACAGGTATCGTCCTGTTTCTGTCTGTCCATAAGCCTTGTATAAATTTTCGCCTTGTCGTTTTCCGCGAGGTCCTCGACGGAAAACTGGGCCAAGTTCGAAACCTTCTTCAACCTCCTCAATAATGACACCATGCTTAACTTCAAGTTTTTCAATAATTTCTGGTAACCAGCTAAGGGACTTTATTTTCACAATATCATCTCTAAAGCAAGGTATAAGTACATTATATCAGGTTGTAGCTAACCATCAAAAGTTTTTTGGAGATCGGCTCACCGCCGAAAATCGGCGAAAATACTGAGGAGGTGGAAGTATAAGCGGCGTAAGACCGATCACTAATAAAAACTCATCAACTCCACTAACCCTATAAACTATTAAGGGCCTGAGGTGAATAGCACCGGCTAAACCGAACCCGATCGGGGTTTTGATGGTGAGGCAAAGGGGAAGAGGGATAAAATGGGGTTTGCGTTTGGGTGGGATGGCCGTAGTTGGGGGTATCGCCGGGAATGAAGCCCCATAAAAACACAATACCTTAATTTATTTTTCACCGGCTAGTTCAAGCGCCCTTTCGACCAAGTCTGGAGCCAGAAAAAGCCCCTCGTTAAGTAATTGGTTTATAAGTGGGGTCAAAGCTGGAATTAAACCTTGCGCTTTGGCCGTTAAAAGAACGCCTACTGTTCCGGTCAGAGGAAAACCTAACCGCCGAGCGTATCGACGGCCCTTGCGTTTATAATCACCAATCGCGCCGATTGTTCACCGGCTAAGCAAAACTTCAGCTTCCCCTTGATCAAGCCCCACATAAGCCAATGCTTGGCGAGGATTAGCTAAAGGTGTCTGTTTAATCCAGGTGGCTTCGATTAAAGCCGCCTGACGCACTGCCGGTTCTATAGCCAGAAATTCTTTATAAACAGCCGGGGAATAAGAACTTCTTCATACAAGTTACGCAATAAAACCAATTGGCCAATCGACCATAAGGCAACCAACGGCGTATTATTTAGGATGACTGGCCCGACGGCTGGCTTACTGGGCATTGGCCGCGTCCTCCTCTAGTTCTTCAGGGGTTTCGCCGAAAGGGGACAGACCGTGTTGCCCCAATAAGTAAAAAAAGGTGACACGCGGCACACCGGCCACCTGCGCGGCTAAACCGGTGCTTAATTTGCCGGTTTCATAGAGTTTCAACGCTAACAGCAAGCGAGCTTCGGCGGCAAACTCCTCCGGCTCTTGCTGTAAGGCCCATAACACTTCAGCCGGGTATTCTATCGTCAGAGAGTTCATTCAGCCTCCTAATCTATCGTCAACTTAATCGCAACCCACATTAGTTAACGGGTGTTTACGACCTAAAAAGAATTATACCGCAATTCATCATAATGTTCTACCGTTAATAAGCGCCCAAGCGCTCAAAGTCGCCGGTCGAGTTTCGCGAATTCCTGGGCGACCTAACCACCACCCACCGACGCCTGACCGCCGAATTTTAGCGAAGGCGCTCGTTTTGCGGCGGCCGGCGGTCGGTGTCAATGTCATCATCGGATGGCCGTCTATGGGTGATCTTCCTCACGGATGAGCCTGCGCCGATAATATCACTCAAACCGCCTCAGGTTCTCGCCATAGAAACCAAGTAGACACAACTACGTCCTCTTTGGACAAGATCTCAAACCCAAATCGTTGGTACAAGGGGAGATTTCGAGGATTTGTACTTTCTAAATAACAGCCCATTTGGTCTAAGTCGGCTTTGTGGGTGACAAAATCAAGGATAGCCGAGCCGGCCCCCTGTTGCTGCCGGGCGGGACTGATGCCGAAGCAATCCAGATAATAATGAGGCAGCGCAGGGTGTTTCGCTTCGATAAAATTGGACCACTTCAAAAAACTGAACAATCCGGTGAAACGGCCGTAGTTTCGGAGAAAACATTCCAGAATGACGCCGAGCATCAATCGCGATGGAAGCGGGATTGTGCCGGCAGGCCACAGGCACGTTCCGCCAACGACTTCGTTGTTTGCCATCACCTGAAGCGGTAACCCCAGCCGGCAGCAAACTCGGTAGTAGGGAATGAAAAAGTTGGCGGTTCGGATTGTTCGCCCATCAGGCGGTAGACCAGCCAAGAGGGTTGTGAATAATGGGTCATTCGTAAAAGCCTGGGCAGCCGCTACCGCCGCTTTCAGATATGTCGATTTATCAGCACGAATTACATTCATTCTGGCGTATTCTTTGGCAAAATAGGGGTTTAGTTTCAACCCCATAAAAATGGATTGGTCGCAGATGACTTGACCTCAGAATAAGATATGGTAAAATAACCGCTGCTGCAAAATTACGTGTTATTTCTGTGGCGACGTAGCCAAGTGGTAAGGCAGAGGTCTGCAAAACCTTTATGCGCCGGTTCGAATCCGGCCGTCGCCTCTAAAACCAAAAGCCGGTCAATCGACCGGCTTTTTTGTTTCCAGGCTTCAGTTGTAAAAGGTCCACAGATAGGCACAGAGGTAGCACAACATTAAATCGTGGAGACGTGAGAACGACTTAAGATCGACCCAATAATCGACAGAATTGACCTGATTATCACGATTTTATCGATCATAATTCGGTAAATCTTGTAAATCCTGTCTAAATTTTTTTCACCACGGTTTAGTGCAGAGCTACCGGCACAGATGAGCACAGATTAAATCAATATTTTGATAAAAATCTGTGACTATCTGTGTAAATCTGTGGACCTCTTATTTTCACCTCTCAAGCTGCCGAATAATCCGGCCAGGATTCCCCGCCGCCACCACCTTAGCCGGAATATCCTTGGTAACCACACGCCCCGCGCCGACGGTCAACCTTACGAGACGTCCAAATCCTGCGCCAGCACGGCCACGCTGTCGCCGATCTCCACAAAGCCGGGGCCGCGCGTGCAGAGCAGCACGCCCGACGTTTGGGCGATGATCGGCTGTGGCTCCCAGGTGAAATTCTCCGGGAAGTGAATTTGGCCTATCGTCTGATTGGCCTCGATCCAGTCGCCTAACTCAAAAAACGACTCGTAAATGCCGCCGGCGATAGCGATGTGGTAATTCTTGGCGCTGGGTACCTCCATCAACCGGCTGGGCGGCAGCCCTTGCGCTTCACGCGTCATCATCTCGCCCTCTAAAATGCCGAAATGCTTCAACAGGTTGCGCACGCCGATATCGGCCAGCTTGACGACCGTGGGCGACAGCGTCCCCGCGCTGCCGACCTCGGCGCACAGGAAAATCTTGCCCATCCGCTCCACCGCGTAATCCAGCAACCCCTCGCCGCTGATCTCCTTGATCATCAAACTGACCGGCGCTTCGAAGGCTTGCATCGCCGCGAACGTCTGCTGGTTCTGGGTCTCATCGGCCAGATAATGCATACTCATATACGGGATCAGGCTGAGCGAGTAGCCGCCGGCGTGCAGATCGATCACCGCGTCGCATAGCGGCAGCACCACATCGTGAATGTAGTGCGCGATGACCTGGGTGGTGGTGCCGTTCCACGCGCCCGGAAAGACGCGGTTCAAATCTTTGTTGTCGATGGGCGACAACCGCTGCCCGGCCAGCACCGCCGGTAGATTGAGCGCCGGGATAATAATGACCCGCCCCTGGATCGTTTCGGGCTGCAGCTCGCGGCTCAGTTTCATCAGGCTGACCACGCCCTCGTACTCGCCGCCGTGCAGCCCACCGGTAAAGAGCACCGTCGGCCCGCGGCCGTTCTTAACCACGGTCATCGGGATCAAAATCGAGCCCCAGGCCGAGCTGTTCCGCGAGTGCGGCAGCCGCAGGTAGCTCCGCTGCTTGCCCTCTTGTTCATAATCAATGGTCGTCGTTACCGGCGATGGTTTGGCTGACATAGTGGTTTCGCTATACCTCGTAAAAATGGGGTAAGGGGTAGGGATTAGGGATTAAGGGGAACCCTTACTACTTACTACCTACCCCCTACCCCCTCTACTTCACAAACACGGATCGGTCAAAGTTAGTTAACAACTCGCAGCCGGTTTCGGTCACGCGGATGGTTTCGGAAAAGCTGATGCCGCCGATACCCGGTAACTGCACCCAGGGCAGCAGGTGAAAGGTCATATTCGCCTCCAGCAAGCGCGGCTCTTTGGGCTGGATGCTCAAAATTTGGCCTTCGCCCCAGTCGGGCGGCAGGCCGATGCCGACGGAGTAGGCCGTGCGCGAGGCTTGCGTGCCGCCGAACTGCGAGGCGGCGATAATGCCCCGCGCCACGGCATCGACCTCGCCGGCTGAGACGCCGGGCTTGATGGCGGCCACGGTCGCCTCGAACGCTTCGTGAACCACCTGCTCGGCTGTTTTGACCACCGGATCAGGCTCGCCGACGAAGCCGGAGCGCATCAGGGGCGCGTGATAGCGCTTCAAGCAGCCGGCCAGTTCGAGCATAACGCAGTCGCCCTCCTCCAAGGTGCGACCGGCCCAGGTGGCGTGGCCAATCGCGCCGCGATAGCCGGAGGCCACAAACGGCTGGATCGAAGGCCACTCGCTGCCGGCCTTGATCATGGCGTAATGGATTTCGGCGGCGATGTCGTTCTCGGTGACGCCGGCGGCCACGGCTTCGACCCCGGCCCGCATGCCGGCCTCGGTCGCGCGCGCCGCCTGCCGCATCAAATCGATCTCCACCTCCGATTTGATCAGCCGGCCCGCCTCGACCAGGCCGCTGCAATCGACAAACGTAGCCGGCGAACAGTAGGCAAACAGCCGGTCTTGCTGCGCCGCCGTAAAAAACCACGAGTTCTTTTCATAGCCAAGGCGTTTGTAATGCAGGTCAAACTCGACCAAGGTCGTGTAAAGTTTGTGAATGGGATCTTCCGTATCAGTATAGAAGCGGATGTTTTCCAGCCAGGTCAGCTCCTCATAACCGCTGACTTCCAACTGGCGCGGCACGGCCACCGGCTCGCCCTGGATGGGTACGATCAAGGCGTTGAAATAGTAATGGCCCGGGCTTTCAAAGCCGCTCAAGTAACAGATGTTTTCCGGGATGGTCGTGATAACGGCGTCCAAACCACGCGTCGCCATCCGTTCGCGCAGGGCGGTCAATCGCCGTTCATACTCCAGCAAGGGGAATACGAGGTCAGCTCGTTGACGCATGAAAGTTTCTCCTCAGATGAATTTTGTCAGAAATGATGGGGATATAAAGTTGACACGCCCTAATATCCATGTTATAGTTGCGCTCAACTTGTATACAAGTTGGATTGTACTTGTTTTATTTCCGCTGTCAATTATGATGAACGCCTCTCAAAGGTGAGACCACTTGGACCAACTCACTAAAGCTGCCTTTCAGTTTCAAACCATTTACCAGGAAATTCGAGACCGGATTGGCCTGCTGCAATACCCGCCGGGTACGATGCTCAGCGAGAATAAACTGGCGACCGAATTTGGCGTTAGCCGCACCCCCATCCGGCGCGTGTTACAACGGCTTGAATTTGAAGGTCTGGTGGTCAGTAAACAGGGGATCGGCACCCTGGTGACCACTGTCGATCTGCAATATCTGAAAGAAGTTTACGCCCTGCGGTTAAAATTGGCCCAACTGGCCGGCGAGCTGTCGCCGATTCGTCCCACCGAACAAAGGATCGCGACGCTCGAAAGCATTCTCGAAAAGTTCGAAGCCATGTACGATCAATACGACCCCACCGAACTGGCTCGCCTGTACAACCGCTTTCAGGCCGAAATGCTACCTCTAATCGGCAACCGGCCGCTGCGCGAAATTTCCGAACGGCTTTACCACCAGACCGCTCGGGTCTGGTTACAAATTCTACCCGACCTCGACTGGGCGGAAGAAGTTAATATCGCTTGCCAGGAAGTTCGAGAGGTTATCGGCGCGTTAAAAGAAAAAGATATGCCGGCTATGGCCCGCATCCGCAGCGAACACATGGCCATGCTTTTGGGCCGCACCAGCCGCTACCTGGGCGGCGGCAGCGCCCGCTAACCGGCTGCCGCCAGCTTCACGGCATACGAGCCCCGCTGCCCGTATGTTGCACGCTGGCCGTGGCCAGGCTACCTCATAGACAACCCAATGACAGGTTATCCATTGCGCCCGGCCAGGAGGGTCAATTCCTGGCCCCAATTCGCCGCATAGCCCTATTCAACGGGCGCGATAGGCTAGCGCTCAATGAATTTCTCGATCAGGTTGGATCGCTTCTCACCCATCGCAATCGAGCAAGGAGGTGGTTATTGATTAAAGGCCGGTCAATGTAACATCATCCGATCATCAATCGTTTGCTGTCGTCAATTTAATAGTTATGTCATAAATAAGGAGGAAATAGTGAGATTTAAGCACATCTTTGTACTCTTGGCTGTATCGCTGGTACTCCCTCTCGTCGCGGCTTGCGGCGGTGCTGCCACGCCACAAACCATTGTGGAAACCGTCGTTGTCGAGAAAGAGGTTGAAAAAACCGTCGTTGAAACGGTTGAAGTCGAGAAAGAAGTCATCCAGGAAGTTGAAAAAGTGGTCACGGTTGAGGTTCCGGCCGAAGCCGAGGCCGAAAGCACCCTGGCCCGCATCCAGAGCGAAGGCGTGGTTCGCGTCGGCTTTGCCAACGAGAACCCCTACGCCTTTGCCCAACCTGACGGCACCCTCTCCGGCGAGGCCGTCGAAGTGGCCCGGGCCGTGTTCGAGCAGATGGGCATCGATGAGATGGAAGGCGTGCTGACCGAATTTGGCTCGCTGATTCCGGGGCTGCAAGCCGGCCGCTTCGATGTCATTACCGCCGGCATGTACGTTAACCCCGGCCGCTGCGAGCAGGTTTACTTTGCCGACCCCGAGTACAAAATTGGCGAGGCCCTGGTCGTTGCCGCCGGCAACCCGCTCGATTTGCACAGCTACGAAGATATCGCCGCCAACCCCGATGTGACCATCGGCACCGGAGCCGGCTATCTTGAGAATGATATGCTGCTGAACTCCGGCGTGGCCGAAGATCAAATCGTCACCTTCCCCGACGACCCGTCCGGGATGGCCGGGCTGCAAGCCGGCCAGATCGACGCCTGGACCGGCACCCGCCCCACCCTGATCAAACTCCTGCAAGTGACCGACGACCCCGGCTTTGAACTGGCCGATCCGTTCGACCAACCCGTCGTCGATGGTAAGGAAGCCCTCAACTTCGGCGCAGCGGCCTTCCGCCTGGACGATGCCGAGTTTCGCAACGCCTTCAATGATGGCTTGCAGCAGCTCAAGGATGACGGCAGCCTGGTCGAGATCATCAGCCAATTCGAGGGCTTTGACGCCGGCGCCGATCCCGGCGACGTGACCGTGACCGATATTTGCCCCGACGCCTACACCGACCTGATGGGGGCGTCCACTGAAGACGAAGCGATGGCCGAAGCCACCGCCGAACCAACCGAAGAGTCAATGGCCGAAGCCACCGCCGAGCCGACCGAAGAGTCAATGGCCGAGGACAGTGGTGAGATGGCCGCGATCGAACCCGTACCCGGCGGCGCGTATGAAGCGGCTCTGGCCGCCGGTTCCGTGACCGTGGGCTTTGCCAACGAAAATCCGTATGCCTACACCGAGCCGGACGGTACCCTGACCGGCGAGGCCGTGGAAGTGGCCCGCGCGGTACTAAAAGGCATGGGTATCGATGAGATGGAAGGCGTGCTGACCGAATTTGGCTCGCTGATTCCGGGGCTGCAAGCCGGCCGTTTCGACATCATCACCGCCGGGATGTACGTCAACCCTGATCGCTGCGAGCAGGTGCTGTTCGCTGACCCCGAATACAAGATTGGCGAGGCTTTGGTCGTCGCCGCCGGCAACCCGCTCGATTTGCACAGCTATGAAGATATCGCCGCCAACCCCGACGTGACCATCGGCACCGGGGCCGGCTACCTTGAGAACGATATGCTGCTGACCGTCGGCGTGGCCGAGGATCAAATCGTCACTTTCCCCGACGACCCGTCCGGGATGGCCGGGCTGCAAGCCGGCCAGATCGACGCCTGGACCGGCACCCGGCCCACCCTGGTCAAGCTGCTGCAAGTGACCGACGACCCCGGCTTTGAGCTGGCCGATCCCTTCAACCAACCGGTCGTCGACGGCGAAGAAGCCATTAACTTCGGCGCAGCGGCCTTCCGCTACGACGATGAAGATTTCCGGCAAGCCTTCAACCAGGGGCTGCAAAAACTGAAGGACGACGGCAGCCTGGTCGAAATCATCAGCCAATTCGAGGGCTTTGACGCCGGCGCCGATCCCGGTGACGTCACCGCCGAAACGCTCTGCCCCGACGCCTACTCGGACATCAAATAAATTATCAAACGATCTGCGGAGAGATGGGGGTGGTGGGCATAACCCGGTCTCCCCGTTTCTTAATCCTTTACGCTTGCTTGAAAATGCCCCTCACCCCGTCGCTGACGCGACTCCCCTCTCCCTGAGGGAGAGGGGTTGGGGGTGAGGGTGAAACAAATGCTCATTGACGGTGTCGTCACCAGAGGGACTGACAATCCTTATAAAACGAATGACAGTCTCGGCGGTTCGACGCACCAATGAAAAATTTTGGCTAACGGCTAATGGCTGATGGCTACAAAGGAGCACTCTATGACCAACAACAACCCACCCCACCAAGGCACCCTCTCGGTCTGGGCCGGCGAGGACGACTACCTCTTACAGGGGGCGACCCAGGTGCCGGTGGTGCACAGCGTTTCGTTTGGCTACAACGATATGGACCATTGGCTGCGCGTGGCCCTGGGCCAGGAGCCGGGCCACATCTACGGGCGCAACACCAACCCCACCGTCCACGCCTTCGAGGAAAAGGTCCGGCTGCTCGAAGGCGCTGAGGCCGCCACCAGCGCCTCGACCGGTATGGGCATTATCAGCAGTGCGCTTTCCACCTTTCTGTCGCCCGGCGACCGGGTGGTCTCGATCAAGGACACCTACGGCGGCACCAACAAAATCTTTATCGAATTTTTGCCGCGCTTCAAGGTCGATGTCCAACTGTGCGACACCACTGACCACGAGCAGATCGAGGCCGAGATTGCCAAGGGCTGCCAAGTCCTTTACCTGGAAAGCCCCACCAACCCGACCGTCAAAATCACCGACTTGGCCCGGCTGGCTAAGGCCGGCCACGCGGTTGGAGCTATCGTTATTGTCGACAACACTTTCGCCACCCCCATCAACCAGAACCCGCTTCAATTGGGGGCCGATCTGGTGCTGCACAGCGCCACCAAATTTTTAGGCGGCCACGCCGACGCGCTCGGCGGGGTGATTTGTGGGAAGAAAGAACTGGTTGAGCAGGTCTACCACTACCGCGAAATCAACGGCGCAACGCTGCACCCGATGGCGGCTTACCTGCTGCTGCGCGGGATGAAAACCCTGAGCCTGCGGGTTAAACAGCAGAACCAAAGCGCCATGCAGGTTGCCCAATTTTTAGAGTCGCATCCCCGCATCGAGCGGGTGTTCTACCCCGGCCTGGAGTCGCACGAAAATCACGCCATCGCCCGCCAGCAGATGCGCGGCTTCGGCGGCATGTTGAGCTTCATGCTGAAGGAAAACAGTTTTGAGGCCGTGCGCAGCTTTCTGCCGCGCCTGCGCTACGCCCACGCGGCGGCCAACCTGGGCGCGGTCGAAACCATCGTTGGCCCGCCGGCTACCACCAGCCACGTCGAATGCACCCGTGAAGAACGGGCCGCGATGGGCATCCCGGAAAGCCTGATCCGCTACTCAACCGGCATCGAGGATGTCGAAGACCTCATTGCCGATCTCGACCAGGCGCTGGACTAATCGCCGGGGTAATCGGTGATTGAGCAATCACGATAGTATGCCCATAGTTCGTGGTAACGGCTTATGAAAATCAAGAATTTAATCGGGGGACAAACTGGCCGTCCCCTGAACACGGGCCTAAAGACCCGTACTGAGAGAGCGAAGCCCCTTCGGGCTAAGATTGCGCCATCTGAGGGCGCTTTAGCGTCCTTCGCTCTTTTAGCGCGATGGCTTTAGCCTCGCGTTTGTTGGCCCGGCGTAACCCATTTGGTTTCTTAACCTTCACTAGCGGTACTATCTACATGTATGGCTAAAGCCATTACTACAAACCAGGGCGAGCCAGGAAGGAGTAGGGCTTAAGCGTCATGAACCAGCAACGCTTTTTCCCAAACGAGGAGTACGACGCGCGTCTCCACACCGTTCGGCAGCGCATGGCCGAACGCGATCTCGATGGCTGTCTGGTCTCCGTGCCGGAGAACATCTACTACCTGATCGGGCTGGATCATCACGGCTACTTTGCCTACCACCTGCTCATCGTACCGCGTGAGGGCCGGCTGACGCTGATCACCCGCGCGATGGAGCGGATCACCATCGCCCACCAGGTCGGCGACCGGGCCGATTTTGTGGGCTTTGCCGACAGCGACGACCCGGCGGCGGTTACGGCCACCACGCTGCGGCAGATGGGGTTGGCCTCGGCCCGGTTGGGCGTCGAGAAGAAGAGCGCCGCCTTGCCGCCTTTCATTATAGAGGGGATCGCCGCCGGCCTGCCCCAAGCGACGCTGACCGACGCTTCGGGCCTGATCGACGCGGTGCGGCAGGTCAAATCGCCGCGTGAACAAGCCTATGTCCGTCAGGCCGCGGCCGTCAGCGATGCCATGACGCAAGCGGCGATTAACGCGGCCGGCGTGGGCGTCAGCGAACGGGAGATTGCCGCCGAGGTGCAGCGAGCGATGGTGTTGGCCGGGGGCGAGGTGCCGGGCTTCAGCCCCTTCATCCGCTCAACCCCACGGCTGGGTGAGGAGCACACCACCTGGACCGGCCGCCGCATGGAGCCGGGCGACGCCCTCTTTATCGAACTGTCCGGCTGTGTGCGCCGCTACCACGCGCCCATGGGGCGGCTGATTTATATCCGGCCAGCGCCGCCGGAAACACAGGCAATCGAGCGGGTCTGCCTCGAAGCCTTTCATCATACCGTGCAGGCCCTCCGCCCTGGCGCAACGGCGAGCCAGGTCTACCGCGCCTGGCAAGATGCGGTCGATCGAGCCGGGCTGGCGCATTACCGGCGGCATCACTGCGGCTATCTGGTCGGTCTGGGTTTTCCGCCCAGTTGGGTCGGCGGCAGTATGGTCACCGGCTTGCGCCACGACAGCAGCCTGGTCCTGCAAGCGGGGATGACCTTTCACCTGCTGTCGTGGCTAATGGGAACCGGCCGGGGTGATTATTTTGTCTCAAATCCGGCTCTGCTGACCGAGTCGGGCTGCGAGGTTCTAACCACCACCCCTCAACAGCTAACCATCGTGTAAAACGTTAGCTATCAGCATTTAGCTGTCAGCATTCAGCTATTTCAAATTATAGAACCGGTCATAATAGCTCTAGCGTTATCTTTTTTGACAAAGCTGATAGCTGATAGCTGATAGCTTACCTACAAACAGAGGAGAGACTATGCCAAACGAGGATCATTTGCTCGTCAAAATTCGTAATTATGCCTTCCTGGTCATCGGCTTGCTGGCCATAGGGATTGCGATTGGGGTTGAGCTTACCGTCAACCCGCCGGAAACCGCGCCGTTCGACCTGCTGCCGATCTTGCTGCGCGGCCTGGCCGTCACCATTGAGCTAACGCTGCTGGGCGCGGCCCTGGCCCTGGTGGTCGCCATCGTGGCCGGGGTGGCCCGCTCATCGGGCCATATTATTGTCCGCACGATTACCGGCTTCTATGTGGAAGTGTTTCGCGGCACGTCGATCTTGGTCCAGCTCTTCTGGATATTCTTTGTGCTGCCGCTGCCGCCCTTTAACCTCAGCCTGACCCCGCTGCAGGCGGGTGTGCTGGCCTTGGGCCTGAACGTGGGCGCTTACGGCGCGGAGGTGGTGCGCGGGGCCATTGGGGCCATCCCCTCCGGCCAAATCGAAGCCTCGATTGCCTTGAATATGTCGCCCGGCCTGATGATGCGGCGGGTCATCATTCCGCAGGCCATGGTCCGCATCTTGCCCCCCTTTGGCAACCTGCTCATCGAGCTGCTCAAAGCGACCTCGCTGGTGTCCCTGATTACCCTGTCTGACGTGACGTTTCAGGGGCTGGCCCTCCGCCAATCGGTGGGCCGAACCACCGAGGTCTTTTTATTAATCCTGGTGATCTATTTCCTGCTGGCCTACCCCCTCACGCTGGGCGTGCGCTGGCTCGAGCGTCAACGACAATGGGCGACGTAAGCTAAGGAGCAACAAAGCTTGCCTTGTCATCCGCGACCTAAGCCAAGGAGCAACAAAGCTGGCTTTGCCATCCGCGACGTAAGAAAAGGAGCAACAAAGCTGGCTTTGTCATCCACGTTGGGGGTCAAAGTAAACTTTGACGCTCCGGGGTTTTTATTTTACATGAGGAGAGACCATGTCTGAACAATTCTTTGATTGGGAGTATGTAATAAGCTTTATGCCGAAACTCCTGGAGGGGCTGGTGGTCACCATCGAGGTCACCATTGTGGCCTTCATCCTTGCCGCGATTTTAGGGCTGCTGATGGCCTTGGGCCGGCGCAGCTCAAACCCGTGGATCGCCCAGCCGATTGGCGCGCTCGTTGAATTTATCCGCAGCACGCCGCTGCTGGTTCAGCTTTTTATTTTCTTTTATGTGCTGCCGCGCTACGGGCTGCGGATGCCGGCTTTTATCGTCGGCACCATTGCCCTGGGTCTCCATTATGGCACATACACCTCAGAAATCTACCGGGCCGGTATCGACGCCATCGACCGCGGCCAGTGGGAGGCCGCCCGGGCGCTGAACTTTTCACCGGTCCGCACCTGGGTGGGCATCGTGCTGCCCCAGGCCATTCCGCCCATGATTCCGGCCCTGGGTAACTACCTGGTGGCAATGTTTAAAGAATCGGCCCAACTGTCAGCCATCACCGTGGTCGAACTGACCCTCACCGCCCGGACCATCGGCACTCAATCGTTTCGCTTTTTGGAGCCGTTTACTATGGCCGGCGTCTTATACTTTTTGATCAGTTATCCTTCATCCTTAGTGGTGCAAAGATTGGAGAAACGTTATGCAGGCAAATAGCAGCGCCCCGATTGTTCGTTTTGAAAATGTCACCAAATCCTTTGGCGAATTAACCGTCCTGCGCCAATTGGATTTCGATGTCGCCCCGGCCGAAAAGGTGACGATTGTCGGGCCGAGCGGCTCCGGCAAGACCACCATTCTGCGGGTGCTGATGACCCTGGAAAAACCCAACGACGGCGTTATTTGGGTCAACGGCGAGCCGCTGTGGCATCAAAAATCCGGCGACAAACTGGTGCCGGCCAGCGAGAAGCATCTGCGTAAAGTGCGCGGCAGTATCGGCATGGTCTTCCAGCACTTCAACCTCTTTCCCCACATGACCGCCCTGCGCAACGTGACCGAGGCCCCCATTCACGTGCTTAAAATGCCCAAAGGCGACGCCGAACAGCGGGCGGTCGAGCTGCTGCAAAAAGTCGGCTTGAGCGATAAATTGGGCCATTACCCCTCGCAGTTGTCCGGCGGCCAAAAGCAGCGGGTGGCCATTGCCCGCGCCCTGGCCATGCGCCCCAAAGTCATGCTCTTCGATGAGGTGACTTCGGCGCTCGACCCCGAACTGGTCGGCGAGGTGCTCAACGTCATCCGCGAGCTGGCCGAAGAGGGCGAAATGGCTATGCTGCTGGTCACCCACGAGATGGGCTTTGCCCGTGAGGTGTCGGATCGCGTCGTCTTCTTCGACAAAGGCCGCGTGGTCGAGCAAGGCCCGCCGGAGCAGATTTTCGGCAGCCCCCAGAACGAGCGGACGAAGGCGTTCTTTAATGCGGTGCTGCGGCATTAGAGTTTCGAGAGTTTGTGGAGTTTATGGAGTTCATAGAGTTGTGAGAGATTTCGATAGTGGCGGATATGCATCTGCCCCGCGTGTGCGCCGGATTATAAAGGGTAAATAAATAACCGGATACCATAAACTCCGGCGACCGCCGAGCGTTGAAACGCCCGGCTAAGTGAGGTGAAAGCCTGCTTAAGCAGGCTCGGCTGGTGTTTGAGCCGGTTTGAACCGGCTTTCACCTAAACTAGCCGAGGGCTTCCAGCCCTTGGCGGTTGCCGGAGGAGAGCTACACCGATTAATTCATTAAAGTCATCAATCCGGCGTGGCTACAGGCGACTAAAGTCGGGTATGTATCGGGTCACGGATAGAAACCCGTAACCATCACCCCGATCTTATCACCGCTACCAATTACACGGGTATAAGGTGTAAGGCGTAGGAACCCCTAGATTTCACCCCCTAATCCCTACTACCTACCCCCTACCCCCCGCCTTAATCACCCGGTGGCCGCGTAAGTGAAATTACATGATTACGGAGGATCAATGCAGATAACCATTCTTACCGAGACCGAACTGCGGCAGTGCGTGCGACTGGATCAGGCCGCGCTCGATGCGGTGGCGGACGCCTTTACCCGCTTGGCCAACGGGCAGGCTATGATGCCGCCGATTATGCGGGTGGAAGTGCCGGAGAACAACGGCGAGGTCGATATCAAAAGCGCCTACTTGCCAGGGCTGGACAGCTTCGCCGTCAAGATGTCGTCCGGTTTCTTCAACAATGCCAAGCTGGGGCTGCCCAGTCTGGGGGGCATGATGATCCTGCTGAGCGCCAAAATCGGCTTTCCCGAAGCGCTGCTGCTGGACAACGGCTACCTGACCGATATCCGCACCGGCGCGGCGGGGGCGGTTGCTGCCCGGCATCTGGCCCGCCCCAACATCGACACGGTGGGCGTCATCGGGGCTGGGGCGCAGGCGCGCTATCAAGTGCGGGCCTTGGCGCTGGTGCGCCGGTTCAGCCGGCTGCTGGTTTACAGCCAAACGCCGGAGCGGGTTGAGCAGTACGCGGCTGGCATGCGCCAAGCGTTGGGCGTCGCCGTCGAGCCGCAGGCCAGCGCCGAAGCCGTGGTGCGCGGCAGCGACCTGCTCATCACCACCACCCCGGCCAAGTCGCCGCTGGTCCAGGCTGACTGGCTGCACCCCGGCCTGCACATCACCGCGATGGGATCGGATGCCGAGGAAAAACAGGAACTCCAGGCCGAGGTGCTGGACCGGGCCGATATCGTCGTGTGCGACCGGAAATCGCAGGCGTTCCGGCTGGGCGAATTGCACCACGCCCGCGCCGCCGGCCTGCTGGCCGAAGACGACCCCAAAGTCATCGAGCTAGGCGACATCACCGCCGGCCGCCGCCCCGGCCGCCAAAACGATCAGGCTATCACCATCGCCGACCTGACCGGCACCGGCGCACAAGACACCGCTATCGCTCTGCTGGCTTTCCGCCAGGCCCAAGCGGCTGGCTTTGGCACCCAAATTGAGGCATAATCTCTGTTACAAGCAGTTCTGTAAAGACGTTTTTAGTCCACAGATGAATACAGATAGCCACAGATTGAACTGATTATGGTAAGCATTACGCCGCGTGTAGAACAATTGGCTAAATTGTTCGCATCCCGCGCCGGCCGAGAGCCAAACACGCCGTTTGTACTCCAATTTCTCAACGCCGCGGCTACGATGCAAGTCATCCATCACCCCATTTTTTCCTATCTGTGATCATCTGTGTCCATCTGTGGACTATTTTTCTTTGTTGTTCTATAGGCAATCGCATAAGGAGGCTGCTATGTCTGAACACGCTTATCAAAAATACCGCGCCGTGCTGGAAGAAATCCGGCAGGAAGGGCTGTATAAAACCGAGCGGCTGATTACCTCGCCGCAGGGCGGGGAAGCGACCGTGCTGGTGGACGGTCAACCCCGCGATATTATCAACCTGTGCGCCAACAACTACCTGGGGCTGGCCAATCACCCCAAGCTGGTGGCCGCGGCCAAACAAACGATGGATGACTACGGCTACGGTATGGCCTCGGTGCGCTTTATCTGCGGCACGCTCGATCTCCACCGCCAACTGGAGCAGGCCATCGCCGACTTTTTGCAGATGGACGATGCCATTCTCTACGCCGCCTGCTTCGACGCCAACGGCGGCGTCTTCGAGCCACTGCTCGGCCCGGACGACGCCATCATCTCCGACAGCCTGAACCACGCCTCGATCATCGACGGCGTGCGGCTGTGCCGGGCCAAACGCTACCGCTTTGCCAACAACGACATGACCGACCTGGCAGCGCAATTGCAACAGGCCGAGGCCGACGGCGCACAGATCAAACTGATCGCCACCGACGGCGTTTTTTCGATGGACGGCTATATCGCCAACCTGCCGGAACTACGCCGCCTGGCCGACGCCTACGATGCGTTGCTTATGGTCGATGACTGCCACGCCACCGGCGTTCTGGGGGCGCAGGGGGGCGGCACCCCGGCCCATCACGGGGTTAAGGTCGATATTTTGAGCGGTACGTTGGGCAAGGCGCTCGGCGGCGCGGCCGGGGGGTACATCGCCGCCGCCCAGCCGGTGGTCGATCTGCTGCGGCAGCGGTCGCGCCCGTATCTCTTCTCTAACGCCTTGCCGCCGGCCATCGTGGGGGCCAGCCTGGCCGCCATCGACCTGGTCCGCCACGGCGACGATCTCCGCGCCCAACTCCACGCCAACGCCGCCCGGTTTCGGGCCGGCATGACTGCCGCCGGCTTCAACTTGCTGCCCGGCGAGCACCCCATTATTCCGGTCATGCTCGGCGAAGCCCAACTGGCCCAGGATTTGGCGGCGCGGTTGTATGCGTTGGGCATTTATGTGACCGGCTTTTTCTTCCCGGTTGTGCCGAAAGGTCAGGCTCGCATCCGCACCCAAATGTCCGCCGCCCTGACCTTCGACCACATCGACCGGGCGATTGAAGCCTTTACCACCGCCGGGCAAGAACTGGGTATTATCTAAGCAACTATCCGTGAATAACTTTTAGTTGGCGCGATTAGAGACTGGAGCTTGGAGATGCGTAATTAGGGGTAAAACAATCCCCTACCTCCTGATACAGTAAAATTATATAGGGCCGTGTCCTAAGTGAGGAGGGCGCGTTTCCGGTAGCAACCGCCTTCTCAATTCAGCGGTCATTGGCAGCCAATCAAGACCCGTTGCTAGTAGAGGTCAACAAAGCATCGTGATTCAACAACCTCTACTAGCAGAGGGTCACGAATCACCGTGATTCAACAGGGTCTACTAGTAACGGAAGGCCGTTAGTGACCGCTGCTGTTGTCATATAACCGGAACGTTATTGGGATCGAGCCAAGAAAAAGCGGCAATAGGACGGAGTGACCTGGGTTCCGTCCCCATATCCCTCGGAGCGACAAAGTTTACTTTGTCAAGAGACCGAGAAAAGGATCAAAACCCGCTTTGATGCTCCATCAATCGACGCCGGCCTTGGAGCGACAAAGTTTACTTTGTCACGGTTAGGAGTGGATCAAAGCCCGCTTTGATGCTCCAAGGCTTGGGTTTGGGGGATCAAAGCAAGCTTTGATGCTCCAGGTCATTTTTTTAGAGCAGTGTCATTGTGGTCGCGCACAGCAATGGAAAAAATACCCGTAGGACAAACTTAAGTTTGTCCTACATACGCTATTTACAGGGGAGGCTATCATGAAAGCATTAGTCAAAGCGCACGCTGCGCCCGGTTTGTGGCTGCAAGACGTACCCGAACCGACAATGGGCGAGGATGATGTGCTAATCCGCATCAAATGCACCTCGATCTGCGGCACGGATGTCCATATTTACGAATGGGATGAGTGGGCGCAGAAAACCATCAAAGTGCCGCTGGTGATCGGCCATGAATACAGCGGCGTGATCGAAGCGGTGGGCAGCAAGGTTACCCACTTGAAACCCGGCCAAAAGGTGTCGGGGGAAGGCCATCTGGTAGAGATGTACAGCCGCAACAGCCGGGCCGGTCGCTTTCATCTCGATCCGCATACCCGGGGGGTCGGTATTCACCGGCCCGGCGGCTTTGCCGAGTACCTGAGACTACCGGCCTTCAACGTTATTCCCCTGCCGGACTCGATTGATTTTGAAATCGGGGCCATCCTCGATCCGTTCGGTAATGCGGTCCACGCCGCGCTCTCGTTCGATTTGGTGGGTGAAGATGTGCTGATTACTGGGGCCGGGCCTATCGGCATTATGGCGGCGGCGGTGGCGCGTCACGCCGGGGCGCGTCACATTGTCATTACCGATTTGAACGATACCCGGCTGGAACTGGCGGCTAGTATGGTCGATGTGCGACCGATGAACGTCAAGCGCGAGGTGCTGCGGGATGTGATGGCCGAACTGGGGATGCACGAAGGATTCGACATCGGCCTGGAGATGAGCGGCAGCCCGGCTGCGTTTGATGAGATGGTTGAGGTCATGATTATGGGCGGCCGGATCGCCCTGCTGGGTATTCCGTCGCAAAAGGCGCTGGTCGATTGGAGCAAGATTATCTTCAAAGCGTTGACGATCAAGGCCATTTACGGCCGGGAGATGTTCGAGACGTGGTATAAGATGCTGGCCATACTCAGTTCCGGTTTAAACCTGCGGCCCATCATCACCCACCATTTTCCAGTGGAGCGGTTTGAAGCAGGCTTTCACGCTATGCAAAGCGGGGAGGCGGGGAAGGTGATTTTGGCGTGGGCCTGATATCTACCGGCAAATCAATACCGGCCACTGCTTGGCCCGCAGGACTTGATCGACTTCGCTGCCGAGGATAATCTCCCACACCGGACTAAAGCCGTAGCCGCCCATAATGATAAAGTCACACTCGTACAGGTGGGCCGTGCGAATGATGGCCCAGGCAATCGCGCCGCGCTCCTGAACAAACGTGGCCGAGACGCCTTGCCCCTCAAGATAGGCTCGAGCCGATTGCAAGGTAGCCGGGCCAATCTGCTCATTCTCCGTAACGGTCACGACCGTCAACGGCGCCTGCCACTTACCGGCCAGGTAGGCGGCGATAAACAGGGCTTCGTTGGCCTTGGGGCTGCCGTCGTAGGCCAGCAGGGCGCGGGTGAGGGGAGCGGGTTGGTGAGGGACGGCCAGCACCGGCCGGGGACAGCCGCGCACCAGCGCCCCAAAGCCGGACATCAAACGGTCGTCGAGCCGGGGGCGCGGCAGGTGGTCCAGATGGATGACCACCAAATCGGCCCAGCGGGCCTGGTCGCCAATGGTGCGGATGACGTTACCCGGCTTGATGGTGAGCTCGCCGGGGACTTTGGCGGCCTGGCAGCGCTGTTCAAATTCGGCCTGAAGCTGCCGGCTGGCTTCGTTCTCGGCCTCGGCCGGGGTTGGGACCACATGCAGGCCATGCAGGCGGCTGCCGTCGCGTTGGGCCACGGTCAGCGCTTGGGTCAGGCCGGCCCAATTGGCCCGTTCGCCGGTGACCGGCACGACGATGTCGCGAAAAAGGGCTTCATCAGGTCGATGCAGTTCGGTGCGCCACCAGCCGGGCGGCGGCCCGGCGTCGAGCGGCGGCGGCAGCAAGGCCCGCCGTATTTTCTCCGTGACCCGCTTGACCATCTGCCAGGGCGCACGGCTAAAGTGATCGACCAGATCGGCGGCGGCGTCTGCCGGTTCAACCTCCCAGCCCAATTCCTGGCGCAGCTCGACCTGATGCTGCACCAGCCAGGCGTATAGATCGGTTTCGGTGCGGTGGGGAAAATGGCGCAGCAGGCCCTGCCGGCGGATAAGCCGGATGCCTGGCCGGTACAGGTCATCGTACCAGCGCTCGACCGCCCCTTGCGAGGATATATCGCGCTGGCGGCGGCGGCTCAACCAGTGGCGATGACGCTCGATCTGCGCCTCCAAAATCCGGTACTGGCCGGGCGCGGTCACGCTCAAATCGGCCTCGGGACGTAACTCGTGCAGGCGCGTCCAGGCTAAAAAGTCGGCGTAGCGGGCTTTGGAAATGAGTTCGTCCGGCTGCACGTCCGGCGTCAGCGGCACGTCGGTTTTGATTTCGGTGACGTAGGCCGGAATGTGGGTCTCGCCTTCCTGCCGGGCAATCGAGACGCGATGGTTGCCATCCAGCACGAAGTAGACCTGGTCGATCTGGTAGACGTTGATCGGCCGGAAGCGGCCCTGTTCCACCATCGCCGCTTTGACCTCGGCCCAACGCCGGACATCGCCTTTGGATCGAGGCAAAAAGGTGCGGGTAAACTCGGTGCAGCGGCCCACACTGCCGGCAATGGCGTCGAGCGGAATGTCTTGTAAGCCCCGGTCAACCGCCGGTCCCCCCTTAAGCTGCTCGTACACTTCATTATAATCCAGCAGATCATCCGATTGGCCGGTGATCGCGGCCAGGAGATCATGCAGCACGGCTTGCTGCCGCGCCTGATGAAAGTCGCGGATAGCCTGCTGAAATGCCAGCGAGGTGGGTTTAATGTCCAAGCGTAGCGCTCTGGGGCTGGGTGGGTTGGAATGGGGGCGTCGTTGCTTTCATATCTTACCTCGTAGTCAATGGTAATTCGTAATTGGTAATTCAATAGCGGCTATCTTTAGACCAAACAATCTAATTAAACCGCAAAGACGCCAAGAACACAAAGATTTCATCTAAAAAACTTAGCGAACTTGGCGGCTTCGCGGTGAAACCTGCTTCGTCGGCGGCTGGGCAGCCACTTGAGTTAATTACCATTGACCCATGACTAATCTCCCCGCTCGCCCTGCACCACCTCTAAAAACGAGCGCAGATCGACGTTGCCGCCGCTGAGGACCACAGCCACATGCTGCCCCAAGGGGGCGACTTTGTGGTGCAGCAGCGCGGCGATGCCGACGGCCCCGGCCCCTTCCAGGACCAGATGATGCTCAAAAAAGGCGAAGGCCATCCCGGCCGCGATTTCCGCCTCGGTCAGCAGGATGACATCATCGACATATTGCTGGACCATAGCCAGCGTGTATTGATTATCCAGGCCAATGCCGCCTTGCAGGCTGTCGGCCAGGGTGGGTTCCTCCGGCAGTTGCACCGGCCGGCCGGCCTGCAAGCTGCGATGCATCACCGCCGCCCGCTCCATTGAGACGCCGATGACCCGGATAGCCGGGTTGGCCGATTTCAAGGCCAGGGCGATGCCGGCCATCAGCCCGCCGCCCGACAGCGGCACCAGCGCCGTATCGATTGCGGGCAGGTCGGCCAGCAGCTCCAGGCCAATGGTGCCTTGCCCGGCGATGATCAGCGGGTCGTCAAAAGGGGGGATGAGGGTCGCGCCGCGTTCGTCTTGAATTTGCCTGGCCCGAACTTCGGCCTCGTCCTGGCTCTGGCCGTGGATAACGACCTCGGCTTTGAGTTGGCGCAGGGCTTGGACTTTATTCTGCGGCACCCGCTTTGAAATACAGACGGCGGCGTTTAGCCCCAGTTGGCCGGCCACATAGGCCACGGCCCGGCCGTGGTTGCCGGTCGAGACGGTGACTACGCCGCGCTGCCGGGCCTCGGCCGGTAAGTTCAAGATTTTATTGGCGGCCCCGCGCACTTTGAACGCGCCGGTTTCTTGCAGCAGTTCCAGCTTGAGATAAACCGCCGTCCCGGTTCGTTCGGACAGCAGCAGCGAGGGCATGAGCGGCGTGTGGCGGGCCAGCGGCGCAATGGTTTTCTGCGCCAGAAAGATGTCTTGGAGGGTAAGAGGGGTGGGCATTGTGGGTTCTCCTCTGAACAGTTTGTAGGACAAACTTAAGTTTGTCCTACAAACTGTTCATTGTCGTTGTTGTACCGTAGGTTCTGTCGGACTCCTTTGAAAATAACGGTCTGGAGCGTCAAAGTTTACTTTGACCTGACCGTGGGTGACAAAGCCAGCTTTGTCGCTCCGGTAGTGGTTGACAAAGCAAGCCGTGTCGCTCCGGTAGTACGCAGCCAAGTTCATTAACCCCGACTTGTCGATTGTAGCCTAATCAAGCACTTTGGCAAGTAATGCGGGATGAGCGACCATTGGCGTATCACCCGGATCATGTTATGATGCCCCCTATCTCTACAGGGAAAGGCTATTATTAATGAAACGGACAACGCTGCCCGTTACGACCCCACTTCGATATCTGGATAACACACCCTTGATCATCGTCAGCCTGTTGATTTTCGACAGCCTCCATTTCATCTTTGCCCGGCTGCTGCTGCCCTACTTTCCGCCCACCACGTCCTCGCTGTACGTAATGGCCTTGGCGACGGTCGAAGTGGGTCTATTTGTGAAACTAGGCGGTGTGATCCATTTCGATATTCTGCGCCGTCATCTATTGTTTTTTCTGAGCGTCGGCTTTCTGGTGGCAGCTAGCACGATCCTGACCTTTATGTCGGTCGCCTTTATCGATCCGGGGACAGCCTCGTTGCTGGGCAAAAGTTCGATTGTGTTTGGGTTAGTGTTGGGCATCCTATGGCTGAAGGATCGCTTTGTACCGGTGCAAATAGCCGGGGCTATCGTCGCCATCTTGGGCGTCGTCATCATTTCGTTTCAGCCGGGGGATTATTGGCGCTTTGGCTCGTTCATTGTGGTGGTCTCCTCCTTGATGTATGCGCTGCACAATGCCCTGTTCAAACGGTTCGGCGGCGGCATCCCCCTGGCCGATTTCTTCTTATTTCGATTGGCCGCCACAACTTTTTTTCTCCTGCTCATCGCGCTGGCCCGCCATGAGATGGTGATGCCGTCCGGTTGGTCGGCCTGGGTCGTGCTGATTTTGACCGGGACGGTGAATATCGTGCTCAGCCGGGCGTTATATTACCTGGCTTTGCAGCGTTTGAACTTAAGCCTCCATTCGATTATTTTGACGCTCAGTCCGGTGGCCGCTATCGGTTGGACGCTGCTGCTGTTTGGTATTTGGCCCACCTCGCAGCAGTTGATCGGCGGGCTGGCGGTTATTTTGGGTGTAATGCTGGCGGTGGGCGCAGTTCGGGTCGCATCGATCAAAGGTGTCCGGTAGGCTGAGAAATCTATCGAGCCAATGATACGATAAAAGTTGACAGCCGATGTATAATCCTATCGAATTTACTTTTAGAGATAATAATTCAGCAGACCAGGTGATTGGCACTTTCGCTCAATTACCGCCAAGTGCTAGTTACCTGAGTGGTTGAGACAGGAGCATACGCAATGAAATTACATGGCTTACACCACGTCACTGCCGTAACGAGCAAAGCGCAAGCCAACGTCGATTTTTATACCCGGATTTTGGGGATGCGTCTGGTCAAGAAGACCGTCAACCAGGACGACGTGTCGGCCTACCACCTTTTTTACGGCGATGAGGTGGGCAACGCCGGGACGGAGTTAACCTTTTTTGAGTGGGCGCATATGGGGCCAAACGTTAACGGGCCGGGCAGTATCGCCCACACGGCGCTGCGGGTAACCGGACACGAAGCGCTGGAGTGGTGGGCGCAGCGATTAGAAGAACACGGCGTTTTGAACAACGGCGTGAGCGAGTTTCACGGCCACGCTCGGCTTGATTTTGCCGACCCCGAAGGCCAGCCGTTGGCCTTGATTGACGACGGCGGCGCGCCGGGCGGCACGCCCTGGGCCAAGAGTCCGGTGCCGGCGGAGTACGGTATCCGCGGCCTGTTTGCCTCGACGTTGATCGTGCGCCAGTTGGAAACCACGGGCCTGGTCTTGACCAAGGTGATGGGTTATGAACAGGTCGGCGACTATCCGTCCACCACGACCCCTGGCGAGCGCACCGTGGTCTTTGCCCTGGACGGCGGCGGCGCCGGCAAAGAGATTTACGTGGTTGAACAACCCCACAAACCCTACGGCCAACTGGGGCGTGGCGGGGTACATCACATCGCCTTCCGCACGCCCAACGGCGAGGAACAGATCGACTGGATGAATTGGCTGCATCGGGTCGGGCTGCAAACGTCCGGGCTGGTGGATCGCTTCTATTTTCAATCGCTCTATTTCCGCATCCCCGACGGCATCCTCTTTGAAATCGCCACCGACGGCCCCGGCTTCGCTACCGATGAAGACGCCGCGCATCTGGGCGAGCGGCTGGCCCTACCGCCGTTCCTGGAGCCGCGCCGGACGCAGATCGAAGCAGGGTTGAGGCCGATTGAGCTGCCGGTGAGGTAGAGAGGTGAACTAAAAGAGCCGGACAGTTATTTTATCCGGCTCTTTTAGTTCTCTGGGGCGATTTAAGATCAGTTATTCGGCGGCACTTGCCTGTTCGAGCCAGGGGACAGTCATAAGAAGAGACTGTTATCTTTATCAGTGCGCGTCATCTAGGATCATCGCTAAACTTTCCCTAATTTGACTGCTTAATTATTACCGGTATGAATGTGGGGATGATCGCAGACTCACAAACTGGCGGCTCGATATTAGTGGCTGTGTCAAGGCTTACATCGTCCACGAGGAAGCCGGTATGGTTTGTTGCATTATTGGTAGCACGGAAGCGAATACGAATGGTTTGTCCCTTGTACGCATCCAGGGGGAATCCTTCCGCCTGCCACTGATTCCTGAGGTTATCATTACTCAGGGTTTGGAGGGTTTGGAGAACATGGTTGTGGGTGTCCAGAATTTCCACATACATAAAATCATTGGCGACGGCCGGAGCGACATCGTCCGCAGACACCGCAGCGTTGGTTGTCTCGTGTGATCGAAGCGAGAGGGTGGATGGCGTCCATAATTCGAGCGGACGTTGGGTAATGAAGGGGGGCAAATTGGATGCTGGCGGGCTTGTGGATAGAACGGTAGGAGTCTTGGGTTCACTTGAGAACATCAACCAGTGATAACCCAACATAGGACTTGCCACGGTAGGGGAGATTGTAACCTGCTGATAGATATGATCGTTGGCGTTGGCGTAACCACCCAAATACGCTCCGTAATTGCCCGTGCGTCCTGCTCCCGATGTGATTAGCTCAAAGAAGCCAGAGGAGCCCTGCACCCAAGGCGGGCTGCCTGAGCCCCCTTCAAAAGAACCGTTACCGATTAAATCCTGGCTGAAACGAAAAACTAAAACGGTAAGTTTCCGGGGGGGGCAGCTCCCGGCTGTTTCAAGGTCCGTGATACAAAAGTCGGAGGTGGGGCCAATTTCGTAAGCATTTACGCCCGGTAGTCGATTATTCACCGCATCGTCAATTAAGACCTTAGCCAGTAGATTAGGATGTGTGTTTGGGGTCCCCGTTGCTACTCCGCCTGAAATAACAATCGTATAGATAATACTACCATTACTAAATTGACCTGTACGCGAGACCGTTGGCGTAGTATCAGGCGTGTCCTGGAAGGTAATGGGGTAATTATTCAGCCAGGGACCGTTGGCGCCAGCTATATTGAGTTGGGCTGTATCGACCTGCGTCCAATAAGCAATACCAAAAAGTTTAAAGAGCTGTACCAGTTCCTGAAGGGTTGGATTGCCCTGAATGGTTTGCTCGGCGGCGAAGTCATGGTAATGGGTATTGAAATGATCGACGAAGTCGTTGGCAGCTTGAGCCGCTTTGGCGCTAGCGCCGCTGCCCGGTAAATAAGCCCAATTTAGGTTGACCTTGGTATTTGAGAACACAATCCCATAGGGATCGCCTGGAACAGTTTCCAGGTTAAGCGTTGGCGAGAACCAAAACCGTTGGCTAATGGGCAGAGGGGTTGTATCTTTCAAAGCCAAGTAGCGATCAAAGAAGCTTACGTAGCCGGGTACACTGGAGGTGAAAGGATCGGTAGGATGCAGATTATCTTTACCCAGGCTGTAAGACTTTAGCAAGCGGTCGGCTTCAAAAAAGGTGTAACCATAATGCGCGTCGCCAATGTTACCAAAATATTCAACCAGTTGATAACTAGGGTCAGGCGATGGCGTGGTGCCGATAGTAACTCCGGGATATTCAGGGGCCGCGTGAACGGCCCGCATGGCCACGGCCAAGTTTTCTCGCAAATAATTGTAGTCCATCATCGGCAGCGTCCCGGTGATTTGGCCGATGAGGATTAATTCTTTGGTATTGGGATCGTAAGTAGCGCCAACAATATCGTTGAAATTTGGACAGACGGTGGGTTGTTGAAGGTCGGTGGAGGATAAAGAGGTGAATTTTATAGGGGAGCGATGATGGGTGGGTTGAGTCGAGGTCGAGGGAGGAGAACCGGCGCTGGCCAGGCCGATAACCAGGCCGCAGACTAATAGTAGGGCCAGTATGATAGGCCCGATTATTTTGGCAATTTTGTTATACACTTTATTCTCCCTCTCACTGTGGAAGATTAACTTAAATTTACCCGTTCGAGCGCTGCCTTTATTGACTCACTATCGGGCAGGCTAAGTTCTTCATATAATTGCAAAGCTTGCTGATAGTAATCTCGCGCCACCTCCAATTCCCCGAAAATTTCGGCTATAATGCCTAAGCGGTAGGTTAGCTTAGCTAGATGAAAAGCAAATCGCGGCCCGGCTTGTTGAAAAACAGGGTAGCTGGCCTGGTAGTGGTCTCGAGCTTCGGCAAATTGTCCCCGGGCCTGAGCCACCAAACCCAGTTGCAGGTGAGTTTGGGCCGCATCCGGTTGAAAGTTAGCTGGTTCCTGGATAGCCAGGCTCTTATCGTAATATTGCTCGGCTTCGTCAAACTGCTTTTGATCATGAGCAATCAGGCCTAATTGATACCAAGCGCCAGCCTGGTCCCGTTCTGCTCCCCGAGTTGCGGAGAAAGATGCTAAGCTTTGGTGAATTTGGGCTAAGGCTTCAGGATATTTCAATTGACGATAATAAATAATACCCAGTTGAAAGCGGGTTTTGGCTTCCAGATAGCCTTCTCTCAGCCGTTGGCATTCATCCAAGCTGGGGTTGAGCCAGGTCTGTGCTTCATCAAGGTTGTTTCTGGATAAGGCCAACGCCCCCAACTGCATTTGCGTATGGATTAGCCCTACGCCATCCCCCAACCTCTCTTTTATCTCCAGACTTTTGACATAATAGCTGCGAGCCGTTTGATAGTGACCTTGGGCTTGGGCGATGATACCCAATTGATTGAACACGCTGGCCTGACCTGGCAAATCGCGTAGTTGTTCTCGAAGGGCCAGTGTTTCTTCGAAATACGGCTCGGCCTCTGCCCAAAGGCGCTGCTCGATAGCCAATACGCCTAATTGATGGAGCGAAGCAGCTACCAAGTAGAGATCACCCTGATCACGTCTGAGTTGCAAACTTTCCTCATACATCGCTTTAGCTTTGGCATAATCGCCCTGATCGTGAGCTAACATACCGAGCTGATGCAAAGAGCGGGAGCGACCAATCGTATCGTCTGGCTGCCTCATATCCATCGCCTGCCGATAATATGTCTCTGCGGTTAAAAAATCACCCTGGCTGTGGGCAATCCAGCCAAGTCGATGGGTTGCCTCAGCCCAAACTTCGGTTTGATGCAATTGAACGGCAAGCTCAACACTGGTTTTGTAACAACCTTCCGCTTCCGTTCGTTGTCCTTTTCTGTCGTAAAGTAGGCCTAAGTCAAAAACTAGCTGGCAGAGAACGTCAAGGTTATTTGTAATGAGGCTGGCCACCGCAGACCGTTTGAGACATAAGATACCTTCTTGCCAACGTCCTCTTTGATCAAAATAACTGCGCAGACAATTCCCAAATTCAACAACCATTGGCCAACGTTCAGTGTTGTAGCACCATTGAGCGCTGGCAAGAATAAGCAGAGCATCATTATCGTCTAGTTCCCACGGCTGATGGCCATAATCTTGAGCCAGCGCTAAACGACGTTGCGCAGTTATCTCTTCGCGTTTCTGAAAAAACGCTTTAGCAGCATTCTCGTTACCGGCTTGCATGCTATGCCATTCCTTGCTGACTCCATAGCTCAGGGAGATCGCTATTTACAAAACTTCGCGTTAGTTCATGAATGGCATATCGCTTTTTGCCTTCGGGTTGAGACACATTAATTAGAGACAGTTTGATTAATTGATTTATGGCGGCTGTTAAATCATCATCATGATCTATAGAAAAGGGGACATCGAGCAGTTCGTTCAACGAAACGGAGGTGGGCGCGCCACCCAAATATATCAACACTTCTTGAGCCGGTAACGAAAGTTTCTGCCAACTATCCCAATAAATAAAGCGGTAAATATCTCCCCGAGTATTTTTTATATGGGCTAAGGCATAATCCAGTCCAAAGTTAGCCGCCTGACCAACGATGAGCTTCAACGCTAGAGGTTGACCTTCAACAGCCTGGTGAACTTCACGCAGTACGGCATCGGAGGCTTTAATTACATCCTCACATTGGCGAGTTTGGGCATCTTCGCGCAAGAAAAACAGCGAGTCTGTTTCGTCCAAACCTTTAAGGATAAGGGGAAGGGTATTGGCAGAAATCACCTCCCGACTGGTAATAATCGCTCGACTGCGGCCCAGTAGTTGAGGTAAATCTCGCACAATTTGGGTGGCATTCTGGACTGTTTCCAGATTATCAACAATGACTAGATAGGGCGCTTGATCTAACAAGCGGGACAATACATGTCGTTTTTCATCAAATGGCTTAAGGCGAAGCTCAGGACGATCTAACTGCGTTCCTAATTCATTCAGAAAATTCTCGAAGTTAAGCACAGCTTTATCGTCGGCCTGAGCGACGCGGCCATCAACTAGAAAATCAAGTTTCGCGCTGTCACCCAGTACACGTTCGAAAGCATGCGCCGCCATGCAGCGCCGGCCAATTTCGATAGCCGTAGCCGTTTTGCCAATTCCACCCAAACCCGAAACAAAAACCCCCCATTGTGTTTCTTTTTTGAGGAGGTGTTGAACAATAAGGTCGAGCTCACCATCGCGCTCCGGCAGACGGTAATAAGGATCGTTCCAGGGTAAGGTGGTGGGCCAGATAGGGCCAGCTGACTCTGATACTATTGTTGCCTGTAGGCGTTTAATTTCAGCTTCTATATCCTCTATTTCTATTGAAATTTCAGGAGGTGTGTTAAAGCCAAATTTACTTTTTTGTTCCCGCAACTTCTGCAAACGACGCTCGTAATTTCTTATCAATTCTCTGACGCCCTGGGCTTTTACTAGAACATTCGATTCTTTTTCTTTGCTGAACGTTTGTAGATGACCGGCTTCAACCCCAGGGAAATAGGTCAGAATGATTTGACGGGTCTCCTGAATGGCATTTCGCACCTCCTCGAAAGGAGGAATAGCGCCCTCGTGGGTTACTTTGTTACGCAGCTTTCTATAGCCTTCCAACCGCCGTCTGGCGTCTCGATCCATCACTGGGTTAGCCCATTTCTCCATAAGAACCATTAGATCGTAAAAATTGGGCTTGCTCAGCTTTCGCCTATCTTCAGGAGGCAGATCGGGAAAGTGGTCCAAATAGGCTTTTAGCGCCCATTCAATTGTGTCGGCAACATCTCTGGCGGCGCGCTGCAATGACGTTTGAAAATTAGCATAATTTCTATCCTCAACAGCACTCATGGCCTGCTCAAAGGACGCGCAGCCTTGATTGAACATACTGACGGTTTGGCTCAGATTATGGATTCTTGGTAAGGGTTTCATGGCTATTCTCCACTTTCAATAGCTCCCAATACCTTGAGAGCCGTTTTTTGGGCTTCGGTTAGCCCGGTGACGCCGGTTATATTCATACGTTCGTAGAGCCGGTCGCTCCGGAGCGTTTTTAGACAAATTCCCCGCCGGGGGTCCCACAATTTCAGGGTTCCGTCATCGCTGGCGCTGGCGACCAGGCTGCCATCCGGGCTAAAAGCCACGGATTTGACCATATCGGTATGACCCGATAATGTATATCGCAACTGACCGGAGTTTATCTCCCATAACCGGACGGTTTGGTCATCACTGCCGCTGACAATGATATCACCGGCGGGATTGAACGCTATCGATCTGACCCGGCCGGTATGGCCAGACAATATTTTAAGGGTGCGACCGGTTTCGATATCCCATAAGCGAATGGTTCGGTCGGCGCTGCTGCTGGCCAGAAGCGGATGCCCCGGACCCGGTCTAAAGGTCACCGATAGAACCCAATCGGTATGTCCGGCCAGAATCTGGGCCGCCTGCCCGGTCTCGACGGCCCACAACCGGACAACCCGGTCATCGCCGCCGCTGGCCAGCAAGCTGCCGGCAGCGTTAAACGCGACCGACCTGACTCGGCCGGTATGGCCGATTAATGTCTGGCGACAGATTTCAGCCTCCTCATCAACATCCCATAAGCGAATGGTTTGATCTTCGCTCCCACTGGCCAGGGTATGACCATCAGGGCTAAACGCAATGGACCAGACCCAACCACTGTGCCCTAATAAAGTACGGTGATGCTGGCCGGCGCCGGTATGCCACAGCCGCACGGTCTGATCAGCGCTGCCGCTAGCCAAGACCTGCCCATCAGGGCTGAAGGCTACAGATGAAACCCAACTGGTGTGAAGCGATAAGGTGTGAAGACAGCGCCCGGTACTCACCTCCCAGATGTAGGCCAGGTGGTCATCGCTGCCACTGGCCAGAGTCAACCCCGTAGGACTAAAAACTACCGTATTCACCCAATTGGTATAGCCTTGCCAAGTATGCAGGCAGCGCCCCAAATTTGTACTAACGTCCCACAACCGAATGCTCCGATCGGCGCTGCCGCTAGCCAAGGTGTGATTATCAGGGTTAAAGGCAACGGCCCAAATCCGCCCCAGCCGTCCCCCTAACGTATGGCGGCATTGGCCGGTGTTGACTTTCCACAAGCGAACCGTTTGGTCATTGCTACCACTGGCCAGGAGACGCCCATCAGGACTAAACGCAACAGCTTTAACCTGATCTAAATGGCCTAGTAGTGAATGGCGGCATTGACCCGTGTTGATCTCCCACAAGCGGACCGTTTGGTCATCGCTGCCACTGGCCAGAAGCTGTCCATCGGGGCTGAAGGTGACCGACCAAATACAATCGGTGTGGCCCTGTAAGGTCTGCATACAGTAACCATCGGGGATATTCCATAAGCGTATCGTTTGGTCGTTACCGCTACTGGCCAATAAGGAGCCGTTGGGGCTAAAAGCGACAGACCTGAGTCGATCGGTATGCCCCTGCAATATCTTGATCCTTTGCCCGGTACTGACCTGCCATAGGTATATTGAGTGATCGCCGCCGGCGCTGGCCAGAAGGCAGCCATCCGAGCTAAAAGCAACGACTCTAATTTCGCCTGTATGCCCCGATAAAATTTTGAGGCAGTACCCCGGATTGGACCTTACGTCCCAAAAGCGCACGGTCTGATCGGTGCTGCCGCTAGCCAGTAGTTGGCTATCGGGGCTAAAGGCCACAGATTGAACCCAGTTGGTATGTCCGATACAGGTAAAGAGCGGCTGGCCGGTGGCGGCCTGCCAGACCCGCACCTCGCCTCGGGTTGTTCCGGCTGCGAATAACTTGCCATTCGGACTAAACGCCAGAGAAAGAATCCCGCCAAAGGTTTCTGTAAAAACGGTATCGATTAATTCGGCCCCTCTGAAGTTAACATCGGACAAACTTACTCCCGCCAGATAAGCTTGCCGAATCATCTGATGGGAAAAATCAAAGTGGCTTATATTGCTTTTTAATTGCACCAAAAGATTGAGTATATTTCCGGCAGCATAGCTCGATGCGGGACGTTGGACATGACCTAAAATTGCTAACAGCTTGCTTAGTCGATCTTCAGTTCCTTTTTGACCTAAAACAGCTAACAATCTGGCCATAATCGGCTTGAGGATAAGCCGTGTTTGGCTTTCTCTAACATAATTCTTGGCCTGGGCTTTGATCAGCGCGTGAGTCCGCAAGGTTGAAAGCGATAGGGTCATCATTTCTTGCTCAACTTGGTCAATCAAGCGGGCCGTGACGTACTCCATAATCACATTTTGGAGGGTAAAACCGGCCAGGCTCTTTTCGGCTAAGGAGCGCCGTCGCAGAGATCCCAGCGCCTCGATTAATTTTCGTTTCGACACAAACCGGACAAAATTATCCTGCAAAGCCTGGCGTGAAACCGGTTCTCGTTCAATCGCCAGCCAGGTAATTATTTCCTGTTCCAGTGGCGATAAACGTTCAAACTGTTGGTCTAAGAGATCGCGAATGCCACCAAAAATCGAGGTCTCTTCGTTCAAAAATTCAGCGAGACGTCCGGTAAATACTTCTAGAATGGTCTCCGCGACTAACTTCAAGGCCAGGGGGTTACCCGAATAGCGATGGGTAAGACGGTTCCATTCTCGATCGGTGCCTTCTAAACGTTTATCCCCCAGGATCGCCCGACTGTCCACATAACCTAACCCTGTCAGTTGCAGCGATCGAACCGGTGACGTTTCTCCTGCCCATAACGCCAACTCTTTAGGCTTCTCCCGGCTAGTCAGGATCAAACAACTTTGATGATCGGTTTCGCCGATCCGCTCCAGTAATTCTCCGTAAGCTTCATAGCCAGGTTGATAATGACCGGTTCGTTCGCCTTCGCGTAAAATGGCCTCGGCATTGTCGAGCACGAGCAAACAACGACGCCGGCGCAACTGTTCAATAAGACGCGAGATGCTCTGCTCGGGCTTATGAGGGTTTTTACCTTCCGGTTGATCGGACAAGAAGTTAAGATACTCGCTCAAAATATCCGCCAGGGGAGGCGCATTCTTCAATGAGCGCCAAATAAGACGGTCAAACCGCTTCTTGATCTGGTCAGCTAACTTCGTAGCAAACATGGTCTTGCCAATGCCGCCCAACCCCAATATGCCAATAAGGCGGCAGCGATCGTAGAGGATCCATTGCTCTAACTCAGCTAACTCTTGTTGTCGCCCGCGAAAGTGGCTGGCATCAGGAGCTTCACCCCAATCTATTCGAACAGAATAGTTGAAGGGGAGCTTAGCATAAGGGTTTTGGCGCTGAGCAAAATACTCATCGGCTACCCGACGTAACTCCTCCCAGTGTTGGAAAGGGATATCGCGGTAGTCATCACGGATGGCTTTATTGACCTCGGTAAGGAGCATCTGGCGATAAATGGCGGTTTCTTCTCCGGTAAGCATCAGTTGATCACTCAGCAGCCGAACCAAACAGGCCAGATAGCCTAAAGGCGGAGTCAATGCCCCCTGCTCATAACGGACGACTGTAGTCCGATGCAAATGAAAATGAACGGCTGCTTTCCCCTGAGCTGAAAAAACTTGCTGGCGGAGTATGCCCACAAAGCCAGCTAAATCATTTCTATATTTTGGTAACGAGTGTGACATGACCATGGGGTTTACCTCATAAGTGCGATTTGTATAGCGCACGTGTGCTATCCAGGTTGATATGCTAAGAGCAGAATGGTAGATGATGTTACGGCCCAAACGTCCTTGCCAAACCGGGCCACGGATTATTCGCGAATAGGTTGAACAACCACCGTTTGTTCAGCCGGGGGTACCTTCATCTCGATGGCCCTCCTAACTTTTTAGAAAGGAGGAACCCTAGAGATGTTAAAAAAACATCTTGTCGCTCTAGTTGCTGGAATGGCACTATTGGTAGCGAGTATTATCGCTTCGGTTGGAGTGGCAGATAGCCAGGTCGCCTGGAATACATCGGCTGGACAGGCTATCGCCTGTGGTAGTAGCGGCCATGCGGGTGGTGGCTGTTAATTACTCCCATTTCATTTAATCCGCCGCAGCATTTGAGGTGGCAGGCTCACTCAGGCTGCGGCGGCACCTTGTTAATAAAGATTGCCAATGATCGCCCTGTTTACCAGGGCTAGAAATAAGACGTTCAATCTCAGCTAATTGTCTGGCTGCCTGTCGCCGGTCTCCTTTGACCAATTCGTATTCCACCAGATAGCTAAGATTTCTAATTTTCCCGTAATCGTTCCCCAAGCCATCCCAGGCAGCAAAGGCAGAACATAAATAAGATTTAGCCTCTGACCATTTGCCCTGATATAGATAAATTAACCCCAGATTATCTTGGATCTGAGCCATGCCTACCAAATTAACAAAGCGACGAAAAATGGCTTCCGCTCGCCAGATGTAAGTTGCAGCCGTATCCAATTCTCCTTTAACCCGGTAAGCGATGCTCATATTCATATAGATGTTAGCCATCTGCACTTCTTCCCCCACGAGTTTGGCCAATTCAAGTGCTTTTTCCAGGTAGAAGAGCGCCTGGTCGGGGCGCTCCATATCATCATTGAGCGAACCTAAATTGATCAAGCCGTACAATAAGCCATAATTATCGCCCATATCCTGCCAAATCTCACAAGCTCGTTCAAGATGCTGCCGGGCCGATTCCCAGTGGTTTTGCCAGATATACAGAATACCGAGGTGATTTTCAGTATGGGCCCGTCCGTGGGCGCTGTTAAACTGTTCAAAAATCGCCAGGGCATAACAGCATAGTATCTTCGCTCGCCACCAATGGCCCAATTCGGTATACAGAAAGCCCAAGTTTGAGCAAGCTCGAGCTTTATTGAATTTATCACCAACCTGACCAGCCAGGCGAATCGTCTGCCGATACCGAGCTACCGCCAACTTAAAGTCGCTTTGACGCTGCAATAATCGAGCCAATAGCAGTAACAGGGACACACTTCCGGCGACGTCGTTAACACGCTGGGCCGCTTCAACAGCCCGACTCAACACCCACTGCCACGATTGCCAATACCCCCCGCGTTCCATATAGGGCGAAAGCGTCTCAATCAATTCACGGACAAGCGGCCAAGCCTCCTCAAGTTCGAGCGCAAATGAAATTCCTGTCATAATTCGGCTTCGGGCGCGATCCAAGGCGGCGGTGTCGGTTGGCCTGGCGGTGATGTAATCTCGCCAGTATTGCAGATTGGTCAGGACGTAATGGCGAAAAACGAGTGTAGGACTTTGAAGGGAGGGTAAACTGCCACTAATCATTTGGAAATCTAAAAAATCTTAAACCACATGATTTTATCTACTTTTAGGGTAGTTCTGTAACCCATTACACCATCGAATTCACCCGCTTATAAAGCTTGCCGCCACTTGACAACCTCCGTCAAGAGAAAAGATTCGGTTAAGCGGTGAATACTATAGCGGTGATCAGCCAAGCCACCATGTACTTCAACCAGCGAAAGCATGACCAGACGATCCAGTGCGT
>JACKAT010000029.1 GCA_020634935.1 Anaerolineales bacterium
TCGCTTTGGGAAAAAAGTACAGCACCACTCGCTTGCCTTGAAAATCCGAAAGCTTAGTAGGTTGGCCCTCGTCATTCAGCAGTTCGAAGTCGGGGGCTTGATCCGTCTCGTTTAGCATCAACATGTCTCCTGTCATCATCAATAGTCAAAGCCAGAGCTAAAAAAGAGAGCATGTAGCCCAAATAGTTGGGCTGCATAAAGCGCGATACGTAAAAAAACATCAACAGCAGGATTACGTAAGCGTTCAGCATCGCGCCGATCGTATTTTGATTAGCCTGACGCCACAGCAGCAAGATTAGCAGCGGTACAGCGATAATAGCACCAGGCACGATAAAAGGCCAGTATTCAAACCGATCTGAAACCCAGCCGAAAGCCAGCACATAGTTGCTGGCTCCCCAGCCCCAAATCTGATAGCCCGACTCGCCCTGGCCCGATGACCAGCGCCAGACATCATCGTACAGGGCGTCCGGACTCCAGACCAGCCAGGGACCGATAACCAGCAGGGCCACCACCGGCAGCGACCAGGCCCGCTGCCAGAGCGTTCTGAACAGGTCGGGCCAGGCGGCCGGCGGCGGAATTAGGCGGTCGCCCCAGTCATCGCGCAGCAGGTAGAGCAGCCAGAAGGGAACCAAGAACCAAGCGGTCGGTTTGCTGGCGCAGGCCAACCCCAACGCCGCCGAACCGAGCAGCAGTCGCCCCCGCCCCGGCTCGGTTTGCCCCGGCGGCGGCAGCAGCAGCCACACCCCCAGCACAATCCAGGCCAGGACAAAGGGATCGTTCTCGCCAAAGATAAGGCTAACCACGCCGATGGGATTCAAGCCGGTGACTGCCAGGGCGATCAGCCGCTCTTGAGGCCGGCGGACGACGAGCGGCACTAAAATTAGGGTTAAGGCAAACAGCAGCAGATAAACCAGCCGCTCGTCAAACCAGCCCAACAGCGATTGGCTGACCAGATAAATCGGGGCTGAAAAGACAAAGGTCCAGGGGAGGTAGGGGTAGTGATACAGCGCCGTGCGATATTCTGCGTAGCCCCATTCGGCCATCGGCGTATCAACGTAATCTTCGACATAGGGGTTCAAGCCGTCGAGGAAGTAGCCGACGGTAATCTCGGTTTGGATAACGCCGCCATCGTGAGCATAGCTAACCGGGCCGCGCAACTGGCGTAGATTGATCAGCAGCCAGGTTTTGCCGAAGACCAACAGCACAATGATGGCATAGACGAGCGTTAGTTTTAGCAGATGAACCAGCCGGGCTTGTCGCTCGCTGCCCAGAAAATCGACGACCAGGTAGAGGCCCAGCAGCCCAAAAGCGGTCACAATCAGCATCATACTGACCGGATCGGTTTCGGGGTGAGCCAATAATTGCAGACTCCAGGCCGGCCACCAGCCGCCGACCAACTGCTGCACATCTTCGTGCCGGAAGGGCAACACGCCATCGGCCAGCGTATCGATCCGGACTCTGGCGATTACCAGCGCAAATAGAATCAGGACATCGAGTGATTTCTTCAAAGTGGCGGCATTATACCATAGCGAATGGAGAATAGAGAATGGAGAATGAAGAATGGAGAATGGAGAAAGAGGGTTAAGGAGATTGGTAATTTGAGACTGGAGATTAGAGAATGGAGATTGGAGAATGAAGACCAAATCTCCATTCTCTAATCTCTAGTCTCCGTCTGGTTACACGCCCAATACGAGGCGGGCGATGTTGAAATAGATGAATAAGCCGGTGGCATCGACAAGGGTGCTCATGACCGGCCCGGAAACAACGGTGGGGTCGATGCCGACTTTGGTAGCCAGCAGCGGCAGCAGCGAGCCGGCGCCGGTGGCCCATAAGACAATGCATAACACCGAAACGGCGACCGTCAGTGATAGCCTAAAATCACCCACCCAGACCAGTGATAAAAAATAGCCGATGACTCCCATCCCAATGCCCAGGATCAGGCCGATGCCGATTTCGTGCAGCCATACCCGCCAGGCGTCGCGCAGGCCCACATCGCCCACGGCTAAGGCGCGGATGATGGTGGCGGTCGTTTGGGAACCCGCGTTCCCACCGGTGCCAATAAGCATGGGGATGAAGATAGCCAGGGCTACCATCGCTTGTAGTTGGGCTTGAAACGAGTCCATCACCCAGCCGGTCAGCGTGGCTGTAAAAAAGAGCAGCAGCAGCCAGCCGATCCGTTTGCGGGTGATGGCCAAAATGCTGGTGTCCAGATAAGCCCGGTCCAGCGGCTCGGCCCCACCCAAACGCTGAATGTCCTCGCTGGCCTCGCTTTGGATAACATCGACCAGGTCATCAATGGTGATGATACCCAATAAATGCTGCTGGTCATCCACCACAGGCAGAGCCAGCAAATCGTACCGCTGCATCAAGTCGGCGCAATCTTCCTGATCGGTTTCGACCGGGACTGAGATAACATCATCGTCCATAATTCTGGCAATCGGCGTACTGGGCGGCGACACAATCAACTGGCGCAGATTGACCACGCCCACCAGCCGTTTGAGCCGGTCGGTGACAAACAGATAATAGATGGTCTCTTCATCGGGATGCCAGGTGCGGATGGCCTCGATAGCTTGCCCGGTAGTCATCCGGCGCTGGAGAGCCACAAAGGCTGTGGTCATCAACCCGCCCGCCGTATCATCCGAATACTGGATGAGCGACTTAATCCGGTGAGCGGCTTCAAGTTGGGCCAGCACGGCGTCAGCCTGAACCGGGTCCAGGTCATCGAGCAAATCGGCGGCTTCATCCGGTTCCATCTCGTTGACAATCCGCACCAGCGTCGTCAGCGGTAACTGCACCGCCAATTCCGCTGCTTCAGGATCGTACAGCTCTTCGATAATGTCCGCCGCGTCGGCCGGGTTAATCGTGGGCAGCAATTGAGCTTGTTGAAAATCGTTTAAGTCAGAAAAAATCTCGGCTTGGTCAGCCGGGCGAAGGGCCTCAATAATAGAAGAGGCCGTTATGAGGTCATTAATCTCGAGGGCTTCGCGCATTCGTGTGAGCGCATCTTCAAGTAGGACCTGCTCCATGATACACCTCCGGTTAGATTCCCCGGAGGTAGTCACAGCAGGCTCCCCCGGGGTTAGGTTATTATGTTGGTTATAGGAAGTTGAAATAGGGACAATTGTCCCCGACTACTGGGTATTGAACTTTCGTCCACCTTGACTACCTTTAGTTGAGAAACTATCGTTTCGAGTGATTTCATATTTGTTAGCTTATTTTAAAGTATCGGGCTCAGTTTGTCAAAGGAAATTTAGCCTATTAACATATCCGGTTTGACACCTCTTTTGACCTGAATTACACTGCCCCACATGATCAAACTTAAGTTGGTACATCTTCTATTTTTGATGAGTTTGCTGGTATTGCTGGCCGCTTGCGTGCCGCCAACGCCGCCGCCCTCGCCGACGCCGTGGCCAACGGATACGCCGACGCCTGACACCACGACTGCACCCGCTGCTCTGGCCACTCCACGGCCAACAGCAACGCGAACACCGACCTTAACGCCGCCCCCGGCGGTCGTAACGATTCGCGTCTGGGAAAGTTTACCGGAGGCGCAGGCTGCCCGGCTGACCGAAGATGTGACCGCATTTCAGGCGGCCTTTCCCCAATTTCAAGTCGAGGTACAGCATTACGATAGTTCCGAAGAGTTCATGACCTCGCTGACCGCCGGGCAGCTTGAATTTGAAGTGGTGTTAGCGGCGGCGCCCCTGTTGAGCAATCTGTGGGCCACCGAGCAAGCGGCCCCTCTAGCCGATTATTTCCCGCCCAGCTTTCTCGATGCCTTTGCCGGAGCTACTCTGGCCGGGGCCAGCCGGGACAATCAGTTATGGGGCCTGCCCGATACCACCGGCTTTCACCTGCTGCTTTTTTACAATCGCGCCCTGATCGACACGCCGCCGGGCAGTGTCGCCGATATGGTCGATCAGGCAGAATCATTAACCGAAGACACGCAGTGGGGGCTGGGCCTTAACAGCTACGATCCCATCTGGCTGCTGCCCTGGTTAGGCGCGGTCGGCGGGTGGTTGACTGATGAGACCGGCGAACCCTCATTAGACCCGGCCGCCGTGGAAGCCGCTCTTGAACTTTATCTGGGCTGGCACAATCAAACCAGAGGCATCGCACCACGGCAAACCTACGAAGCTATGCGCCAGGGGTTTCTGGACGGAAAGACAGCGATGATTATCGACGGCGAATGGGCCGTGAGCGAATTGAGCCAGGTCGAAAATTTCGACTGGGGCCTGGCTCGCCTGCCGGATGTGGAGGGCCAGCCGGCCACGCCACTGATTTTGGGCCGCTATTGGGCCATCAATCCGACCGTTACGGGCGACCGGGCGTTGGCCGTGACCGCCTTTTTGGAGCATGTGACTGAACCGGAGCGCCAGTTGGCCTGGACCACGCAGTTTGGCCTGCTGCCCACACGCCGCGAAGCGCTGGATGATCCCCAAATTACCAATGATCCCGTGCTGCGCGTCGATGCCGCCCAAATGTTGGCCGGCCGTTCGGCGCCGTTGGGCGCCAATGTCAACACCTTGCTCGATGCCATGCGCGAGCCGCTTCGAGCCGCACTTGACGGCCAAATGACGGCTCAAGAAGCGGCGGCCGCGATGACGGCGAATTTGAAGTGATAAGTTAGGGCGAGAGATTGGCCAACGAACCAGACCTGACTGGTTTTTACTATCTTTGCACTTTGTAGAAATAGACAGGATTTACAAGATTTACAGAATAAAAAAATTTACATAATCTTGATAATCTTGTTAATTCTGTCTAATTTTCCTCTTCAATTTGGGCAATTCCTAAAAGTGCAAACATAGAGTGGTTTTATAAGGTTTAGGTAAGTGGAAATAAAAGGCCAATTGGGCCAAATTTTACTCCGAACGATATCTTCGAAAACCGGTCAGGTCTTGATTTCACGGGAAGCCCCTCAGGAATCCAACCGAATAATCTGCTCCGCCAGGTTTTCAAATCCCTCGGCAGTGGACCGATAAATGACAATTTGGACGGCGTCCGGTTTGAGGCCGGATGGCAAAGGTAGGGCATACACGTCGCGCACCATCACCCCGGCGGGCCAGCGGCTAGTGGGATAGACGCCCCACACCGGCTGGTGATCTTGAATGAGCGGTTCACCCCCCACCGCAATCGGCTGTCCGGCGACCAGCGGTCGAACCGATATAGTGTAGTCGTAATCAAGCGGCGTTGAAGTTTGCCAATAAAGCGCCACCTGCCACAGATCGGCATCGACCATCTCCCAACCGGTCAGGCGCAGCTCGTCGCCAAACGACGCGTCGAGCGGGTGGGCGGTAGCTGGTATCTGAGTTGGCGGTGGATCAGGTAGTGCGATGAGTTCCAAACCGGCGGCCTGGGGCGTTAGCCCGCTTGCGTCAATCACCTCAGGCGCAGCCGCAGCCGCTTGGCGGGTGATGTAAAGGTTGAAGCCGGAAGGATTAATGTCTGCCGGTTTCAATCGGCCGGGATCAGTTGGTACAATACCTGAGGCCGCGCCCCAGACCGTCCCCAAATAATCGAGTGCGACCTTTTCCTCAAAGCTGCTAGCGATGACTGCTGGCGTTTGGGGCGAGTCGGCCAGAATGGCCCATCCCGGATCGAGGCCGGTATCGGCGGGCAGATTGTGCTGGTTAGCTCGGGGCAGGTTGGTGGCGAAACGGTAGACCAGTAGAGCGGCCAGGAAGAGAATGATGAATGATGACCGCTGACCACTGATAGCTGACCGCTGATAGCTGACCGCCGACAGCTTCTGAAGTCCAGCGGCGAAACCGATGGTAAAGATGGGGTAGGCGGGAATAATGACCTGAAACCAATTACCAAAGCGGTAGGTCCAGCAGAAGATGAAGTAGATGAGCAAGGTACTGTACAGGAAAATAGCCCGACGGCGACCTAAATAGGCCAGCCCGATCAGGCCGCCGATCAAAACTAGCCAGGTGAGTTCATATCCCATCAATGCCGGAAATTCGGCGGTGAAGAAGTTTTGCCAACCGAGGCCGGGGGCCAGTTCATCGCGGCCCTGTTGGATGGTTAAAAAATTGACGAACCAGGTCCAGGCCGTTGGCCACTGCCCCTGGCCGCGCCATTCAGGATGCTGAGCGCCCCGAATGTAAATGTAAAAATAGCTAAGTAGGGGAAGGCCAGTTACGTTGATGGCTTGTAAAATAAGCTTAGGCCGTTTGAGATAGACCATTAGCATTGGCCCTTGTGGAGTTGGTCGGGAAAAAACAAACCACAACAGCGGCGGCAGAATAAAGAGAGTCGTCACCATGTTGGCTAACATCGTGCCGCTGACAAAGGCCATACCCAACAACAGCGAGTCACGCGGCGATTTCTCCCACTCGAAGGCCAGCCAGATCAGCAGCAGGGTTTGAAAGACGGCGCTGGTATACTGCTCGGTGGTGACGGTGTAATACCAGAAAAAATAAGTGGTGGCGTGAAAAGCGGTCAATAGAGCGGCCGGGAGGCGGCGCTTGAAGATATCGCGCAGAATTAGGTATAACACCGCCAGCGAAGCCAATCCCCACAGCATCGAGTAGGCGGACAAAATTTGAATCGGGTTGAGAAGCCAGCCGAAGAGACCCCGGCCGAGTCGAAACCAGAGCCAGCCGCCCATGGTGTAGAGCGGATAACCCGGCGCGTTGCTGGGTCGCGCCTCGACCTGGGCGTATTGGTGAGTAATCAGATCGCCGCCGGTGAGTTCATCGGGGCGCAAACCGTTGTCCAGCGTGACCAGATAGAGCGCCATCAGGCTGAGCAGCAGCAGCAGACCGCCCCATCGACGCAGTAGAAAAGAATTTTTGACGAATTGCATTGTAGATTTAAGACCATGTTAATTATGGGGGCGTACTATAGGCTAGGAAAATTCGCTTGTCAAAAACCCTGATAATTGACAGAATATCTTGGTGACGTTACCATGAACTTAAATTCGGTAGCGGTTCAGAGAACTGGCCCTGTTGCTAAGCTCGTCATCTGGTCTGCTGAATAGATAAAATGACCGTCACTTTATGAGGTTAACGACCAATAGCCCATGAACGAACATCCAACCACCCAACTACCAAAAACACCGGATTTACAACCCCTGCCATCAACCGCTGCTAAGGTATGGAATATAGTTAGCCTGCTGCTAACGCTGGCCGGCATCTCCCTGATGGGCGTTGGCGGGGTGATGTATCTTAATCAGATGATCGAGGCCAGCAAACCACCACCGGCTCGCATCCTCCAAGTCACCATTGATTCTAATCCTGTCTCGACGGCGACTATACCGGCCAGTCCAACAGCCCAGACTGCCCCCGTGTCAGCCGCCCCCATTACGCGTCCTAAAACCAAACCCGAGGTAGAAAACCATTTATCTGATACGGTCGTAGCGAAAGCGCCAGCCGATATCGTGCCAGACGTTCCGGCGGCAGCCCCGACGACGGTAGAGGAACCAACCGAGCCGGTCCCTCCTACTATCGAACCGGAGCCGACTCAACCCATCGCTGCGGCAACCCAGTCATCACCAGTTGAAGAAACGTTATCGCTGGCCGATAACCCCCTCGTGGTGGTTGAGGAGGAGAGTGCGCCGCCGGTCGAGGTGGAGGTTCCGGCTCCGGCCGCTGAAGCGCCGCCGGCCCCACCCACGCCGCTAACCACTGATGGGACTCGCCTGACGCGGCTTGTGGCGGAAAGTATCGGGCTAGATACGGAAGTGGTTGAGGTAGGGTGGACTCAAATCACTGAATACGGCGTGACCTCCAATGTATGGGTAGTCGCTGATTATGTGGCCGGCTGGCACAAAAACTCAGCACTGCCTGGCCAGGGCGGCAACATTGTTCTGTCCGGCCATCACAATATCAAGGGTGAGGTTTTTCGCTATATTGTCGATCTGGAGCCGGGGGCGATCATTACCCTTTATGACCAGGAGGGGCGAACGTTTAATTACTATGTCGAAGACAAATTTATTGTCAAAGATAAAGGCGAGCCGGAAGCCATTCGCCGTGAAAACGCTAAATGGATTGGCCCGTTTAATGAGGAACGGCTGACCCTGGTTACCTGCTGGCCTTACACTAATAATACGCATCGCGTGATCGTTATTGCCAAACCCGTAGTTGAAGCCCAAACCAGCGGCGAATAGTAGTTAAACAGTCACCATAATTTAACCATGTATTTTATTCACACACCTATTATTTGGCAGGAATTTCCTCAGCTTGTGCCGGGGATGCTATTGGTTGAAGATATCCACCCGCAGGCGGAAATCGGCCACCTGATCCAGCCGTTGTACCAACAGGCTCGCGCCCGATTAAGCCAGACCTCGGAAGGCCAAATGCCTGAAGTAAGCGCCTGGCGGCGCGTTTACAGCCAGATGGGGCTTAAGCCGACCCAATATCGCTCAGCGGCGGAAGCCCTGCTGCGTCGCTTCAGAAAAGAAGATCAACTGCCTTCGCTGCACCCGCTGGTCGATTTTTGCAATGCTGTATCTGTGGCTTTTGCTTTGCCCATTGCCGTGATCGATGTGGCCCATGTCGCCACATTTATCGAGGTTCGGCCAGCGGTGGGGAGTGAAAAATACCTGGCTTTTAGCGGCGAGATCGAAACACCGCCGGCCGGTGAAATTATTTTCGCTGATGCCATCGATGAAGTACACGCCCGGCGCTGGACGTTTCGCCAGAGCCGCCGCTCGACCATCAGCCCTGAAACTCGCCAAGCCTTAATCGTTAGCGAAGCCATGCACGAAACAGGGCTGACTGACATGAAACTGCTGCTAGACACCCTTATTAGCGGCTCAACCGAGTTGTATACTGCCCCCCAGAAACACGCTATTCTCTCACTTGAAGCACCCCGATTTGAGTTTTAGGGTAAAAATCAGACTTAAGAGCGAGTGCCAACTTTAAATCTCGGGTTGATTATCTGACCAATTACCCGCTCCCAAACCAAAAATTCAATACGAACAGAGGAGTTTTTGTGATAATTCGGGTCACTATTTTTTCACTATTACTTTGGCTCGCTTGGGCTGGCGCCGCGCTGGCTCAATCGCCGGTTATTACCGTTACCATTACCTCCGCTGACACGGCCCCCGGTGAGTTTTTTCTAACACCGGCGGGATCACCGTTTCGATTTGCCTCGACCCGCACCGCCGTGTTAATAAATAACCACGGAACGGTAACCTGGCAGCAGGAACATGAGTGGATCGATTTCAAACGCCAACTCAACTTTTATACCGTTATTGACCTTGTTAACGCTCGGGCCCTGGCTATGGATGGACGGTTTAGTGTGGTCGATGAGTGGCAGGCGGTGGGATACAACATTGACGTCCATGAGTTTCAGTTGTTACCCAATGGCGATGTGTGGTATTTAATCTATAATCCCCGCGCTCCGACGCCGGCAGAAATTAGCGCTGGCGTGGCGCCTACAGCCACCGTTATTAGTTCGATGGTTCAGGCTCAAGACGCGGAAAAAAATGTCTTTTTTGAATGGACCGACCTGGATCATTTGCCGATTACCGGGACATTGATCGCCGATTTGGGGGAGAGTTTCGTCGATGCCTATCATGCCAACTCTATAGATTTCGATTTCGACGGTCATGTGTTAGTTTCGTTTCGAAATAGTTGCTCAGTGGTCAAGATCAATCGATTTACCGGCGCGGTGATATGGCGGCTGGGCGGCATCGATTCTGATTTCACCGGGAATGTGAACTTCTGCACCCAGCACGATTTCAGACCAGCGACTTTGAGCCGGTTCAGTAATAATTTAGAGCAGGCATATTATACGGTATTTGATAACACCGGGGCGCGGGGGTTAAAAATCGAACTGAATCAGGTATCAATGGTAGCCACAGAGACCATGGCCTACACGAATAATTTACCGATCTACGCCTTCGCCACGGGCAGTACTCAGGAATTAGAAAATGGTAATGTATTGGTTAGTTGGGGAACAAATCCCAATTTGGGGCCGGACTTTGGGGAACCGGTGAGCCGGGTCGCGTTTACCGAATTTACGGCTGACGGCCGAAAAGCGTTTGAGGCCGAGATCGGGAGCTATGATTTTAGCTACCGGGTTTATAAATTTAAACCCTTATCGATCTACTGGTTACCGGCGCTGTGGAAATGACGCCAGTGGCTAACTAAGAAACTGTTTTAAAAGCCGGCAAGGGTCCACAGATAAACCCAGATGCTCACAGATATGATCAAAATTGAGATAAAAATCCGGGATTATCAGGGTAAATCTGTGGACAACTCTAAAAACCCCCACTTTTACAGCTTCTAAGACACGGCCGTTATCGACTAAAAAAAACGCAGAGCTTTGATAGACTCTGCATTTTTGCGGGCCGGAGTTGTCCACGATAGCTTGTCTACTTCAACCGGCTCAAATATTGATGGACAAACTGAACGGCAATCGAACCCTCGCCGACGGCCGAGGCCACGCGCTTGACCGAGTTGGCCCGCACATCGCCGACCACAAAGATGCCGGGTACGCTGCTTTCCAGCAGATAAGGCGCTCGATCGAGCGGCCAATCTTTGGACAGCCTGCCGTCCACCAATAACTGCGAACCGGTCAGGACAAAGCCGTGCCGGTCCATAGTAACCACGCCATTTAACCACTCCGTACACGGCATAGCCCCGATGAAAATGAAAAGAGCAGCCGCAACTTTGGTCTCTTCCTGACCGGTGACATTATCGCGAATGGTGACACATTCCAGGTGGGTGTTGCCTTCAGCAGAGGTGATGACACTCTGCAAACGTACGGTAATTTTGGGATGCCGCTCAATACGATCAACCAGGTACTGTGACATCTTGGCCCCCAACGAGTTACCGCGCACCACCAACGTTACGCTGGCAGCATGTTGAGCCAGATACAGGGCCGCCTGACCGGCCGAGTTGCCTGCTCCAATAATATAAACATCTTGATCTTGACAAGCCGTGACCTCGGTCAGTGAGGCCCCATAATAGACACCGGCGCCGGTCAATCTTTCCACCCCGGGAATGTTGGGCTTGCCATAACTAAGCCCAACCGCAACGATTAAAGCATGGCACGAAATTTCGCTGCCATCGGCCAGAGTTAAAATACGGTAGGGACCTTCAAGCCGCACCGAGGTAGCCTCTTGGGGAGTTAACATCTCCACCCCAAACCGCTTGGCCTGCACGGTTGCCCGCCGAGCCAAATCGCTGCCGCTCAAACCGGAGGGAAAGCCCAGGTAGTTTTCGATGCGCGAGCTGGTACCGGCCTGGCCGCCCGGCGCCTGGCGTTCGATCATCACTGTCCGTAACCCTTCCGACGCGCCGTACACCGCCGCCGCCAGACCGGCCGGACCGCCGCCGACAATAGCTAAATCGTAGAATTTTTCAGTGGCCTGGCGTCTGAGACCGATTTTTTCGGCGATGTCAGCCGGGCTGGCACTCGGCAAGATTTCACCTTCGGCTAGCAGCACCACCGGCAGCGAAGCCGTATCGGCCTTTAGATCGCCCATGATGGCTTCAGCCTCGGGATCATGTTCAATATCGAGATATTGATAGGGGACCTGATTGCGGGCCAGAAAATCTTTTAGTTCGTGGGTTTCGGGCGACCAACGGTGGCCAATTATTTGGATGCCGCTGAAAGGAGGTCGATAAGAAGCCTGCCAGTCCTCCAACAAATCATCCAGAACGGGAAAAAGTTTCTCTTCGGGCGGGTCCCACGGTTTCAGCAGATAATAGTGGACGGCTGCTTCGTTAATGGCATTGATGGCGGCGTCGGTATCGGCATAGGCGGTTAATAACGCGCGTTTGGCTTCGGGATAAAGTTTCATCGCTTGGCCAAGAAACTCGATACCATTCATGTGCGGCATCCGCTGGTCAACTAAAAAGAGCGCCACAGGATCGCGACGCTGCTTTAGTTCGTCCAAAGCCTCTAATCCGGCTGCCCCGGAGTCGGCCCGCAGGATGCGGTACTCTTCCCCATACTGGCGGCGCAGGTCACGCGCCACGGCCCGCAGTACACCCGGATCGTCATCAACTGAAAGGATCACCGGTTTTATCATCATGCGTGTTCCCACCTCTCACGTATTTACTCTAACAAAGCAGGGGGTTGGTACTGGGTCGTAGTAAACGCCTCTTTAAGTTCCAGCCAGCGTTCTCGATTTGAGAGCCCTGCTCATTTTTAGGCCAAAGACCTGACAGGTTTTGTTGCCTGCGCTAATTTGACGATCATTTTGTTATGAGTTACGCAGTTCAAAAGGTGACAGTCACTTGGATGCGATAAATCGACCTATTTGGGCCAAACGGACGCTCATTTTAATTGAAAAGTGACTGTCACCGGGTTCGTTACACCCAACTGCGTAAGTCCTATTTGTATTGATAATTACTTTTATCGCCAAATTTTGAACTAAACCTGTCAGGCCTAATGATATCTCACTTTATGAGATGCAAAGCGACGGTCAACTCTCGGTGATCGTCAATTTAGTCATCTTGTCTCCCTGGCGAATGGCATCAACCACATCTTGACCTTTGGTGACTTTGCCAAAGACCGTATGACGATTATTCAGATGAGGCTGAGGACCGTGGGTAATAAAGAACTGGCTGCCGTTGGTATTAGGCCCGGCATTGGCCATCGATAGTACGCCGGTTTCGTGCCGTAGCGGGTTGCCGTCGAATTCATCCTCAAACCGATAGCCGGGGCCGCCGCGACCGGTGCCGGTCGGATCGCCGCCTTGAATCATAAAGTTGCTGATGACCCGATGGAACGTTACGCCATCGTAAAAACCCTCACGCGCTAAGAAAACAAAGTTATTTACCGTTTTAGGAGCGTATTCGGGAAAGAGTTCAATCTCTATAGTGCCCTGAGTTGTATCCATAGAGACTTTGTAACTTTTTTCCGGATCAATTTGCATCGCCGGAGGGTTACTCCACTGCTGAGCCATAATGTTTCCTTTCTTGAATAAAAATTGGTTAAACCAAAGGTAATCATATCTGAAAGATGGGATTTTGCCAACCTCCTTAACGTCACTTTCCGTTAAGTCAGATCGGGCAGGGCAAAAGCATGCTATACTATCAGTAGACCGCCATATACGCCTATTCCAATAACCGGCGCTTTATAGGGACACGAGATGGCAGAGACCATGCAAGCTCAGGTAAAGTTGAATAGCAAAACTATTCCGATCCTGGTGATTATTTTGGGGTTGATACAGTTGGCCTTCCCGTATAAGGGCTGGATGATTTTACTGGTTGGGTTGGGGGGCGTATGGGGCCTTAGCTACTTGTGGGCCCAGATCCTGGCTCGCCAACTGATATTTCGGCGCGAGGTTCGCTTCGGTTGGGCCCACGTAGGTGATCAGTTAGAGGAGCGATTCACCCTAGCAAATTTGAGCTTTGTACCCGCGCTCTGGGTCGAAATCATTGATCACACCACCATGCCGGGTTATACGGCCAGCCGCGTGACCGGCGTTGGCGGCGACAGCCAGAACAGCTGGCAGACTAAGGGCATCTGCACCCGCCGGGGCATCTTTACGCTGGGACCAACCACGCTGTGTACCAGCGACCCGTTTGGTCTGTACAGCGTGACGCTTTTTCACCCCAACTCGGCCACATTGACGGTCACCCCCCCCATTGTTCACCTGCCGACCATTGATGTAGCGCCGGGTGGCCGGGCCGGCGAAGGGCGGACACGCCCCAACATGTTTGAGCGAACAGTCAGCACGTCCGGCATCCGCGATTACGTGCCTGGAGATAGTTATAACTGGATTCACTGGCCTAGCAGCGCCCGCCGGGGATCGCTTTACGTCCGCCAGTTTGACAGCATGCCGTCCGGGGACTGGTGGATCTTTGTCGATCTCGACCGGCGGGCCCAGGCGGGCGAAGGGTTCGCCTCGACTGAGGAACACGCCGTTATTCTGGCCGCCTCGCTGGCTGATCGGGGGTTGCAGCTGAGGCGTTCAGTGGGGCTGGTGGGTCACGGCCAGGAACTGATCTGGCTGCCGCCTCGGGACGGCGACGCCCAGCGGCAGGAAATTCTACGCGCCCTGGCGCGGGCAGAGACCGGGCCGCACACTCTGGCCGAATTGCTGGCCAGCACTCACCCCGGTGCAGCCCGGACCAACAGTTTGATCATCATCACCGCCGCTGTGGAAGCGACCTGGCTTGAAGCCCTGTTTCCGCTGCTCAAGCGAGGGGCAGTGGCCACGGTGCTGTTACTCGATCCGGTCTCGTTTGGTGTGCCGGCCTCAGCAGACGGCATCCAAACCCTCCTGGCGAATATGGGCGTAACCCACTACCTGATTACCAAAGATCTGCTCGACCGGCCAGAAGCGCGACCCGGCCAGCAGGGGCAGTGGCAGTGGCGCGTCTCGCCATCCGGCCGGGCGGTATTGGTCAATAAACCGGATTTGCAGTGGAAGGTGTTGGGGTAAGGAAGCATCCGGGGATAAAGGTCTGGAGCATCAAAGCAGAGCTTTGATCGGCTTGACAAAGCCAGCTTTGTCGCTCCGATAATTTTCATTATCCGTGAAATTGGTAATCAACGATGATCCTTTTTCGCTTTCTTCGATGGATAATTAACCGGTTGGGCTGGTACACCTGCCTAACCTGGCTGCTGTTAGGGGCAGCCCAAATTAGCCTGGCTTACACCTTAGCCGCAGCGATACGCGAGCTAACGGTGGGACTGCTGCTGCCGGCGGCGCTGATCGGCCTGCTGGCCGGGTGGGGCTTAGGCGCGGCCAAACGCGTACCGGCCTGGCTGGGGCTGACTATTCTGGTCATTTTAGGCGTCGAACTGGCGCTGGTCCAGGTGGGCCGGCTGGGCGGTTCGCTGCTGGTTGTCGGTCAAAGCAGTATAACTTTGACCCGGCAAATTTGGCAGCAGCCCCTAACCATGCCGAATGATCTAACCTCGCTAAGTGATAGTATCAAGAGCTTGTGGCAGACGGTCAGTGTGTTGGGCATCCGCTTGTGGGATTGGATCGCGGCCCTGGCTAGCGGCGATCCGGTTTACGATCCCGTGGCAACGGCCCTGCTCTGGAGTTTCGCGCTCTGGAGCGTATCGGTCTGGGCCGGCTGGGCCGTCCGCCGCATAGAACGCCCTCTCCTGGCCATAACCCCGGCTGGTGTGTTTCTGGCGGCTACCCTGGCCTACTATCCCCAAGATGTGTCGGGGCTATACGTCATGTTAGGCGCAGCGCTTTTATTGGTGGGGTTAACTCGCTATTGGGTTCGAGAACGCAGTTGGCAGGCCAGCGGCATCGACTACTTCGATGAGGTCCGGCGGGAATCGACTCTGGCCGTCGTCATTATGACGGCGGTACTCGTGACCGTGGCCAGCCTGACTCCCTCCCTATCTATCTGGCAAGTGGCCCGCTGGTTTGCCACCTCGGCTAGCTTAAGCCGCCCGCTGGCCGAGTCGCTGGGTGTTCGTCAGGCGGTAAAGCCCGTGTCCAATGCCCTGGTTCCGTTCCGCAGCCCCGGGTTACCCCGAGGGCATTTGCTGGGGTCCGGCCCAGAACTATCCGACCAGGTGGCGCTTATCATCCAAGTTGAAGACCCAACCGCCGGCGAAGTCGTTCCCCGCTACAAATGGCGCAGCCTGACGTATGATCGTTACACCGGCCGTGGTTGGCGAGCCGGTACAACCCAACCTTTCACCTACGAGGCCGGCCAGCCCACTATCGATTCAATCCCCCCGGATCGCCGCCGCTTGCAGCAAACCGTGCAAATAATCCGCCCCCAAGGAGGTCAAGTTTACATGGCCGGCGATTTGCTGACGATAAACCAGCCCTACCAGGTCGAATGGCGCGGGCCGGGGGATATCTTCGGGATTATCACCGAGGCTGACACCTATCAGGTTGACTCGCTGGTCAGCACAGCCGATGAAACCGCGCTGCGCTCGGCTGGAACTCAATACCCCGACTGGATTGAACAGCGCTACATCAGTTTGCCCGACCAAATCCCGGAACGAGTGCTGACCCTGGCTCGCGATTTAACGGTCAACGCCCGAACGCCCTATGATCGGGCCAAAACCATCGAAGCCTACCTTAGACGGTTTCCCTACAGTCTGGCTCTACCTCAGCCCCCACTCCGGCGCGATATAGTCGATTACTTTCTGTTCGACTTACAGCAGGGCTACTGCGATTACTATGCCAGCGCGATGGTGGTGCTGGCTCGGGGCGCGGGGCTGCCGGCCCGGCTGGCCGTGGGTTACGCTACTGGCCGCTATGATCCGGCCAATAACCAATACATCGTCACCGAAGCCGACGCCCATTCCTGGCCGGAAATTTATTTCCCCAACTACGGCTGGATCGCCTTCGAGCCGACCGCCGCCCAACCAACGGACGATTCGCCGCAGGTGGCAGATGTGCCGGCAGCGCCGGTCGGATCTCAGGAGCGAGAGGCAGACCCATTCACCGCATCCGGCGGTGAATACGTATGGGGGAGCCTATTGATCGGGGGCGGGCTGGCGTTAATCGTCATCATAGGGCTGGCCTGGCTGGCGGTTGATCGGTGGCGGTTGAGGCAATTGCCGCCGGCATCGGCCATCTCCGTTTTATTTAACCGCTTGCAAAGCCAGAGCCAAGGGTTGGCCGTTGTCATTCAGCCAGGTGATACCCCGTTTGAATTCGCGGCGGCTCTGGCCCAAAAACTGACCGGGCTGGCCCCGTCAACGCGCTGGGAACCGGCGCTTATCAACGCGGTCGATGAAGTGGAGTGGCTAACGCAATTGTATGTCCGCACCATCTACAGCGCTCATCCGCCGCAGCGCAGCGACCAAACGCGGGCGATTGAAATCTGGCAGCGGCTTCACCGGCGATTGTGGCTGGCGCGGGTGTCGCGGTGGTGGGGATTTAAAAGATTGGGTCAGTCTAAAAATGACCTCATATTGGGCTGATATGAGACTTTTTTGACCACCTTTCAGGTTAACAGACTGAACCAATCTTAGTTGGTTATTGCGGTTCGTCGTCGAAGATGTTGATGGTGGTGGTGATGGGGTCGCCGGGATTGAGGTTGGTTAAACCGGAAAGCTCGATGATGACGGTTTCGATGATGGGAAATTCGATGGTAGTGTCATCGACAATGCCCGCCCAGGCCACGGTGGCGCTAATCGGGCCGACGCCGGTGATGTCGGGGGCTAACGATTTGACGTTAAAGATGATTAAATAATCTTCAGGCGTGGTCGCGGTGCCGCCGGAGGTAGGGCCGTAGGTGAAGCTCACATTTTTGCCGGAGGGCCGGTCGAGGGTAATGGTCAGTTGGGGCGTCTCGGCCTCGTCCACAAAATAATCGGTTGCGGCGAACTTAATTAAGGGCAGCGGATCATTGTCGATGATTTCCAGTACGGCGGGGTTGAGACCGAGGGTCGCATTTTGCGGATTGCTCAAACTCAGACCAACCTGTTCCAGATCGGGATCATCAACATTATCATCGACCACCGGGACGTTGAACGTTTGTGTCGTTACGCCGGTAGGGAAGGTTAAAAGGCCGTTGGTGGGGCTGTAGTCGTTGGGCGCAAAGGCGGTGATGTTGGTGGTAGTGTAGTTGACGGTGACCGGCTGACCGGCGGGCCGATCGAGAATAACGGTAATTATTCCGTCTCCATCTCCTTCAGTGACGGAATAGGTCGCGTTAGCAAAAGAGATCACCGGCAAGGCCGTTGGTGTGAAGGTGGGCAGCGCGGTTGGGGTTGCTGTCGGCGGTGAGTTAGGGTCATCATTATTATCGTTATTGTTATCATTATCGTTACTGGTGTCGGGCGGAGGAGGGATAGGCGTTGGCGGAAGGGGCGTTGAAGTCGGTAGCGGTGTAGCGGTCGGCAGCGGCGTGAAGATAGGCAGGGGGGTGAAGGTGGGCAGCGGCGTGGGGCTAGGAATTGGCGAGGCGGTTGCGGTGGGCAGGGGAATAGCGATCGGCTTCTGGCCCACAATCGGCTCGCCGTTATCATCGCGCCGGCCGTCACCATCTCGATCGTTAGCATCGCCGGCTATTGACGCTCCCTGCGACTGCCCGGACAGCGTCGGTGTTAAGGTCGGGGTGGGGGTGAGGGTCGCAAAGGGTGTCACCAGCAAGACATCATTGACGATGTCGTCCAGCAACCCTTTGACTACCACTCGCTGAGGTTCAGACCGAGTGGGCAGGCCCAAGCCGCAGCACACCGCTGAAATCAGGAACGGGGCTAAAATAGTTACACTAAGATAAAAAAATCGTCTCACAATTCACGTTTCAGATAAGGCTTTTACGGTTCTGTTTTGCTAATAACCTGAGTTCGATAATTATATGAGTTACACAGTTCAAAAGGTGACAAGTCACTTTGCAATAATAAATCGACCTATTTGGGCCAAACGGACGTACATTCTAAATCAAAAAGTGACTGTCACCTTGTTCATTCGCCCAACTGCGTAAGTCCTAAATTAGACAGAATTTACAAAATTTAGAAGATTTTTACTTATTTTTCATCTTTCAAATCCTGTTAATCCTGTCTATTTCGGCAATTCTCGAACTGAGGTTAATAACATAGGTGAGCGAACCCAAGGTGAAGGCAAGAGTTATCGATTGCAGGGATTTAGTCATCGGGTTCATGGTCAGGTCAGACGAGTATTTATTGGATGTTGAAGAATACGTTATTCGATAAAACTGCCGTCGGTGGTAATCCGCCAGCGATAGGCTTTGTAAGTCCAGTCGCGATAGCCTTCGGCGGCGATCTGCCCGTTAGCCGCGTAGCGCAAGATATAGCGATAGCTGCCCGGCGCTTGTTCGATCACTTTGGTATCGTGCGCCGGGATAGGCCAGCTCTGGCCGCCGATGTCTAAGATGACAGCTTGGTCTAATTCATTAAAAATAGCCAGTAGGGCCAAACCGGGCGGCGTTGGGGTGGGGCTGGGAATGGGGGTCCGGGTTGGTATAAGGACGGGATCAGGGGTGGGCGGGCTCCAGGCGACGCGCCGGCTTTTTTCGACATCGACTACGACCGCGCCGTCGGTGACGACCAGTGAGGTAACGGCGACCGGCGCTTTGGCCAGCGCTTTCTCAATACCGGCGTTGATGCCTCCGGCCAGGGTGCGGCCTACCCAGCCTAACGAGAGGCCGTTGACGGTGGTCAATTCAACCTGAGGGTTGTTTTCATTCAAGGTGAGGTTTACCGGTAGATCCAGCCGCCACGCGCCGCTTAGGTGGGTTTGAACGACCAATCGGTCGGGCGATTGGGGCGAAACCTGAATATCGCTGATGTAAGCTTTGGTCAACGTTTGGGCGCTGCGGGTCAGATCCGCGGCACTGAAGAGATTATCTTTATCCAGATCGAGCGTGTAGTAGTTCCAATCGCGGTTGGCGATAGTCTGTTGCAACAGCCAACTGGCGGCCAGGGTACTGCTAATTGTCAACGCCAAAATAATCAGACCCGCGATGAGCAGCAGCAAGGCGCCAACTTTAGTGACTTTAAGGCTGGTTCGGCCTAACCGCCGCCAAAAAAGGTTAGGCATGATGAGCTTGAGAAATTTCTCCAGGCCATCTTTCCCTTTTTGCTCTCCGTGTTTAACGGCCATAGCGGCGGCAGCAGCCAGGTCATTGCGGTTGATGAGGGTGAACCAGCGTTCGAAATCGCCGCGATAGAGGTAGCCCTGCGCTTCGCCCCGATTTTGCTCACATAGATCAACTAACTCACCGACAGTGCGGGCCGATTGGCCGCTTTTAAAGGTAAATAGGACGGCGTTTTTCGCACCGGAGATGAGAACTTCCAACTGCTGCTGTAGCTGGAGCGCGGTTGGGCGCTGCTCCGGTTCGGCGGCCGTGGCGGCTGCGATGATCTCGTCCAGTTCGCGCGGGAGGTTGCGGTTGATTTTGCGAATGGGTTCGAGCCGGCTATGCAAGTCTTGCAGTTTGACGATGTTGACTTTGAGTTCGCCGTTTTCGCGAAACGCATCGAGCGGGCTAACCCCGGTTACCAGATGATGCAGGGTAACGCCCACTGCATAGATATCGGAAGCGGGTACGGCCTGGCCCAACCATTGCTCAAAAGGGGTGTAGCCAGCACTGCCCGCCGATTTTACTTCTTCCAGATCAGCCGTGTTATCGACCGGTTTGGTTTTAGCCAGACCAAAATCAACCAGCCAGATACGGCCATCATCGCCCAATAGAATGTTGGCCGGCTTGATATCGCGATGCATGACCGGCTGCTCGCCCTGAGTATGCATGTAGTTGAGAGCGCTGCATACATCGATGATGTAGCGTACGGCCTCGCGCCACGGGGGGGGAACGGCCTGGGATTTGAGCGCATCCTGAAGGCTGTGGCCCTGGATGTATTTCATGACCAGATAGCTGCCGTTTTCGTTGGAGAAATAATCGAAGATTTCCGGGATGTTGGGGTGGCCGGGTTGGTTGAGGTGAACCAGCAGACTGGCCTCGCGCTCAAAATCGAGCCGCTTCTTTTCCAGTTCGCGGGGCGAGATGTGCTGCGGACTTAGCATCTGCTTGACAACACAGCCCCGTTTCAGCTTGAGGTCTTCGGCCAGGTAGGCCGCACCAAAGCCACCCTTACCCAATATTTGCTGGAGTTGATAGCGCTCTTGCAGAACGATTTCGCGGTGCTCCCCTGGTTGATCGAACTCGTCCAGCAAGGAGACGGTTACCGGTTGGGTGACTTTACCCTGAGTAGGCGCGGTATTAAGATAATGAGGCGAGGGAGCGGCGTTGTTTCGTTTCGCTTTGCGGTCGGCCCGCAAATCAAAGGTGCTCCGATGCCGATCGGCTTCAGCCGGTCCGGCGGGAGAAAAAAGGGTATCTTCTTCGCTTATGGGGCAGGTATCGCCAAACGAGGCCGGCGTCGTGGCGCCCTCGTCACTAGACGGCGTGGCAACGGTCGCGCCTTCGTTGTCCACCGGTGGGTATTCGGATGGCAAGGCGATCGTCGCGCCGTCACCGTCCACCGGCGGTTCTTTAGACGGCAGAGCCACCGTCGCGCCGTCATTCTCTAGCGGCGACGGGTTAACCGGCAGAGCGACGGTCGCGCCATTGTCCTCAACCAAGGTCCCATCTGATGAATAGCTGTCGGGAGCGCCATCAATCAGCGCCACAGTTGCGCCAGACTCATCATCAATGGAGACAGCACGATGGTGGCTGTCCGCCTTACTAATGGCCGTCTCGGGCCAATAATGTTCGATGAGTTTGATGCGCTCCAGGGATTGCGCCAGTAAGGCTCTAACCGCCGGGGGCGTTTGAGTCCATTCGTGGTCTGATATTTCGGGTGGCTTGTTAATGGTCATAAAGGTAGCAGGTCAGAGAGTTGGTCTTAATAAAGGTCGGTTATTTGCTTGCGTAATTATTCTAGCATAAAAATGATCGGTGTTCAATGAAGCCGTAAAAAAATCATTTGGACTGGCTAACTCCCGGCAGGCGGATTAGAGTCGGATAAATTTGCTGTAACCGTTAAACTCTTTACAATGAAGTGACTGAGGGAGAAATAAAGGTCGATCCTGTAATCTGTGGACAAAGAATCGTGACAGAAACTACAGAACAGCAACAAACAACACCTATCTTAGCAACAACCGATACAACTTATGAACTCCATGTTCAAACCCTATCCGGCTTTCGAGTGTGGCGGGATGGCGTTGAAATAGAGACAGCGGAATGGAAGCGCGAGAAATCGCTGCATCTATTTCAATTTTTAATTACAGTGCGCCAACAAACGGCTCGCATGCACAAAGAGCAAATCATCGATTATCTGTGGCCGGAAGTTGATACGGAATTAGGAAACCAAAATTTCAAAGTCGCTTTACACGCCTTAAACAAGGTCCTTGAACCTAAACGCAAACCCCGAACTGATCCTCGCTTTGTCCAACGACACGATTTAACCTACAGCCTGAACATGGACTTGATTTGGATTGACAGCGACAGCTTTGAAAAATCGGTTATTGCAGGTAATCAGGCGTTGGCAGAAAACAATATCCAAACCGCCACGCAGCATTATCAGAACGCTCTAATTCTGTATCAGGGCGATTATTTACCCGAGCGGCGCTATGAGGATTGGAGCAGCGCCGAACGAGAGCGCTTACAAATTCTGGCGCTGGGGATGATGACTATTTTGGCGGATCTGGTGGTGGATGTTAGCCCATTAGAAAGCATCCGGCTGACGCAGCGAGTGTTGAGCATTGACCCCATTTGGGAAGACGCTTACCGCACGCAAATGCGGGCGTATTTGGCTCAGGGTAACCGGCCAATGGCCATTCGCACCTACCAACAGTGTGAGGAGGCCCTGGAAAAAGAGTTAGGCATTAGTCCCCTGCCGGAAACACAAAAACTAATGCAACAAATTACTAATATTGGGCAAAAATAACATTTTTTGTATCTCTAGTGTAACCCATTTGTAACTGCACTATGTTATGATACATCTGAAAATGGAAAGTAAATGATATGTCAAACGATCGTAACATTGCTTCATTCGTATTACGATTTACTCAAGAGCTTTGGGAAGACGCTCAACAGGAACCGCACGTTCGTTGGCGCGGGCATATACGCCACGTGCAGGGCGAGGAAGAAAATCGGTTTACCGATTTTGCCGAAGCGGCGTCGTTTATGCAGCGACATCTAACGCAGTTAACAATCGACTCGTTATCGAAAAAAAGAGAAGGTCTGAGCCAGGAAAAAATGATGCAAGAAAGCTTCAAATTATGGGAGCAGTTTGCTTCCAGTTACACCAATGTAATGTTTAACGCTATGGAACAAGGAATTAAACAATCAAAAGCTTTCCGAGATCAGATTGACGAAACCCGGGATAAGATTTTTCGGGCCTGGCAGTTTCCGCTGAATAACAACTCAGATTTCGATGACGACTATCTTAATAAAAAAGTGAGCGAGCTTCAAAATCAGGTCAATCAGTTAGCCGACCGGGTTAAAGCCTTAGAAAAAAAGTTATCTGAAATGGAGCAATCTTAATAACGCTTTCTACATCTCCGGAGATGATAAAATAAAATTTCATCAATCAATTTTTTAGTAGAAATCAGGGAGATTTACTACAATGGCAGCAGCTACAAAAGCTAAAAATGGAAATGGTCACATTGCCGCGGAAGCATTCGCCGATATGGCCGCTCAGGCCAGCGAAGGGGCCAAAGTCGCCGCCAATAATGTGGTCGATGCCGTAAATGCTTACGGTCAAAACAGTGTCTCGTATCTCAATGCGCTGCAAAACTTGACGCAAACCAACCTTGACCTGTATCAAAACTATGCCAAAGTTTATGCCGGCTTTGTGACGGGCATCTACCAACAATCTATGGATCAGTCGCTGGCTCTGCGCGAGCAGTTCGGCCAAACTTTTGAAGCGTCCTACCGAAAAGCCGAAGGGTTAAATGCTGATGAGCAGAAACTCGTGTTTGAAGCTGTAGAACGCTTTCAAGCTCAGGCTAAAGCCCATTCCGAGCGGGTAGCCGAATTATTTACCCCCGCTAGATAAGTAAACAACCTATAGTTGAAAAGGGGCTTATCGCCCCTTTAAGAAATTTATTGTCTTAACAACTGAATATTTGGCTCTCGGTATAACCGCGAGCTAAGTGAGCCGCTTATAGCGATACACAATACCGCGATTTATCAATTCTTGACTCGACCATACAAACTGGCCTTCCGCTTCACTGATTCAATTCTATTCCTTACGTCCCCACTTGTTTTTTCGTCTTCAATGAGTGTAGAGTGGTAAACATTTTACCTAAGTTAGACCTGAGTTCATTGTTAGCCTCCTTTCTTTTCATTGAGCTCTGAGCGGTTCTATGCTGGGGGACTCCCCCTGGCCTCCTACGCAAAAAATAATTTAAGGGAGTCTCCCAGCACTATTAAATCTTAAATCAAAACCATATAACCTAACCTCTTACTATAGAAAGGGAGAGTAATACTCATGATGGACTGGACCAAACAAACACAAGATATGTTTAAATCTTGGACCGATACCCAGAAACAAATGTGGGATAGCTGGCTTCAAGTTGTGCAAAAAGGCGGCCAGCCGTTTCAAAATAACGAAATTTGGCAAAAAACTATCGAAACTTGGGAAAACACTGTTAAAAGCACTTTATCCACCCAGTCGGAATGGATGAAAAAGTGGACCGATACCTTGAACACCCAGCAAAATGTACCCCAAGAATTGGTTAAGTGGGCCGATCAAACTGAGGGCATGCTTAAGCAGTGGACCAGCACCCAAGAACAATTGTGGGCCGGTTGGTTCGATATGATGAAAAAAGCGGATCTCTCTAAATTGGGTGAGTCGTTTGATATGGATGGTAAAAAAGCTTTTGAAGCCTGGCAAGAGTCTGCTAAGAAAATCCAGGATGCTCAAGAGCAGATGGTCAAAATGTGGACCGCCAACCTGCCTAAAGCCTAGGTCCTGACTGAATCCTTTCTAAGACAGCAGGTAACTAAAGTGACCAGAGCTATATTTCCAGCCAGTTTTGATCCGATTACGTACGGTCATGTGGATATCGCTACCAGAGCGGCCGGTGTCTTTGACGAATTGATTGTGGGCGTTTACAGCCGGCCTCAGAAAAACACGCTTTTCTCCGTTGAGGAAAGACTGGATTTAACCCAATTGGCTCTGGCTCACATACCCAATATTCGGGTAGAACCCTATTCAAACTTAACCGTAGAATTTGCCAAAGCCTATGACGCTTCGGTGATTGTGCGGGGGTTGAGAGTTGCCTCTGACTTTGAGTGGGAATTGCAGTTATCATTAATGAACCGGACGCTTAACACCGATATTGAGACCATTTGTTTTATGCCAAGCCAGCAGTATACGTTTCTCAGCTCCTCGATGCTTAAGGATATTGCTAAAAATAATGGTCCCATTACCGAGTTAGCCCCGGCTGACGTGGTTAAAGCCTTAAAGATAAAATATAACCACTATAACAATCACCGGTAAGTCTTTTACTCAGTTCATAAGTTGTCCCTCAAGTGCAGGTTATTATGGCCATTCCTCCCCGGCTTTAATAATCTGCACTTCTCACTATTCCGGCCAGGCATGAGTCAAAACGTTTTTGCCATTTAAACCCCAAGGTTTATAATTCCGGTTCTCTAAAGGGACAGGGCAGCAGCCGATACCCCAACCGACTAATCCAAAAATTCAAAATATGAGGTTGCCGCCAGATCGATCAACTCCTTGGTCATCACCATCGGATCACCGCGATAAGTGGCAAAACTGGCCATTTGTTTGAGCAGATCTCGCGGGTGACAGGCCCTTAAAGGCCGATTGATATCGGTGTAATGTTTTTTCATGAGATAGTTAAAAGCATCCCGGTTAAATTCTACACCATAAACTTTACAAGAGGATAGAAATATATCAAAGAACTGCTCTTTTGAGGGATCATCCACTCGCAGTTTATGGCTAATCCGTCGTAGAAACGCTTCATCCACTAACGAGCGCGGCTCTAAGTTGGTAGAAAAGACCAGCAGTGTTTTAAAAGGGATCGGGAACTTTTTACCGGTATGGAAGGTCAAATAGTCGATCTTTTCCTCCAGCGGCACGATCCAGCGGTTAAGCAGGTCAGTAGGTTCCATGCGCTGCCGGCCAAAGTCATCGATGACCAGTACGCCGCCATTCGCTTTCAACTGGAGGGGGGCTTCATAATAGCGGTTGGTGTCGCTCCAGGCCAAATCCAGATCCGATAGGGTCAGTTCGCCGCCGGTTATGACAATAGGCGGGTAGCTGCGCACCCAACGCTTATCAAGCGTATCGACTTCAGCCAACTGTTCCTCGATGGTGTTAATCGGCCGGTGCGACTCCGGATCGTAAACTTTGATAATTTGGCCATCTTCATAAATAGCGTGAGGGATCATAATGTTGCCCGGCAGCAAATCGAGGCCAATCGCTTTGGCGATACTGGTTTTACCGTTACCGGGCGGGCCATAAACAAAAATCGACTCGTTCGAGTTGACAGCCGGGCCAATGCGCTGAAAAATATCTTCGGCTAAGATCAAGCCCTTCATGGCCTTGCGGACTTCCGCTTCTCTAACTAGCACCCGTCGTTTAGCTTGAATCTCAACAGCTTCAACATAGTGCCGCAGCGAGACCGGACACGGGCCAATGTAGCGATTTCGAGCAATCAGTTCTCGGGCGCGTTCGCCCCCTTTATTGGTAATGGAATATTGATACGAGGCCGAATTAAGGCTGCTGCCGCCAATTACTTCCACGAGCTGCTGTGTCTTTAAAGCGCGCAGAATAGGTTCTACTACCCCACTGAAATGAAGTCGCGTCATTTGGGCGATTTGACCGGCCAGCAGTGTACCACTAAAGTAAAGCGTCTTCAAAGCTAAATCCGCAATAAACGATTGAGGAATACGGGTTTCCTCTATCGAACGCGGTTCTTCAAACACATGCCTCAAACTTGTCGCCTCATCAGGGTTTGAGGTTAATGCATCGCCGAGGGCGCTCAAATCATCCGTGCTTTTGCGTCGAGGTCCATCGCCTCCCTGAAGCGTTCTTAGTCGTCCCGTTCCTGAACGAATGTCACTCATAACAATCCTCCAAATAATAAATATCGCGGCCGGTAAGGGGAAAATTTGTGTGATATGATAGTCATTATAGCCAGACTGGTCAATTTTGCTATACTTAACGATATTGCATGATTATTAACAAAGGAGTAACGAATGTCACCTAGCTTTGAAACACAATTAGCCCCTTTAGCTCAGGCTTTGCGTACTGGAACCCTGAGCTTAGCCGACTATCTAGCCGCCCTGGAAGCCTATTTTAATGATAACAATGAGCCGATTCAAGCTTTTTTACCTGAGGAAAATCGATTTGAGCGCCTGCAACAAGAAGCCGCCGCGCTTGAAGCTCAATATCCCCTTCCCTCCGCTCGGCCCCTGCTGTATGGCGTTCCGGTGGGGGTTAAGGATATTTTTCACGTCAACGGCTTTAAGACCCAAGCCGGCTCGAATTTACCGGCCGATAAATTGACCGGGCCGGAGGCCGAGAGCGTGACTCGACTTAAACAGATGGGGGCGCTCATTTTAGGCAAAACCGTAACAACCGAGTTTGCCTACTTCGCCCCGGGTCCAACACGCAACCCCCACAATCTGGAGCACACACCGGGCGGCTCCAGTAGTGGGTCAGCAGCGGCCGTAGCGGCGCATTTATGCCCGTTGACCTTAGGCACCCAAACCGTCGGCTCGGTTGTCAGGCCGGCTTCCTTTTGTGGCGTGGTCGGCTTCAAACCGACTTCGGGCAGAATTTCAACCGCTGGGGTTATTCCTCTATCTCCCACCCTGGATCATGTGGGGCTGTTCACCCAGGATGTAGCCGGAGCGACTCTGGCGGCGGGCATCCTGTGCGCCGATTGGCAAGCCGTTGCTCCCACTAACGAACGCCCTCGATTAGGTATACCGGTCGGGCCTTACCTCGATCGCGTCGGGTCTGAGGGGCTGGACCATTTTCAAACAACGGTGGCTAAGCTGACGCAGGCTGGCTTTATAATCCAGACGATTTCGACCATGCCAAACTTTGACGAAATTTACGAAGCGCATATGGCTTTAATGGCCGCCGAAACCGCCGCTGTTCATCAAGATTGGTTTGCCCAATTTGAGGATCGTTACCGGGCCAAAACCGCTGAACTGATCAAGCGCGGCCAAAACATTTCGCCGGAGTTGATCGAGACGGCTCGAACCAGCCGAGCGTACCTGCGCGACAATTTACAAGCATTAATGACTGAGCATGAGATCGATCTGTGGGTCTCGCCAGCGGCCGTTGGCCCGGCCCCGGCCGGTCTCGGCGGTACCGGCGATCCCGTCATGAATTTACCCTGGACCTTTGCCGGACTGCCGGTCCTCAATCTGCCGTCAGGTTTCAGTAAAAACGGCTTGCCTTTGGGGCTACAACTGAGTGGTGGCTGGAACGCCGATGAGCAGTTGTTGGCCTGGGCTGAACCCATCGCCGAAGTAGTGAAATAAGGAACGGCTTAAGTGAGCCAACCCCAGGATCGCTGTCCTGGTCGACTAACCAGATACTAAAATAAATTAAGGAAAACATTTTGTGGCAAAAAATCATCTCCATCATCAAAAATAACGAGCGATTTGTGTTGTCATCTCATATCAACCCCGACTGCGATGCTTTAGGCTCGGAGTTGGCGCTGGCGGAGCATTTGAGAAGTCTGGGCAAGAGCGTTAGTATCATTAATAGTGACCCAGTGGCCGCCAACTATCGTTTTCTCGACCCGAAGGAAAGAATTGACCAGTTTTCTGAAAAGCGGCATGCCCGCATCATAAAAAAGGCTGAGGTCATCATTGTGCTTGACGCTTCCGGCGGTTGGGAACGATTGGGCATGGTTGGCAAAGCGCTAGCGCGGTCCGAAGCGGTCAAACTCTGTATCGATCATCATCCCGATGCCATCGATTTCGTCGATGTGGCCGTGGTCGATACGGATGCTTCGGCCACCGCTGAACTAATCTATGACCTTATCTTGGCGATGGGAGGTTCGCTATCAAAATATACCGCCCAAGCCCTATATGCTGCCATCGTGACCGATACCGGCAGCTTTCGCTTTCCAAAAACCAGCCCGCGCACCCACCGGATCACCGCGGAATTATTAGCCGCCGGAGCCGCCCCAATGTATATCTATCGCCAAATTTATGAGCAAAATTTACTGGAAGCCGTTCAACTCAAAGGTCACATTATGGCCTCGATTCGCACCGCGGGCGCTGGCCAAATTGCCTATTATGGCGTATCGCAAAATACACTCAAACAATTTGAGGTCAAAACATCCGAATTGGATGGCGTCGCCAGTTTGGGGCAGTTGATTGGTGGGGTGAGGGTAACGATTTTTTGTATGGAACTGCCGCAAGATCGCGTCAAAATCAGCCTGCGGAGTGACGGAACCGTCACCATTAATCAAATTGCCTTTGATTATGGCGGCGGGGGGCACCCTTCAGCCGCCGGAGCCATTGTGGAAGGCTACCTGGCTGCGGTGATGGCTGAGATAGTAGCTAAAGTAGAGCGTTTACTATCATAGCGCAGGTTACTGGGGCCAAGCCGTTTTTACCTCCAAATTGTTATCTTACATCAGACCAAATCGCCACTAAGGTTAGGATGAGGGGTTGTTCCTTTATCGTAAAAACCTTGTAATATCTATTTATATATAGGACTTACGCAGTTCGTAGAACAATTCGCTAAATTGTTCCTATTTTGGGGCGAATGAGAAGCACAAATTGGCAATTTGTGCTACAAATCCTCTAATTTGGCGCCAACTGCGTAAGTCCTATATATTTTTAGTAGGTTCTAATTATTGTGCATTTTCTAACAATAAAGTCTCAGGTGATTGCCACATTTGTAAAAAGCGTTTATACTTCCAACATGATTCTAATAGTTGTGGTGTATACTACCGGCTAAAAAAGACAAAACAACCCCCTGTTGTACCTTGGAGACGTACTCATGCCAATTTACGAATATGCTTGCTTAAACTGTGGTGTCAACTTTGAAAAACGACAAGGCTTTAATGATGCCCCTCTATCCACCTATGAAAACTGCCCTAACAATCAAGACGGTTGCGAAATTCAGCGGCTGATTTCCAATCCGGCCATCGTTTTCAAAGGTACCGGCTTCTACATTAATGATAGTCGGGATCACAAAAATGGAGCTAATGGTAAGGGCGCCAAAAAGGAAAAAGTCGAGAGTAAAGCTGAAACTAATTCTGAAGCTAAGACCGAAACCAAATCTGAAAGTAAAACAGAAACAAAAAGTTCTGATTGACTTCTGAACTAGCTCTAGCTTTTTATCTTAGAGCCCAGTTTTCAATAAGGTCCGGTTAACGCCGGACTTTTGTTTTTCATGTTTTAGAAACAAATTGACTATGGTAATAAATGCGCCTATCATAGGCTAATTAACACCAGAGGTTATATTCCCCTCAAGCAATTCATCATTCCCGGCAATCAACTTTTATGTCGCTAACTATATGATCAACCTTGGATTTATCATGTTTAACCGAACCATCCACTCAAAAATATTAAATCTTAGATTGGCGCTCAACAGCTACCCTATCTTATCAGAAAAAATTCGGCAGCGAATGCGACAGGAGCTTTTTGTTAGAGGGATTATTGCGCCTAATGTTTTTGAGGAGGAGGTGGAACTAAAGGCCATCGAGTCTCAAAAGTTGGAAGGGCTAACCGAGCCCTTATTTCAAGAACCGGAAGAGATCTGGCTAAAACGGTTAGCGCGGGTAAGAGACAATTTAACTGATTTCTATTTTGCCTATAATCTCCCTCAAACCCTATTTGAAGAAATTGTTGAAAGCTCGGTCAACGAAAATCGTAATGGTCAGCCCAGAAAGGTGATATTGACCATAAATCCGGAGCTGACCCCCTGGAACCTGCTTTTTGCTCAAGCGGAGAAATATGCCGCTTATCCCCCGGAACTATACGAAAATGTAAAACACCACCTCATGTCGATTGTAGTGGTATTGATCAAAGGCTTAGTTAGTGACCATCTGGCCTTTATTCACATTGCCCGTAAATTCATCACGATTTTCGATTTACGCGAGATTCGAGCGCACCGGATTGGACGGGGTAAAATTGGCGGCAAGGCAGCCGGCATGCTGCTGGCCTACAACATCCTCGATCGGCCGGAACCTGATGACGAAATCGACCTAAGCAGCTACATTGGCCTGCCCGAAACTCATTTTCTGGGCAGCGATGTCTACTACAACTTCAAAGACATCAACAATTTCGAACAATTTTCCAGTCAGAAATATCTGACTCGTGAGGAGATTGAGCGAGAGTATCCGCGCATCTTAGAAGCGTATCTATCAGGCAAATTTCCCAAAGATATTACCGACAAACTACGGGAGTTGCTGGAGGATATCGGCGACGCGCCGATGATCGTTCGTTCATCAAGCTTGCTGGAGGATAACTTCGGCAGTTCTTTTGCCGGCAAATATGAGAGCTACTTTTTGCCAAATCAAGGCACGATTGAGGAAAATTTGGCGGCGTTGATCGAGGCTATCATCAAAATTTATGCCAGCGTTCTCACCCCCGACGCATTATTTTACCGGCAAATTCATGGCCTTGATGACTACGATGAACGAATGGCGATTCTTATTCAAAAAGTTCAAGGCAACCGCTACGGTAAATATTTTTTTTCCTATATTGCCGGAGTGGGGTTTAGTCGCAATCCATTTATTTGGAATAACAAACTCCGCCGCGAAGACGGCTTTCTCCGGATTGTTTTGGGTTTGGGAACGCGGGCAGTTGATCGGGTATCACGCGATTATCCGCGCATGATTGGTTTAAGCCATCCCCTAATCCGGCCGGAAAAAACATCCAGAGATATTATCCGATATTCCCAGCAATTCATTGATGCGATCGATTTAGAAGAGGGGGGGATAGAAACGATCCCCGTCTCAGAGGTACTTTCCAGTGAGTTCCCGGGTTTTCAATACATCGCTTCGGTCGATGAGGGAGATTATGTTAAACCGGTTTTCTCACTTGTTAGCCAGATTCCGTCAGAAAACTTAGTCCTGACATTTGACAACCTGCTTAAAAATACCGATTTTGCCAAGATAATGAAAACCATCTTAAAAAAGCTTGAACGCCACTATGAACGTCCGGTGGATATTGAGTTTACCGTGGAACTCATTCCGGGGTATCCCAAACCCAGCTTTAAGATCTATTTACTGCAATGCCGCCCGTTGAGCAATCGAGATTGGGACCCCAATATTGTCGTTCCTCAGAATATACCCAGACCCGATCAAATATTTTCCTCAACCCATATTGTGCCGCAGGGAATTGTAGAAAAGATCAAATATATTATCTATGTTAATCCGGAACGCTACATTCAAACTCATAATAACAGTTTGCGTCTTGAGTTAGCTCGGACGATTGGTCGCCTCAATAAAAAACTTGAAGGTGAGGTCTTCATTCTCATGGGGCCAGGCCGCTGGGGCAGTTCCAACTCCGATCTGGGGGTAAAAATATCTTACGCCGATATTTATAACACCAGCATGCTGATTGAAATCGCGATTCCCCGCAACGGAGCTAATCCTGAACTGTCATACGGCACTCACTTTTTTCAGGATCTAGTCGAAACCAACATCTATCCACTTGCGCTTTTCCCGGAAAGCTCCGAAACCGTTTTTAACAAACCGTTTTTCGACCAGGCTCCTAACCAATTAGCCTTACTACTACCTCAAGACAGCGACCTGGCTGATTATGTCAAAGTCATCAACGTACCCAAAGTAAGCCAGGGCCGATTACTACGAGTTGTTATGAGCGCCAATCATAGCCAAGCTCTGGCTTACCTCTATCAATACGATAGTTAACGCTTGATTGACGCCGACGATACAGTTATTGGTTATTCGCGATTACAGAAAAATTAAAAGACCTCGAAATTTATGAGGTCTTTACCACGAAGATTCTTCCTGCCCCAGCTAAATGCGAAGTTCGTACCCTTGGCCACGTCGAGTCAAGATCATCTCCGGAATGCGCGGATTATCTTCTATTTTTTGGCGCAACCAGCAGATATGAACATCAAGCGTTCTGGTATCGCCTAAGTACTCCGTATTCCAAACTTCCTGCATCAAATCACTCCGGCTGACCACCTTACCGACATTCCTCATCAGCAGAGCCATCAGTTTTGTCTCTTTTGGAGTTAGATGAATTTCTGTTTCATTTTTGCGCAGGGTGGTTTTATCCATGTCTAAAACCATTCCATCAATTTCAACCAACCCATGCGATTCTTTTTGACGAGGCATCACAATCCATCTCCTAAACTAAATTTATTTTATGATGTTAAATAAACGCATTTCTCATAATAGAGATAAAGACTTTAAGAATATTATAGATAGCTTGAGTCAAAAAATCTATAGGACGTGTGTCCTGCTTGACCAAATATTGTAATTTAACGATGTTAAATCGCCATGCTAAAATCCTCATTAATGGGAAATAAATACTCCCTTTTAATCCCATACGATTAACCAATTTTATTAAGCTGTCATTTTAAGGTGGGTTTGCAACTTATCCAGTTCAAATTTGGTCAGGTCTCGCCATTGACCGGGTTGCAGATCACCCAGTTCAATTGGCCCGATAGCCAGGCGAATCAGGCGCAGCGTAGGGTGGTCGACTGCGGCGGTCATACGCCTGACCTGTCGCTTGCGCCCTTCAGCAATGACGATTTTAAGCCAATCCGTTGGCACTTGCTGGCGGTAGCGAATAGGTTCTGAGCGCGGGAAAACTTCCGGTTCAGACTCAAATCGCTCAACTTGAGCCGACCGGGTGAGTTGGCCTTGAACCAATACTCCAGCCCGCAACTGATTTAGGGCCGCCTCATCGGGGATACGCTCCACTTGGACCAGATAAACCTTGGGAAGCTTATATCGGGGATGCGTAATCCGATGAGCCAGTTTGCCATCCGAAGTGAGCAGCAGCAAGCCTTCGCTGTCGTAGTCGAGGCGACCGGCGGCGTAAACATCAGGGACGTCTACAAAATCGCCAACGGTAGATCGGCCTTCCAAGTCTGTAAAGGAACTAAGTACTTTATAGGGTTTGCAAAAAATAAGCGTACGACTGACGGCTGGTTGTTTAGGCGGTTGGGCCGGGTAGAAACGGCGATTTTTTTGTTTCGACATGATGACGCCGAAAACTTATTCCCATACCAAACCGCACACCGAGACAAATGAGCTGTTGTTTTGATCGGCCGGACAAAGATCATATGAGATCGTTTGCCCTTTTGTTTTCTGCAATGCACTTAGAGTCAAGTAAAAGGGAGACAGGCCGCACACATTCCGCTCGAATTGTCCGGCTTTCATAAAGTCAAAGAAAGCCCCGGCGCTACCTAAACACAAATTATTCAGCAAGGCTTGATCATCAACCTTCATCTTTTCGTAGCCGGCTGGGGTGATCGACGGCCCATCGAACGCTGGTCCCATATGCGCCAAATCACCGGAGGCGACGATTAATGTTCGCCGGCTGGCCATGATCTCTCGCAGGGCAGCCACAAAGGCTTTGAGGGGCTTATCTTCGGCGATATTAGCTTCACCGAGCATAAAATGCCGGAATGACCCCGTTAAGATAGGGACCACCGGGCAAGGCTTACCTTCACGCAAATATTGCAGCCAGACAATATCCAACTCAATCGAATGCTCGCCTCGATGGTGAAGCTCATCTCTAAAGGCGTGTTCAGGGCCGATGACCCCGGCCAGGTGATCAACCAAATCTGTATCAGTTGGCAGCACACCTAACGGTGACGCGTAATTTTGAGGAGTAAGGGTAATGGTCCCATAACTGCCGTTGTGGTCGGTGCCGATAATAATGACCAGCTCGGCCTGGCGAACGGCCTCGGCGGCGCTGGTCCAGACCTTGGCATAGACAGGTCCACCCCGGTGGTAGTCAATATGAGGGCTGATGATCGCCCGGCTGTTGGCGGCAGTAGGCGCAACTGAGCCAGCTTTATCGACATATCCTTTCAACATCTGCCGTAAGGCTCCGGCTTGAGCGGGATAAGCCCCCCCGGCCAGAGCGGACGGGCGGTGCGGTGCCGAGCGATAGGTTTCTATAGCCGCCAGTTTGGCTTTATTATAAGTGTCACCCTCTAACAGCAAAGCCTGATCGAACTGTTCCAGTAAATCTTTGAGGACAGCTTGAGTGACCTGTAATCCATACCGGTTCTTTAAATTGCGCTCGATATCTGAGAGGGTATGTCGGCCGTCACACAATAGAGCTACGGCGAACTGTTGAGGCGGATAGATAGTCGCTTCAGTTAGCTTTAATCCGTCTTGAAGGATGAAAATTGGCTCATTTTGATAGATAGTTCGTTGGACACTGATATTTCCGAGTTTAGGTTTATGTAAGTGATCCATAATTAGCCTGTGGTTAGCCAGATGTCGAATTCAACTCAAGCGAGTTATGAACTGAAGGTCTTAAAGTCAAGGATAACTAAATTATATCCGACTTTTAACTATAATAAAAATGAGACAACCATTTTCAGAGGCAAAGCCTGAGCCATAACCAATCCGGCTTAAATTCCTTCATTTGCAAAAGGTGACTGGCCCTTGCGTTCCAATCGAGAACATCGAGTGGAATGTGACACTGTAATTATCGCGATCAAGGGCCAGTCACCTGATGGGCTGAATAGCTACTGAAAATAACTTAATCAGTATGCCAATCTTCAACGACCATACGAAAGATATCTGACTCGGTGATAATGCCGATCAGCCGGCCGTCATTATCCACCACAGGCAGCCCACTAATTTTGTAATCCAGCATTATTTTAGACGCTTCTTTAATTGTGGCCTCTTGCCCGATGACCCGAGGTTCGGGCGTCATAATCTTTTCAATCGTTAGCCGCGACAGCACATAGTTGAGTTCCCAGATACTCAACGAGGTTGCACCGGAAGGTTCGGCTTCACGTACGTCACCCAAGGTCACGATACCCACCAGTCGATCACCTCTAACGACCGGCAGGCGGCGGATATCATTTTCAGTCATCAACTGATGGGCCTCCGGCAGAGTTATATTGGGGGTGATAGTCATCACATCCCGACTCATCCAATCTTTGACGTATTCATGCTTCATGGCGTTTATCTCCTCACTTCATTATCGGCTGCTTAAATACCTAAATAGGCTTTACGGACATCTTCATTTTTGGCCACCTCTCGTGACGGGCCTTCCAACTCCACTTGACCCTCGTTGAGCACGTAGGCGTAGTCGCTCACAGCCAGCGCCATCTGGACGTTTTGTTCGACCAGCAACATGGTCAACCCTTCATTTTTCAAACGCCGCAGGATTTCAAACAGATCCAACACCAAAAACGGCGCTAACCCCAACGACAGTTCATCGATCATCAACACCTCAGGCTGCGCCATCAGGCCGCGCGCCACAGCCAGCATCTGCTGCTCACCGCCGGACATCGTACCCGATTTCTGATCGCGCCGTTCCTTTAGGCGGGGAAACATCTCAAAGACACGGTCCAGGTTTTGCTTGTAGTTTTCTTTGGCTCGACCGGTAAACGCGCCCATTTCCAAATTCTCAAAAACGGTCATATCGGTAAAAAGCTGCCGGCCTTCCGGCACCAGGACTAATCCCTGGGCCGCCTTAGCGTGGGCCGACAGGCGCGTTACGTCAGTGCCATTGAAGTTCACCTGACCCTTCGACGGCTTTAGCAAGCCGACCACCGTGCGCATCAGCGTGGTTTTACCAACCCCATTAGCCCCCACCAGCGACGTGAGTTTTCCCCGCTCCAATTTGAGCGACACGTCCCACAAAATCTGAACCTCACCGTAGCCGGATGAGACATTTTTAATTTCCAAAACAGACCCATTTGTCGCCATCGATCTACTCCTATCCCCCACTCATCAACTTTTCGGCCAGGGCCGGATCGCCTAAGTAAGCTTCTATCACATTGGGGTCATTCACAATTTCGCCAGGTAAGCCTTCGGCAATGAGTTCGCCATGGTCCAAGACGATGACCCGATCAGAAACATTCATCAAGGCGTGCATCACGTGTTCGATGATGAGAATGGTGACGCCTTGCTCTCTAATTCTAAGCACGACCTGCACCATTTCGGCGATTTCGGTCGGGTTTAAGCCGGCTAGCACCTCATCCAACAGTAGCAGGTAAGGGCGAGCGGCCAGCGCCCGGGCCATTTCGAGCCGCTTCTTTTGGGCCACGTTCAGGTTGGCGGCCAATTGATCGCGCCGTTCGGCCAGATGCAGAAACTCCAGCACCTCGAGCGCAATCTCCTCTGCTTGGCTCAGCGGCCGCTGCTCGTGACCGTAACACGCGCCGGCCATGACATTTTCTAGAACCGTCAACTCTTGCAGGGGCCGAACGATCTGGTGCGTCCGGGCCAAACCCAGCCTGACCACATCGTACGGCTTCCAGTTAGTCATATCAACGCCTCGAAAAATGATTTGTCCTCTTGTGATCGGAAACACCCCGTTGATGCAGTTGAACAGCGTGGTTTTTCCGGCCCCATTCGGCCCGATTAAGCCCAGAACCTGCCCTTGCGGAATATCAAAGGTCACATTCGACACGGCTGTAAGGCCGCCGAATTCTTTAGTTACATTGCGCACTTGCAGCAAAGCGCCATTGTTCTGACTCATTCTAAAATCCTCCACAAGCTTCTAAAGCGGCTGCGCAGCCAACCAACGATGCCGGTCGGCACAAACAGCACGATCAACAGCAGCAACAGGCCGGCAAAGGCCAACTGCAAATCCTTGAAAAGAGGGCTGGTCAGCAGAAAGCTGCGCAGGGCTTCGTACGTGGTGGCCCCGACCAGCGGCCCCAGAACTGTACCCTGGCCGCCGAGCATGACCATCACGATAAACTCAATCGAGCGATGCAGCCGGAAAGCTTCTGGCGGCGCGATACTGCTGTTGCGGAAGAAGAAGATAACCCCCAACATTCCCGGAACGATGGCGGAAAGAACGTAGGCCCACGTCTTAGCCGAAGGCGTCCGCACCCCCATCACCATTGCTGCCTCTTCATCTTCACGGATAGCCAGCAAGCCCAGGCCAAACCGTGAGAATTTGATACCGTAACTCAAAACCACAATGATGAGGGTCAAACCAAAGACCGCCCAGTAAGTCGACCACTGCATCGCGGCCGGCCCACCATAATCTTTATAAACCAGAAAATTTAGTTCCAGACCCACCGGGCCGCCGAACAGATCAAAGTTATTGACAAATGTTCGCACCGCTTCGTTAATGCCGATAGTCGCCAGGGCGAAGTAAGCGCCACGCAGGTGAAGGATCGCCTTACCTAATAACAGCGCCAGGATACCCGCCGCCAGACCACCTACCGGCGCCGCCAGCCACAGCGACCACCCGTGTACGGCGATGAGATAAAAACCCACATACCCGCCTAAGCCGAAGAAAACAATATGACCAAAACTCACATACCCGGTATAGCCCAAGATAATATTCAAACTCGAAGCGAGCGACACCGCCATTAAGATTAAGAACATGGTTTCACGCCAGGTGTTGGTACCGGTGATGACCGGCACAAAGCCGCCGATCAAGACCAGTCCGAGAGCCAGCCAGAAAGCCGGATATTTCCAGCCGCCCAATTTGATCGCTTCCAGGTTAAACCCGCCGCGATTCAAAGCTTTATCGGCAGGAGCCGGTTTAGAACTGCTCATTTTAGCGACCTCCTCCCATCAGCCCCTTCGGGCGCACCATGAGAATAATCACAAACAGGACAAACTCGATGACCGGCACCCAACTAACCGGCATAAAGACGGGGACGATCCCTTCCAAGCCGCCCAGGATCAACCCACCTAACAAAGCACCGGTCGGATTCCCCAGCCCGCCCAAGACGACGATCACAAAACTTTTGAGTTCATATACCCCGCCAGATAAAATCGTAAACGAGAAGAACGTGGCGATTAACCCACCAGCAATGGACGCCAACATCGAGCCGATCCCAAAACTGAGCGCCAGCGTTTGGGTTGACGGGATACCCATCAACTCGGCGGCCGAGCGATTGTTGGACACGGCCCGAATAGCTTTACCGGGCTGCGTCCGGTAGAGGAATAGATATAACAAGGCCGCAACCAAAACCGCAATCAGCGCCGCGACCAACCGGGTACCCAACAATGTCACCGGCCCCAGCGAGATGCTCCCAATCGAGAAATCCATGTTGCGGGGTGTTGTTGTAAAAACCGCTGTACCGACCCCAATAATCATCATATTGACAGAAAACGTCGCCAGCAGCGATGACAGGTGCGGGGCGTTCAACACCCGATGGACCGCAACAAAATAGATACAAAACCCAAATAGCAATCCCAAGATAGCGATAATGACCAGAGCCAGGTAAGGGTTTAGCCCCACCCCAATGGCCCCGGATAGAAAAAACATCGCAAACATACCGAGGGCGATAATGGGACCGTGGGCTAAGTTAATCACGTCCATTACTCCAAAAATTAACGTTAGCCCCATAGCCGCCAGCCCGTAAACAAAACCCAGTAATAAGCCATCAGCCAAAGAAGCGATTAATTGTTCCATAAGACCGTACCTCTGCCCCCTTTCGGTAGAGATGACGTACCTTCTCAAAACGCGAGTATCTGTGTCAGACAAACTTAAGTTTGTCTGACATTAACCCCGATAATTGAAAAGATACGGGATGATAATCAAAAATCAGTAGGATCAGGTGGCAGCCACCGGAGCGACTGCCACCTACGGTTAAAAATGTCAGGGAACTTGAGCCAGCGGATAAATAGGTTCGGCAGATTGACCTTCAACCGGCCAGACCACCTGTTTGACCAGGTTCCCGCCATCATCCTTTTGCCATTGAACGTAGACCATCTCGTGAGCCTCTTGCAGGCCATGCGATTCCGGCGTGGTATTGAATTTGACGGTGCCGTAGAAGGTCATGAGATTCATGCCATCGAGAGCGGCTTGAACCGCAGCCGGCTCGGTTGACCCGGCTGTTTCGATCGCCTGCTGCAATACCAGACCGGAGGCATAGCCGCCGGCGGCGTGGTAGGCCGGTTCTTCACCAAATTTGGCTTCATACGCCGACACAAAATCAGCTACGGTTGGCCCGTACCATTCAACTCCAGCGGCCTCAGCGGCTTCCGGCGTGTAGTTGGCTTGCGGTTCCCACTGGCTGGGGCCAACAACGCCCAACGCCGCATCGCCCAACTCGGCAAAGTCCAATTCCGGGGGGGCGACCAGTAAAGCCAGGAATTCCACAGAGGTTTGCTTTTCATGCAGCTGCCGGGCAAAGGTACTACCGTCATTAAAGTGACCGCCGCCCATTACGGCATCGGGTTCAGCCGCAGCTATTTTGTTGATAAAGGGGGCAAAATCGGTGGTTTCGCTGTCATAGCCTTCACTGAGTACCACTTCGTACCCTTTACTTTCAGCATACTTCTGAGCCGCATCGACCACATCAGTAGAGAATTTAGCGTTTTCATAAACAAAAGCGATCTTTTTAGCATCGGGGTTTAGGCTACCTAACAGGTCGATAGCCCCTGTTAAATAACGGCTGGCGGGGGTGTAAAGCTGATAAACTAAGGTAAGACCTTTTTGATAGGTTTCATCGGAGGCGGCTCCGGTGGTTATCATTATTTTACTGTAGGTTTCGGCGATGACAGCGGCGGCGTCGGTCAGACCACTACTGTAGGGGCTGATCAGAAAATTGGCGCCGTCCTGCTCAACGAGCGTGGTGTAGAGCGATTGGACCCGCTCTTTGGCGCTTTCATCATCATAGGTAACGGCTTGAAATTTAACAACCGTGCCATCCGCCAAAGTAACGCCATCTTGGTTAACCTGTTCCAGCCACAATTCCAAACCGTGGGTTTGGCCTCGGGAAGGAACTTCCTGAGCGCCGGTTTTGGAAGCGGTGTAGCCAATCGTGACCACAGTTTCTTCACCGGTCATAGCAGCTTCAGCGGCGGGTTCTTCAGTTGCAGCAGGTTCTTCGGTTGCGACGGCTTCCTCGACCGCTTCTTTAACATCAGCCGCGGTCTCTTCCGCTGCTTGCTGGGCGTCAGCCGCGGCCTCTTTTACCGTTTCCTGAGCCTGGTCCACAGCTTCTTTGGCCTGGTCCGCCGCGCCTTCGGCGGCTTCCTTAACATCAGCCGCTGCTTCTTTAGCCTTTTCCTGAACCGGGGCAGGGGCAGCCCCTCCACATTGTACGGCTGTAAAAATTAACGCCAATAGCATTACAAAAAGAAATAACCTTTTCATATTCACCCTCCTGGTGTGTTACATCTTTGTAAGTTTAAAAATTTATTGAACTGGTCACAAGGCTTAAAACAATAAATTAATCGTCCGAAATGATACCTCCTTTCAAATGCGGTATCTTTTTACAATGAGCTGAAAAGGGATACAACGAAGTGAATTTGAGTGAGTGGGGAACTCTTTCGCCTAAGAGGTTGTAGCCAGTGATGGCCTTATTGATGAAGTATCTGAATTAACAGATAGAGGTCAAAGTAGGTCTTTGAAATTGAAAAAACGATTAAGCTCAATTTTACCTTAAATTTTTATTTTATTTGACACCGCTCCAATTTTGATGGGATTACTTTATTATTCTATATCTTTTGATATAGTTTGTCATTGGACTAAGGATCTATTTTTGTGAAAAAAGGTACTAATTTTTGTGAAAAAAGGTACTAGTACCTAAAGTGAAACCGCGACTATATTGCCTAATCGAGCAAAATTCATAGAATTTCATCTGATATCATATGCTCCGCTAACGACATAAATTATTAAGGAAAGTTATACCAGCATATATGAAGACAGCCATTAAAACTGAGCTTAGTCCATCGTCATCGACGCTTCAGGGGTTGACAGAACAGGAAGCCTTGGCGCGGCGCCAACAGGGTTTGGGGAATAACGTCAATATCGGCAGCAGCCGATCCTATTGGGATATCGCCCGGGCCAATCTGTTTACGTTATTCAACAACATTTTGTTTGTAATTGGTGTCGCGCTCATTTCTCTGGGGCGGGTCAATGATGCAGTTACCAGCGTCGGGATCGGTCTGGTCAACGCTTGCATTAGCACTATCCAAGAAATTCGGGCCAAACGGCAGCTCGATCAAATTGCATTGGTGGCTCGGCCCGAAGTAACCGTAGTTCGTGACGGGCAGGAGAAGATCATCGACCCGGCCGAGCTGGTCAAGGGCGACATCATCCGCGTCAGTTCCGGCGACCAGGTGGTGGTCGATGGAGAACTGCTTGAAGGCGCCCTGGAAATGGATGAATCGCTCCTAACCGGCGAACCCGATCTCATTCGCAAACAGGTCGGCGATGGACTTTTGTCCGGCAGTTTCTGCGTTACCGGCTCGGGCTATTATGAAGCTCAAAAAGTCGGGGGCGAGAGTTTTGCCAACCAACTCACGATGACGGCCCGCGACTTTCAGGTGGTCTATACCCCATTGCAGCGCAAAGTCGATTTTGTGGTACGGATGGTGATGATGGTGGTCGTTATCATGAGCATTATTATTTTGGTGACGGGACTGTTCGAGGGGTTGTCAACGGTGCGGCTAGTCCAAATCGCCGCCGTCTTGAGCGGCCAGGTGCCTTATGGGCTGTTCCTGATGATTGTGGTGGCCTATGCCCTGGGCGCGTCGACCATCGCCAAACAGGGCGCGTTGGTCCAGCAGGTCAACGCCATCGAGTCGCTCAGCAACATCGACGTGCTGTGTACCGACAAAACCGGCACGCTGACGGCCAACCGGCTGCAGTTTAACGCCTTGTACCCGCTCAACGGGACACCGGCCAAGACGATTGAAAATCAACTGGGCGATTTTGTCCGCAGCGCCGCCACAACGAACAAAACCAGCGAAGCGATTATGGCCAGCCTCCCCGGTCAGCAGCGAGCACCTGCTGATGAGATTCCCTTCGCTTCGGCCCGCAAATGGAGCGCCCTGGCCTTTGACCAGCCGGAGCGGCATGGCGTTTATGTGCTGGGCGCGGTCGAGATGTTGCAAAAATACCTGCCCCCAGCCGCTGCCGCCGGCGCATCAACCCTGTCGCGGCAAGTGCAAACCTGGTCCGATCAGGGGCTACGGGTGCTGCTGTTTGCCTACAATCCCCAAATCACGACGCTGCATAATGGGCAGGCTGAGCCAAAACTACCACCGCTCACGCCGCTGGCTGTGGTCAGCTTAAGCGATGAGCTGCGCCCTCAAACCAAAGAGACGATCACCGCCTTCAAGCAATTGGGGGTAGAACTTAAGGTCATTTCGGGCGACAATCCGCAGACCGTAGCCGCATTAGCCAAGCAGGTGGGTTTTCCGCCTGATGTCAAGCTGGTTTCCGGCCCGCAGTTAGCCGAGATGTCCCCGGCCGAATTTGCTCAGGCCGCCGACGAAGCCTCGATCTTTGGCCGGATTTCCCCGGAGCAAAAAGAGAAGCTGGTCGATGCGCTGCTGCGCCAAGGCAAACGGGTAGCGATGATGGGCGATGGGGTTAATGATGTGCTATCGCTTAAGAAAGCGTCGCTGGGGATTGCCATGGAAAGCGGCAGCAGCGCCACCCGGAACGTGGCCGATATGATTCTATTGAAGGACTCTTTCGCCGCCCTGCGCCCGGCCTTCAATGAGGGCCGGCGGATTATCGGCGGCATGTCCAGCGCTCTCCTTTTATTCCTAGCCCGTGTAACCAGCACCACATTGATCATCATCGCGGTCACGATGACCGGCATCAGCTTTCCCTTTGATCCGGCCCAGGTAGCTTTGACCACCTTTACGGTCGGCATCCCGGCCTTCTTTCTAACGCTGTGGGCCAGGCCGCAAGTGTTACGGCGCGATATTCTGTCGCTGGTGGCGCGATTCGTCTTCCCGGTATCAATTCTCAACATGCTTTTCGGCGTGGCGATCTACGCCTGGGACTATTTCCGAGCCTTGGAGGGTCTGAGCCAACCCGATATTCCGGATCGGGCTAAATTTATGTTTGAGTCGTATACCGGCGTTGCCTTCGGCACTGAAGAATTTGGCAGCGCCGCCGCAACCATCGCCGCGCAGGGCAGCCTATCGATCTTCATTTCCTGCACGGCCTTTCTGCTGATTTTGTTTTTAGAGCCGCCCTTCCCCTTCTTTTTGGGCTGGCGCCGCAACGTTAGCCACGACAAGCGCCCGGCCTTTTTAGTCCTGGGTCTCTTTATTCTATTTCAGATTATTTACTTTGAACCGTTGTTGGGATCCTATTTTGGCATTCTCCACAAACCCAGCGGGACCTATTTTAGCATTTTGGGCCTGGTTATAGTCTGGTTTTTTCTGATCCGCACGGTTTGGCGGGCGCAGATATTTGAACGTTTCTTAGGTTTGGATAAGGACTCGCCCGGCTAATCACCGGCGGGACTATCTGGCGTTATAGCCGCCAAAAAATCCGCTTCCGATTTAAGATGCTGTTTTAACGCCTCTGCCGAGGGCGCGTTGGCCGCCCGATCCAACCAAAACAAATTGAGGGCAGCATTGATCATTTCAGCGTGTAGGTGATACGGATCGGCGTCTTTTTTGTAGGTCAGGTAGGCCACAATGGCCTCGGCCTCTTCACGGGTGAAGATCGACAACCGCCAGCGGGCGTAGTCGTAAAACGTGGCGGCACCGTATCGTCTGGGGTTGACATAGGCCGATTTACCGGACTTACGGGCGAAAATACCGGCCTGAGTGGGAATATTGATCACCTGATCGCTAAAGCCGTGGGTTAGTGTCAAGAGTGGGTCGGCCGTTTGGAGTTCGTCCCGTAAATCGGCGATGAGATAAGCTGGCAGAAAGAAGCGCAGCCCGGCCTCGGAGAAAAAACTGAGCGCATCATACTGAGCGTCGAGCAGGGCCGGATCGACCTGCCGCCAATCGGTCCGACCCTGAAACGGTTGGATCACGTCATACGGTTCGCAGCCATCGAAGCTGCCTTGAAGGAAGTTATCTCCCGGATAGGCGTTATGGCTAAACGCGTCCAGGATTTTTTGGATGACTTGCTGTTTGTCGCGTATCTTTGACTCCTGTAAAAATATAGACTCGGAGCGTCAAAGTTTACTTTGACCCTATCGTCGATGACAAAGCTCGCTTTGTCGCTCCCCTATATTTTCATCGTCTAGTTGACCGTAACCTGATCGTACACATCGGTCTTATTTCCGTCCAAATCTTCTACAATAAACCCGACGATGTATGGGCCGGCGGCGGCGTCGAGTTCCTGCCAGGTAAACGGTTGGTCGCTGAAGGTTAGCGTGTCGCCTTGCTGCTGAACCGACTGCGTCACCTGACCTTGCTGGTCCAAATCTAGCCACTCTTCCAACACTGTAAATGTATCACCCGTTTGAGGAATGATTTCACGCGGCGCGCCCGTGCCGTTTTCGCCCGTGAAACCGAAAACCTGACGCATCACGCCATCATTGAAATACAAACGAGCGTAACGGGTGTCGCTGCCGTCCGCACTAGTGTACAGGCCATCAACGGTGTAAGTGGCCTCTTCAAACGTCGCCCCGTAACTCTGCGGCTTAAACCGGGCCACTACGGAATTAACGCCGTCGTTAATGGCAAAGACGATCGGCTCCCACTCAAATTCCATCGTAAATGTGTTCTGCTGGCTCCAGACCGGGTAGTAGACGCCGTCCACTTCGCGGGTTTCGCTGCTCTCCAGATAATCCGAGTCAGCTAGAAAAATCGAATTGCCGGTCTGGTCCAGAAAACCGACGAACAGATAAATGTAGCCCACATTTTCACCCGTAATATCGGCGCTGAGCAGCACCGGCTGGCCTAGGGCGGCAACGTTACTGGATAGGGTCAGGGGCGAGACCTGGATCGGACCGCCACCCGGTGCACTGACGCTGGAACTGCTGGCCGGAATAGCCACCCGGTTGGTGGCCGGATCAAACGGCTGGCCGGTGTAGTGATAGGCCAGAAAATCGTCCCACAGCGACTCGTTGGCAAAGCGACGAGCGATGGCGGTGTAAGATTGCGGGCCGGTGACCGGGGTCTGATAAAGCTGCGAGTTAGGGAAGTAAATCGAGACGCCGGTCGATCCCGGTTTTTTGGGGCCGTGCTTTTCGGCAATAACCGCCCGGTCGAGCGCCGCCAGCACCTGATCGGCTGGCTGAACCAGCGCCGGGCTGCCGCCTTCGCGTTTGAGCAGTTCAACAAAGTTACCCAAATCGATATACGAGGGCGGAATGTTGCTGCCGAAGACGCTGGTAAACGACTGGGCGTAAGTGCGGGCCTGAGCCACAACCCGCTGATCGACATCCTGCAAGGCGTATGAAAAATCGTTGACGCTGCTGACCAGAGCCGGAATGGCGGACAAATCAACCGCGGTCAAGGTGATGTTTTGTTCTAACTGCCGCGCTAACTGATCGGCGGAGGGAGCGCCGCCGCCCCCACCCAGCAGGCCAAACAACCCGCCCATCGGCGAACCTCGGCCGACAAATTCGGCCCGGGCCTGGTCATCAACAATCCGCTGGTCATCTTGAATGTAACTTTGCACAATCAGTTGACTCAACCCGGCCCCGTCAATATTGGGATTGGCTTTCAGCGCCTGAAGGAAGCCGGTGTAGGCCCACCCCAGCGACGGTTCCACTTCCTGTGAGGCAACCGCATAGCGGCTGTGCGGCTCCAGGGCGCTGAAAACTTCGAGATGGCCCATCAAACAGGCATCCATCCCGATCAACTCAAACTTATCCAGACCGGTGCGAGCTTGAATCTCGCCCAGCGCGTCGTCCAGTTCCATTAGATAGAACTGATTGCCCAACGCCGCCGCCAGTGGAATCGAGGGGTCGCCGCGACCGCCGGGATCGGGGTCGCTCCAGCCGCCGGGCCAGCCCATCCCGTGATCGGACATAATCAACACGTATTTATCGGCCGGGAAGTTAGCCATGGCCCAGGTCACAAAATCAACCAGGGTAGCGCCGTCGGCCATATTGACTTCGCCCAGATCGGCCAGTTCTCTCGACGCTATCCGCTGCAAATTATCGTCCTGAGTCACATAAAAGCGTTTGGCCGTGGACCAGTTGCCGTCGCCCTGAAAGCCGGCCCGAAAGCGATCAACTTGAGCCACAATTTGAACCCGGTCGCTGGAGCCGACGCGCTCGGCCTCGTTGAGATCGACATAGATGTCTTGTTCCAAAATTTGATCGTCCGCATCCTGATACAGCATCACCAGCCAAGTTTGCCCATCGGCCGAGGCCGCAGGCGGGGTGAATGACTGGACGTTGACGGTGGGTAAACTCTGCGGGGTTGGCACGGCAGCAACGCGGGTCGCTGTGGGCCGCTCAACAGCCACAGCCCCTTGTTCTTGCGGAAAACTGCTGCCGGAGTCACCCGAACCACCAAACAACCACATGAGCGGCAAGGCGCACAGCACCACAATCACCAGCAGGATAATCATCGGCAAAGAAAGCCGTATCCCGCCGCCGCCGGGCAGCGATCCGCCGCCCGAAGAAATCGGCGGTCTAACGCCGCCGCCCGATCCGCCAAAGCCCCCGCCGGATCCACCGTAGCTCCCCCCGCTCGAGCCTGAGGGCCGTTGGCGCTGCGGCGCGTCGGCACGCTGGCGCGGGCCGCCGTCGCCCGGTCCACCGCGCCGCCGTCGTCCAGCGCGGATAGTTTCTTTGTCGCCATCATTAGAGCTGGCCAACAGCCAAGGCGTAGCCGCCGGAGTAGCCGAAGCCGTTCTAAACGTCAGCAGCGAAATGACAACGTCCGTCATCACATCGAATGCTCCATCAAATTTACGGTTCTGCTTCATTATTTCTCCCCATTAAGAAAACTATTTGCGTTGTTCCGTACGAAAGGATTTATAGGCATCTAATGAGTTCATAACGTTCCGGGGAGTTTTCAGATGAAATAAAGGGCCGTTTTACCCAAAAGGAACGTATAAGCGCTGGGCTAACTCCCCAAACCCCCTAACTCTTAAACTCCATAAACTCTCAGTGAGCCTGCATTGTAACCGGAGAGTATCTGCTTTGACAAATGATTGGCCGGACTTATGCGGCGGGTCTACAAAGCCACTTGATCATGTATTTTGAATCATCCGTATAGGACTTACGCAGCTGGGTGTAACGAACCCGGTGACAGTCACTTTTGGCCGAAAAGGAACGTCCGCTTAGCCCAAACAAATCGATTTACCGCGTCTAAGTGACTGTCACCTTTTGAATTGCGTAACTCCTACCGTATACAAATTAAGTAGTTTTCAACTCTAAGTTGTTACATTAATTTAGACAGAATTAACAGGATTAATATGATTTTTCCTTATTTTAATCTTGGAAATCCTGTAAATCCTGTCTATTCATCCTGGTCTCAAACTCACAAGTTAGTTATGAAAATTACTTAATTATAACTATTTACTAAGAAATTTCTTATTGAATTAAATGAATAGTATGTGAAAATGTCGGTATTTATTAAATACTGCCACCATTCTATTAAATAATATTACCAACAGTTAAAAAATGATTACAGAAGACACTATCGTTTGTCTTTGTACACGACAAAACTTTGAATTAAGCCACCGCCAAGCCTTAATTGACCTTTGTCAGACTCAACGGGTGCAATGGGATACCGTTTACCAGATCGCCGAGCAGCATCAGATTTCGCCTTTGGTTTATCACAATTTATTGAAATTTTCCTCAGAAGGGCTGAATATCCCGCCCGCCGTTCTGGCTCGCTTTAAGAAAGCGCAAATTCGCAATATTTTTATCAAAAAACGAACGCAAGCCGCACTGGAAAAAGTTTTGGCTCTTTTTTCCCAAAAAGGTCTTGATGTAATGGTGGTTAAGGGCGAAGCGCTGAGCCGGTTGGTTTACGAACGGCCCTGGTATACCGTGTCGCATGATGTTGATCTGGTTATTCGAGTCAGAGAAGCGGATTTGTCTGAAGCCGATCAGCGGGAAATTCTGGAACTTTTGGATGAGTTTAATCACGAGTCCAACGAGTTCAAAGAGCATATCGAGTATGATTTCTACGAGCATCACGATGTGACCATGAATAACATCTTAGCCGTAGATTGGCCGCGTATCTGGGCTGAGGCTGAGAAAATCCAGATAAAGGGCTTTGATGTTTTTGTCATGACTCCTGAAGATATGCTGCTGGCCGCCGCTATCAACAGCTGCCGCAAGCGATTTTTCCGGCTCAAATCTTTGTGCGACCTGGCGTCGATCATTGAAAGATACCCGAACCTCAATTGGCCTACCGTCATCAGCAAAGCCCATGCCTATAAATGCAATACGATTTTATACACCGCTTTGGTTGTCACCCAGGCGACTTTAGGCTGCCATCTACCCGACGGCCTCGCGGCCAACTTAAAGGTCAATCAGCTTCGGGTCTTACTGGTCCGTTATATAGTAAATTATTTATCCCGACGGCTGACTTTATCAAACTTGTTTGTTCACTCGGAAAATGCCACGCTTAAGCGCACCTTAAGCTGGCCCCTGTTCTTAACTTACGCAACTTACCGGGTCGATCTTTTTTGGCCCAAGTTAGGAGAACTCTATGCCGCTTGGCGTAATCCGTCGCCGCCGGTTCCGGGCTAGAAAGAGTTGAAATTTAAGAGCCCGCCTAAACCTGGACCACTCAAATTGAAGAAACCATCTATTTCACTGAAAGGCGTCGGGCTACCGGCGCCGGATCGAAACAGAGCTTCACTCACGTCCGCGGCGCGAACGTAAATACCGGTAACGACCAGTAAAGTCTTAAACAAAAACGGTATCTATTCAGGTGACTGGCACCTTGGCTCAAATCGAGAGCGCTAGGTGTAATACAACGCTACAATTACGGCGATGAAGTGCCAGTCACCTCATCTGCTGAGTAAATACCAAAAACGTTTGAAAATCCTTTCGACCAAATCAGGAACAACACCGATGACCGATCATAAAACCTGGCCCGTATCATCTCAAAAAGCGCTGCTGCGAGCAACCTTTTTATCAGGGGCTGAAGGCCTTAGCGCCTTCGAGACGTGGAAGTCGCAAATAAGCATGGTTGACCACCCGGATTTGGGCTCCTTTCGCCTGTTGCCTTGTCTGTTCCATCATTTGAAAGCGCAAGACATCGACGACCCGTTTCTAATGAAGTTTAAAGGCATTGCCCGCCGAAATTGGTATAAAAACCAGCGATTTTTCCGTAGTTTGGCCCCGCCCCTGCAAGCGCTGCACGAAGCCGGGATCGAGTGTATGCTGCTTTACGGGCCGGTCTTTGCCCTACGCTATTACACCGACTACGCCCTTAGCTCTGAGACAAATTTAGCCGTTTGGGTCCCCATTAAGCAAGCTCGGCTGGCCATAAAACAACTCCAACGCCTGGGCTGGCAGCCTGAAAGACGACTCCCCGACGCCTTGATTGAATCCTATCTGGCCGCCGATTGGATGCACGTCTTTCGCGATGCCGCCGGCCGCCGCATCCATTTACACTGGCATCTGCTGCCGGAGTGCCGCACCAGCCAGGCCGATACCGATTTTTGGAACGAAGCCATAACCACCAAGGTCCATGATGTGCCGGTTCGTATCCTGAACCCGGCTGACCAAATTCTGCACAGTTGCGTTGAATATCATTCAACCGCCGAGCCGTCTCATTTCCTCCGGGCCGTTGACGTTATGCTGATTATGAGCACCACCCCAGATTTAGACTGGGAGCGCCTTCTTACCCAGGCCGAAAAACATCATTTGGTGATACCTTTGCTGGCGGTGCTGCATTATATTCAAGCAGCCCTAAACCAGCCGCTTCCGCCGGCCGTCTGGCAGCGGCTGAAGTCGCGGCCCATCTCTCGGCAGGAACGGCTGGAGTACAGCCTCAAGCAAAGTCGCCCGCTGTTGTGGCGTCGCTTCTGGCAAGTTTGGTTTGATTATCGCCGCTGCACTGCCCCTGTTTCTCTCATTCAAGGGTTATTAGCTTTCCCCCGGTATCTCCAACACTTATGGCGATTACCGGATCTACACCGGGTTCCCGGCCAGGCCCTCTCAATCTTACACGAGCGGCTGCGACATCGATTTTTTTATCTTTCAATATTCAAATAAATTTTTATACAGGAGATTTGCCATGACGCACTATCGCGTAAATTCACCCAATGTTATTCACGAAATCATCGACGGCGAAGCCGTGCTGGTTAACCTGGAGAGCGGCAGCTACTACAGCATCGACAGCGTCGGAGCCGTAGTGTGGGACTATTTGGAGCAGGGCCTTAGCCCTGGCCAAATCGTCGAGGCCATCGCTGCCCAATTTGCGGGCGAATCAGCCACCATCGCCGCCGGCGTTGAGCAACTGTTGGCGGAACTGCAAGCCGAGCAGTTGATTGTGCCTGGTGACGCCATCACCGCCAATGGCCACTCGGCCGCGGTCAACGGGGCGGCCAACGGAACCGCCAAACCGCTCTTTGAAGCGCCGGTGCTGCACAAATACACCGATATGGAAGACCTGCTCCTGCTCGACCCCATTCACGATGTGGATGAGTCGGGCTGGCCCAATACGAACCCGAATAATGCTTAATTCCATCAAACCAACAGCTTCCGTGGAGCCAATCCAACACCCCGACCCTGTCGGCTTTTTAGCGGACACCTACGAGTTCTTTCAGCACGTCAGCCAAAAAGTCGGCGGCGCGCTAAACCAATTTTATAATGTGCACGGGCATTTGATCCAATTATCTTTTGCCGGGCCGGCGCTCACCCGGATCACGCCGGCTCTGGCGCACTGGGCAGTTGAAAAGCCCGCCGGCCGGCCGGCTTTAACCATCCATTTGTGGGACGACGCCTCCACCGGCACAAAAATGCCGCCGCCGCCCTGGCTAGGCTATGGCGTTCGCGCTTCGAACGGCGGCCTACAAGGCGTTTACGGCAAGCGGGGGGAAGTGCGCGGCTTCAATACCGACCGCATTCGCACCATCTTCCAATGGGGGTCGAATGTGCTGTCGATCGTGGATATTCAGCACGGGCAGGCTATTTTCTGGACGCGCGACGCCGCTCAGTTGCCCCAGTGGGAAATTGGCTCGCCCTTGCGCAACATTTTGCATTTGTGGCTGCACGAGCAGGGCTTGCAGTACGTCCACGCCGGGGCGGTAGGCACGCCCGCCGGGGGAGTGCTGCTGGTTGGCAAAGGCGGCTCCGGCAAATCGACCACCGCCCTCACCTGCCTCAATTCCGACCTGGTTTACGTCAGCGACGACTACTGCCTGGTCTCGCCCGATCCGGCTCCGATGGCGCTCAATCTATACAACACCGGCAAAGTCAGGGCGGATAACATTCACCGCGTGCCGCATCTGGCCCCGGTTATCAGCAACGTGGACAAGCTCGATCAGGACAAAGCCCTCTTTTTTCTGCATCGGTTTATGCCCGGCAAGCTGGCAACAGGCTTTCCCCTGAAAGCCATCTTAATTCCGCGCGTAACCGGCCGGGTAGACACCACCTTAACTCCCGCCCCGGCTATGACCGGCTTGAGCGCCCTCACCCTCAGCACGGTCCACCAACTGCCCGGTGCGGGGCCGGCCGCGTTGCAGTTGATCAAACGGCTAACCGATCAGCTACCCTGTTACTATCTGGAGCTAGGCACGGACTTGGCCCAAATTCCGCGCGTGATCAAAGCAATGGTGATTGATTAAATCCTCAGTGAGTGAGAAATGTGTCTGAACAATCCTTTAATTAGTGTCATTATACCGGTCTACAATGGCGCCGCGTTTTTGACCGCCGCCATTGAAACGATTCGGCAGCAGCTTTATGAGCCGTTGGAAATCATTATCATCGATGACGGCTCCACCGACAACACCGGCCAGATCGCCGCCGATTTAGGCCGCGATATTCGCTACATCTTCCAATCCAATGCCGGGCCGGCGGCGGCCCGCAATACCGGCCTCCTCCTGGCCAGCGGCCAGGTGATTGCCTTTTTAGATGTCGATGATCTCTGGGCGCAGAACCGGCTGTGTACTCAAGTTGAGTGTTTAACCCTACATCCGGCGGTTGATATTGTCCAGGGCCTAATTCAAGATTTGGAGTTAGTCAGCTCGCCCCAGATTCCCTCAACCTTTGCGCCAGTTTCCGATCCCTACTACTCGATCAATCTGGGCAGCGCCATCTATCGCCGGCAGGTGTTTGACCAGGTCGGTCTCTTTGATGAATCCCTCCGCTATAACGAAGATATGGATTGGTTTATCCGGGCCTGGGACCATCACCTCAACAAAAAGCAGTTGGCCGAAGTCGCCCTCTTCTACCGCAAGCACGAGGGCAATATGACCAACCAGCGAAATTCTAAACAAGCCGGCTTTGTCTGGCTTTTGAAAAAACGATTAGATCAGCATCGAAGAAACAGCCGTTTGCCCAATCAACCTTCTTATCAACCCCCTGCCAGCCAGCCGGTTAGCCTAACCGAATATCTGGGCTGGAGAAAGTGAGGTAATCATGACCGATAACCCCCTAGTCAGTGTGATTATTGCCGTAAAAAACGGCGAGCGCTTCCTGGCCGCGGCCATCGAGAGTGTTCTGGCCCAAGATTACCATCCCTACGAAATTATGGTAGTCGATGGCCATTCCACCGACCGGACCGCTCAAATTGCCCATTCTTTCTCTCCCGTACGCTACATTGAGCAACAGGGGCGCGGTATTCCCGCTGCCTACAACACCGGCATCGGCGCGGCGCAAGGCGAATTGATCGCTTTTCTGTCGCACGATGATTACTGGACGCCCGATAAGTTACGTCTTCAGGTTGAATACCTTATCGCACATCCGGAAATTCAATACACGGTCGCCCGCCTGAAATTCTTCCTGGAACCCGGCCAACCGCCGCCCGTCGGCTTTCGACCGGAACTATTGCAAGGCGATCACGTCGGCCGGGTGATGGAAACGCTGGTGGTCCGTAAATCACTATTCAATGAGCTGGGCCTGTTCAGAATCGATCTATCCACCGCCGAAGATGTGGAGTGGTTTGCTCGGGCCAACGATCAGGGCATTAAAATGGCGGTGATCCCTCAAGTTTTACTCCATAAACGAGTTCACAACAGCAACAGTTCAATGACCGTAGAAAACAATCGTAATCTGCTTAAGGCTTTACGCCAATCCGTACATCGTAAACAAAAGAACCTAACCGCCAATCCGGCCGGTTCTAAAGATAGCTAACCCAATCTCATGAAGAATCAAATCACCCGCCCGATCGATATCGAATACAGATTAGCCAGCGTGTGGCAGGCTAAAGGTAATTTGGAGCGAGCCATTACCGGCTATCGCCAAATTTTAAGCGCCCAGCCCGATTATGTTCCGGCCGTCCTCAATTTGGGCAATTTGCTGCAAACTCACGGCCGCCTGAGCGAGGCCCTGACCATTTTTCGCCAGGCCCTCGAATGCGACCCCAACGAAGCCCGCTTTCACAAATATTTTGTCAACGCCCTCATCGGACAGGCCGGCTTGAGCGCCGCCTTTCAACATTATCACCTGGTTCGCGCCGATACCCGCTCGATCCCCATTCACTCGAAAGATATCCTCTGTTGTGTGGTGATCCGTAACGAGCGGCCCCGGCTGCCCTATTTTCTAACCTATTACCGCCAAAAAGGCGTCGATAAATTTCTGGTGGTCGATAACGGCTCCACCGACGGCAGCCTGGCCTATCTGCTGGCCCAGCCGGATGTCCTGGTGTGGCGCAGCGACTACTCCTTCAACCTGGCCAATTTTGGCGCGGGCTGGTTTGAACTGCTGCTGCGAAAATATGGCGTGGGGCATTGGGTAGTTATGGTTGACGCCGATGAACTGCTTTACTACCCGCACTGCGAAACCCAAAGCATTACCGGCTTGTGCCGCCGGCTCGATCACCACCACCAGCGGGCCTTTAACGCCATTCTGCTGGATATGTACGCCGACAAACCCATTCGAGCCACCCATTACCAGCCGGGCCAGGATTTTTTAGAGGTATGCCCCTATTTCGACCGGCAGTTCTACCACACGATCTACAAACAGGGCAGTCCCTTCCATAATCAAACCGTCTACTTTGGCGGGGCCAGACAGCGCGTATTTGGGCAGAGCGGCGAATATTATCTCAGCAAAGTGCCGCTGCTCAAATACGCCCCGGATTGTATCCTGGCCGGCGGCCAGCATTGGACCAACCTGCCCGCCGCCGAAATTTCTACGGAGCGCGGGGCGCTGCTTCATTTCAAATATTTCTCCTCCTTTGCCGCCTACGCCGAGCAAGAGGCGCAGCGGCAAGAACATTACGGCGGCGCGATGCAGTACCGCGAGTACGCCCAGGGTTTGGCCCAGGATGAGGCTTTAACCCTGTTCGACCCGGCCCAGTCGCTCAAATTGGCAAGCAGCCAGCAGTTACTACGCTTGGGCATCATGCAGGCGGATGAAACGGCCGCTGCGCCTTCCCCTCCGGCGGCGATCTTCCCCCGCGTCGAACCGGCGGCGGCCACGGCTGACCGGCCGTTCTGGTCGGTGCTGATTACCGTCTATAACCGGCTGGATTATCTGCAACAGGCCCTAACCAGCGTGCTGGCACAAGCGCCCGGCCCCGATGAGATGCAAATCGAGGTTATTCATGACGGCGGCGACGACTCACGGCCAGATCACATCGAAGCCATCATTAAATCTGTCGCCGGCGAGCGCGTACGGTTTTATCGACAGCCCGTTAACGCCGGCCACCCTCATATTTTCAATGTTTGTCTGCAACGAGCGCACGGCCAGTGGGTTCACCTGCTGCACGACGACGATTGGGTCGCGCCGGGCTTTTATCACGCGCTGCGGGCCGGCATCGAGCAGGCCCCGGCGATTGGCGCGGCTTTTTGCCGCCACACCTATGTCGATGCCGCCGGCCAGCCGCAGCGGCTCTCCTGGCTGGAGCGGGAGACGCCGGGCATCATCGAAAATTGGCTGGAACGAATTGGCGTGATGTGTCGCTTGCAAACGCCCGCCATTGTCGTCAAGCGCCAGGCTTACGAGCGGCTTGGCGGCTACTGCGCCCAGGCCAAATCGACCTTTGACTGGGAAATGTGGCAGCGCCTGGCCGTCCACTATCCGATCTGGTTCGAGCCGCGCCCGCTGGCCTATTTTCGCCAGCATTCAGCCTCGGAAAGCTCAGATTTAATCCGGTCGGGCCGTCAAATTGCCGATGCCCGCCGGGTCATCGACATCGCCCAAAGTTATCTACCCTGTGCGCTAAAAAATCGGCTGCTGACCCAGGCCAGAGACTATTACGCCCTGTACGCCCTCGATGTTGTTCAACGGCAGTTGCAAGCCGCCGATTATCCAGCCGCCCTGGCCAACATTCGGGAAGGGCTGCAATGCAGCCAATCGCCCGCCATTACGGCGAAATTGCTGGAACTTTTGCAGCAAAATGGGGCGGGGTTATGACGAAACACCATCAAACGGCCAACTCGGCTCAAATTCAATTTAAATTAGCCACCGTCTGGCAGGCCAAAGGCCAGGTGGAACGCGCCCTATCCGGCTATCGAGCCGCCATAGCCTTGCAGCCCGATTATATTCCGCCCCATCTGGAACTGGGCAATTTACTGTGCCAGCAGGGCCGCCTTGAGGAAGCCATCGACGTGTATCGCCGAGCCAGCGCCCTCAATCCTCACGAACCCGGCTTCGCCCCCAAATTGGCCGCCGTTTTGGCCCGAAAAAACGCCCAAGAGACCGGCTCGTCGCCGGCGATGGCATCCGCCGCGGCCTATCACCGGCCCGCCGCCAACGGGCCTGGCCACATTCTGCTTTACACCGATTGTCCGGGCATTCACGGGGCCGAGCAGTGCCATCACTTGTTAATGCTCACCTGGCTGGCCGCCGGCTATCACGTTACTTGCGCCCAGAGCAAAGCCGACCACCATTTAATTCACGAACGGCAACAAGCCGGCATTCAGCATCTATGGCTTGAGCCTGACGATATTTACGACAACCCCAACGGAGCCAGCGCCTTCGTCAACGAGGCTGAGGCGGCCTGGGTTTTCAATACCGCCCGGCCCGACCTGATTGTCTTTAGCGGGGGCGGTCCGGTTTCCAATTTAGCCGCCCAGCAAGTCGCCGGCCGGTTGGGGATTCCCTACATCGTGATTGTGCATTGCGTAACCGCCAGTTGGGCCAAAAAATTCGCCGCCCATCTCCCCAAACTTCCCGCTGTCTATCAGCAGGCCGAATCCGTCATCGCCGTCTCCCAAGAGAATCTCGATTTGCTGCATAGTCATTTCGGATTGCCCCCGGCCCTGGGCCAGGTGATTTATAATGGCCGCCCCGCCGCTTTTTTTGCCCCGATTGACCCCACCCGCCGCCGGCAGGTCCGTCGCGCCTTGGCTATTCCTGAACAGGCGGTAGTGGTATTCACTTCCGGCCGAATGGAGCTGGTGAAGGGCTATCAACATCAACTCAAGGCCATCAAACAGCTTAAAGCCGATCCGATTTGGCCCCGGCTCTATTTTATGTGGGCCGGGACCGGCACGCTGGAGGCGCAGCTCCGAGCTGTTGCCGCCCAACTGGCAGCGGAAGATCATATCAGGTTTTTAGGCCATCACGCCGACGTTCCGGCCTTACTGGACGCCGCCGACATCTTTGTGCTGCCCTCGCACTTTGAAGGCATGCCTTTATCGGTCATGGAGGCGATGGCCAAAGGGCTGCCGGTCATCGCCACAGCGGTGAGCGGTATCGTTGAAGAGTTGGGCGATACCGGCCAACTGCTGCCCAATCCGATCGATCATCCCGACGGGACGATCAACGGTTTGGTCGCCACGCTGGCCGCTTGGGGCGCGGATGCTAATTTACGGGCCTCGGTGGGCCGCGCCTGCCGGCAACGGGCCGAAGCGCTCTTTCAAATCGGGCCAATGACCGACCACTATTTAGCCATTGTTCGCCAAACCCTGTGAATAACTGTCGTTAACGATGTTGCCTTACGGATTTAATTTTCAATGGATGTTTTTATGGAAGCCGGGCAGTCTCGGTTGAGACGACGGCGAGAATGAAAATTTATTGGAGCGACCAAGCTGGCTTGGTCAGACTGAGAAAATATTGGAGCGACCAAGCTTGCTTTGTCACCCACGTTGGGGTCAACGTAAACTTTGACTTATTAAGGGAGTCGAACAGTCCTTATACAGGACCACAGCGAGAATAAAAATCCCGTAGGACAAACTTAAGTTTGTCCTACAAACCCATTTTCAGAGGAGTCCGACAGTCCTTACAGGACGACACCGAGAATGAAAATTTATAGGAGCGACCAAGCTGGCTTGGTCATCCACGTTGGGGTCAAAGTAAACTTTGACGCTCCAAGACTGTATTTTCAAGGGAGAATGTTACATTTATATGAGCACAAATAATAACAAAATATCAATAACCACCATTTTACCCGTTTACAACGGCGAAAAATATTTAGCCGAAGCCATCGACAGCATTTTGAGCCAAACCCACCGCCCCCAAGAAATTATTATCATCGACGATGGCTCAACCGATAACACCGCCGCCGTCGCCCAACTCTTTGGCGATCCTGTCCGCTATCATTATCAACCGAACCAGGGCGCGGGCGCGGCCAGAAATAACGGGGCCGACCGGGCGCGCGGCGACATTCTGGCCTTTCTCGATGCCGATGATCTGTGGGTTGAAACGAAACTGGCCCGCCAGATGCAAGCCCTGACCGCCCATCCTACCCTGGATATGGTTTTTGGCTACGTGCAGCAGTTTCACAGCCCCGAACTGCCGGACGAGGTCAAGCAGCAAATCAAAATTCCTGCCGAGATTGTGCCGGGCCAGCATGTGGGGGCCATGCTGATTAGGCGCGAGGCGTTTCAAAAAGTTGGCCCCTTTAAAACCGATTGGGAAATTGGCGAGTTTATCGACTGGTACGCCAGAGCCGAAGAGCTGGGGCTAAAAAGCCTGATGCTGCCCGAAGTGGTCATGAAACGGCGCTTACACAAAGACAGCCAGGGAACCTACAAACGCGAGCATCAAAAAGCGTATGTTCGCGTGCTTAAAGCCGCTTTGGACCGCCGCCGGAAAACTTAAACTGAGGATTCATCCCATGAGAATGAGACATCGCTTCAAACGGGCCTGTGTCAATTTTATCAGAGAGTTAGCGGGGAATCCACCCTATCCTAATCCTAAAGAAGTTATCCGCTATGTCACCAAAGCGCCCGATCCAACCCTTGTTTTCGATAACCAACTGTTGGCCGGCAAAAATGTGCTCATTACCGGCGCCGGCCAAAACATTGGCCGGGCCACGGCCCATGAAATGGCCCAACAAGGCGCGAACATCTATTTTCTCGACCTCAACCCGGACCATTGCGCTTGTTTAGAACAGGCCCTGGCCGCTTATCCGGTTACCAGTCAGGGCTTCTGTTTAGACATAACCAACCAGCCGGCGGTTGATATTTTGCTTGAAACCCTAACCGCCCGCAAGATCACCATCGATATTCTGGTCAATAATGTCGGCATTCAATATACAACCGCTAAAGGGCTTCAAAATCTCAACCTGGCCGAATGGCGGGCCACATTTGAAACCAATGTATTTGGGCCGATGTATCTAACCCAGTTAATAGCTCAAACCATGAGTAGCCGCCAGATAGGCGGGAATATTATCTTCATCACCTCCATTCACCAGCGCGTTATATTTCAATACCCCAGCTACAGCGCGTCAAAAGCGGCTTTGGGCATGATTATTAAAGAGCTGGCCGTCGATTTAGCCCCGCAGCACATTCGGGTGAATGGCATTGCGCCGGGCTGGGTGATTGAAGACACCGAGGGCCAGCCCCTGGCTTTTAAGTCAGCGCCCCTCTACCAGACCACCATTAACCCGGCCTATATTGGCCGCGCCGCCGTTTATCTGGCCGCCGACTACTTTTCCCGATTTACCACCGGCGCGGTGATCACCATTGACGGCGGGCTGTCCATCCCCAGGTTGTAAACGACCCCGAACCGTTGGCCGCCGCCCTGAACCGAGCGCGCCCATTTTGCAGCGGTCTACCGCCCGCTAGCGGCAGCCTGACCGGCCGAACGTCGATTTTGGCCGGTCAGGCTGGTCAAATTGCTAGCGCAGCCGCACCGTTAACCCCTAGCCGGCCTTACGCGGCGGGCCAACCACCAAACTGGCCACAGCTAAACCAAATGGAAGCACCGCGCCCAGCGTCAGCGCCAAATTGTAGCTGCCCAGCCCATCGCGGGCGATGCCGAGCGGCATCGGGCCGAGCGCGGCCCCCACGATCAGGATGGTGGTCCCCACCCCGGTGATGCTGCCCAAATATTGGCGGCCAAAATATTTGGCCCAGCCCACGCCGTGGGCCGTACTCATCAAGCCCATCGTCGCCCCCAGCACCACGCCGTAAAGCAGCGATAGTTCCACCCCATGCAGATATTGGGCCATAAACAGCGAGGTGGTTTGCAGCAGCAGCGCCGTGGCCATCAAAATCCGCACCGGAATCCGATCGGCCAGCACGCCGCTGCCCAAATTGACCAGCGCGGTGGTCACGGCAATGGGCAGGTACACCCAGGCGGCCATTGTCGCGTCGAGACCGTTATCGGTGAAGATACTGACCATATGAAAGAAGAGACCCGTCGATAACATGGCAATCGCGGCCAGTCCTAAACCTAACACCCAAAAACTGACGGTGCGCCGGGCTTCAGGCAGGGTCCAATGGTCTTCATTGGCCCGGGTTTGGCGCGTGGCTTCGACCGTCGGGTTAGCCGCCAGCCCATCGGGCTGCAAGCCGTAAATTTCCGGCTGATCGCGCACCAACAGCAGCACCAGCGGCGTAAAGCCCGCTAACAGCGCCAGCCCCAGCAGCATATAGGTGGTCCGCCAGCCGTAGAGCGGAATAAGCCAGTTGATGACGCCCGGAACAGCCCCCAAGCCCACCAGCGACACCAGCAGCCCCGATAAACCGACCATCGCCCCCCGGCGCTGGACCCACCATTGATTGATGACGTTATTGCTAACCAGCCCCAAACTTCCCTGCCCCAACATCCTGATAAAAATGAACCCCAAGCCCAGCGTGACGGCATTACGGACAAAGCCCATATAAATACAGGCCAGGCCAAACAGCAGGCTAATAAAAACCATCACCAACCGTGGCCCGCGCCGGTCAATTTGCCGGCCGACCAGCGGCAAGACAAAACTGCCGACCAACGTGCCAATGGTGTACAAAGTGCTGACCAGGCCGCGCCCCAGGCCCAAATCGGTAATGAAATGCTCGATGAAAATCGAAACGGCATAGGTTTGGCCGGGCGAGGTCATAATCATGCCCAGCGTCCCCATCAATAGAATAATCCACCCGTAAAAAATCGGCGATTGGTTAACCAGGCGGCTGTAACGAATAGTCGAGACTGGTAATTGAGACATAGGTTATCCTTTTGGAGATTAAGGCGTAGGGAGGCAGAAGTAGGGAGGCAGAAGTAAACAGTTTCGCTCCTGGTAGCTCTGCCCTAAACCGTGATGAAAAAAATTTAGACAGAATTAACCCGATTTACCGAATTGACCGATAAAATCGTGATAATCTTGTCAATTCTGTCGATTATTGGGTCGATCTTCCATCATCTCCCGTTTCCACGGTTTAATGTTGGGCTACCTCGCTCCTACGCCTTACGCCTGACTCCCTACGCCCTACTCCCTACCGGCGACTGACGTAAAACAACAAAAGAGCGCAGCGGAAATGATTTTGCTCAATCGCTGCGCCCTAATTTTGCATGTGATTCTATTATAGACCCACTGCCGGATTTTTCAATTAAGCGGGTAGCGTCGTCTCAATCAAGACGGTCAGACGCCTCTGTAAATAGCAACCCGGAGCGTCAAAGTTTACTTTGACCTAACCCTCAATGACCAAGCCAGCTTTGTCGCTCCTATAAATTTTCATTGCCGGCGTCGTCTCAATCAAGTCGGTCAGACGCCTCTGTAAATAGCAACCCGGAGCGTCAAAGTTTACTTTGACCTAATCCTCAATGACCAAGCCAGCTTTGTCGCTCCTATAAATTTTCATTGCCGGTGTCGCCTCAATCAAGTCGGTCAGACGCCTCTGTAAATAGCAACCCGGAGCGTCAAAGTTTACTTTGACCTAATCCTCAATGACCAAGCCAGCTTTGTCGCTCCTATAAATTTTCATTGCCGGTGTCGCCTCAATCAAGTCGGTCAGACGCCTCTGTAAATAGCAACCCGGAGCGTCAAAGTTTACTTTGACCTAATCCTCAATGACCAAGCCAGCTTTGTCGCTCCTATAAATTTTCATTGCCGGTGTCGCCTCAATCAAGTCGGTCAGACGCCTCTGTAAATAGCAACCCGGAGCGTCAAAGTTTACTTTGACCTAATCCTCAATGACCAAGCCAGCTTTGTCGCTCCTATAAATTTTCATTGCCGGCGTCGCCTCAATCAAGTCGGTCAGACGCCTCTGTAAATAGCAACCCGGAGCGTCAAAGTTTACTTTGACCTAATCCTCAATGACCAAGCCAGCTTTGTCGCTCCAAAACGCTGTCGACTTCGGCGCGCCGCCCTTTTTGGCGACAAAAAGACACCCTTTTTGCTTTTGATCCCCTTTTTGGCGACAAAAAGACACCCTTTTTACTTTTGACCTTCTCTTTTACAGCAAAAAAGCCATCTTTTTACTTTTGACCCCCTTTTTTGCCACAAAAAGCCGTCTTTTTTCAAAAAGGTTCGACTTCTCAAAAAATTTTTGACCGGCTGGACTCTATCTAAAAAGTTAGATATACTGGACAGTAGAGTTTACAAAGTGAATACAATTACCCTATATCAAATTCCTACTTCTCAAGGAGACATCTCATGTTACCTCTGAATTACGATACCAAAAGTGATTACACCGTTCGTTTGCCCAACCCGAACAAGCGCCAAGACATCTTTAGTAGCGGCAAGACCTTTGTAACCTATGATCAAACTCGCCCCCTTGAAGAGCAGCTCCCCTTTACCGCCTGGATCGCCGATTTGCTGCAAGAAGCCGCCGTTTGCGAGCAGCAGCGCCGCGAAGGCGAAGAACAGCGGGCCGTGGCCTCGGAAGAAATAAAAGACGCCCACCAGCGTCTGCGCAAACTGGTGCGGATTATGCGCAAAACCCTCGACGCCGCCTTTCCCGAAACGCCCACCAAAGCCAAAGGCTGGGGCTTTAAAGTCAAGCAGTCAACGGCCAAAATCCTTTTACCGCAAACACCGGAAGAACATCTGAACGTGGCGGACGCGTATATTGTCAAAGAGTTAAGCCGCCCGGAAGCAGACCGCTTTACCAGCCCCCATTTAACCGACGTGATCGCGGTGCGCAACGCGGTGGCCGAAAAAGTGGCGCTGCGCGATGCCGGCCAAAACCAGCGGGAGACGGCCATTGCCCAGTCCAACGCCATCGCCGCTGAATTGTACGATCATCTGCAAGGCGCGGCCTCCCACCTGATGAGCTTCCGCTACAACTATACCATCACCCCGGAACTACAAAATTGGGGCTATGTCGTCGTCACCCGGCGCAGCGCCGGCCAAAACGGCGACGATAAAACCGCCGCCAACGGCTCGACCAACGACACCGCCGCCAACGGAACCCCCACCAATGGCTCTGCCGCTAATGGGTCATCAGAGGTAACGTTGGATACGGTGACGGACGGTCTGCTGACCCCGTGACCGTTATCAGTTTGAGTTTTGAGTTTGAGTTTGAGTTATCAGTTGGGGTTTGAGTTATCAGTTGGGGTTTGAGGTATCGGTTGGGGTTGGAGGTATCAGTTGGCGTTGAAATTGGAGTTAAAAGCGCTTGTGATAGCCCAGTTCTCCAACCCAATCTCCCAACTCCAAGTCAATCTCAAACGCTCAACTCCAACTCAATCTCAAACCTCAAACTCCAATCTCAAACGCTCAACTCCAACTCAAACTTGGTCTTATGTTCGGATTTGAAAAGCTGGACGTGTGGAAAAGAAGTTTGCATTTTGCGGATGCCATGTTTACTGTGGCCGACGGTTTACCTAAGCGCTATCAATTCTCATTAGGCGATCAATTGCGGCGGGCCAGTTTGTCAGTACCAACGAATATTGCCGAAGGCAGCGGCCGGCAAAGCAGCAAAGAACAGGCTTACTTTTACAACATAGCTAAGGGATCTATGTACGAAGTGGTCAGCTTATTGGCCTTAATTGGCAAACGGGGCCACTTAACCCGCGAGAATTACCAGCAGTATCACCAAGAAGCGGATGAAATTGCGGCCATGCTAAACGGTCTAGTCAAAGCCGCCCGCAGCAGAGCTAATTAGAGTAGGAAGGTGGAGATTAGAGTTTGAGTTAGGAGTTTGCGTTGGAGTTTAGAGTTAGAGTTGGAGTTGAGCGTTAGAAAGCGGTGCTACCAAGAGAACTATTAACTCAAACGCCCCTCACCTAACTCCAACTCCTAACTCCAACTCCAAACTAATCCGTGTTTTGCTTTTTAAGATAATCCTGCTTCCGGCGCTCGCGATCCAGTTGGGCTTCAATAATCACCGCCGCCGGGTCGAGCGTTTCCACATCCGGTTCAAATATATCGAGGCTATCAACGGTTGAGACGTGATAAGTCAGCCCGGCGCTGTCCCGCTGCACAAAACCGGCATCGACCAAATAGCGGCGCAGGCTGACGTGATCGATCTCAATCATTTGCCCCACTTCCGTCTGCCATTGGCCCAGCGCCAGATTCAATTCGGTTTCGGTGTACGATTTGTCCGGATCAAGCGTCAGGGTGATGCTTTTGAACAAAATTTGCTGGTCGCGCAGATTGCGCGGCAGCCCCCGCCCGCCCCCCTGAGCGCACATCGTTGCCAACCGGCTTTTGAATTCCTTCGAGCTGATCTTTTTTGACATTGAGTCACCTCCGGCGGTTAATTACGGGGGATATTAGAGTTTATCGGATTTAAGGTGACAGTCGCTTAACACCACTAAATGTCGATCTGGTTTTGCCAATGACGTCCTATATTTAGTCGCCAAAAGTGACTGTCACCTATTTCCGATAATGTCTATTGTATACCCGTTTGCGCTTTTTACCCAGATCAATCCTGATCAAGACCTACGGATTGGCCCCCCGCCTATCTGTCTACAAAATTTGCCTGGCTGAATCAGCCTCCTATCATCGCTCGACCGGCTCGGTCCGGTTTTCAACGACGCCCGGAGACGGTCGCCCGCCTCCGGGTCTTAAGCGCGAGCCGTGCTGGAATTTCCCCCCCAAGGAAGAAATCAGGTGGAATTCTAAGCCTCATTCACTCAGGCAACATTAGCGATGACGACCCCTTGGATAAATCCACCATACGGATCATCAAAGACGCCGCTGGCGTCCCGCAGTCCAAAATCAGCCTTGATATTGACCGCATGCGTCGTCACCGACTCAACATCGAGGTCAATGTGAAGCTGACGAAAGGGACGATCACTGCCGGGTTGGGTAAATTTAGCTTCAAAACCTTTCAGAACGGCTTGGGCCGCTAAAACCTGCTCATTAAAGTTTACCGTTATCGATTCGTGACGAATGCCGCCGGACTCCGGATCGAAATTAATGGTGAATTCTTTCATTTTAAGTGTCATGTTATATCTCCTTATAATATAGACTAATTTGTAGCCAATAACTTATATTGATTTGCTCACACCCTATCGCGCTGCAAGCCACGCGCCGATGTATCGTCACGGTTACGCCGGTGCGACGTGGAACGTCGTTGACCGTGATATAGGCCACCCCCCAGCCGGGCCATTGCCCCGGACAAGCTCACCTCTCTACACAGGGTTGCGGCAGGTTGGAGGCCATTGTAAAGACCAGTTTTTAAGACAAACATTCCAGAATGTGCTATAATGAGCCTCGTCCACACTTCAACAACTTAATGTGATGAACTATCCTGGCCGAAAAACTACTCTGCGACAATAATATGCAGTTTTCATTCCTAACGAAGGGAATCTAACTCCGAATCGATTCCGTAATCTGGTAAGGGGGGGTAATGGCCCGGTCAGATGAAATATTTGCCCAATTGCTGACGGAAGGGGTCTATCAGATCAGTTTTCGGGAGATCAAGACGCTCCAGGCGATTCAGGATGAATTGGGTTATGCCCTGGACAAAAAAGGCGGGGCTTCGATTGAGTATTGGCGGAAGGGGCATGTACCGGCCAAGTTGTCGGATATCGAGAACTTAGCCCGCGAGATTGTTCGCCGTGGCCGGCTCAAACGCGACTGGCTCGAAAAATTCTTGGTCAGCGCCGGCCATCCTGCCCCCACGCCGCTGTGCGATCACCTCTTTCCGCCGCCGCAGCCAGCGCCAGCCGAGACCACGCCGCCTAAAGCCCCCCTTGGCTTGGATTCGCTTCCGCTCGATAAAATTCCCGAGCCGGCCCCGCTGCCGGCCGGCTCGCTGATGCCCCTGAACAAGAATCCGCTGTTCGTGGGTCGCCAGGAAGATTTGCTGGCTCTGGCCTCGGCTTTGAAGGCCGGCGGGGCGACCGCTATTAGCCAGGTGGAGACCGCCGCGGCCACCGGGTTGGGCGGTATCGGCAAAACTCAACTGGCCAGCGAGTTTGTTCATCGCTACGGCCAGTTTTTTGACGGCGGCGTCTTTTGGCTGAGTTTTGCCGAGGCCAACGCCATTCCAGCCGAAATTGCGGCCTGCGGCGGAGCCGGAGCGTTGGAACTGCGGCTGGACTTTGGCGCCTATCCCCTTAACGACCAGGTGCGGTTGGTGCAAGCGGCCTGGCAAAGTCCCCGGCCCCGCTTGCTGATTTTTGATAACTGCGAGGACCCGGCTTTGCTGGCCCAGTGGCGGCCACCCAGCGGCGGCTGTCGCGTATTGGTCACCAGCCGCCGGGGCGATTGGGAATTGGCCCTGGGGGTGAAAACTTTGGCGCTGGGCGTATTGAGCCGGCCCGAGAGTGTGGCCTTGCTGCGCCAACATTGTCCCGACGCGGATGAGGCTATCCTCGATGCCATCGCCGAAGAATTAGGCGATTTGCCGCTGGCCCTCCATCTGGCCGGCAGCTATTTATATCGCTACCGGCGCGCCGTCACCCCATCCGGCTATTTGGCGCAGTTGCAAGACCCCCAATTGCTGCACCACCCCTCGCTGCAAAGCGGCGGCATCTCGCCGACGGGTCACGTCCAGCACGTGGGCCGCACGTTTGCCCTCAGTTACGACCGGCTCGATCCGGCCGACGAAATCGACGCATTGGCCCGGTCGCTGCTGGTGCGGGTGGCCCATTTTGCCCCCGGTGAGCCAATCTGGTACAAGCTGCTGGTCAAAACGCTGGGTTTGGATCCGGATCGACCGGCCTCGGCCCTCAAAGCCGACCAGGCTTTTGCCCGTCTGATTGAATTGGGGCTGATTGAAACCGAGCAAGATAAAGTCTTGCGTATGCACCGCCTGGTGGCGGCCTTTGTCCGCGATGTAGCTAAGGATGAGGTTGAAGCGACGCAGAAAGCGGTCGAGGCGGTTGTGTTCGAGGAGACAGCCCAGGTTAACCGGGCCGGCTTGCCGCTGCCGCTGTTAGCCTGGCAATTTCATCTACGGTCGGTGGTTGATGTGGCTCAGGCTCGGCAGGATGAAGAGGGGGCCCGGCTGTGTACGGAATTAGGCCAGCATTTATGGCAAATTGGAGATTATGAGGGCGCGCTGCCCTACTATCAGAAAGCGCTGCAGATTCGAGACAAGCGGTTGGGGCAAGAGCATCTGGCCACCGCTCAAAGTCTGAATAATCTGGGCCATTTGCTTTATTCTCAGGGTAAGCTGGTTGAAGCGCGATCCTATCTTGAGCAAGCTCTGGCTATTCGAGAGAAATTGCTGGGGGAAGATCATATCGACCTGACCGACAGCCTGAACTATTTAGGCCAGTGGTATTACACCCGTAACGACTTCGTAACGGCCAAAGCTATCTTTGAACGAGCTGTCGCCATCAGCGCCAATGAGTTAGGCGAAACACACCCACTGACAGGGGAGTTTATTAATAACTTGGGGATGTGTTTTTTGGGATCAAATGACTTTGACGGCGCCCTGCCTCATTTGTTACAAGCTCTGATTATCAACGAACAAGCGTTGGGCTCGGAACATCCCGATACGGCGATGAATCTCAACAATATTGCCTTCGCGCTCTCAAAGGGGGGGCAACAGGCCGAAGCGCAGCCCTATTACGAACGGGCGCTGGCCATCCGGCAAAAAGTTTTGGGCGATGACCATCCTGACACCGGCCAATCGCTTAAAAATTTGGGGGCGCTGTTATTAGACCAGGGGAACTTGACCGGGGCGCGCGCCCATCTGGAAGCGGCGCTCCAGGTCTACCACAAAGCTTATCATGATCCTCATCCGCGCACGGCGCTTTGTTTGGATGTTCTGGGCGAGTTGTTACAACGCCAGGGCGAGCTGGTTGCCGCCCAAACTTACTTCGAGCAAGCGCTGGCTATCCGGCAAGCTGCGTTACGGGACGATCATCCCCTGAGAGCCCTTAGCCTCAAAAATTTAGGGCTGCTGTTGGCCTCTCAGGG
>JACKAT010000003.1 GCA_020634935.1 Anaerolineales bacterium
TTTGCCGGCCAGCTTCAGATTCCCCACCAATTCATCGGAATGCTGCCCTATTTGCTCACAATTATCGTTTTAGCCGGTTTTGTAGGCCGAACGCGCGTCCCGGCGGCGGTCGGCAAACCCTACGAGAAAGAGTAAGCTGCCCATGAATAAAACGGACCGCCCCCTCGTTTTGGAAGCTAAAGGTCTAACCAAACGTTTTCCCGGCGTTTTGGCCAACGATAATATCAATCTCAAACTGCACCAAGGGGAAATTTTAGCTCTCCTCGGTGAAAACGGCGCAGGCAAAAGCACGCTAATGAACATGCTATACGGCCTGTACACCCCCACCGAAGGTGAAATCTTAATCAAAGGTAAAAAAGTCGAATTGAGCAACCCCGGCGATGCCATTGCCCGAGGGGTGGGTATGGTGCATCAGCATTTTCAACTGGTGCCGGTCATGACTGTGGCTGAGAATGTGATGCTCGGCTCGGAGATTACCAGCGGCGGCGGCCGGCTTAATATGCGTCAGGCCGTTCAAACGGTGCGACAGTTATCGGAGCAATACGGTCTGGCGGTCGATCCCACCGCAGTGATTGAGGATTTGCCGGTCGGGACTCAGCAGCGGGTTGAGATTATCAAAGCCCTGTATCGACACGCCGACATCCTGATCTTAGACGAGCCGACCGCGGTGCTGACGCCGCAAGAGGCCAACGAGTTGTTCCGCATTATGCGCGATCTGACGGCTCAAAATGTCTCGATTATTTTTATCACGCACAAGTTAAAAGAAGTCTTAGCCGTGGCCGACCGGATTGGCGTTTTACGCAGCGGTCAAATGGTCGGCACGGCGATGCCGGAAAATTCGACCGAAACCAGCCTGGCTGAAATGATGGTGGGCCGTAATGTCATCCTGCGCGTGGAAAAGTCTGAGGCGAAGCCGGGCAAACCGGTGCTGCAGATCGAAAATCTGCATGTCTATGATGATCGAGGGCAGGCGGCGGTAGAAGGAATTGATTTGGAGGTATATGCTGGAGAGATCTTAGGCATCGCCGGAGTCGAGGGCAACGGCCAACGGGAACTGGTTGAGGCGCTGACCGGTCTGCGTCATGTCGAGGCCGGCAAGATCACGATCGACGGCCAGGATACGACACATTTTACCCCCCGCCAAATCACTGAGTTAGGCGTCGCGCACATTCCCGAAGACCGCGAAAAGCACGGCCTGGTCATGCCTTATACCCTGGCCGACAATATGGTGCTCAACAGATATTTCAAAACCCCTTATGCTAGGGGGGTAATTATGCACCATGATAAAATCGATGAAAACGGGAAAGTGTTGGTCAAAAATTATGATGTGCGGCCGCCTAATGTCTATGCGCTAGCCCAAAACTTATCCGGGGGCAATAAACAAAAGGTCATTGTCGCCCGTGAATTTTCCAGCCCTACCAAACTACTCGTCGCGGCGCAGCCCACACGCGGCATCGACGTTGGTTCGATTGAGTTCATCCACAAGGAAATTGTAGCCCAACGAGACCAGGGGGTAGCGGTGCTGGTCGTTTCCGCCGAACTTGATGAAGTATTAGGGCTGGCCGACCGCGTGGCCGTGATGTTTGACGGGCGAATTGTAAAGATTCTGCCCGTCGCCGAAGCGACACGCGAGCGGGTCGGCTTGTTGATGGCCGGTTCCGACGCCTAAAAATTAAATGTGGGTCGTGCGGTGCATTTCCAAATATTCTTCGACCTCTTCAATAAGTGAGGCTGAACTTTGGCGGGCCATACGCTCTCGCTCCCGTTTGAGACGCTCGGTGGTAGTGATCCAATCCACAAATTCCCGGTAAACCGGCAAAGGCACCCGACGGCCATACTCATTGAGGTAGCCGGCGATTTCGCGAGCGTACTCCTGCGTATCTTCAATGCTGCTATACTCAAAATCAGCCGTAAAAAAAGCCGCCACGTTGCGAAATTTGGCAATACCGTAGGTCATTTTGCGGATGATCTCTCTGGCTAAGGTATAATCAGGCAGTCCATCATCGGCCGTGTGGATCGAAGCCCACAGATCAAAACAGAGGTTGGTCAGCAGTTCCAGCATCTGGTCGCTTGACAGGTGGTCTAAGTCGTCAAAAGTCATAAGTGTTGTAGCTCCTTTAGGGGGTCATTAAGTTTACAAGTCGAGTCTCTAATTCTCCGTATCCAACATGACGATGCTCAAACGTCCAGCCCATCGAAGCGGCAATCGTTTGAGCTTTTTTAATTAACATTTCGCTTGGGTCCTGGCTAAGATAAACCAGGCGACGATAGTTACCAAAATAAAGCGGGGCCAGTTCCGGGTGTTTGTCCAAGCCCAGCCCTCTAAGCACGGCCTTTTCATAAGCCCGCAGCAGCCAATCGGTTAGAAAAAATGTACCTGGCTCCTCCTCCATCAGACGATTAAACTCTTTGGTTCCGGCATACATCTCATAACAGTGGGGGCCTCTAATCCGCACGACCTCGTGGCGGTCTAGCACCGCATCGATGCCGGTAGCGCCGCACTCGCCGTAAATAACGATAATCCGTTGATACTGCCCTTTCAATTTCGCCAGCATCACATCTAAATTGGTCGTAATTTTGAGCGGCGTCATATGATAAACAGCCGGCAGCGCCTTCAGTTCGACGGGCCAGCCGTAGTGATCGATAATGGCCTTGGTTTCCTTAGCCAACGCGCCACAAGCGATAAACAATATATCGCATTTGGGATTGGATTTAGGTTGGGCCTTTTCCGGGTTAACGGTCAACTTGACTCTCCATTGTAGAGTCTGCCGTTAGGTAGGATCATAGCCTCAATGCTTCTCGCCCGTTTGTATTGAAAGGCGGTGATATCCGAGCCGGTAAAGTTGGTCCGCACCAGCAGCGAGCCGTTGAGCTGGGCGCCTTCAATTTTGACGCCTTCCAGATTGGTGTCTTTCAGATAGCAATCCCGCATATTCGCCTCACGCAAATCAGCCATTTTAAGGTTGGCATTTTCCAAATCAACGCGATACAAAATCGCCTGTGATAGATTGGCTCCCCGTAAGTTAGCTCGAGGCAAACTGCTGCCGCTAAAATCGGCTTGCTGCAGCATTGCCTCTCTTAAATAGGCATCGGCCATTTTGGTTTGGCGTAAATGGGCGCCTTGTAGGTTGGCTCTAAAAAGATTAACCTTTGACAGGTTACACCCATTCAGGTTAGCCCCACTCAAATTCGCTTCACTTAGGTTAGTTTCACGCAGATCAGCCCCGCTTAGATCGATCCCATTCAGGTCTTGAGCCGAGAGATCAAACTTGCGCAAGGCGTAATTTTTATCGCTTTTGCCCCAGGCCAGCACCAACTTTAACTGTTCGGCGCGGGTTTGCTTATCTTCGACAGCCGTGGTGATGGTACTTTGCGTGACCTGCTTTTCAATCACCAAATCCCGAATAGCCGACTCGTAACTATAGCCCGGCATCCACTGGTGACAGTGCTTGCAAATGACCGCTTTTAACCGAATCTCCTCGTCGCAGAAGGGACAGCGTTTCTGTTCGTCGTTAATCGTGTCTAGCACGGTCGATACCTCCACCATGATTATACCGATCTTTGGATGGGATGAAAAGGGCTTGCCTTACATTCAAAAAACAGGTTGTCATAACTACATAAATCAACTATAATGAGAGAGATCCAAACCGCTGGCTAACCTCTTGGGGGCGAGGAGACTTATGGCTGACCAAAACAAACGCTCATTTTGGCAAATTATGCTTATTCTGGCGCTGGCTCTGCTGGGCTGCAACTCGGTACAAAGCTACCTCGATACCTACATCGCCGCCCAACCAACGCCAACTGCCACGCCTTTTTCGGTGGAAGAAAACGTCAGCGAACTCTTTGTGAGCAATGCTCAAATGACTGTCGGCGATACAACTGATGCCCAGGTCGGTGTTGTCCAGATTGTAGGCGCGGAAATTTCCATTCAATACCGCTGGACGACCTCCGGCGGCGAAATCACCCAAGGGCAAGGCACTTGCTGCATCACCTATCAAGCGCCCAACGCCCCCGGCAGCTACCAAATTGCCTTAACCGTTACCTACGGCGATCAGATAGTTCAGCGCGCCGCAGTGGTTCAGGTTGAGGGGCCGGTGGTCACCGTCGAACCGACACCTACCTCCACGCCGGTGGTCCCAACAGTTACACCCGACCCCACCGATGTTCCCCTGGCTGACGCTGCGGCTTACTTCGCCCGCGCCGAAGATCGTTACACCCGCCGCGAGATGGAAGGCACGCTGGCCGATTACACCAAAGCCATCGAACTGGGCTACGAGCCGCTGGCTAATGCCTATTACAACCGGGGCTATATTTACTACACGCAGCAAGACTACGCCGCCGCCATTGACGATTTCACCAAATCGATCGAACTCAACTACGATCCACTGGGCCTGCCTTATTACAATCGGGCCAATACCTACTACTACACCGGCAAAAACGAGGAAGCTATCGCCGACTATACCCGCGCCATTGAGCTGGAGTACGATCCGCTGGCGTATATCTACAACAGCCGCGGCCTGACCTACCGCAAAATCGGCGAATACGATCTGGCCATTGCCGACTACACCAAAGCCATCGAGCTGGGTCATAGCCCGCTCAGTTGGCCTTACTACAACCGGGCCAACGCCTTTGCCGATAAAGAAGTGTACGATCAGGCCATCGCCGATTATACCGAAGCCATCAATATCGATCCAGCTAATGCCGATGCCTATTTAGACCGGGGCCGAACCTACAAAACCATCGGTGAAATTTCCCTGGCCAAACTTGATTTCAATGAGGTCTTAATCCTTGGCGACGATCTCCAAAAAAAAGCGGCCCAAACTGAAATTGACGAATTAGCAGCGCCATAACGTCCTTTTTGCCTTATGAGCGACCATCAACCGCTTCAGTTTGAAGACCTGCCTACTCCTCCGAAGAAAAGCATACAAGACCTGGTAAGTTGGCATCAGGCGGAAAAATTTCGCACTTTCAAACTGCGGCAAACCGCCCAACCATTTAGCCAACCTAACGCCCCACAAGACGATCGGCCGGAAGCCGGGCCGCTCTATTCGCCGGCCGACGTTGAGGCCGGCCTACGCTGGCGGCGGAATTTGATCACCGGGGTGAATATTGCCTCGCTGCTGCTGATTGTGCTGAGTACGTTGGTGATTGTGGGGGCCACCGGCTATGTTTGGATTGCGATCCAACTCCCGCCCGCCGAAGAACTGCGCTCGCGCTCCCTTCAATTCGCTACGACCCAAATTTTAGACCGAGAGGGCAACCTGTTGTGGGAGATCATCGATCCCACCGGCGGCCGGCGCACCAACGTTACCCTCGACCGGATTTCGCCCCACCTACTCAACGCCACCCTCGCCACCGAGGATCGCTTTTTCTACCTCAATGTCGGCGTCGATCCTATCGCCATCATGCGGGCCACCTTCACCAACCTGTCGGAGAAAGAGATCGTGTCCGGGGCCAGCACCATCACCCAACAACTGGCTCGCAACATTTTTCTGACGCCCCAAGAACGCACCGAACGATCCCTATCGCGCAAGCTGCGTGAAGCTGTGCTGGCCATAGAGATCAACCGGCGCTACACTAAAGATCAAATTCTGGAAATTTATTTCAACCAGATTTACTACGGCAACCACTCCTACGGCGTCGAGGCGGCCGCCCAAACCTACTTCGGCAAATCGGCCCGCGATCTCACCCTGCCGGAAGCGGCGATGCTGGCCGGGCTGCCCCAGTCGCCCGCCATTTACGATCCTTACCATAATCCAGATGGAGCCAAAGGACGCCAGCAAGTCGTTCTGGGCTTGATGGTCGAGGCCGGCTACATCACCCTGGCCCAGGCCCGCGAGGCCGCCGCCACCCCGGTTACCTTTCGTGATCTCAATTTTCCGCTGGAAGCGCCGCACTTTGTAACGCTGGTCCGCGAAGAGTTAGAGCAGAACGTGCCGGCTACGTACATTTATCAGGCCGGCCTGCGGGTCTACACCACCCTCGACGCCTCGATGCAGGCCGCCGCCGAACAGGCCGTAGAGCGGCGCGTGGCCGAACTGGCTAATCGCCATGTGACCAATGGGGCGCTGATCGCGATGGACCCGGCCACCGGCCATATTTTGGCCTTGGTCGGCAGCCGCAACTTCCGCGATGAGACCATCGACGGCCAGGTCAATATCGTGACCAGCCTGCGCCAGCCGGCCTCGACCCTCAAACCGCTAACCTACCTGGCCGCGTTCGAGCGGTTGGGCTGGACGCCCAGCACCCTGTTGTGGGATGTGCCGGTGGAGTACCCCGATGAAAACGGCAACGTCTACCGCCCGCGCAACGTCGATGGTCAATTTCATGGGCCGGTCACCGTTCGCACCGCGTTAGCGAACTCGTACAACATTCCGGCCATTAAAACGCTGGAAGCGGTCAAGATCAGCGCTCTCAAGGAGATGGCCTATCGCCTGGGCATCAGCACCTTGAACCGAGAGGATTATGGCTTGCCGCTGGCGCTGGGCAGCGGCGAAGTGTCGCTGCTGGAGATGACCAATGCCTACCAGGCGATGGCCAATCAAGGGATTTTGCTTCAGCCGACGACCATTCTCAAAATCACCGATAACTTTGGCCGCGAGATCGAACCACTGCGCCATCCGTCGCGCCGGGTGCTGAACGAAGCTCATGCCTATCTGATCACCAACATTTTGGCCGATAACCAGGCCCGCACCCCTGAATTCGATCCCGACCGGATTTTGCAAATCGATCGACCGGCAGCGGTCAAAACCGGCACCACCAACGACTTTCGCGATAGCTGGACCATCGGCTACACCCCCGATATCGTGACCGGTGTCTGGGTTGGCAATGCCGATAATCGGCCGATGGATGGCGTTGATGGGTTAACCGGAGCCGGTCATATCTGGCACGATTTTATGGAAGCCGCCCATCAAAATCTACCGGTGCGCGACTTTCCTCGACCTGCCTCGGTTGTCGAGATAGAGGTCTGCGCCGATTCCGGCACCCTGCCCAGCGAGCTTTGCCCTCAGACACGCACTGAAATCTTCTACAATCAGCAGCCGCCCCTCGGCCCGGATCACGATTTTCACCAATACGTCGAAATTGACCTAAACACCAATCTCCGCGTCAACAAATTTTGCCGGGGCAACGTTGAACTGCGTCACTTCCGCATCTTTCCACCGGAAGCCCGCGCCTGGGCCATCGAGCACAACATCGAACAGCCGCCGACCCAATCCTGTCCCTCGCGCGATTTGGCGGCCAGCATCACCCGGCCCATTGATAATGGCAGCGTCCGAGGGACGGTTAATATCGAAGGCGCCATCGTCGCCCCCAAAATCTCTTACTACGAGTTGGAGTTGGGGCAAGGCACCAACCCGCAGTCCTTCATCACTATTCAAGGGCCTAACTATCAACTGGTTCGGCGCGGGCTGCTGGGTACCTTCGACACCACCCAAATCGCTAATGGCCCTTACACGCTGCGCCTGGTAGTGTCCGATCAAATCGGCGGCTTCACCGACGCCCGCATTCGCATTCTGGTCGATAATCCGACCGAGGCCATCTCGCCGCAAAATCCCGTAACCACGCCTCCACCCACCTACACGCCGATCTCATCCGGCCCGCTAACGGTTACCGCCCCCATCACCGCGACCATCTCGCCCGCAGCCATCACCTCTGACACCTTTGAAGCCCCGCCAGAGACGACGCCCGAGCCGGACGATCCGTTCGCGCCAGTAGCGATTCCGCCCCAGGGTGGGCCAGAGTTTTAATTTGCTATTTGGCAACTAAAGCCCATTTTTGGTATTATCATTCAGTAAAATTAGATTTAAACCTTCCCGTGAATGAAATTTAATTTCCAAATGAGGCAAGTATGGCTTTATCCCTCGACAATTTTTCAAAAGATTTATCGAAACTCTGTACTATCCATGCGGTTAAGCGGCTAGAGCTATTCGGCTCTGCTTTAAGAGATGACTTCGATTTCAAAAAAAGTGATATAGATTTTCTGGTCGAATTTACAGAGAGTAATCCTTTTGGGGCTTTTGATAGATATTTTGGACTTAAAGAAGATTTGGAACGACTATTTCAGCGATCGGTGGATTTAGTTGAAGTCAACGCCATCAAAAACCCTTATTTTCGGCAAGCAATTGAAAAGGATAAAGTGTTAGTTTATGACGCTTGAGGTAAAGAAACTTATATATGATCTTGACCAAGCAACAAAGCTAATCATAGATTTTACTCATGTTAAACAATTAACCGATTTCAAAACCGATCCAATGCTACGTTCTGCCGTCGAGCGTCAGTTCGAGATTGTTGGCGAAGCACTCAATCGACTCAAAAAAGCCGATCCGGATATTGTCTCTCGAATTAGTGACTATCGGCGAATTATTGGTTTTCGAAATGTACTGGTGCATGGATATGATATCGTTTCTGATGAAGGCACTGGGTCCGTAAGATGGGGATGATAGAGAACAGATAAAATCAGCCACGAATTGCACCAATTAACACGAATAAAATAATAAAATTAGTGAAAATTCGTGTTATTCGTGGCTTAAAAACCTTTTCCCATTGTGCGGACCCAGTGCCCTGATGAAATTGTTTGGGATATTGTGCAAAACAAATTAACTATTTTGCGCCAAGAAATAGACCAAATTAAGCAGGACCTTGGGATGATTTAGTACTTGATCAAATCAGTGCTTGGCAAGTCCATGAAAGAGTAATGATTTGAGAGTAACCCGTGTTTTGTTTGACACCCCTCTATCCTCAAGGTAAACTAGTTAAGCGCTATTAAAAACATGTATATCCGGCGACTGACCAAAACAGCCTATAGTTCCTCTCACTCCAACTGACGACAGATTTCCTCACAAAGACCCAGCCAAAAGCAACTCAACTTCGCCAGTAATCGCTTATCAGTGATTTTAATCAAGGGTTCCAAAGGTGAAGCCCATGGATTTTGTTAAAGTCTGTCCCCCATTTGAATATTTAGATCCCAAAGAACTCGAACTCATCGAGCAAACATTTCAAATCCTCCACTTCCTGCCTGGCACGTACATCCTCCGGCAAGACGGTGCTTCGAGCCAATATTTTTATCTGATCCGCGAAGGCGTCGTTCGGTTTCTCCATCGGGGCGAGGAAGTTTCCACCGCCGGTGCGGGGGAGACGTTTGGTTATCCATCGATGCTGCTGAACTGCTCGCCGAGGCTCGACGCGGTCAGCGGCAGCGATGTGGTTCTGTACGCCATCCCCAAAACCACCTTCAATCAATTAATTGACAATCAAGAGTTTGCTGAATTCTTTCTAAGAGACCTGAGCCAGCAGCTTCACGAAACCTGGGAGGTGGATCCCCGAACACTGGGCAGTGAACTGGCCCGACCGGTTGAAACGCTGCTGCACCGACCACCAGCCGTGGTGCCGCCTCAGACACCCATCCGCGAGGTGGCCCGGATGATGCGCGAGCAAGGCATCAGTTCGGTTTTGGTCGATGGGGAGGAGTTGGGCATTGTGACGATCAAGGCGCTGGTCAATTACGTTTTAGCCGAAGGGCTTGGTCCAGAGACGCTGGTCGAGCAGATTATGGTCCGGCCGGTCAAATCGCTCCCGGCCGATACGCCGATCTACGCGGCCCTGCTGTTTATGATCGAGGAGCGCGTTGACCACCTACCCTTAATTCAGGACGAGCAAATTACGGGCATTGTGACCAATCACGATCTGCTGCGTTACCAGGCCAAAAGCCCGCTTTATTTGCTCCAACAGTTAGACCACGTCCAATCCGCCGAGGCCCATGTCAATTACAGTTCAGAAATTGTCCGCACGGTTCAGGCGCTTTTTAACGACGGCCTGCAGGTCGATCAGATCGGGCGCATTGTCGCCAGCCTCAACGATACGCTAATCAAACGGCTGCTCAAAATGACCGAAGCCGAACTCGGACCGCCGCCAACGCCTTACGCCTGGCTGGTCTTTGGCTCCGAGGGACGCATGGAGCAACTGTTGCTGACGGATCAGGACAACGCCCTGGTCTACCGTGACGACACGCCTGAAGCCCGCACATATTTTGCCCATTTAGCGGAGTGTGTGGTAAATAAACTCGTACAAGCCGGCTTTCCACGATGTCCCGGCGGCTATATGGCCACCAATTGGTGCTACCCACTGGCCCATTGGCAAACATTGTTTAACGAATGGATAACCAAACCCGAACCGCAGGCGCTCCTCGAATCCGCGATTTTCTTCGATTTTCGACCCGTTCACGGCACTCTCCCCCTCCACAGCCTCAACCAAATCATTGCCCAGGCCAAAAATCGACCGATTTTTTTAGCCCAGCTAGCCGGGAATGCCTTGAGTTTCACCCCACCCCTGGGCTTCTTTCGGGGCATCCGCGATGAAGACGGCCAGGTTGACCTCAAAAAAGGCGGCATTGCTCCCATTGTAGCTGTGGCGCGCATTTATGCTATCCAGATGAAGGTCAAAACCCGCTCCACCCTGGAGCGACTGGAGGCTGCTATCGAGGCCGGCCTGATTAACCGCGAAGACGCCACAGCGCTGGCCGAAGCCTTTCGCTACCTGCAATGGCTTCGGTTGCGCGAACAGTTTCACGAAATCAGCGAGGGCCGATCGCCGGACAACAAAATTCAGCTCGACCATCTGCTGGGTCGAGAAAAACGCCGCCTACGCGAGGCGCTGCTCTATATCCGCGATACCCAGGACAGTGTAGCCCGCCGTTTCCGGACGGATGTGTTAGGGTAATTTTGCTACATACTGAAAATTTGTGGTCACAAGTTGGTTCCAAAAATCATTTGAGAATTATAGGTAGATACAATGTAACTGCCGGTCGCAGCAGTGAAACCTGATCATAGTAAACCTTATAGTCATAAGCCCCGTCTTTACCGCAGTTATTCCACAGATTTTCGCTCTCCAAAGTTATCACAAAGGCTTCTTCCGTAAACTTGTCTTCGGCGGCGATACTATACGCCGACAGATCGATTAGCTGATCAAGCCCACCGCCCTGAATTGAAAAGGTGTTGTAGTGATTGTCGATAAAATCGGCTTCAAGGGTAAGGGTATACCATTCGCCGGCTGTAATAGGTTGGTTCATAAAAGTATGCCAACCGGCGATCCCCGGTGTGACTTCACGCCACACCTGCCAATTATCCTTATCCGATGAAAAGGGATTGGCTGCATATTGGATGCCGGCCGTTGAAGTTCTGAATTGACCGGAGGCTATCTGTCGTGTGTTTTGGAGTGAGAACTCTGGCCCGGTTTGCCCAGAATTTTCCGTAGCAAGCGCAATGTAAGCGTGAACTTGATAACGCCAAATATCCGTTTGATGGGTGTTTGGATAATTTTTGTACCCAATCAAATGGTTACTCTTCGTCGAGGAAGCCTGATTAGCCCAAACCAGCAAGCTGTGTGTCCCCTGATAGGCCACATTGGTACTCCGAGCCACACTACCAACGCCGGAGCCGTAGCAACTGTTCCCACCGACAATTTCTTCGAACAACAGCCAATTCGTCTCGGTTTCAAAGTTGTCGGTGAATAGGGGGATAAATCTTGAGGATTGGGGGAGAGGGGTAGGCCGAGAGCAAGAAACGGGGATAAATGCTATATAACGACTTACAAAGAATGCCAAAATTAGACCAAAAATGACATGCCTCATATTCCACCCAGCATTGATGGTTTACTTAGCCGCCCGACAGCTTAAAGGGCCGATTTTGGATACCAATTCCAAACCGGGGCTTGACCGGATATTTCCGGCAGGAACAAACCGTCCACTTTATCCGGCCTGACATACTTCACCAAAAAATCGACAACGCGTCTCTTCTCCCCTTTTTGGCCGGTGGACCGATCCCGTTCTACTCGCCATACAGCCCCTTCAACTGGATCGATGGCCCCGTGAAAGCCGGAGACATTCAACTTATCCATCGCGGCCTCGATACTCAAAGCCCCGCCTCGATGTAGCAAAGCTGGCGTGACAAAATCACCGGCCAGCCGAGCCAGCAATTCATCATAAGGCAGGCGCTCATCTTCAACCATCAAATCGAACACCACAAACGGCTCGTGCGGCAGTTGATAGCGGGTTCCGTGGGCTTGCATGAGCCATTCCCCCACCAGGCGCTCGCCGTCGCGTAAGACCGCCATAAACCGTTCATAATTTTCATAAGCCCAGTTGTGAAAATGGCGATGCTGTTCATGCGGCGATGAAGCCGCCGTCCAACCGGCTCGGCCCAACGGGTATATGGTCTGGCCTATTCGAGCCACCCCCACATTCGAGCCATCTAGCTTTTCCTGAACAATCACTTCATCATTTTTGTCACGCGTTTTAACGGTGGCAATCCGGGCTTGGCCCTCGTGACAGGAGTGATCGCCGGGACCCATCCGGCTGCCGGGTAAATGCGGGATATGGCCGTAATTTTTTCTTCCTAAGGGCTTCTGTGTCATGTTACATCTAACCGTATAAACCTCTTCGAGGCTAGCATAGCTTGCTCTCGCGACAGTTACAAGTATACTCAATTATTCAAATTATGGCAGAGTAGACTAACAAAGTTCCAGGGGATTATCTTTTGCTAACTGCTAATTTCAAACGTAACGGAGCGACAAAGCTGGCTTTGTCATTCACGGTCAGGTCAAAGTAAACTTTGACGCTCCAGACCTTTATTTTCAAACGTAACAGAGCGACAAAGCTGGCTTTGTCATTCACGGTCGGGTCAAAGTAAACTTTGACGCTCCAGACCTTTATTTTCAAAGGAGCCACTATGGACGCCAGCCCAAAATCTATAGAAGTTCGTAACAACACCGAAGCCAGCCAATACGAGGTCAATGTGGATGGGTATCTGGCCAAAATTGAATATATTCTGCGCGATGACCGGATTATTTTCGTCCATACCGAAGTTCCTGACGAATTAGGCGGCCAGGGGATTGCCAGTAAAATGGCCCACTATGCTCTGGAAGATGTCAAGGCCCAGGGCTATAAGGTTGTTCCCCGCTGCCCGTTTGTGAGGGGCTACATCGAGCGACATCCGGAGTACCAAGCGCTGGTGCAATAGGGCAAAAGGAAAGAGGTCTTATGATTGAACTTTATCGACCTGTTCACTGTCGAGAATGCGCCGATATCGAAGCGGCGCTCAAAGAAATGGTCCTGGCCCACCGGATCATCATGGTGGCGGATGGGCAGCAGCCCGACGCCCTACCGGCCGCAACGCCCCTGCCGGCTATCAAGGACGAGGGGCAGATCTTTACCGGCTGCACTGAAATCAAGGCTCACCTCAAAGAACTAGAACGTATCGCCTTCGAATGGCGGAAGTACCAATCAGATTCGTGCTATACAAATGAGGCCAATGATTTTTGTTCGTAAGGGGAAGAGTTTCACCGTCCAAACCACAGTGAACAAACAGCGGGTAGTCAAATTTTTATAACTGTGGGTTTAAAGTTACAATGAGGGCATAACTGAGTCTAAGGTTTGGCTTACCGAGGAAATAGATCGGCGGGGATGATCGCATAATGAACAAGCTCGCCGCGCTAACGCGCCACAAGCTGCAGCGCCTGACATCCTATCAAATATGCGCAACGCAGGTTGTGACTTCTGTATAAAAATTGACGGCGACCTCAGTTTATCGCCCGTTCTGGTTATGGCCAAGCCCAGAATAGTGTCCCCACAAGACACTGACGTTAATAGCCCAATTCAAAAGTTACTCCATATTGCCAAACAGTTACCAGAATACGAACAAGAGGAATTGCAATAAGCGAGATTGCAATTCCAGTAAAAGAAATGAAATTGCCGTCGATTCAGGTGTAAATTATGAAAAAGCTCTACCCCAAACATGGCGAGCCTTTGAGGTATTTAAACGGGTAGCTTAATTTGTGCTATGTTTTTGATAGAACTAGAGAGGGTGTTCATTAAGTTATTACGGTCAAAATACCGTAATCGCTTACGTTTTTTGGTAGCCGGGTTGCCAAGTAATTTGGCCGAGGAGATAAAAAATAGAGAGAGTAAGCCAATTTGGCGATGATTAACCAAAGGAGGAGTAATCATGTGGATCGAAGTAAATGAATATTCTATTAATCTCAACAAGATAAATGTCCTATCAAGCTATTCTAAGTATGGTGATTATCAACATAATCGCGATAAGATTTGTTACTATGTCTATGTTCTGCTTGATGGCGGAAGAATAGATATAGAATTCGAGACAGAAGAACAGTGCCGAGCGGAGATTGATAGAATAAAGGAGATAGCGAGTAAAGCCTTGGTTGAGAAGTAATAAATACCACCAACTGCACGGTGTTTATCCTCAAGGGAGCCGGTCTGTACATCTTTTGTAGTGAGGTCTACCCCTAGACCACTATCCTATAGATTTTTATCTACACCCCCTGTTACTAAAGATAATTAACAGGGGGTGTATTATTCCCGATCGATCAACCTGACGTTAGACCAGGAGTTTATGCGCCGCAACTATGATCTGGTCGTCCATCTCAACGATAATGAACGCATTGACCGGTCCGCTGTGTTGGCCTCGATCATCCCGGCTCGCAGCGCGACCAGTATCAGTGTGCGAGACAGTTTAGCCTACGCTTAAAGCGTGCCAAAAAACCAGGTGACAGTCATTTGTTGTCGATAAGTGACTGTCACCAATGTGAATTAGGGGGATTTATAGCACAAATGGCTAATTTGTGCCTCAAACTTGCTCCGAAACAGGAACAATTTAGCAAATTGTTCTATGAACTGCCTAACTCCTGTTGAAATTGCCCCTTCACGTCGCCGGTAGCAGCTATACAACACATCAAAACGTCGTTACCGGCGTCGGTAATTCCGATTCGATGTCGTCATGACCCATTACCGCCCGATGCAACACCTGCTCAATACGTCAAAACGTCATTACCCGTGTCGGTAATCCCGATTCGACATCGTCATGACCTATTACCGCCCGATGCAACACCTGCTCAACACATCAAAACGTCGTTACCCGTGTCGGTAATCCCGATTCGACATCGTCATCACCCATTTCAGTCTGGCGCAGCACCTTCTTAATACGTCAAAACGTCGTTACCGGCGTCGGTAATGGCGATTCGACATCGTCATTGGCTGTTGCAGCCTGACGCAACCCCTGCTCAACACGTCAAAACGTCATTACCCTTGTCGGTAATGGCGATTCGACGTTGTCATTGACTGTTGCAGCCTGATGCAACCCCTTCTTACCTATCAAGACGCTGTCAACGGCCTCGTGAGTTTCATTTCGACGTCGCTTTGGCCTGCTATACGTATCCCAACTACGGTTCGCCTTGTAAATCCTGTTTGATTTGTCTAAAATACCTTTTTGAGCGCCATTTGCCCAAGCCGCATTCTTGCGAAAATGACAACAGCCCTATAGACTAGAAGCGCACGACCCAAATTGCATCGATAAGAAAAAATAAGGAAACGCACCATGTCGCTGACCGATTTAGACCACCTCTCTCTACGCCTCTTGGACATCGCCGCGCAGGCCGCCTTTAAGGTTGAAGGGTTGCTGCGGGAAGGCTTTGCCGCAAACGTGGCCACGCATGAAAAAGCCAACCGGCACGATTTAGTCACCGAATATGATCACCGCTCGGAAGAGACGATTATCAATTTTATTCTAAAACAATACCCTGACTCTCGGCTTCTAGGGGAAGAGGGCGGTCATCGCGGCGATGGGGCTGTACAGTGGTTTGTCGATCCCATTGATGGGACGATGAACTTTGCCAGCGGTATTCCCTTTTTCAATGTCTCGATTGCCGCCGCGCTCAACGGCCAGATGCTGGCCGGTGTGGTTTACGATCCGGTTCGGCGGGAAATGTTTTCGGCTTCAACGGCGGGAGCGTTTCTCAATGCGGAGCCTATTCGCGCCATTGGCCATCCCACAGAAGCGGAAGCCTTGCTGCTAACCGACTTTCCGTATGCCGACCAGGCCATTACGGCTGATGACTATGGCCTATTTGCCGATATGGTCCGGCGATTTCGCTCTGTCCGGCGGATCGGCTCGGCGGCGCTGGAACTGGCCTACGTCGCCTGCGGTCGGGCCGACGCCGCTTTTCTGGGCCTGGGCAGCGCCTGGGATGTCGCCGCCGGCATGATGCTGATCGAACAGGCCGGCGGCCACTATCTCCCCATTGAACGACTGGCCACCGGCATGTGGCCGCCCTCTCGGTGTGTGGCTACGTGCGCCGGTTTTGAGATCGAACAGTCGTTGTTAAAAACGTTGGTTGGTTAGTTAGCGGGGTGGATTTCAGCCAACTATCTATGCAACCAACTAGCTGTTGTCCATCTACGCAACCATCTAACCATTCATCTATTTTCAAAGGAAATTATGACTCGACAAATATATGTACCTCCCCCACCTCAAGTTGATCCCCCTAGCCGCGAGGTTTACAGATTGATGGGGCAGGCCAATATCTTCCAGATGATTGAGGATTTTTATTTAGAGCTTGAGCAGTCGTCTATCCGCCATCTTTTTCCCGATGATATGGTGGCGGCCTCCAAAAGATCGGCGGCCTTTTTTGTGGGAGTGCTTGGCGGCCCGCCTTTGTACCAACAGCTTTACGGCCCACCGATGATGCGCGCCCGGCATCTACCATTCGTCATCGACGAACCAGCTCGCCAGGAATGGCTGGCCTGTTTTGAGCGAGTGCTGGAGCAGGCCGTTGAGAAATACCATTTTCCCGAGGCGCATTTGGCCGGGTTTCGCCAGTTTCTCATCGGTTTTTCGGGTTGGATGGTGAATACAGCTGCTTAGGTTGTGGACAGCGCCTTGATTTCCTAGCCGTAGGTTGATTTATCCGGGGTTAGCCCTAAAATAGAAAGTACGGGGAACCGGCATTTTGTACTTGAAAAAGAAACCGCTATGGCTAATTTAACTCGCACTCAAGTTTTGATGGTTGTCCAGATTGCTCTGGAAAGAGGCGATATTCCTAATTTGGTCAATGTTGATCTTTCAGACCTTGATCTCCACCACGCGACGCTCATTCTAACCAATCTAAAGCAAGCTAATCTGCGCGGCGCCAATTTGCGGCGAGCCAATTTATTATCGGCCAACTTAAGCGAGGCTGATCTCAGCCGGGCCAATTTGATCGGGGCTAACTTTAGTGGGGCTACGCTGCGACGAGCCAATTTGAGTTATGCCAGTTTGAACGGCGCCAATCTGTTTGAAGTGAATATGAGTGAAGCGGATTTGAGCGGCGCTGAAATGATCGGAGCCAACTTGCGCGAGGCCGATTTGAGCGCCGCCAATTTGAATCGAGCCAATCTAACCGGAGCCAACCTGCATGAAGCCCGATACAATAACGCTACTCAATGGCCGGTCAATTTTGATCCTTTAGCGGCTGGCGCTATTAATGAAGATAGCTCGTAATGAGTGAGATGACCCTCACTTTACGCCAGTAAGACCGCTCATTAAAGGGTGTGGTTGGGTTGGCGAACGAGGCAGATAAATGGTTACGGTGGCGCCTTGGCCGGGGGCGCTGTCAACTTCGATATGACCGCTGTGATGTTGAATAACACCCAAGGCCGCATAAAGCCCCAAGCCGGTCCCTTGCCCTACCTCTTTAGTGGTAAAAAACGGTTCGAATATACGCTCCTGAACGGTTGGACTCATTCCGATACCGTTATCGGCAATTATCAGCCGAACGTAATCGCCGGGTCTGAGCTGACCGAGGCGTTGGGCCGCATCCACCGTCAAAGACATAGGGGCTGTGTGCAGTTCCAGAGTCCCCCCGCGCGGCATCGCGTCACGGGCATTGAGCACCAAATTGATTAACACCTGCTTAAATTGGCTGGCATCGAGATTAACCCACCACAAATCGGAGGCTAACCGAATTTTTAGGTCGATAGATGGATCGAGCAACTGCTCCAGTAAACCTCGAGTTTCAATAATCAACTCATTGAGGTTCATGGAAACTGTTCGCTGTTCATGATTATTACGACTAAAGGTCAGGAGCTGCTGTGTGAGGGCGGCGGCGCGCTGGGTGGTATGTTGAACCCGTTCTAAATCGCTAATAACCGTATGCTCGGATGGTAATTCATCGATGGCTAAAGCCAGGTAACCGGTCATCGTCGTAAACATGTTATTGAAATGATGGGCGATGCCGGCCGCTAATTGACCAACAGCCTCCATCTTTTGCGATTGAAGTAAATGGGCTTCTAAGCGCCGGCTGTCGCTGATATCTTGACAGCCGCCATAAATAGAGATTACCCTCTGGTGCTTATCATCCCAAACGGGCCGAGCCATATCCTTGAGCCAGCGCTGACGGCCATCTTTAGTTATGATGCGATATTCAACGCTGCTGGGCTGACCTGCTTTCAACCGCTCATTATGTCTGAGCAGCTGAGGCAAATCCTCGTTATAAACAATGGCTGGCCAACCTCCCTGAGCATCGATCTCTTGAAAGGTAAAGCCGGTCAGTTGAGTAGCTGACCCTTCAGTCGCCCAATCCCGGTAAAATCCCCCCTGATCGTCAACCCGCAATACATAAGCAATCTTTGAGATGACTTCCGAAATCACGCGATAGCGCTCTTCGCTTTGCCGAACCGACTCGAATAAGCGGGCATTATGAATGGCCAAGGCGGCCTGCTCGGCAAAAATCTGCATAACCTGAGCGTCATCCTGGTTATAAGCAGCGGCGGTAAAATTATCGATGGTCAGAATACCAATCGCCTGCTGACCAACCAAAAGCGGCACCCCAATCCAAGATTGCAGCCGGTCGCCTTCGGGCCATTGCAGCCAGTACGGTTCATTTGCCCCATCATTGATCATAAGTAGTTGGCGGCTGTTAAAGGCGCGAACCGTTGGATTCTGGCTTGACAGTGAAATGCGCTCGCCAACGTGAGATTCGGCGGCGGCTCCCAGGCCGTGAATTAGCACTAAGTCATCGCCGTCCCTTAAAAAAATCCCACCGCCGTTGTGTTCGATCACCCGGGCCAATTGCTCAAAAATTTTGGATAACAGGATGGGCAGGTCAAGGCTGCTGTTTAAGATCGTGGCGACTTCGCGCAGACTGTCGGCCACTTGCCGCTGGCGACGTTCTTGCTCAAGCGAGCGAAAAAGCTCTATTGTTCCGGCGATTTGTCCGGCTATTATTTCGCCTAACTGAATTTCTACTGAGGAAAAAGTTCGTTGGGGATCATCGGTTGAAATGCCGATGTTGCCAATGACCTGAGCGCGTGTTTTAAGCGGGATGAGCAGCAATGTGTGAATATTCTGGGTGACGAGAGCCTTATGAGCGGGTTGGGGCAGCGGATAGTTTTGCGCGTTTGAAACGATAACGGACTGCCCCTCATTGAGCAACTGATCGAAAATTGACGATGGGGGGATAGAAAATGTTTGACCAACGATATTATAATGTCCATAATCTGAAGGCTGATGCCTGACCATCACCGTAGTGGCGGTGTGGCTGGAATTAAGCAGGGAGATGGCCGTGCTACGCGCCCTAAATAAATGGGCCAACTCTTCAACAATAGCCTCTAGAGCCGGCTGCAGCTGCGTCGCCCCGGCCACCGCTTGAGCCATCCGACTGAGGGCCGGTAATATTTCCGTACCCAGCTGAAACTCCTCAGGTAAGGGGTTCTTTGGCATAATTGTCTCGCTTATCCCCATCTCGGCCATAGATTAGACAAAGGACTATTTTTCTTGTTAAAGTTGTGCGGTAAAGTACAGCTAATCTCAATTTATGCCGATCAGCTCATTTATTGGAGTATAGCATAGCTGTATTTATCATACCCTGGTCATTTGACCGGGTTTTTGAGGCTAAAGCCCAGAGATCGCCCTGCCCTTGAGCAGGTGGATTAGGTTCAACCACAGCAGTAGAAAGAACTACGACTTGCCTCAAAAAATCATGGTCAAAACGGCTTTTGACGAAATAGGGCTATATGTGTATTATATGGGGCTAATTAGCCAGCCAAAGATGCCTGTCTAAAATTTTTTAGAGAGGTATGCCTATGACTGCTGTTTCGTCCCCACCCAACCCAGTTACATTCACTACGCCCCCCTTTACTCAGTACCAGCTTGATGGTGCTTACGATGAGCTGTTTGAAGATAATGGTTTGCCCCGGGGGCAATACCAGGCGTTATATAATCGTTTGCTGGAGTTACCCCCTGAAGAGTTACATCGCCGCCAGCAAGCCGCCGATGTTTCTTTTTTACATCAGGGCATTACGTTCACGGTCTATGGCCGTGAGGAGGGCACCGAGCGCATCTTTCCCTACGACCTTCTGCCCCGCATCTTGACAAATGCTGAGTGGAAGACCGTAGAGAAAGGTCTGACTCAGCGTATTACCGCCCTTAATAAATTCTTGCGCGATGTTTATCACGATGGCCAGATTTTGGCCGATGGGGTTGTTCCCAAAGACCTAGTGTACAGTTGCAAGCATTATCGCCGTGAAATGCGCGGCATTCAGGTACCGCGTGATATTTACGTTTCGGTGGTAGGCACTGATTTAGTCCGGCTGGATGATGGCAGTTTTGCGGTATTGGAAGATAACCTGCGTGTTCCTAGCGGCGTCTCTTATATGCTGGCCAACCGCCAGGTGATGAAGCGCGTATTCCCCCACCTGTTCGGTAACTACGGGGTCCGCTCCATCGACCATTACGGTCAGGCTATTTTATCAACGCTCCGCTCGCTGGCCCCCGTTAACCGATCAGCCGACCCCACCATTGTACTGCTAACCCCCGGGGTCTACAACTCAGCTTACTTCGAGCATACATTTCTGGCCCAATTGATGGGCATCGAACTGGTTGAAGGCCGTGACCTGCTGGTTCACAACAACGTGGTTTATATGCGGACGACTGCCGGACTGCGGCAAGTTGATGTCATCTACCGGCGCATCGATGATGACTTTATCGATCCGCTGGCCTTCCGGCCTGACTCAATTTTGGGAGTACCCGGCCTGTTCAACGCTTACCGGGCCGGCAATGTAGCGCTGGGCAACGCCATTGGCACCGGCGTGGCCGACGACAAAGCCATTTACGCTTATGTCCCGGCCATTATTCGCTATTACTTGAATGAAGACCCCATCTTGCCCAACGTAGAAACCTATCTTTTGGATGATAAAGCTCAGCGCAACTATGTCATCGATCGACTGGATCAGTTGGTAGTGAAAGCGGTTGGTGAGTCGGGGGGATACGGGATGTTAATTGGCCCGCATAGTACCGCTGCTGAACGGGAAAAGTTCAAGGAGCTTATCCAGGCTAATCCTCGCAACTATATTGCCCAACCTACCTTGAATTTATCGCGGGCGCCTTGCTTTATTAACGGCCAGGTAGAGGCTCGGCACGTCGATCTACGCCCCTACATCCTATATGGCAAACGGGTAACCATTGTCCCAGGCGGGCTAACCCGCGTGGCCTTGAAACGGGGATCGTTAGTGGTCAACTCCTCTCAAGGCGGAGGCAGTAAGGACACCTGGGTGTTGTATGAATAAGCTAACATTATTACTAGCGAGAAAAGGCGAACGATGTTATCACGAGTAGCCGACAGTTTATATTGGATGAGCCGCTATTTGGAGCGAGCCGAAAACGCAGCCCGTCTGATTGATGTTCACTTAAACCTCAGGCTCGACCAGTCACCCAAGCTGAGCGGCTCACGCTGGGTCCGGCTGGCGGCCAGTTTGCAAACCCCGCTGCCCAGCACCGGCGATCATAATGATGATTTTAAGATGGTGGATTGGCTGACTTTTGACTTCTCAAATACCAACTCCATTGTCAGTTGTATCGGGGCGGCCCGTGAAAACGCCCGGCACGTCCGCGAACAAATCAGCTCTGAAATGTGGGAACACCTGAATCAGCTCCATTTATCCGTCAAACAAGCTGACAGCGAAGTTATCTGGCTGTCTCAGCCCCACCAATTTTTACAATCGGTCAAAGACGGGGCCTATTTTTTCCAGGGTATCACCGACTCAACAATGAATCATGGGGAAGGCTGGCATTTCATCCAAATTGGGCGCTATATTGAGCGAGCTAGATTAATTGCCTGCCTATTGGATATCCATTTTACTACGTTTCATCAAAAGCCGGACTACGTCATTGGCTCAGATGATTATCTGGAGTGGGTCGGGTTGCTTCAGGGCTGCGCAGCGTTTGAGTCGTATCGTAAAGTTTATACGGCGGATGTCACGCCAATCCGGGTAGCGGAATTCTTGCTACTTAACACCGAGCTGCCCCATTCAGTCTGCTTTGCTATCGACCGGTTGCAGGATGCGCTCAACGGTTACGCCGAAGCAACCGAAACCCGTAAAGTGGGGCGGGTCTACCGTACTTTGGGCCGCCTACGCGCCGCGCTCGATTTTGATCAGATCGATGAAATTATAGCCGGTGGGCTGCATAATTATTTACTAGACTTACAAGAGCAGTGCGCTCAAATCCACGAGGCGCTGTACAAAATGTGCATCGACTACCCCATCGAGACCGCTTTGACTGCCTGATCCGAGTATTGATAGTTGGCAGTTGATGCGTGGTAGCTAGATAGAACGCAAAAAGGTAGGAAGTAGGTAGTATTGAGGAGGCAAAACTTTTACTACCTACTCCCTACTCCTTACTTCCTACCCTAACTCAAACCAAGGTTGGTGAACCGTGTATTATTCAATTCGTCACATTACTCGTTTTCGATATAGCGCTCCGGTCCGGGAGAGCGTTATGGAACTCCGCATGCGTCCTCGCAATGAGGGCTACCAACGGCCCCAGACCTATGAAGTCACCACTTCGTCTCGCGCCCAAATTATGAGCTACCGGGATTATCTGGGTAATACCATCGATCATTTTAATATTCCTGCTGAACACACTAAGCTGACAGTTACAATGACTGCCTTGGTTGAAATGAGTCCAATGCTGCATTTGCCCGATGCCATTGATCCCAACGCCTGGCAGATCATCGACCGTCTGATTGCTCAAGGCGATTATTGGGAAATGATCCACCCCAGCCAGTTTGCCAAACCTACCGACTTATTAGTACAACTGGCCAATGAGTTTGAACTGCAACGCCGGGATGATCCCTTAACGCTTTTAAGAGAGCTAAACAGCCAACTCCACCAGACCATTGCTTACGTTAAAGATAAAACCAAAGTCGACTCACCCATTGATGCTGCCCTCAAAACCCGAGAAGGGGTTTGCCAGGATTATGCTCATATTATGATCGCCTTAGTGCGCCGGCTGGGAATACCCAGCCGCTATGTGAGCGGCTATCTTTTCCACCGTGATGAAGACGACTCGGCGGAAGGCTCGTCGCACGCCTGGGTTGAAGCCCTGCTGCCTGAATTGGGCTGGGTTGGGTTTGATCCCACCAACAACGTAATGGCCCGCGAGCGTCACATCCGAGTAGCCATCGGTCGAGATTATGCCGATGTCCCTCCCACCCGCGGCGTCTACAAAGGCGACGTTGAAACTGAACTGGCTGTTGCGGTCAAAGTCCGTCAGGTTGAGGATCCGGCTCCGGAAGAAGACCTACTTGAGCCTCTCTTTCAGACCATGCTTGTTGATCCCGAAGAGCGGGAAGACAGAGCAGATCATCAGCAACAACAGCAACAGCAGTAATCAGGAACAGCTATGGCTCATTATTTAGTCAACGCCATCGTCGATCCTCGCAAACTAGCGGAGCTAAAAGAGCGTCTCGACAGCGGCGAGATCAAAGCTATGCGCCCCTTTGGCAATGCGCTTGATTATTCCTTGCGTCACGCCCGCATCGAAGCCGGCAACCGAATTGTCTGGGAAGAAGAAGATTACTGCCGCCCACCTTTGGCTATGGAGCGGGCCGCCGTACTAGACAGCTACTTCTCCCATTTGACAACCGAAGCGGTTGAGGCCGGTGCGGGCTGGCAGCAAATCGATCACCTTAAGCTTCTTTGGCCATAAAACAGGCTAATCGGCCAGTGGCAGCAACCCCAAGCTGTGAGCATCGCTCTTAAGCCAATCTCCAATCAACTGAGCTAAAGCCGCGTAGAAGCCAATTCTGTCAGCCATTGCTACTCGAATCCGCCAAGTCGGCACCCAATATAACAAATGGCGATATAAAAACTTCTGCTGAAACGCCTTAAGCATTTCCACTCGCTCCAGCCGGTTGAGATATTGGGCATTTAACGTTTCTGTGCCTAAATGATGCATAAATTCCAACTGCACCGCCAAATGGTCGGGAAGTTCAAAACTCTCCGAATAAAAAGCCACTTCAGCCTGGCGATAAGCCTCTAATATTGAGCGCGCCGGATATTTTATGATATCTCCATTGTGACTATAAGCTGAAGCATAAGGCGGAGCCAATAGTTCGGGGATATCGTTGATGAAGAGATACTCATATTCTGTTTGCAGCGTCTTGAGTAGGTCAGCTTCATCTTGCGGCAAAAGATTTAAGGCTGTTGCAATCGACTGGGGGGATACGTTTGAGCGCACAAAGAGTTGCTCTAGCGTTTCCTGCCAAGTAGACATTTTAACCACTTTTTCTGCGGTTGGATAGGCTAAGCCCCAGGCTAGCAACCGATAGACCGAAACTCTTTTGATCTCTCGTTCTGATACGATTTGTGAGAACATTTCCATATTCATGATCCACCTCGTGGTCTAATAAGTAGTTTTTGACCCCTGTCACTATTTGAGGACTGACCACCAACTCTTGAAATATAAGAGCTACTGTTCACTGCCTTTTTGAGCGACCATAGAAAAGCTGAGAGTCAAATAGCTGCCCAGTAACTCTTAACCTCACTGCGTTTCGCTCAAATTTACTTCAAAAGCGGCTTTGCCCAAGCAGTGGAGGATGGACCACATATTCTCATCAGGTTAGGTACAAATAATCACTACTCCTAACTCATTCGCTGCCTGATATATTTTGCCATACACTTAAAGTATTTATATTGTGAATTATATCACAGCACTTAATTGGTTGTCAAGAGGTATTCTTGTTAATTTTAGCGTATTTATTAGTTAATTGGCCATTTTTTATAAAAAATGGCCAATTAACTAATAAATAATACCAAGAACGCATTCGCTTTGTATTTCCTCAAATAATAACAACCAATCTCTGTGGGATACCGGGTATCTTCTGTTCTAATTTAACCAAAAGACACAGTGAAATCCCTCATTTTTATATTTCTGATGGGCCTTTTATAATGAGACTTGTATAAAGCCTAACGTTGCTGGGGACAAGACCAAACTATGCAGATACTGCAAGAACCCCAACTTGATGAATTAAACCCCTGCCCCTATCTGCCTGATCGGCAAAAGCAGTTTCAATATTTCTTTGCCCAAAATCTGAACGAGGCGGAGATTGGGTTTGTGTTATCGAAAGGGTGGCGCAAATTTGGGGCTTACTATTTTCGGCCGCTCTGCCCAACCTGTCGGGCCTGCATACCCATTCGGGTGCTAACGAATGAATTTCGGCCAACCAAAAGCCAGCGTAAGAATTTGAGGAAAAACGAGGCCATTCAGGTTAAATTTGGCCCCCTAACCTACAACAAGCGTGGCTATGATATTTATGTTGAACATTCTCGGAATCGTTTTGATCAAGAGAGCAGCCTCGACAGTTTTTTGTTCAACTTTTATACCCCCTCCTGCCCGGCCATACAATCGGAATATTATCTTGATGATCAGTTGATTGCTCTCGGCTTTCTGGATTACGGTCTCGACTGTGTGAGCAGTGTCTATTTCGTCTACGACACCAGCTACGCCCATCTAGGCCTGGGGACGTTTAGTATCTTAAAAGAAATTGAGTACGCCCACTCAGTAGGCCGGCCCTATTATTACCTGGGTTATTACATCCGAGACAGCCGGCGGATGAATTATAAAGACCGGTTTGAGCCGAGAGAGCATTTCGACTGGTCCAACGGTATTTGGCGCAGGGTTTAGGTTAAATATTTGACAAGTGCCTTCTACCTCCGTACTATTAGCCCGATATTTTTATAATACCTGCTTAGAGACTCAAACTTGGGAGAAAATCAATGCCATCAGGCGACCAAGCGGGCCGAAATATTGGCCCCTATTACATTGAAGGGGTGGTGGGAAAAGGCAGCGTTGGAATTGTTTATCGAGTTCTGAATAAGCAGGATGAAACCTTGGCCCTCAAAGTGTTCGTGCCGCCCCCAGGGATAGAGCCGGATCTACTACTAACCCGCTTTGAGCGAGAAGCCCAGATGATGATGCGGCTTCAACATCCCAATATTCTGCCGGTGGTGGATACCGGTCACATTGATGGCTGCGCCTATATGGCCATGCCGCTCATCAAAGGGCAGGCTTTGGATGAAATTTTGAAGAAAAAACCTCGGTTTAATGAGGTTGAGGCCACGGAAATTGGCTGGCAAATCGCTGATGCGCTCCATTATGCCTACGAAAACGGCGTTATTCATCGGGATGTCAAACCTTCTAACATTCTCATGACCCAAGATGGTCATGCGCTTTTAGCCGATTTCGGCGTGGCCTATGCGATGGACGACCCCGCCTTGACGCAGGCTGGTCACATTGTAGGCACCCCCGCTTATATGTCCCCTGAACAAGCCGTCCAAGATAAGAAAATGGATCGCCAATCTGACCTCTATAGTCTGGGAGTCATTTTATATCGCATGGTGACCGGACGGCTGCCTTTTAGTGGCACTACTCCTGAAATCCTCCATGCCCATGTTTATGAAAAACCGGCGCCCCCCTCTTCGATTGCCAGTGTATCCCCGGAAATGGAGGCGATCATCTTACGCGCAATGGCTAAAAAGCCAGCCAACCGCTTCCTCGACGGCCGAGCGATGGCTAAAGAACTTTTAGAGTTAAATCAGCAAATCCGCGAGCAAAGCGACGGTCAAAACGGCCTTCGCGCCAAATTCAACCGCTGGTTGACTCGATTGCGATCTTAAGCGCAACTATTACTCAGTTGGTTTATCGCCATCCGGATTAGAAAGCTGCTTGATGTAATTGCGGGCATCTTTGTCATTTGGATTAGCCTCTAAGGCTCGATTAAACCAGTGAATCGCCTCATCATTCTCTTGACGATCCCGGTAAATAAGACCAAGATTATAAGCCACGTTAGGGGCTTTAGGGTCAAGTGCAATCGCAATCTTAAAAGCACCGATAGCCCGCTGCTGCTTCTCGTCAGTGGCTAAAATGGGATTACCCAGATAGGCCGCGCCCAAATTGGTCCAGACCATAGGGTTACTGGGTTGCCGGTCGCTAAGAGATTCTAAAACTTCAACCGCCTGTTTGAATTTTTTTGATAAGATATAAGCTCCCCCTAAATTGAGCAGAAGATCGGGATGGTCAGGTTCAAGTTTTCGCGCTTGCTCCAAGAGTTGGGTTGCGGCCGAAATTTGCCCCTGCTCCAAAGCCTTTGTTCCCAGTTCCAGCAATTCAAAGAAATCGGTGGTAGTTTCCACAACTTTAGGACGGCGTCGTTTTTTTTCTGATCCGTTCTTGGTGGGGGGAGTCCCATTTGAACTATTTCCATTTGTATTATCGTATTCGCTCACTCAATCTGCTCCAATTGGATTATCACTATTTGAAAAAAAGAGGTTAGGAAGAAATCGACCCTATTGACTACGGTTTCGTCCGCGAGTTCAACTGCGCTCGCTCATCTCTCATACTATCCGCGGAACGCTAAAACTCAAGCACTGGATTCGACACTTCTTTATGATATCCTCCTCTGATGTTAGGGGGTTTAGGCTTTAGCTTTAAACAGTATAGCCTGAAAATGGGTAAAGGGCTACTAATTTTAACATTTAAAGGAAAAACTCTCGTCGGGGATTGACGAGAGTTTTTATAAGTTGTAGGCTTAGAGTGCGTAAGAGGAAATTTATTCGTCGAACTCAAATGTATCAGCGGGGAAATTTGTCAACGGCGGTTTGCCGATGGCATACACGTTAAAGCCCATTTGATGTAATTCGCGATGGTTTAAGATATTACGCCCATCAAAAATGAAAGCGGGTTTAACCATAGACTTAAAGATCTTTTCGTAATCCAGCTTAGCATATTGATCCCACTCGGTCATGATGGCGATGGCGTGCGCCCCTTTGGCAGCTTCATAGACATCCGGCTCAAATTCGATACGGTCGGCTACATCAACCAGATCGTATTGGCGAGCGTTATCCAGCGCGTATGGGTCAGTTAGGACCACGTTAGCGCGTTCCTCTAGCAGGGTGCGGCAAACATTCAGCGCCGGCGACTCGCGAGTGTCGCCGGTATTGGCTTTGAACGCCACTCCAAACAGCGCGATTCGCTTACCGGCCACGGTATTAAACATCGCAGAGACCATGCGCGATACAAAGCGCAGTTGCTGGTACTCGTTCATGGCCACAACTTGCTCCCAGTACGCGGCCACTTCAGGCAAGTTGTAATATTCACATAAGTAAACCAGGTTCAAAATATCTTTCTTGAAACAGGAGCCGCCAAACCCAACACTGGCTCTTAGAAAACGTGAGCCGATCCGGCTATCGAGGCCGATAGCGTAGGCCACTTCATTAACGTCGGCTTCGGTTTTTTCGCACAGATTGGCAATGGCGTTGATCGAAGACACGCGCTGTGCCAGGAAAGCATTAGCCACCAGTTTAGACAATTCGCTCGACCAGAGGTTGGTGGTGATAATGCGCTCGCGGGGAACCCAATGGGCGTAAATATCAACCAAGGCTTGCACCGCTTTTTGGCCGGAAGGCGTTTCACGTCCGCCAATCAAGACCCGATCAGGGTTGTTCATATCATCGATAGCCGTGCCCTCGGCCAGAAATTCGGGGTTTGACAGCACATCAAATCGGATACCGTTGGAGTTGAGAATGCGCTCCATTGCGGCCGCCGTGCGGACCGGCAATGTGCTTTTTTCCACCACGATCTTGGCACGATCAGAATGTTCCAGGATTTGCCGGGCGGTTTTTTCCCAATATTGTAAATCGGCTGCTTTGCCGGCGCCCTGACCAAAGGTTTTGGTTGGGGTGTTCACACTTACAAAAATAATATCCGCTTCAGCGATATGACGATTGACATCGGTCGAGAAGAAGAGGTTGCGGCCACGAGCGGCTTTAACCACTTCATCCAGGCCAGGTTCGTAGATGGGTAGATTATCAGACTGCCAGGCGTTGATACGCTCTTCGTTGATATCAACCACAGTGACACGATGCTCGGGACAATTCTTAGCAATAACCGACATCGTCGGGCCACCGACATAGCCGGCTCCAATACAGAGAATGTTTGCCATAGGAAAAATCGCTCCTTAAAAATTTTACAGGGTTAGGTAGTTCGAGTGAGTACCGCTTAAAAGATAATAAAATTATTTCTGAACAACGACTTACTGATTAGCAAATCCGTCCTATATCCTAATATATAACAGTGGGAACTCTGTGTGAAAATAGTTAAAAGAAAGTTAGAATTCAGCGCGGTTAGGAAGATACCGGAGTTAGAGCAAAAATATCTACGTTTACGCCAGGCGACATTAAAATATGATCGGGGGCGCGAGGAGGTTGGGTAAACCCATCAATTTTGAGTAAATGACTATCCCACTTAGAAACATTGGCCTCAACAATTGGATAAGGTGAATGATAGACCTGTCCCGTGGCCAAAGACCGGGTTTGAGCTGAGTAAGCGAATAAAATATAGCGCTCGACTAAGAAAAATTCCAACGTATCTAGCTGCGCCTGCCGGATCGAGCCAGCGCTTTGATAACAAAAGCGCGAATGAAGGGCCTCGTCTACACCGTGACGCCCGACATTGTAGGTGATGACTTGGCCTGCTCGATCACGCTGTTCGTGCATGGCCGCGTAAAAATAGGGCAGCTTAAAAAAGGTTCGAGCCAGTTTAACGGCCAGCCACTGATTGGCATCTAGCGAGTAAAACCATACCCCGGCTACCCCTCGTTCATCATAGACATAGGTCCGCAGGTTAGTTTCCATAAAGTTCGAGATACCGGGGACGCTAGGACAGAAGCGCGGGCGTACGTTCTTCATAAAAAAAGGCACAATCCCCAAATAGGCCCGATCCTCAAACGTATCAACATACAATCCCGGCGGAAGCGTTTGCTGAATCTCATCAGCATCATATTCCCAATGTAAAAAGAGCAAGTCTCGCCACTGTTGAAACATAACCGGACTGCGACCGGCGGGCCGTTCTCTAAGTTTAAGTCTGCTGGCAAGGGTTGGCCGCTTCATTTGACTTAAAATAATACTAGCAACGCTTTGACAACACAAATTTAAGTTGTTGAGTTCGTGGCGTATATGGAGTTTGTGGAGTTTTTAGAATTCATAGAGTTCATAGAGTTTGATGATTTTTTGGGTTGAATGATGGGTCAAGGTTACAAATGAAATCTCGCGCCGGTAATTTGCCCCGGCGCGAGATTAACGGTTAGTTTGTTGAAACCCGCTTAGGCCTCAGGTCGGCTTATCCAATTGGACATATCAACACGATGTCCATTTTCCTGAGGTTGCTTTAGCATAGCCGGCAAAATTTGGGCCAGCAGCAGCGTTGACAGCGGCGATGAACCGGCCTCGCCTTGACTGTTGACAATGAGCGGGCGCGGCGCGCTCTCCATCAGGCGCTCGGAAACGTCAAGGGCTTGCATTTCAAGCTGATACTTAAGCACAGCCTGGTTGTCTTGATAGGATTGACCCAAGCTCATCAGGGCCCGGGCTTCGTTTTCGGCAGCCTTGAGTTCGGCTTTCCCCTTGGCCTCGATTTCCAGCCGAATTTTTTCAGCCTCGGTCTCTTTCTCTTGCAGCATCTGAGCTACTTCCTGACGGGCTCGGTTGAGCGCCTCCTTGACAGCAATAACCTTTTCGTCTCGTTCCTTCTTAGCCCGTTCGATTTCCATCAAGATGGTATCTTTTCGACGCTTACGAATCAGTTCCCACTCTTTTTCATACGCGGCCAACTCCTTGGCCACGCGTTCACGGGTGGCTAAGTTTTCACGATACTGATCCGGTAGTTGGACATCGGGGATGTTAGCGCCCAAAATGCGCACGCCATACCGTTCCATCTGCCGATTGAGGTACTCTTGCATATCCTCAACGTTACTGCCACGCAAATCATAGGCTTTGGCCGTTTCAATCTTTCGGCTGCGACGGCGAATGGCATCTTGCACAGCGCTGCTCAAAACCATATCAAAGTTGGTGGCTCCGATAGTCCGGACAAACTTGACCGGATCGATGATCCTGAATTTTAGAAAAAATTCAATCGACTTGAGCGGGACGTTCTCTTGAGTAGGCGACGCCAGGACCGGGGCGGTGTAAGGTATCTCGGTTGAGGTATCGACAATATATTCCACCTTCTCCCACGGCTTCCATAAAAAATTGCGACCGGGGCTGAGCGTGCCCTCGATTTTACCGTAGCTGGAGTAAATCCCGGTCGTGCCTTCCTCAATTTCTACTTTAGCATTCTGCCACAGGCTAAAACCGGCCACAGCCATAAAAAATAGAAGGGCGATTATCCCTAAAAAGGAGAAGAAGAACGTGGTTGAAAATCCTATAAGAAATAGTGATAACCCGATCCACAAGCCCAGACCACACCAGAACAGCCAGCCGTAGCCTTGTCTGCTTTTGGGGATAACCACCGGCACCAAATTTCCCCCCTCGCCCGATCGCAGCAACTGCCGGACGTTATTCCAAGTTGCCACAACTTCTTTAACTTTTGAGAATCCTTGTTGCCCTGTCATTGATTCATTCCTCCTGGGATCAATTCTTGCTCATCCGGTACTAATTCGTCTACTTTTTCCCGGAAGCCTTTTGGCTCGGTAGTCGCCTCATTGCGGAGCGTCTCGATCTGAACGGCGCGCTGCTCAATTCGGGTTTGGACTTCGTTCACTTTGCGGCGAATCGCTTCGATTTCATCCGATGAATACAGCGCCGTATCTTTCACCCCCAACATTTTGCGAGCGATGGTCATAAAATTGATGTCATTGCTCTCAGCCGGACCCACGTTGATTACCTGCGGTAATTTGTCGGCTACCTCTTCCAACTTGTTAAGGGTTTCTTTCCGGAAACGATATTCCAGAATTTCCGGGTAACGAGCGCTGTTCAACAGCTTAATATCCAAAGCTTGAGCCTCTAACAAAGCGGCATTGGCTTTGGCCTCACTTTCAGCCTCGATGAGGAGCTGTTGGGCATAGGCGTTAGAGCGGTTGACAGCTTTCTCTTTAGCCGTGTCGATCTGCGCCTGATACGTGGCTATCTCGGCCCGAATCTCCGAAAGCTGTTCGCGCAGCGAGGCCAATTCCTTGTTCAATTCGCCTTCGTCTTGCTCTTTGCGGAGTTGAAGTTCGTACTGATAAGTGTAAGCTTCCTTGGCGACCTTAATGACCTCGGCGGCGGCCAGGTCCATACGGTACTCCTGGCTCGAAGGTTCAGCGTGAGTAATATTGGCGTTCACAAAACGCACCGCCGGCAAAAACTGCCGATTTAGACTTTCCAAGAGATCGTGCGTACTCTCGCCAACCAAATCATAGATGTCTTCGGCTTTTTGCTCATAAATGAGGGCGCGAGTCACTTCACTAATGGCATTATGTAATTTTTCGGAAAACCCTTTGGCTCCACCCAGCGTAAAAATAAAATCACTCGGGCTTTCGATGCGAAACTGTAAAAATAGATCGACCGAAGCTTCCACCCGTTCCTGGGTCGGCGCCTGGCGGATAGGCGCATTGTAAGGATACTCTTTGGTGGTGTTAACAATGTAGCTCACCCGTTTCATTGGGTGCAGCAGCACTTTTCGACCCGATCCCACAATTTCTTCAACTTTCTGGTACTTGGTGATTAACGCCTGACAACCATCGGGAATCATCACGAAACTGTTTTTCCAGATGCTCAGCCCAATGTATCCCAGCCAGACGAGCCAGTAAGGCAGGCCAAACGGTCCCATCAGAGCCGGCCCGGGCAGCGGGGCCGTAAAAGTCAGACCAATGACGCCAATAATGGCTGAAACAAAAGCCGCTAAAATCCACAGATAAGAGCGGGTATCCTTGGGCATGACCATCGGTGAAATAACATTGGTATACCCCCCTAGCTCATTCTCTTGCGCTCGGCTGCTGTTTAAAATCTGAGCCGCTTCTGATAAGGATGTCGTAAATTGGGCAATTTGCGTGCCCATCGACCCGGTTCGTTCCTGAGCCGAAAAGAAATCCTTGGGATCGATCTTGAACTCGTTTTCCTCAAGCAGTTCCGAGGCCACATTAACTGCTTTTTGCAACGTTTTTAAGGCCATAGCCTAATCCTTTCTGTGAGTTTTGATTTTACCATGAGACCGAAACCTCCCGGCTAACCGGTATGGCTGTAAGGATAAAACCGTTATACCACACCGATCGACGTTACGTCTCAATATTTAGCCAACGAATAAAAACTGGTCTCCAACGATGAGCATTACCCGTCGAATAACAAGAGGCTGTGAAATAAACACTCAGTAAACCGCGACTATCCTTTTGTAAGCCTTTACCGAGTTAAGGGTATGGCCGTCTACTGATTATAATTACAAGAGGTTGATGACTTTTTGAGTGGTCTGATCTGGCGTTAGAAGCTGACTCAAGCTATTTAATGTCAGGCGAAACGCGCAATGTACTACTTTTCAGTATATTTGAGGATGGAGGAGAAGTCAACCGTATTTCAAAGCTTAAGAGAGCGTATACATAGCTCGGGTAAACGACCTCTTAAAGCCGTGTATCTCAAAATGTTTTTCCGAAGCGGTTTCGGCTGTTGTTTGTAACAACAGCGTCTCGACGCCCTGTTGTCTGACATTTTCTATGACCATTGTCTCGAAGTCGGCCCTTATTTGATTGGTTTGATAAGCCGGCAGAATGCTTGGTTCCCGCATAATACCGAATTGATCATAACCAATAAGGGTACAGGCGGCTATCGGCACATCATTCCGAAACCCTAGAAAGTGGTTTACTTGCGGCAGAGCCATTGATGGTAGCAGCGTTTGGGCCATAAGCGGGGCGAGGTTGGTGGATAATCCCCAAGCGGTTAACATCACTTCGGCAAACGTCAAAACCTGCCCCTCATCGATCTTTTTCAATTGTAGACCGGTTATAAGTTGCTGATTTGGCCGGATTTCATCCAATATCATCCATGCTTCTTCCACTTGCGCTCGTATAAAACCTAATTCAAGCAACCGCTGGCCGATATCCGTCGGCGTACAAGCAGCCGAGGTAAAAACCGTGGGGGGAAGATTCCTCATTTTGAAATAATCAACAATTTCCGCAATTAACGCATCTATATGCTCCGGTGAGGTTTGTACTAAGCAGGCGTGAGTGGTATCAATATCGGGTAAATTCTCATTACTGATCAAAATAACGTCGTCACGAAATGATACATTTAGGCCGGGAGTGGCTCTGGCGACAGGAACTAAAGCTTTGTAGATTATTTTTTCCAATTCAGCAATCTGTTGAGTAAGGCTGTCCATGGGCGTTCTCTTAGCATAATATTTAAATAATTAAAATTATATGCGATTGAGTGAGGAAAATATAGAGGCAAAGGTACTTAAAAAAACCCGCTAATAATACCCAAAAGTACCTTAAATTACTATGTTTAACAATGAAAAAGCCAGGGTTGACGGGCCTGGCTTTCATGAGAGAGGAGGTTTTTGATTAGTGAAGTTTATCCTTACACATACCAAAGTATAGCCGTTATTCATGTAAAAACCATAAACAATATATATGAATTCTATGAGAACTTTAGAAAAGAAAAGGCCGGGATTGACCCGGCCTTTTCGGAATAATATGTCGAATAAATAATAATGAATAATTGTCTTTATTATATCAGAAGTTAAAACTGCGTCGATAATAATGGCGTTAGAGTGATATTATAATTGTGTTTAAATTAAGTTGAGCTTATATTAATATTATATTGGAATTGGGAATTTTTAGAATATAGGGGGAAATCTCATGCTAGTCACAACAGTAACGGTTTATGTCAAACCAGAGCATGTCGATGACTTTATTGAAGCCACTATTGCCAATCATAATCGGTCTATCGAAGAGCCAGGCAATATGCGCTTCGATGTTTTACAGTGTACCAGCGATGCCACTCGCTTTCTCTTGTACGAAGCCTACGAGTCAGAAGAGGCCGCCGCCGCCCATAAACAGACCGAGCATTATCTACAGTGGCGCGATACGGTAGCCGATTGGATGGCGAAACCCCGCGAAGGCGTACCCCACCGGGTTATCCGGCCTCAAGATCGGCAAGCCTGGTAATCCTTTATCCAATCGATCAGGTGACGAGCGTTGTTTCTAACTGCCCGTCAATAAATTCGCTTTTACTTCTTATGAGACCCTGACATCGCGGTGGTGATACCCAAGGCGATAAATACCGTTCCGGCGAAGTAACGCTGGGCCAGCAAAAATTTCAAATTACCCTTGAGCCACTGCCCCAGTGTACCGGCTAGCAGCGCCCACAGCCCGTCGCTAACAATGCCGATCAGCACAAAAACCGTACCCAGGAAAAATATCTGAAGGGCCACGCTGCCGTGCCTCATATCGACAAACTGAGGCAGAAACGCAAAGAAAAATAAGGCGGTTTTGGGATTAAGGATGTTGACCACAACACCCTGATAAAAAACATGGGATAAGGCCGCGGGTTTAACAGTCTTAGGCCGGTTTATCTCCTCACGGGCCATTATCTTGCGCACCCCCAAATAGATCAGGTAGATCGCCCCTAAATATTTAACCAAATTAAACGCTAATGCCGATGATACCAGCAGCGCCGAAACCCCCAGGGCAGCGGCGGCCACGTGAAAGAGTGTGCCCACCCCAATCCCCAGCGTCGATACAATACCCGCCAGCCGCCCTTGATCGATACTCCGCGCCACCACATACATCACCGCCGGTCCCGGTGTAATAATTAACAGCACCGCCGTAACAAGAAATACAGCTAAGGTAGAGATTTCCGGCATTTGATTTCTCCTTCGGAAAAGACGATTAGGCTAGGCCAACCGCATTTTTATAGTGTGTGGTTATTGTTGGCCGAATTATTGCGATTATCTCGTAAATGGGCAAATGTCTGTAACCCTTGGGGCGTCAGTGCGAAGTGAACCCGGCCGTTTTCAACCTTAACCGATAAATTACCATCGATCACGTTTTGAAGCAGACCAACGTCCAGCTTAATGCCTTCGGCCCATTTGACCAGCACAAAAAAATCATCTTCCGTAAAATCACCTTGTCCTTCACTCAGGGCAACAGCCAGACTCTCTATTTCTTCTTTGGATAATAAGGGCTGCGGTTGAATTGTCATTCCTCGGCGTCTCCTCAAACGAATAACTCCTTATCGGACCTCGCCTATTAAGGCGCCCTTCACCCCAGGCTGGTAACAGTCCGAAGATGCCTTCGTTTAATATCCTAACAGTTAGGCCACATAATCAAATTGCAAATTGACCCTATTATTATAGTACAAACGTTCGTGTTTTGTCTAGAATGGGGTCTCAATGTTGGACAGATGTTCCAAAAATGACCTATTTGAGGCGGTTGGTGGCTTGAGCCGAGGGCCTAATCAAACTTCAATTAAGACTGTTCCAGTTAGCTTGGCTATGGTATACTAAGATGCCCTTAATTAAATCAAATTCATTTGCGGAGAGAAAATGGTGAGCGTAGAGGACAAAATAACCATCATTAGCGGCGCAAGCGGCGGCTTGGGCCAAACCGTCAGCGAAATGTTTTATCAAGCCGGAGCCAAAGTAGTTCTCGTGGGCAACACCCTTGATAAAGTCCAAGAGATAGCCAACACTATGGAGCCTAGCCGCGCCTTGCCCTTAGCCGCCGATTTGACCGCCGCGGACGGCGCTGAGGCCGTAGTCGGCGCAGTTTTGGACAAATTTGGCCGGGTCGATATTCTGCTCAATTTGGCCGGCGGCTTTGCTGGCGGCACGCCTATTCACGAGAGTGACGATAGTGACCTGGATAAAATGATGGCGCTTAACCTGCGGACGGCTTACAATATGAGCCGGGCCGCCGTCAAACCTATGATCGAGCAGCAATGGGGCCGCATCGTTAACATTGCCTCTCGCGACGCGCTGCAAGGCCGGGCCAAATTCAGCGCCTACGGCATAAGTAAAGCGGCGGTTCTCCGCCTAACCGAGTCGATGGCCGCCGAGGTCAAGCCCTATAATGTCATCGTCAACGCCCTTATTCCCACCGCCATTGATACCGAAGCCAATCGCAAAGCGATGCCCAATACCGATCCCAACAAATGGCTAAAACCAGCAACCATCGCTAAAACCCTGCTATTTCTAAGCAGCGACGATCTGGCTATTTATGGAGCGGGTATCCCGCTCGAAGGTAAAGGGTAAAAGAATAATTCTACTTTACTAATCTGCAAGGAGAATGAACAACAATGCCAAATAATGCTTTAGCCAAAATCTCCGAGCTCGGCCAATCCATCTGGTACGACAACATCGAACGGGGCATGTTAGAAGAAGGCGAGTTGACCCGCATGGTCGAAGAAGATCACGTGGTTGGGGTAACGTCAAACCCCGCAATCTTCCAAAAAGCTATCTCCGGCAGCACTGCCTACGATGCTCAAATTGAGGAAATCGTAGCCGAAACTCCGACCATTCCAATTAAAGACCTATACGAAAAATTGGCTATTCACGATATCCAAATGGCCGCCGACATCCTGCATCCGGTTTACGAGCGCACCAACGGTGACGATGGCTATATCAGCTTGGAAGTCTCCCCGACGCTGGCCAACGACACGGAAGGCACTATTGCCGAAGCCAAACGGCTGTTCAAGACCGTGAGCCGGCCTAACTTGATGATCAAAATTCCGGCGACAGCCGCCGGCCTACCCGCTATTACCGCAGTCATCGGCTCTGGCATCAACGTCAACGTGACGCTGATGTTTTCGCTGCAAAATTATATTGATGTGGCTAATGCCTACATCGCCGGGCTGGAAAAGCTGGACCAAGCCGGCGGCGATGTCAGCCAAATCGCTTCAGTTGCCTCATTTTTCGTCAGTCGAGTCGATACCCTCATCGACAAACTACTCGATGACATCGGCAGCGATGAGGCCAAATCGCTGCAAGGCAAGATGGCCATTGCCAATGCTAAAGCCGCCTACAAAGAATTCAAAGAGATTTTCGGCGGCGACCGCTTCCAAAAACTGGCCCAAAAAGGCGCTCGCGTCCAGCGCCCGCTGTGGGCCAGCACCAGCACCAAAAATCCGGCTTATCGTGATGTCATCTATGCCGAAGAGTTGGTCGGCCCCGATACGGTCGATACGATGCCGCCGGTCACGCTTGAGGGGCTAAAAGATCACGGCGAAATCCGAGCCAGCCTGATGGAAGATCTCGATGAAGCCCCGGCCGTTCTGGAAAAATTGTCCACACTCGACATTAGCTACGATGATGCCACCCAAAAATTGCAGGATGATGGTGTGGTCGCTTTCGCCAATTCCTTTGTCGATTTGCTTAAAACGTTGGAGGATAAGCGGGAAGCCATCGTCTCGCGTCAGGTCAGCCCCATGACGTTGGCCTTGAAAGACAACCAGGCTGCGGTCAATGTCCGGCTGCGAGCCTGGGACGCGGCCAAGATGGCCGCCCGGATATGGGCCAGCGACGGCACTGTTTGGGTGCCTGATCCCGCTCAGGCCGCCCAAACCTCTGATCTAACTAATCGCTTAGGTTGGCTCACTCTGCCCACCGACATGATGGCCGAGGCCAGCTCGTTGGCCGAATTTGCCGCCGAGATTAAAGCCGCCGGCTTTCAGGAAGTCGTTCTACTGGGTATGGGCGGCAGCAGTCTGGCTCCGGAGGTTTACATGAAAACATTCGGGGCGACCAATGGCCTGCCACTGACGGTCCTCGACAGCACCAATCCCGACCAAGTCGCGGCTGTCGCCAACGGCATTGCCGATCTGACCAAAACTTTGTTTATTGTCTCCAGTAAATCTGGCGGCACCATCGAACCGCTATCGTTCTTTAAATATTTTTACGACCAAGTTAGCCAGCAAAAGGAGAATTCCGGTGAGAATTTTATCGCCATCACCGATCCGGGTAGCGGGCTGGAGAAGCTGGCCCAAGAAAAGGGGTTCCGCCGCATTTTCCTGGCTAATTCAGATGTGGGCGGACGTTATTCGGCGCTGACCCATTTTGGCCTGGTCCCGGCCGCGCTTATTGGCGTCGATCTGCCCAAGCTGTTGCGACGAGCCAGCAGTATGGCTGACGCCTGCCGTAACAGCGCCCCCTATAACCCCGGCTTGCAACTTGGCGCGGCGATGGGTGAACTGGCGCGGCAAGGTCGAGATAAACTTACGTTCTTTACCTCACCCCAAATTGCCGCCTTTGGGGCCTGGGCCGAGCAGTTGATCGCTGAGAGTTTGGGCAAGCAAGGCGTCGGCATTTTGCCGGTGGTCGATGAGGGTATCATCCAACCCGCATTTTACGGCCACGACCGGGTCTTTGTTTATCTGCGCCTGGCCGGCGATGATAACGTGGCCCTGGACGGCCAGGTCAATGTGTTGGAAGCCGCCGGTCATCCCATCATTCGCATCGAAATGGACGAGTTGGAAGATTTGGGCCAGGAGTTTTTTCGCTGGGAGATCGCAACCGCCGCCGCCGGTGCGATCCTCAAGATCAACCCGTTTGACCAACCCAACGTCGAGTTAGCCAAAATCAAAGCTCGCGAATTGATGGCTCAATTTGAGGAAAGCGGCGCTTTGCCGGCGGAAGCGCCGACTATCGACTATGATGACATCGACGCCTATGGCCCGGCTATGGGCGCCACCGTGCCTGAAGCGCTGCGTGCCTTCCTAAGCAGCTTTATCCCCGGCAACTACATTGCCATCATGGCTTACTTGCCCTACACCGCCGACATCGATGCGGCGCTGAACGACCTGCGCTTGACGCTGCGCACCGGTCTGCAGGCGGCCACTACGGTAGGTTACGGGCCGCGATTCCTACACTCGACCGGCCAGCTGCATAAAGGCGACGGCAACAACGGTCTTTTTATTCAAATTACGCATACGCCCGCCACAGATGTAGAAATTCCCGGCGAAAAGTACAGCTTCGCTACCTTAGTAGCGGCGCAGGCCCAAGGTGACTATAACGCGCTACAACAAAACGGTCGCCGCTTAATTCGTTTCCATATCGAGGCCGGGCAGGACCTTGCGGCAGCTATCCGCAAACTGATTCCAGTTTAAGGGGACATAGGCTAACCTGACTCAGTGGTCTAAAACTCTTTTCCTATTGAACTTTAAGTTTTTATCCGTTACAGTAAGGAACAGAGGCTAAATTAGACCTAGATTCTTTTAAAATTAAGTAAAAAGTAAGAAAGTAATCCACAAAGATAACTGTTATCTTTGTGGATTACTTTCTATTTAATCCTTCACCGCCTTCTACTTCCAGAACTCCACAGCTCATCTCTAAGACAAGGAAAATGCCATGACCTTTTATACTATTAAAGGCCAACAAATTCATGTTAAAGAAGAAGGTAACCCGCACAATCAGCTAGCGCTGCTAATTCACGGCTGGTCGAGTTCCTGGTTTGCTATGTCGCCCCTGCTGCCAATGCTCAAACGGCGATTTCGCTGTATTGCGGTGGATTTGCCCGGTTACGGCCAATCGCCCCCCAGCCCTGAACCGGAATCGATGGTCCACTACGCCGATTTAATGGCCGAGTTGATCCGGCAGGTCAGTCCCAAACAGCCAGCCGTTATTGTGGGGCATTCTATGGGCGGCATGATCACCCTGACGTTAACGCTGCGCCATCCTGAACTGGTTGAACGGATCATCCTCTTGTGCCCCACCATTAGTGGCCACCTTTCCCTCTTTATGAATCTCTTCATCTCCCCTGGCATTCTGGTTGAGCGATTTGTTGCCCCTCGGATTTCCCGTGCCCTTCAGCCATATTTAACCGGGCTAACCGACCAGCTAATGCGGCCGGCCTCACTTTCGGAGCGAGGCGGCATCACCCAGGCCGATTATGAACGCCTGCGAACCGACGCCCGGAACCCCAACCAGAGTCGCGTTCGCGCTCAATGTTTTTGGGCCATGCGTGAGGGCGATTTGCGCGGTCAACTGGAGCCGATTGTTGATGTACCGTCGCTGGTTATATGGGGCATGGAAGATAATACCGTGCCGCTGAAAGACGCCAGCGTCCTGGCTGATGAATGGCCTCATCTTGATTTACGAATTCTGCCCCGTGTTAGCCACTGGCCTCAATTTGAAGCCCCGGAAATTACCCGTCGTTATATAAAAGCTTTCTTAGGCAAACCACTCAAACTCATTCAAGCTGTATTTTAAATATAGATTGCCCCTTTAAGCTCCTTACTGTCTAAACATAAAGATTGTTTTTTTACCTCCTTAAGTTATAATAACAGCACTAGATAGTTAATTTAAATTCTAATATCACAAGGGAGGTGCAGGACATGGAAGCACTCATCGGCTTAATTCCCTGTCTCGGATTACTGGGAGTATTTGTTCTTTTTCTACTTTTCTCGGCCGTAAAAGTAGTTCAAGAATATGAACGGGGGGTTATCTTTCGGCTAGGCCGTTTTGTTGGCGCTAAAGGGCCGGGGATTTTCTTCATTGTCCCGTTTATTGATCGGATGATGAAAGTGGATTTGCGTACAGTGACGCTGGATGTCCCCAGCCAAGAGGCCATTACGCTCGATAACGTGACGCTCAAAGTCAATGCGGTGGTTTACTTTCGGGTGATGGATCCGGGCAAATCGATTATTCAAGTGGAAGATTACCGGCGGGCAACGTGGCAAATCGCCCAAACTACCCTGCGAAATGTCATCGGCCAGAGTGAACTCGATGACCTCCTGGCCAATCGGGAAAAAGTTAACGAAGAGATCCGGCAAATTATTGATGACCAAACCGAACCCTGGGGGATTAAGGTCTCGATTGTTGAAGTGAAGGATGTGGAATTGCCTCAAGCGATGCAGCGCGCGATGGCCCGGCAGGCGGAAGCCGAGCGCGAAAAACGGGCTAAAATCATCCATGCGTCCGGGGAATTTGAAGCCTCTAAGCAGTTGGCTGAAGCGGCTGAGATTATCGCTGGCGAACCGGCAACCCTGCAACTCCGTTACCTGCAAACATTGACTGAGGTCGCCGCTGAGAAAAATTCGACCATCATCTTCCCCCTCCCCATAGATATTATTTCAGCGCTGTTAACTGGGTTCAACCCAAAGACAAATGACAAAACTCCTGAGTAATCTTGGTCTCGGACCCAAGAGGTAGGGTTGCAAGGATTTAATAGGACTTACGCAGTTGGGTGTAACAAAACCCGGTGACAGTCACTTTTTGCTGAAAATGAACGTCCGTTTAGTCCAAACAAGTCGATTTATCACGCCCAAGTGACTGTCACCTTTTGAACTGCGTAACTCATATTTAAGTTGCAATACGACAATTTTGTCCCTGGCAACTTGGCTACTTTGCGTCCCTGCCCGCCGGTTCAAAATAACATTATGTTGAATCAGGAACGCATCTGTGGTATAATTCGGCTAAACTTCACGTTTTAGTTATATCACTATGTTTGCACTTTTTTAGAAACCCGGTTTTTGAAGCCTAATTGATAACCTTTTGAGGCCAAAAGCGCCTCTTTTTAACGCTAAAAACCGGGTTTCTGGCCATAATACTTTAAAGTGCAAAGGTAGTGATTATATGAGGCAAGCTAATGCGCGGAATTATTGATGCCATAAAGGCCCTCTATATCAAACTTTTAGTCTGGTTAGGGGCGGAGCCTCCCGAAGGGTTTGATCAGCTCGAATCCGGCGGCGCCTGGCCCCAGAAATATATCGTCAAAGAGGGTGATACGATCTTCTCCATCGCTCGAAAATTTGGGGTTCATTACGAGCGCATTGCCCAAGCCAACAGCATCGACCAATTGGATGCCCTCAAACCGGGTCAGATCTTGACCATTCCTGCGCCGGGTCGGGAGCCTGAAAAGAAAACTGCACCAACCAAGCCGGAAAAAGTTAAGCCACCTACCAAACCTACCCAGCCTATTTCCAAAGAACCGGTTGCAGAGGCTCCTGATGAAGAGCTATTTGAAGAAGAACCGCTTGGAGAAGAGCCTTTAGAAGAAGAACCCTTGGAGGAATTACCGGAGTGGTTGGAGGATGTAAAGCCTGAAGAGATAACGGTCCCGGAAGAAGAAGCGCCGCTCTCGGAGCCGACTCAAGAGCCACTGCCTGACACCGTCGCGGAAGAAGAGATGGTTTTTCGCTACGAGGTTCAGCGCGGCGATACCCTCAATGCCATTGCCCGCAAATATGGGACGACGGTCAAAGATTTGATCGAAGCCAATCAACTGGGGGACTCTAACATCTATCCCGGTCAAAAATTGGTCATTCCCGGTTATCATCTACCCAAAACCGAGCCAGTTCCTGAACCAACCCATCGCCCGCTCCCGGATGTGGGCGAACAGTTTGTCTACACCGTAGCCGGCGGTGATACCCTCGGTGCGATCGCTAAACGGTACGGCATTACCCTTCTCCAACTGATCGAGGTCAACCGGCTTGATGATCCCAACCGGATTCATATTGGTCAAAAGCTCATTATTCCGGACGTATTAGCCGCCCCGGCTCGCCCTGCGCCGCCGATTGAGTCGCAGCCAAGACCAACCCCCGTTGCAGGCATCGATCCCAATTTCCCACCGCTGGGGCCGGCCGGAGCCGTGAGAGCGTTGTATGCTAGCTATTTTGCCATCGGCCACCCCGAGTTTCGGCAGCGCATTTTTGAGCTACTCGACACGACTGAATTAAACGCGGTAGTCATTGATGCCAAAAGCGATTACGGCTGGCTAAGTTATCCTACACAAATGGCTCGCGCCAGAGAAATTGGCGCCAATCGGCCCACAGCTCAAGATTTTTCGGACCTCATGGCCCAATTGAAAGAGCGGGGAATTTACACCATTGCTCGCATTGTGGTCTTTAAGGATAATTTACTGGGGAAAAGCGATCCTGAATTGGCCGTCAGAACCCAGTCAGGCGCCGTCTGGCAAGACCCTGACGCGATGGCGTGGAGCGATCCGTTTCTCAGTGAAGTATGGAACTATAATATTGAAATTGCCGCCGAAGCCATCCGGTTGGGATTCGATGAAATTCAGTTCGATTTCTTACGTTTCCCCACCGTCAGTCCGGCCGGAACGCCGTACTTTTCTCAAGAAATCACCAAAGAAACCCGAGTAGCGGCCATTACCGGCTTTCTCAGCGTTGCTCACGGCCAGCTAAAACCCTTAGGGATTAAAATATCGGCCAGCGCCTTTGGGTACACCTGCTGGCGCAGCGACGACTCGCTAATCGGGCAAAATATTGAGCGTATGGCCCCCTATCTGGATGTGTTGTGTCCGATGCTTTACCCTTCAACCTTCGGCAGCGGGATTCCCGGCTACAAAGTGGCTGTGGCCCATCCTTACGAAGTGGTGTACGAAAGCGCGCGACGGGCGATAAGTCGGATTAAACCGTCCGGCTGCCTGGTGCGACCCTGGCTTCAGGATTTTCAGGATTACCGCTTCGACCGGCGCACCTATGGCCGAACGGAAATTCAAGCCCAAATCAAAGCCGCTTTCGACGCAGGTTGTGAGGGTTTTCAAGTTTGGGATCCCCAAGTGCATTACACCGACAACGCCTATGCGCCTATTGCTGTTCCCACTATGTCGTCATAAAAACAGAGGCAGACCAGATGACTGGCCCTTGGCCAAGGGCCAGTCATCTGAACAAAAAAAACGGACGTAATGTCCGTTTTATTTGAGCTTAGTTACAGTTAAAGTAACTAAAGCGCCGCTCTAGCACTTTCCACTAATTTAGTAAATCCGGTAGCATCATTAATGGCAATATCGGCCAGAACTTTACGATCAAGGTCGATCCCGGCCTTTTTCAGGCCATTTATGAAGGTACTGTAACTCATATCATTTTGCCGGGTAGCGGCATTGATTCGGGCAATCCATAATTTACGAAATTCACGCTTGCGTACCCGCCGATCCCGGTAGGCATACTCAAGCGACTTCATCATGGCTTCGTTAGCGCGTTTAAAGAGCTTATGCTTGCTGCCGCGCTGTCCTTTGGTTATCGCCAGCACTTTTTTGTGCCGGCGCTGGGTTTGTGGCCCGCCTTTAACTCTCACAATATACCTCTACTTTCCTTTTTTCGCGTACGGGATCAGCTTCTGCACCCGCTTCTTTTCGCCGGATGTGGTGACTTCGATCATTTCGTCAAACAGATGTTTAACCCGCTTGCTTTTCTTACGGCGCAGGTGGCTTTTACCAATTTTGGTCCGCATGAGCTTGCCGGAACCGGTGTATTTAAACCGTTTCGCCGTTGATTTGTGCGTTTTTATCTTTGGCATGATAAGGTTATCCTTTAATTCCGATGGTTGAAATGGGCTACGATTCTTAATTCGTAGGTTGGTTTACTTGTTTGGAGCCAGGACCATCAGCATGGTCATTCCTTCTTTTGAAGGACGCTGTTCGATAATAGCGATGTCTTCCAGTTCTTTGGCAATGTGGGTCATTAAATCCAGAGCAACTTCCGGGTGAGTCACCTCTCGACCTCTAAAACGGAGACGAACCTTGACTTTAGCTCCACGACCCAAGAAAGTTCTCGCTTGCTTCAGTTTATAACTGATATCATGTTCACCGGTTTTCGGCCGCAAGCGAATTTCTTTAACTTCTACCTTGGTTTGACTCTTGCGAGCATCTCGCTCCCGTTTTTGGGCCTCATACAGAAATTTGCCGTAATCCATTAGCCGGCAAACGGGCGGATTAGCACCAGGGGCCACTTCAACCAAGTCCGTATCGCGCTCTTGAGCAATTCTGAGCGCTTCCTTGATAGACATAACCCCTAACTGCTCACCGCCCACGTCGATCAGACGTACTTCGGATGCGGTTATTTGCTCATTGATGTTGCGCTCATCCTTGGTAGTTATGACTCACTCCCCCCTCTATCCAATTAATATGTGCAAAAAATGTGGCCAATTCGTTGAATTTGTTACCCTTTTGCTATTAAGATTCTTTATGAAAGCAGCTATAAACTATAGCATATCGCTTCATTCTCGTCAAGTTATATTCTGCTCGATCACGCTCACAGCGGCTCAGGAGCCATTAATTGACCGAAATCGAAACCACGTGGCGATCGATTTGGGGGCTATCCTGAAGCTGGGTGGTTAAAACATACGATGTATCGCGACCGGGGCAAACCTTTTTTTGGCCCGATGGGTTCACCACCTCACCTTCTAATTTAACAATGAACGCCCCCTGAACGTTCCACCGGAGCGTCGTGCAGTCTCCGTCGTCGATGGTCGAGTTATCGGCTTCAAAAGAAACCGTGTATTGGCGAGAACCGATGGTGGGTGTGGGATGAACAGTGGCGCTGGCGACAGGCGGCGCCACCGGCGGCGGAGGCAGCGGCGTGGCCGTCGGCCGGACAATGGGCTGGGGAAAACTTAGGGCGACTGTGGGCGGCGGCGTACTGGTGGGCGCCAGCGTAGCTGTCGGCAGCCGAGTGCCGGTTGGGGTCGGCTCGGCGGGGGTGGGCGTCGTAAAACTGGGAGTCGGCATAAAATTGGGAAAGGTGGCTGTGGGTGTAACCGTTGGCGATGGGGTATAGGTGGCGGTGACGGGTGATATAAAAACTCGTTCCACCGGGAATAGTAAAAAGAAGAGTAATCCAATAAAGGTAAGCGCCACAAGCCCGATAAGCAGCGCAATGATGGTTGCTTGTGACCGGTTCATTAGATAAATTTCACTTTCTGTTTTGAGCGATATTTTAGAGTGGCCTGAATTAGGCGTCTGGAACCTTATGATATAATTAAATCAACAAATAGCAAGTATAGACCGCAGCCAACCAAAGTGAGGATAGAGGTCAGCCTTCTGGATCAAGTTTTTTTGGCTGGGCCGTCTTAAAACGCCGAATAGTCAGAAAATTCTCTGAGGTTGGCCGAGTGATATGAATTTTGATCGCCTCATGTCCCCTTTGAACGACTGAATCACTTGGCGGAAAAGAAAAATACGCGCCAGGATTTAAATGTTCAAATTCTACGCTAAGTATTCCAATTCTGGCTCAATTGTTTCCACAATACTTTTAAGTATTCCAATTCTGCGCTAAATGTTCAAACTCTGGGTTAAGTGTTCAAACTTTGCCTCAATTGTTTCCACAATTTTTTTAAGTGTTCAAACTCTGCGCTAAATGTTCAAACTCTGGGTTAAGTGTTCAAACTCTGCCTCAATTGTTTCCACAATTTCTTTAAATGTTCAAACTCTGCCTCAATTGTTTCCACAATTTCTTTAAATGTTCAAATTTTTCGCTTCATATTTTTATTTTGTAAGACATATTCACGTTGAGGGAAAACAGATCACCTAAATTTTGGTTCCTGATGGTATAAAATGGGGCTTGGCCGGATCATTTTTGGAGATGTTCAGCCATCAGCCTTCAATCATCGACTAAAAGTTGAAGGCAAACCTTCAATTTACAAATAGGTTAGACTATGTTACACTGCAACGCCATGAATTAAGCTCACCTATCTAGCCCTGTTCTAAAGAGAAAGGAATTTGCCCCATGACAACCCTCATTAATAAGAAAGTGGTCGATGCGCTGAACGCTCAGGTAGTTGAGGAGTTCACCGCCCAAAACCAGTATATTGCGATTGCGCTCTATTTTGATATGGAGACGCTGCCTGGACTATCCCATTTCTTCCATCTGCAGGCCCAGGAAGAATATGAACATGGCATGAAACTGCTGCAATACATCACCGATGCCGGTGGACATCCGGTTGTACCGGCGACTAAGGAAGTCAAAAATCACTTTGAAAGCGCCGCAGAAGCCGTTGAGTTAGCGCTTAACCAAGAACTCAAAGTGACCGACCAAATCAACACGCTGGTGGCGTTGGCCGAGGCTGAAAAAGATTATCTGACGCGACAGACTCTTCAGTGGTTTGTGACCGAACAACTGGAAGAAGTTTCAAGTATGTCTGACTTGTTGAATGTGGTGCAGCGGGCCGGCGACAACCTATTTTTGGTTGAAGAATTTCTCCGTAATCATCCCCACGAAGTTGAGGCTGCAGCCGAAGCGTAATTTACAGGCTAATGACGCCTTTAAAGTCAAAACAGCCCCGGTCGTTGCCGGGGCTGTTTAATTTTCAACTATTTGAGAAAAGAAGGCTAAGAAAAAATAAATTAAATTTCAGAACGCCTCAACTCGATAAACTCTACGAACATTACCAACGCTCTAACTCACCACCCACAGCGCCGCCGCCAATTCGGAGCCGATGACCTGCTCATTGCGGCCCAATTTGAGGCGAAGCGGCCCGTTGAAAGGCGCGCGGTTGACCAGTTCAAACTCGGCGCCGGGAATAATCCCAATTTCGGCCAGATAGCGCAGTTTTTCCGGCTCGCGGGTTTTGACTCGGGTGATTTTACCGCGTTTGCCGGGCGGAACCACGGTCAGCGGTTTGTCGCCGATTTCGGGCATGAGGCCATCACGCGTGGGAATGGGATCGCCATGCGGGCAGCTAGTTGGATGACCCATTAACGCATCGATGCGATCTTCCAGGGTTTGGTTGATTCCTTTTTGGAGGCTGTCGGCCTTATCGTGAACCTCATCCCAACCAAATTTCAGTACTTCAACCAAAAAGCGCTCAACCAGCCGGTGGCGACGAATATTCAGCAGAGCAATCGTCTTCCCACCGGGGGTCAATTGAATGCCTTTGTAGGGCTGGTGCTCAATCAAGCCGATTTCGTGCATCCGGCGGGCCATTCGCACCGAAGCCGGGCCGGAAACGCCCAACACTTCGGCCAATGCGGTGGTGCTGACCCAAGCCTCGCCTTGCCCTAACCGGTAAATTTCGCCCAGATAGTCTCGCATCGTGTCGCTGACTTTGTCTTCAGGAATGGTCGTTGTCTGATTGCCTAGCACGTACAGTTACCTCAATCGCGTTTTTATATTCTTTATCAAGAATAGCGTCGGTGAGTACTATACCATTGCCCACAGAATTTGTAAAGAAAATACTATAAAAAATAACCCCAGTTGCGACCTTAAAAGGTAAAAGAGTCTTTACTAACCTTTTAACCTCTTCTCACCTGTGGTATACTGAATTTAACACCATCTCTTCCCTCATCACTCCATTTTCAAATATGGCATTAATAAACCAATCAACCTTAGCCTGCCCGTCTTTAACTGGGTGATTTCATTTAGTTTATGTAAAAGAAATTACAATATCAGCAGTTGATCCGGCCATGGCCCAACTCCTGAGGTAAATATATGGCTAAAGTCACCACTTTTTGTGGCTGGTTCGTTGTTATTTTATGCTTGATCATTTGGGTTGGCTGGCAATTCAATATCCCTATCTTGCGCACCCTGCTTCCGACCGCCCCCGCCACAACGCCCCTGACCATGCTTATCCTGTTAACGCTAGGTTTGGCGCTGATTATCTCCCATAAAGTTGTAACAGCGCCGGCGGCAGCCCATTGGGTTTGGGTCTGTTGGGGGCTAGCGGGGGCAGCGATCCTGGCCGGTGTGTGGACCGGCCTACAATATATCTTCCGGCTTGGACCCAATCTGGAATTTATACTATATCCGCAATTGGTCAGCCAACAAGGGGGTATTTTTCCCGGTCGGCCTTCACCCCATACTGCCGTGAGTACTATCTTGGTGGGATTATCAATCGCTATGTCGCCCTTACCAGCTCAACTCTACCAGCGGTTGACCATGATCCTAAGCCTGGTAGGATTGAGTATCGCCTGGCTGGCGCTGTTCGGCTATGCTAGCCTGACCAATCCCTTCTATGCTGTACCCGGCAATCCGTCCACCGGTATGTCGCCGCTAACCGCGCTGGGTATTGTGGCTCTGGTAATCGGCGTCATCGGGTTACGTCCTAACGAAGGGTTTATGAACCTACTCACGACGCCGTCCTCAGGAGGCCAGGTGGTCAGGATACTGCTGCCAATCGCCATTGTGGCTCCGTTAATTTTTGGATGGATCATCTTTTACGGCGGCGCAGCCGAGTCCTTAAGTCCGGTCGTACTGTTCGGCCTGAGTTGGGGCGGAACCAGCCTGATCTTTATGGCGCTGGTTATCTGGCAAGGTTTTATACTTCATCATGGGGCCGAAGAGCGAGAGAAGGCGGCTGAAGAAAGTCACCGGCTGTTCTTACAAATACAGCAGGCCGAAGAAAGGTTTCGGACCATCTTAGAAGCAGCCCCCGATGCTATTGTTATTGTCGATGAAACAGGCCGGATAGTTTTGGTTAACGCCCAAACGGAAATCCTATTTGGATATAAACGAGCTGACTTGATCGGCCAATTCGTTGAGCAGTTGATCCCCCCCCGCTTTCAGCCCCAACATATCCAATATCGGCAGCACTATTCGACTGAGCCTCGAGTCAGACCGATGGGCGCTACCCTTGAACTGTTTGGTCTACGCCAGGATGGAGGGGAATTTCCGGTGGAAGTCAGCTTAAGCCCACTTGAAACGGCCGAAGGGCGCCTGACCACGACCATCATCCGGGACGTTTCGGAGAAACAGCAGGTTGCCATCCAAATTAAACGGTATAATGCCCAGCTCGAACAGCAGACCGAAGCTCTGGAACAGAGCAATCTGGAATTACAACAGTTTGCCTATATTGCGGCCCATGATCTGCAAGCGCCGCTGCGCACAATTAACGGCTTCATGCAGTTACTCCAACACCACTACCAAGGCCAGTTCGATGAGCAAGCTGATGACTGGATCCGTCGAGCCATTAACAGCACCAGGCAGTTGGAAATGGTTATCCATGATATCTTAGCCTACTCCCGGGTCGATGCTCAGACCCACCCCTTTGAGCCCGTCCCGCTTAATGAAATCTTTGATGAACTCACCACCATGCTGGCTCCGACTATCCAAGAGACCCGCGCCCGCATCACCCGGGACAATCTACCCACCGTCATGGGGGATCGCTCGCAGTTGACCCAAGTATTACAAAATCTTATTGGGAACGGTTTAAAATATCACGGTAATCTTCCGCCCCAAATTCATGTCTCAGCCAAAAAAGAAGATAAAAACTGGCTTATCGCTGTCCGCGACAACGGCATCGGCATTGAGTTGGAGCATCACCACCGTATTTTTGAAGTCTTTCGTCGGCTTCATTCCCAACAGGAATATCCCGGATCGGGTATTGGTTTAGCGGTTTGTCGCCGCGTGGTCCAGCGCCACGGGGGCAAAATCTGGGTGGAGTCTGAGCCAGGTCGCGGCAGCACATTTTATTTTACGCTTTCTCAGCTACCTTAAATGAAATGAAAGGAGACCTATTCATGACCGAGTGGCCGATCAATGCCAAACCTGCTGAGATTCTATTGGTCGAAGATAATGAGGATGATGTTATCTTGACCCAGGAAGGCTTCAAATTAGCCAAACTTAGGGTTAGTCTGCACCACGTGCCTAATGGGCAGGAATGTCTGGCTTTTCTGCGCAAACAAGGCCGCTATGCCAACGCTCCAACGCCTGACCTGATCTTGCTCGATTTGAATATGCCGGTGATGGACGGCCGGGAAGTGCTTGAACAGATTGGGGCTGACGACAGTTTAAATCATTTACCCATCGTCATACTAACCTCTTCGATCGAGGAGCAGGGCATCTTAAAAATGTACAAACTTCGCTGTAGTTCCTACATTGTCAAACCGGTAGACTTTACCCAATTTGTCCGAGTTATCCAAGAAATGGGCAATTATTGGTTTACCATTGTCGTCTTACCTCAAAAAACTAACTAACAACACCGTGAAACTTATGGGAGCGACAAAGCAAACGTTGTCAAATCTGGTCAAAGCAGAGCTTTGATGCTCCAGGCTTTATTGACTATGGGAGAAGACCCGGTAGCCCAAACCAAAAGCAACTGCCCCGCCCTACTTGACTCTCCACCCCGATTGCGCCGCCCTGCGCCTCCACCAACTGCTTAGCGATGGCTAACCCCAAACCGGAGCCGCCTTGCTGGCGCGAACGCGATTTGTCAGCTCGCCAGAACCGATCAAACACATGCGGTAAGTCTTCAGGCGCGATACCCGGGCCGGTATCCGTCACCGAAATTTTCACAACCCGATCAGGCGTTGATACCACCTCAGCGACGACCTTCACCTGCCCCGCGGCCGGCGTGTGGCGAATGGCGTTGGCCAGTAAATTGTGCAAAATTTGGCGAACTCGGTCGCTGTCGGCGGAGACCGGCGGTAAATGCTGCGCCAGCTCAACATCTAACGTCACCCCCTTTTCACGAGCCAACCCACCAAACAGATCGACTACGGTTTCAACCAGAGGCGCTAAATCGACCGGTTGGCGATTAAGATCAAGCTGGCCGGCCTCAGCCTGAGCCAGGTCGCGCAGGTCGGCGATGAGGCGGCTGAGGGTGAGCGTCTCGTCATAAATGGAGGCAATTTCCGCCTTTTCCAGTGGGTAAACATCATCCAGAATGGCTTGTAAGTTGCCCTGAATGACGCTCACCGGGGTGCGTAGTTCGTGGGCCACGTCGGCGATGAGGTTACGGCGCAGTTGCTCGGCTTGCTGTAGGTCGGCGGCCATCTGGTTAAAAGCCGTCGCCAAGTGGGCCAATTCATCGGCCCCTTTGACCGGCACGCGCTGCTCAAGCTGCCCTTGCGCGATCTGCCCGGCGGCGGCAGCCATTCGTCGCAGCGGCACGGCCAACTCTCTGGCAATGACGATGCTAACTAGCACCGCCAGACCACCGGCCATCAACCCGGCCACCCATAAGGCCCGGTTGGTTTGGGTGACAAAACTGCGGGCCGGGCCGGTCAGTTGGGCCGCCGCGCCCGCCGGCGCATCAACCAACAAGTAACCCACCGGCTGCGTTTGATTGCCCAACAGAATGGCATTACTAATTTGGCTTTGGCTCAGTTGATTCGAGACCTCTCGCGTCGAGTCGCTGTAAATCACCTGGCCGGCGCTGTCGGCTAACACAAACATGGGCCGGCCAAACTGCATCCCCATCCCCTGCCCGTGTCCCATCCCGCCCCCACCCTGGCCGCGCTCGTGCTGGGTCTCAAAAACGGCCTCCACGCCGTCCCACGTGCCGTGCGTGGTGTAGTAGGCCGTTAAATCCGGCTCGATGGCCAGACCGGCCTGGCTGTTCGTCATAAATTGGCGAAACTGGGTGGTGACCTGATAATTAGCCAGTAGGCCGGCGGCGATAACGGCCACCCCGATGACCAACCCAAAGGCCAGCGACAGCCGCACCCACAGTTTGTTCACCCCTCACCTCGCAGCCGGTAGCCGACGCCGTAGACCGTTTCGATATAGATTGGGCTGTCGGGGCTGACCTGCAATTTTTTGCGGAGGTTTTTGATGTGGGCGTCGATGGTGCGCTCCATGCCTTCGTAGCCGTAGCCCAGCGCGTTTTCGATGAGCTTGAGGCGAGTAAAGACCTGACCGGGGTGTTCAACCAGGATTTTGAGCAGATCAAACTCGGTCGGCGTCAACTCAAGCGGCTGCCCGTCGAGCAGAATTTCGTGGCGGTCCAGATCAATGCGCAACGAGTCGAACTGAAGCAGTTGGGGCGGGGCGCCCCCGGTGGTGGTCCGGCGCAAAACCGCTTTTACCCGGGCCACCACCTCGCGGGGGTTGAACGGTTTGGTGATGTAGTCGTCGGCGCCTAACTCCAAGCCGGTCAGCTTATCGGCATCCTCCACGCGGGCGGTCAACATAATGACCGGCGTGGGAGCCAGCGTCGCATCGGCCCGAATAATGCGGGTAATGTCCCAGCCGTCGCGGTCGGGCAGCATCAGATCGAGCACCACCAGATCGGGCTTCTCCCGGCGCAGGGTATGCAGCGCGGTTTCCCCATCGAAGGCGGTTAGGACCTGGTAGCCGGCCTGTTCCAGATAGGACCGAACCAACCGCACGATTTTTTGATCGTCATCCACAACCAGAATGCGAGCCATATTAACCTCGAGGCGCTACCGCCTCCCGGCGGGCTGATGCCGCTTTATGCCGCCGGTAGCGAAACAGACCGTAGATGCCGCCGGCAAAAATTACAATGCCGACTAACAGACCACTGAAATCGCTGATAAATTGGTTGATCAATTCCCATTGGCTACCAAAAGCATACCCCAATCCGCCAAAGAGAACAATCCAGGTCGCTTCGCCGCTCAGATCATAAATCAAAAAGCGCCAAAACGGGTAGCGGCTGCCGCCGGCAATGAGATTGATCGGCAGCGCAATGGGGGTTAACAACCAGCGGGTTAAATAAATGGCGGCCCCGCCGCGCCGGTTAAAGGTCGTTTGGGCGTTCTGCCAGACGGACGACTGTCCCAATCGGCGTTCGACCCAATCCCCGGCAAACCGACCCAGGCCGTAGCTCAGGCTGTCGCCTAACACGGCTCCGGTCAAACCAAATGTAGCGGCGCTGGGCCAATCGATGACCCCCTGCCGCACAAAGCCCCCGACGGCGATGACGGCCAGCGTACCGGGTACGGGTACTCCCAACGCCCCCAGAACCAAAGCCACGCCAAAAGCCAGAGCGCCGTAGTTGATAATGGCCGTGAGGAGGAAATCGGTGACATTGATGTCGGTCATGGATCACCTCCCGGCGTGGCTGAGTGCTCAGCTTGATAGCGGCGAATAGCCGTTTTGACCGCCTCGGTCAACGCGCCTGGGTTGCCCGCGGTCTGTTCGCGGTTGAGATCTCGCAAGCTTTTTTTGCGATTACCCTCGGCGGGGATATTGAGCTGCTCGAAGATGAACGACTCCGGCACCTGATAGGCTTGGGCAATATAGGGGATGGTCATCCAGCCCCTGATGGCCTCGACATCGGTTACGCCCGGTTCGAGGCCGGTCTGCTGAATGCGAATGTATGACCCCACGGCTCGTAGGCCAAAGAAGCCAATGAGCAGCAGGCCAACCACCAGGAGACTAATGAAGATCAGTCGTTCGGTAGTAACAAATTTACTGTTTGATTTTTTTACAGCCATAAGAATTTTGATCTACTTCCTTATGCAGCATATGCCTTTGGCCGGCATAATGCTGCCTTAGTGTAACGCCGGATGACACAAGTGATCCAGCCCCAATGCAACGCCAAATGAATTCCCAAAATGATGATGAGCGTCACCCCCGTCCACAGATGCAAATCGCGCCAGTCTTGGCGCGTTAACGCCAGGAAAGTCATATTATAGAAGGGGTTGCGCCCTCCTTGAAATCCACCGCTCGGTAAAACGAACCAACCCAGTAACCCGGACCCATTAACCAGTAGGAAAAAGGTCAACAGCAGCACATCGAGCCAGAAATTGAGCCGGGCTTGCTGAGCCACCTTACCGAATATACGGCCGGCCAGGCAAGAAATCCACTGCCAATGCCAGACCAAATGAACCACCGAGCCGACGAGCATGCCGATGCCGGCCCAAACGTGGATTTCATTCCAATCGTGATGGGTCAGCGTTAAAAAGGTCAGACCTTGGTTGTCTCGCCCGCCGGGTACGACCAGCCATAAGAGTAACCCGGTTATGGCCGTTGTGGCAAATAAGGTTAAGATCACTATATCGAGCCAGAAATTGGCTTTGATTTTGTTGGCCATCACACACCTCTTATAAAGCATAGAACTTACGCAGTTGACATGTCATTTCGAGGAGGAACGACGAGAAATCCCTGAGAACGATGTTTTCAAGCCGACTCTATAGGGATTTCTCCGCCTTCGGCTCCGAAATGACATTATGGGATGTCAAGTGCGTAACTCCTAAAAGCAAACAAACTTTATCGATAGAGCCAGGTGACAGTCACAAAAAGTGACTGTCACCTCTTCCTAAAAACACTATAGAATCGCGTTAATTATCCGACTCACCTGCCTCGTCGTCGGCCTCGGCGCTCGTCCGACCGCTGCGATTTTCGGCCTCTTCCCCTTCCTCCGAACCAAACGTTTTCTGCAACCCGGCCACAAACGCTTGGCGTTCGGTCTCCGACAATCTGGCTTCGGAATGAATTAAGGTATATTCCCACAGCGGCATTTCGCCTTTCTGTACGGTTTTGGCTGCCTCGTCGCCTTCGCCGGAAGGCCATTCAGACATGTTAAACTTGGCGCGGCCTTCATGCACATGGTCGGCGACCGACCAAGAGATAGGCGCAACATAGCTGTACCAGGGCCATTTGGTCTCATTACTATGGCAGTCAAAGCAGGCCCGTTCCGCGTAAGCTCGCGTGGCGGGTGAGTCCCAGTTAGGTTCGCGCACGACCGGTGGGTTGGATCGATCGATCGGGATCAATTGAATAACGACCAGGGCGACGATGCCAATACCCAGTACCCAAGTTAACCCTTTAAAGACCCTCTTTTTTGTAAACATTTCAGATTTTCTCCAATATTGAATCGTGTAGCAAAAGTTGTTAAATAGTTAGGTCCAGAAAATAGATCGGGATGTTTTTTTACTGCCCCAGACACAGCAAATTTTGGGCCGACGCTTGCCGGCCCAAAGTTTTTGAATTATTTGATTGTTTTTAGCAGATCGCTGCCTGATGAAGACTGTCTTGCCGCCGGCCAATTTTAGCTAAGGTCACCCTACTGCCATCGACCTCCGCCCATTTGCTGCCCGCTGCCGGTTCCGGCGTGGTCACAGACGCCGTCGCTATCTTCGTCAACGAAGTTGCCGCCTTGACCTTGACCGGCGTGGTCGCAAGTGCCACTGCCGTTACCCGGCCCGTGACCCTGACCGGCGCTCCACGGGCTGTTCAACTGCTCGGTTACTTTGGCCTTCATCATTGCCAGATAGGAGTCGGCTTGGGCTTGAGTGATGTCTTCATTAGCCACTTTTTCGGCCAATTGGTCGGCCCGAGGGGCTAAAAAGGCATCGACTACCGTATTCAGTTCAACACCGTGCGCGGTAATGACTTCGGCCATCGTTTGGCCGGATTGCAGTTCGGCAACCAGGTCGGCTTGCTCGAGACCTAGCTGTTCGGCCACCACCGTCATCATCGATGCTTCGGGCGCACCTAATCCCAGCCCGGCCCCGTTATTACCCATACCCTGGCCTTGACCGCCGCCGTGCATCATCGCGCCATCTTGCATCATGCCCTGGCCTTGACCCTGGCCCCGGCCGCCGTGCATCATTGCGCCATCTTGCATCATCCCTTGGCCTTGACCGCCGCCGCGCATCATCGCGCCATCTTGCATCATGCCCTGGCCTTGACCCTGGCCTTGACCCTGGCCCCGACCGCCGCGCATCATTGCGCCATCTTGCATCATCCCTTGGCCCTGGCCCATTCTTGAGCCGGATGCACCAATGAGTTGATTAAATCCAAGACCGTATCCATTTTGCGAACCATAAGCCAGCGCTACGGGGGTTAAGAGAACAACAGTCAGAGCCACGACTGCTAAGCCTATGATGATGATCACTAAACTTTTGTTTTTCACGATTTATCTCCTTCACAAGGTGATTATTGTTCATTCAGGTCAGATCATAACAACTTGATCTTTATGATTTGATCATAAACCAGCATTGTGAAGAAGTTGTGAAGGTTAGTGAAAATCATCCCAATTAAACCAGGTGACGGGCTTTTAATGACGGTGAGTAAAAGCGTCGATCCCCTGGATAATTCCCCTTTAACTTCTTATAGGCTGGCTAGCCTCCTTTCGCTTTGATTTTAACTTGAGCGTAAACAAGCGGTAGTAGGTTAAAAATAGGACGCTCAAACCGGTTAGTAAATAGATAAAGGTCATAAGTGAGGTGTCGCTGTCTGAGCCGGCCATCACCGCATGCCCCAAGGCCAGGGCATACGCCAGGAAGGTCAGGTAGTGCAAGATACGCCAAACCTTTTGACCGATCTGTTTGCGGACGTAAAAACTGGCCGTCAGCACCAGGCTCAAGTAAAACGTAATCGTGCCGATGCCCGTCCACAGAGGCTCATAGGGCGCGGTAAAGGGGATGGCCAGATTAAAGATAGTGAAATCGAAATAGCTGTCCCCTAGCAAGACCAAGCTGTGCAACCCCATAAAGCCGAGCGCTAACAGGGCCAAAAACTCGTGCAAGCCATAGACCAACTGCGGGGCCATCGTTTTTGAGATTTTGGTACTTATCAGCAAGCCCCACACCACCGACAGCCAGAGCAACAGATAAGCGATGATCCCGCCGATGCGAGCCATATACCAATAGGCCGGGGTCTCGCCGGTGAGCGGCAGGCCCATCAACTGCGCCTGATCGAGCGCCAGCAACTGCCAACTGGCGGGAACCATCTGCCATAACTGCGCACTGACCGCCCCTAAATAGCTTTGGGCCGGTCCGGCTTGAAAATCTAACCACAGCCACAAGGCGCCCAGGCCAACAATACCGCCGGTGATCACCCCCAAGGCAACGAACATGACGTTCTGCATGAGTTTTCCGGGCGTTTGATTTGAAAATTTTGAAAGCGCTGTCATGATGAAATTTCTCCTTGATGGGTTTAAGAGCCGCCGCTGCGGTGTCTAGAGGACGACGAAGCCGGGGGGGGCGGCGGGGGGGGCGGCGGCGCTGGCATTTCGGGTAAAGGAGCCAACGTCGGCAGCGGCGCCAGGGTTGGCAAGGGGGCCAGGTCGATATCGGGCAAAACGACGTTTAAGTCGGATAGTGAGGCGTCCGGCAGGGACGTGTTCGCCGTGGTCAGCGTCGGTCGCAGCGTGGGAATGGGCGGCGCGTCACTCAACGGGATGATGGTGGGCCAGCGGGTTGGTGAGGCCGTCGGCGTGGGCGAGGGAGTTGGCGTGGGTAATGCTTCAGCCTGTGCGGTTTGATGTTCCAGCCGGCCAATCACATTCCAGCCGCCTAAAAACCCGGCCAAACTCAGGGCGCTCAGGGCCAGCCGGGCGTTAGAGGTTAACTTCTTGCGTTTTGGGTAAGAAATCATCGTTGTCATGGGGTACTCCGAATTCTAAGTTAGAGATAAGGATGGGTAACTGGTCCTTAAGTAGTTTTCAACTCTAAGTTGTTACATTAATTTAGACAGAATTAACAGGATTAATATGATTTTTCCTTATTTTAATCTTGGAAATCCTGTAAATCCTGTCTATTCATCCTGGTCTCAAACTCACAAGTTAGTTATGAAAATTACTTAAATCAGATTGAAATCTTTAGTTTGATGAACAGAGGTATCGGCGGCAACGATTAACCCCTCAACATCGGGCAAATCCTGTAAAAAGGCCAGCCCGCGTTCAACGCCCAGAATAAGGGCGATTTTGGCATATACTTCGGCGATAACCGTCCGGGGGGCTGTGACCGACACTGAGATAGCGTCGGTTTGAGCCGGGCAGCCGGTGCGCGGATCGATCAGGTGGTGCTTGAGCTGGCCGTTGTGCCGCCACCGCCGCCGGGCGATGGTCGAGGTGGCCAGCGCTCGGTGATGCAGTTCGATCTGGGCCACGGTTTCTTCCGGGTTTAGAGGATGACTAATTTCAATGAGCCAGCCGTTTTTGCCCGGCGGCGAGTGGTAGGCAAACAGATCGCCGCCGGCGTTGACCAGAAAAGGACCAAGCCCTTGCAGCGCATCGGCCGCCCGATCAACCGTCCAGCCTTTGCCCATCCCGCCTAAATCCAGCCGCAGACCGGCCGGCCGGATAATTTGCCGCCGGGCGCGGTTGACCTGGATTGAGCGGAAGGTAAACGGCCGGTAGTGAGCGGCGGATGACGCCCGATTGGCCGCGAAAACGGGGGAACTTTGAGACAGCGGCTCCGGAAATTCAATCCGCTCAAAGCTGCGGTCGTAGCCAGCGCTTTCCAAGGCGTCTAGCAGCGTTGGGTCGTACAGGCCGGCCGTGGCGCTCGCCGCCCACAGCGCCGCCTCAACCGCATCGATTAGGAGCGGGCTGGCGACAAAAGCGGCTTGCGGCGCGGCGTTGAGTTGAGACAGTTCGCTGGCCGGATTGAAGCGAGACAACCGCCGTTCGACGCTGGCAAACAGCCGCTCAACATCGAGCACCAGGTCCTGGCTGTTGGTCCGATCTGACAGCAATTCGACGGTCACGTCCGTATTCATCGCCCTGAAATCGTGCCGGGTCCAGCGCCAGGTCGATTGGCGGGTGGGGGTGTTAGTCATCGTCTTCATGTTCGCCGTGGTCATCATCGTGCTCTTCGTGATCGTTGTCATGATTGTCGTGTTCTTCGTGGTCATTATTCTGATAGCTGCCACCGCCCCCCACAGCCGCGGCCTGAGCCTGCTGCTGGGCGATATCGTTGTAGGCCATATTCAATTGGTTAGTCACCTCATCTAACTGAGCGCGAAGCTGCCCTTCGGTTTCCTGCATTGTGGCCAACTGGTTTTCATAAGTAGCAGAGTCGGTTTGCATGGCTTGCTGAAGGCTATTGCCGTGCTCTTGCAGAGCTTGAATCCGGGCCGTGGTTTGCTCGATCTGGGCTTGCAAATCGGCCAATTGATCTTGTAACTCAGCAATTTTTGCCTGAGACGTTTGGTCCAGTTCCTCGATGGCGGCCTGCCGCTGATCGATTTGAGCTTGCAGGGTTGCCTGACGAGCTTGGAAGGCGGCTTCTAACTGCCGGCTCACATCCGGAGTCGGTTTGGTGACAATTTGCTGATCTTTGACCTCAACCGAGTTGGGCTGGTCAGCTTCGGCCGGCTGGGTTACGGCGGCAATGGCGGCGACAAAAATGATGATACCCAGAATTGTGGTTAAAACGGCTGCCAGAAATAAGGCAATATTTCGTTTCATAATTAGCTCCTGTTTAGGTTAGCGGCCGAGTTGGGCGTTGGCTTCGGCCAGCCGGGCTTGAGCCTGGCTGATGGCTTGTTGAATTTCGGCATATCGGGCCTGGTATTGCTGGCTGGTCTGCTCTAGTTGAGTCTGGTACAGGCTAATGCGCTCGGCGCGAGTCGCCTCTAACTGGGCCGCTTGTTGAGTGAGCGTCTCGGCCTGAGCCTGCAACTGGTTGAGTTGGTTTTGGGCAACGGCCAGTTGCTCACCAATCTGTTGGATTTGGCTCTGGTAAGTGGCATGGCGATCCTGCAAAGTTTGATCAAGCTGCGACATCTGCGCCTGGTAGGTTTCTTCTCGCCGGGCCAACTCGGCCTCAATTGGCGGGGCAGCGGGTACAGCCGGTAAGGCTAAGGGCGGCGTGCCGACGGCAACCGCCTCAGACGACTCGGCATCGGTGTCTACGGGCAAAAAAACAAACGCGCCAATCACAATTATAATGAGCAAGGTTAATGCGCCGGCTAAAAGCGGGCCTAAAAGTTTCATAGGGTATCTCCTGGGAAAATGGGTCGCCGGTTGACTGCCGGCGGCCGGTAATTTCGGGCTACAAAACGTTAGCGTTATTTTCAGTATTAGTTTAGAGAGGGGGCATGAAAAAGCAGTGAAGGTTTTATGATATTTTTTTCATAATCATAGGGCTTAATAAGCGTTCAGCCCTTAGCTGTCAGCTATCAGCTTTGGTTATTTTAGCCAATTTTTGGGCGACAAAGCCGATTATGATTGCCCAAAGTTATCTTTTGTTACAAAGCTAATTTCTGAAGGCTGATAGCTGAACGCTTACAATCAGTTGTAAAGGGGCTGTCAGTCAAACGGCGGCTGAAGGGGCAACCGCACGGTAAAGGTCGTACCGCGGCCCACTTCACTGGCGACGTGGATGGCGCCGTGGTGGGCCTGAGCCAGCCACTGGGCAATCGACAAGCCCAAGCCGGCCCCACCAACTTCGGACGAGGCGGAGAGTTTACGGGTGCGGGCTTTATCGACCCGATAAAACCGGTCGAAGAGATGAGGCAGGTGCTCGGGCGGGATGCCGGGGCCGGTATCGGTTACATCGACTTGAACCTGGTGCGGGCGAGGGGTAACCACCACCTTGACCGCATCGCCCGGCTCCCCATATTTGATGGCGTTGTCGATGAGATTGGTAAAGAGGCGAGCCAATTTGTCGGGATCGGCGGTCATAAATAGGGTTGGCGGAGCCTTAAGATCAAGAGGGATGTTTTTTTCACGAGCGCGCGGGGCAAGGCGGCGGATCTCGCCGGCCAGGAGTTCGCTCAGATCAATTTCTTCGAGCCGAAGTGGGTATTGTTTGTTATCGGCCCGGGCTAGCAGCAACAGTTCTTCCACCAAACCCGTCAAGCGGTTGGTGGTTTGATTGACCATTTCTAAAGTTTCCCGATATTCGGCGGCGCTGCGGGGGCGATTGAGGGCAACCTCCACGTCGCCTTTCAGGATGGTCAGCGGGGTGCGCATCTCGTGCGAGGCATCGCCAATAAACCGTTTTTGCTGCTCGAAACCGGCTTCCAGACGATCGAGCATTTTATCGAATGTAGCCGCCAATCGACCTACTTCATCGTTAGGCAGTTTGAGGTTAAGCCTTTGGCTGAGGTCTTGGGCGCTAATCTGGTTCGCCGCACGGGTGATGCCATCGATGGGTGCGAGGGCGCTGTTAGCCAAAAACCAGCCGCCGGCGCTGGCCCCTAAGATAATCAGCGGGATACTCAAACCCAATAGGATAATCAACCGCCGTTGAATATCTTGAAGTTCGGCGTGACTTTCGGCCACCTGCACCGCACCGGCCTGCTGCTGCCGGATGGCAAAAGGCAGCGTCAAGAACCGAACCGGGGTATTGTCCGCCAGCAGGCCATAGGCAAAATACGGCCGGGTAAGGTCGAGCGGGTTTTGGTCGATGGGTGAGCCGCTAAAATGGCCGGGATCGACCAGAGGCCGCCCGTTGGGAGCCAATACCCGCCAGAAGACGCCCGGCTCCGGCGTGTACTCCAGTTCGGCCTTGAAGGTACCCACATACTCGGCCGCTTCATTATCATGATCTTCGGTATGGTCGCCGTGGTCGCCATCCTTTTCAAATTTAAGTTGGGTAATAATTTGGTTGGCTTCGCGCTGGAGATGGTTATCAAGGGTAGCTAACAAACTGCGGCTGAGACCAAAATACACGATAATGCCAAAGATAACCAAAATGGCCGATAGAATAGCGGTGTACCATAGGGTCAAACGCAGCCGAATGTTCATTCGGGGTCATCCAACTGATAGCCGACGCCGCGCACGGTGTGGATCAGGGCGGGTTCGCCGCCACTCTCTAATTTTTGGCGGAGATGGCGTACGTACACATCGACCACGTTAGAAGCGCCAAAATAGTCGTAGCCCCAAATACTCTCTCGCACCAGCGTTCGGCTGAGCGGGCGGCGGGGGTGGCGTAGGAAGAATTCCAACAGCGCATACTCTTTGGGGGTGAGGTCTATGTCGCGGTGGCCGCGTTTGGCTTTGTGGGTGACGGTGTCGAGCTGCAAGTCAGCAAATTCGAGGACCACATCCGAGGTGGGATTTGAGGCAGTCCGGCGGGTTAGAGCGCGAATACGGGCCAGCAACTCTTTAAAAGCGAACGGCTTCGTTAGGTAATCGTCCGCGCCGGAGTCCAAGCCTTGGACCCGATCATCAATGTCATCACGGGCTGTTAGCATCAAAATAGGGCTATCGACCCGGCGCTGGCGCAGAATTTGGCAAACCTCAAACCCGGTCAGGCCGGGCAGCATCACGTCGAGCAGGATCAGATCATACTGAGCGCCAGCCACCCACTCCAACGCGGCCATACCATCAGAAGCGATATCGACGGCGTAGCTTTCTTCTTCCAGACCCTTCTTTAAGAAACCGGCAATACGGTCTTCATCTTCAACCACCAGAATACGCATGGGCTGTCTCAACCTTGTCTTGTGATAATTTATTTATGATTTTTAGCATAGCGGGCTACGCTTAAGAATTAATGAATGTTTAATGAATATATTTTCATAAATAAACGCCGATTTGCTCGAAAAACCTTAAAAATCGACCTTGCTTTATTGACGTGATAAACCAATTATCATACAATGGGTTAGCTCCAAAATTGACCTAATTTTTTCCTAAAAAACCCAAATTCTCGCTTATTAGCATTGACTTAAAAGTGCTATAAGCTCGTCGTAATAGCATCTATTTGGAAATCCAAAAATTAATCACATCGTTGTTTAATCATCATCTTAATTTGCCTTACAATAAAGTATAATTAAGATATGGACCAAAATATCCTTGCTGCGTGGAGGAGTGTATGAGCCGGAAAATTGTATTTGAAGATGGTAGCGCCATTGAAGTTGGCGTAGAAATTGTTACCCCTGGCGAGATGGCCACAGATGCCTACCGTCGATTGATGGATTTCATCGAAGCGGAGTTAGTCGAAGCGGATCAATCGGATGAAGAGGATTTGAGCGACCTCGACGAGGAAGATTTCGAAGATCTGGATGAAGAAGAATTGGACTTCGAAGATGATGATTTAGAAGATGAAGACCTCTGGGAAGATGAGGACGAAGATTTTGATGATGATTGGCGTTAACCTCGCCTAACTGTAACGTTAAAAGGCTGTTTTAGAGGACATCGAATGCCCATTACTAACCATTGGTGCGCTCTGGATAAGATCAAGTTGTGATAAGCAGTGTGCGACTCTGAGGATGTATTTAGGGTCAAACTTGTAAAATGTTACGCTTAAAATAGCTCTCAAGCGTTGCCCCGTTCAAAAGATAAAATTACGAGAAGGCTGGATAAAACCAGCCTTTTTAATTTTAAAAATAGGTCGAGTAGTTTGTGTAAATTTAACGAGTTGCATAAAATTTTAACATCCGCTTTAAGTTGCCTCATTTGACCGCCTCGGAAAGTCCAACGGCAGCGAACAGCAAACAACAAATAAAATTTAATAGGAGCACTACGTGAAACTCTCACACAACACCACCCCCGGTAATTCGGATTGGCGTTCGATTGTTAGCAAGTATCAAAAACCCAGCACGAAGCGCAGTTGGTGGCAGGTTGCCACGACGCTGCCTCCATACTTATTGTTGTGGTATTTAATGTATTATAGCCTTAGCGTGGGATATGGGTTAACCTTGCTGCTAGCGATCCCGGCGGCGTTGTTTGTTGTTCGTATTTTTACATTGCAGCATGACTGCGGCCACGGTTCGTTTTTTAAATCGAAAAAGATTAATGATCGTTTGGGAATGGTTTTTAGTCTATTCACATTTGTACCGTACCACTATTGGCGGCGGACGCACGCTATCCATCATTCGGCCACGGGCGATCTGGAACATCGCGGCATTGGTGATTTCTATACGATGACCGTCAATGAGTATTTATCAAAGTCTAAATGGGGCCGTCTTAAGTACCGCCTATACCGCAATCCGGTCTTCATGTTTATAGTAGCGCCGACACTCGTCTTTATTATTGGCTATCGCTTCGACTTTCTCAAGCGAAAGAATTGGGAGAAAGAGCGTCGAGGGTTGTTCTGGACCAATATCGCCTTGTTGGCTTTAGCGACCGTCATGTCGATTGCGATTGGCTTTAAGGCGTACCTGCTGATCCAACTACCCATCACCTTTATCGCCACCAGCATCGGCTCCTGGTTTTTCTTCGTCCAGCACAACTTTGAAGATGCTTATTGGGATCAGAAACCGAATTGGGATTATACCATTGCAGCCTTACATGGCAGTTCGTATTACAAATTGCCTAAAGTGCTACAATGGTTTACCAGCAGCATTGGCTTTCATCATATTCATCATCTCAGCCCCAGGATTCCCAACTACCTGTTAGAGGACTGTCACAACGATAATCAGATGTTTCAGACCTCCCCTACGCTAACCATTTTGTCCAGCTTCAAAACCATGAATTTGAGCCTATGGGACGAAGATCGCCAAAAACTTATTAACTTTGAACAATTTAAAGCCATTGAGCAGTCGGGATTTAACCCCGGCTAGGGCTGAAGAGCCGCAAAAGTTAGTGAGCGAGGCGAGAAAAAACAGCCAAATAAAAACCTCCCGCAGACGGTCATTATAACGCAGGAGGTTTTTATTTGGTTAGAATCAACACTTTACTGGGGTCAAGTAACTGTAAAAAAACGACCACGCTGTGTTTACCGGAGGATCTGCTACTTACCCCTATGAAGCTGGCCCGACCGAAATCGTCGAAGTTGTCTATCCTATCGCCAGCTAGCCTTTCTGTCTCCCCGCCCGCAACTCCTTCTTTAAAATTTTGCCGGTCGCCGTCATCGGCAACGAGTCGGTGATCTCGACCAGACGCGGATATTTATGACCACCCATATTGGCCTGGCTCCAGGCGATGATCGCCTCCGGGGCAGCGGTAGCGCCATTGTTAAGAATGACATAAGCTTTAATCTCCTCGCCAACTTCTTCATGCGGCACGCCGATAACCGCCGCCAGCGAGATAGCCGGATGGGTAATCAAAACGTCTTCAATCTCGCGGGGGTAAACGCTAAAACCGCTGCGAATAATCATATCTTTGAGGCGATCAACAATATAGAAATAGCCGTCCTCGTCCATCACGCCGACATCGCCAGTGTGAAACCAATCATTACGGACAGCCTCACTAGTATCGTGGGAGCGATTGTAGTAGCCTTTCATAACATTGTGTCCCCGAATGACAATTTCTCCGCGCTCACCGGCCAAGAGAGGCCGGTCGCTGCCATCGACGACCCGCATCTCGACGCCCCAAATCGGCGTGCCAATCGAGCCAGGTTTTCGCTCTCGATCCAGGTGGTTGAATGAAGCCACCGGCGATGTTTCCGATAAGCCATAACCCTCTAAAATTGGCACATTGAATTTCTCCTCGAAACCCCGCAAAATTTCAACCGGCAAGGATGATCCGCCGGAGACGCAAATACGCAAATTCCGGGCAATCTTATCCAAATCATAGGTGTTAGCTTCGGGGTGATTGAGCAGCGCCCAGTACATCGTTGGCACGCCGCAGAAGACTGACACATGTTCATTCTGCATCGCGGTTAGCACGGCGTCGGGGTCGAAACGGGGGAGGAGCACGTTAGTTATCCCGGCGTAGATACCGGCATTCATCAAAACCGTCTGGCCGAAGGAGTGAAACAGCGGCAGGACGATCAGAGCGGTATCGGCGGCTGAAAGTTCGAGCATCTGGCTGCTGACCAGGGCGTTAAAGAACATATTGGCGTGGCTCAATGTGGCCCCTTTGGGTTGGCCGGTTGTACCAGAGGTGTACAGAATAACCGCACTATCATCGGTTTGAGTCTGGATGGTATCAAAACTGGCCGAGCGGTTGTGCATCAGCAAGCTCAGCGTAGTCGTTTGCTCGATGGGGGAAGGGGCGGCCGGATCGGCGGTAATCATAAAAAAGTGGCGGCACGAGGGGGCTTCATTAAAACCGGCGTAACCTTCTTGCCCCATCGGCAGTTGGGGTGTTCCTTGAAAACAGAAGTAAACTTTGGCTTGGGAATCGATTAAGTGATAGGCTATTTCACGGCGTTTGAACAAGACGTTAAGCGGCACCACCGTAGCCCCCGTTTTGAGAATGCCGTAGTATACAATGGGAAAGTAGGGCAGATTAGGACAACTGAGCGCCACTTTATCGCCGGGGCCGATACCCAATTCCCTAAGACCGTTGGCCACCTGATTGGCTGCCCCGTTGATCTGGGCATAATTGAGCCGCGTTTCCCCAAACACAACGGCAAGTTTCCCCGGCCGCCGCCGGGCGCTTTCCTCCAATGAAATGGCTAAATTCAGCATAAGACCTCCTTGTCTAAGATTCTATTGAGGCGATTATGACCCGCCTTAGTGAGTTTGGCAACTTTTCCTAACGCTAAATTAAAAAATCCGTCTCTTTTCATGGTAAAATGAGAATAGTAGATGCTAAACTGTTCTCCAATGGCCAACCTAGCCGATAGGCGCCGGTGTCAGCCAACAGCGTGTAAATAATTATCGAGCTTAAGGATAGAGTTATGATTCAACATTCAGGCGAACCCAACAGCGAAGATGATCAACTTAGTTTTGTCGATCCTGTTCCTAGCGACCCGATCGATAAAAGTGATTATTGGAAGGTTATGCTGGTCGATGACAAAGCCGAAGCGCACCAGGTGGCCCGGCTGGCCCTGCAAAAATTCAAGTTTGAAGACAAACCGCTGCAATTCATTTCGGCCTATTCCGCTGACGAGGCTCAGCGGTTGATTGAAGCCCATCCCGATACAGCCTTGATCCTGTTGGATATTGTGATGGAGGAAAATGACTCCGGGTTAAAGGTGGCCAGTTACATCCGTAACATTCTCAAAAATCGACTGGTGCGGATTGTGCTTCGCACCGGCCAGCCGGGACAAGCGCCGGAAGAAGCCGTCATTATGGATTACGACATCAATGATTACAAAACCAAAACAGAGCTGACCCGCGCGAAACTGCTGACCACGGTCATGGGCGCACTACGTTCTTACCGCGATATTCAAACGGTGGAGATCAATCGCCAGGAATTGGCCGCGCTCTATGCCGATTTGGAAAAAAGTCACAGTGACCTGGCCCAGGCCAAAGAGGCAGCCGAAACGGCCAGTCAAGCCAAAACCACCTTTCTGGCCAACATGAGTCACGAACTACGCACGCCGCTGAGCGCGATTCTAGGCTACGCCCAACTGCTTCATGAAGACGCCACTGAATTAGGTTATGAGGAGTTTGAGGCGGATTTACTTAAAATTCAAAGCGCCGGGGAACATTTACTGCTGCTGGTCAACGAGATTCTGGATATCGCTAAACTTCAAGCCGATAAACTGATCCTGCAAATCGAACAGTTTACTGTACAGGCTTTAATCGAAGAGGTCGTGAGTCAAGTTCAAACTACGCTCGACGCCCACAATAATCGTCTTGAGGTTGATCTGGCTGAAAATTTAGGTACCATGAAAACTGATCAAGGTCGAGTCAGGCAAATTTTGCGTAATGTATTAGACAACGCGGCTAAGTTCACCGAGAACGGAACCATCCGGCTCACGGTTCAACGAGAGGCTGTTCTTTCATCTAATTCGAGCCCAGACAGGCTAATCTTCCAGGTCAGCGACACCGGCATTGGCATGTCGCCGGAGCAGATGGAGCATATATTCGAGCCGTTTACTCAGGTTGATATGTCTACCCGGCGTAAATATGGCGGCATTGGTCTGGGGTTGGCTATCACTCACGATTTGTGCCAACTGATGGATGGCGAAATCACCGTAACCAGTCACTTGGGACAGGGATCGGTCTTTACGGTGTGGCTGCCGGCTGAAATCACCAAACGTTCCTCAAGCAGCCAGGATTAATTATGTTGGAAGAATCATTTAGGCGATGGCTGGCAAAACTTTTAGGTCAGCTCTCGATCCGGACCTATCTCATCATTTTATTTGTGGTTCCGGTTACAATCACTGTCGCCCTGGTTAGCTACTTATCTTTCACTGGCGGCCAACGGGCCGTTAATGACCTGGCTCATCAACTGCAAGGTGCAACTGCCGCTCGCATCGACCAGCAGTTGCGCAGCTACTTAGAAATTCCGCTGCTCATCAATGAACTCAACGCCGATAACATTCGTACCGGCCTAATCGATCCGACTGATGCAGCTCAGCTCGAAACCTATTTTTGGCAACAGATTCAGCGGTTTGATAAGGTCAGTTACATTTATCTGGGCAATAATCAGGGGGGATTTGTAGGCGCTGGGCGGGTGAGAGAGGGCGGCAGCCAATTTACCATCGAAGTAACCGATGACTTCAAGCCCGGCGCTTACGAAATTTACGCCACTAATGACCAGGGCCGCCGCACAAAACTGCTAAGCGCCACGCCCGACTATGACGCCCGGATTCGGCCCTGGTATGTAGCCGCAGAACAGGCGGGCCGACCCACTTGGAGTGATGTATTTTTAGAATTTACGAATCACACGGCGTCGGTCACAGCCAGCTATCCCCTCTACGACAACAGCGGAACGCTGCAAGGGGTGCTGGGGACGGAAATCGCCTTGGAGCAGACCAATATCTTTCTGCGCAGTTTAGACATCGGTCAAACCGGGCAGGCGTTCATTATCGAACAAAACGGGCGCATCGTGGCCTCATCAACCGCCGAAGGATTAGCGCTATCTGATAGATTTAGCCGTCAGCCCCCCAGCGCCTTTGACAGCCAAGACGCTGTGGTGCAGGCCAGTGTCGATTATTTAATCGGGCAGTTTGGCAACCTGGCTGAGATCGATCAGTCGCAGCAGCTTCTGTTCGAATATGATGGCAGCGATTACTTTCTACAAATTACGCCTTTTTCCGATCAGTTAGGGCTTGATTGGTTAATTGCGGTGGTGGTGCCTAGCTCAGATTTCATGGGACAAATCAACCGCAATTTTTATACAACGCTGGCTTTATCATTGTTAGGCTTGGTTGCCGCTATCAGTATGGGTATCTTGCTCTCGCTGTGGATTACGCGCCCCATATTAAAGTTAAATGAAGCCACCCGGCAGCTTGCCACCGAAACCTGGCAGGCCGACACCGGTAACTCGATTACATTGGCGGCTGAACGCCACGATGAAGTGGGACAACTGGCTCAGTCGTTTGGGTTGATGGCCGCCCAACTTCAAACCACAGTCGCCGAACTGCGCCGCCACCGGGATCACCTGGAGGAGTTAGTTGCCGAACGCACGGCTAAATTTGAGCAGCTTAATGAAACCCTTAAGGAAGATATTGATCGCCGGCAGCATATCGAACAAGCGCTTAAAGAGAGCGAACGCCGCCTGGTTGAGACGCAGAAACTGGCTCAGTTAGGCAGTTGGGAATTTGATGTGGCTTCGGATAAATTTACCTGGTCGGAAGAGATGTTTCGGATTACCGGGCTTGATCCGCAGGCTGGAGCGCCATCGTTTGACGATTACTTAAAAGTAGTGCATCCCGATGATGCGGTTTTACTGGTTAGGAGCTTTGCCCAGGCTCAACAAAAAGGGACCACCTATAACATCGAACTGCGCCATCTTCACCCGAATGGTCACATCAATTACGTTATGTCCCGAGGGCAGCCATATACCCAAAATGGAGAGGTCGTCAAACTGGTCGGCTTTGTGCTTGATATTACCGAACGCAAACGGGCCGAACAGGTCATTCAAACCGCGCATGATGAGCTGGCTCAGCGGGTGGGTGAATTGGCGCTGCTTAACAATGTGACCCAAACTGTGGCCACCGTAACCGATTTGCCGGCGGCATTAGAGATTGTCGCTCAGGAGATGGTAATGGCTTTTAATGCGAGAAATTGCGGCATCACCTTACTAAATGGCGACTATACCCACCTGGAAGTGGTGGCCGATTATTCTAAAAATCGGACCGAGGCCAGCGCCAAGGGTATTATCATTCCGATAGAAGGCAATCTAGCCTCTCAAAAAGTACTCAAAAATAAGCAGTCGATTGTGGTCCCTAAGGCCCAAACCAACCCACTTCTGGCGTCTATTCACAATATTATGACCGCCCGGCAAACTGAATGCCTCATGATTGTGCCGCTGCTGGCCCGCGGCGAGGTTATCGGTACGATTGGGCTGGATACCACCGATTTTAACCGGGTTTTTACACCGGCTGAAATGCGTCTGGCTGAAACTATCGCCGGACAGGTAGCCGGGGCGATCGAGGTGGCCCGGCTGTTTGAGCAGGAACATCACCAGCGCCAAATGGCCGAAAGTTTACGGCAGGTGGCCGGCGCTTTAAGCAGCAGCTTGAATTTGCAAACTGTTCTCGATAAAATTATGGAAGAACTCCGCAATGTCATTGATTACGACAGCGCCGGTTTGTCGCTGCAAGATGGGCCGGATTTGGTCCTGTTTGCCAGCGCCAATCTGCCGGCGCGTTGGATGGGCAACCGTATTCCTATAAATGGTCATGATCCGGCGGCACAGGTCTTTAAACAGCAAGCGCCAATGATTATTCCCGATTTGCACGAACCGCCGTATGACAAAATTTGGGCCGGCGACAAAAAGGTCCGGGGCTGGATGGGTGTATCGCTGATGGTTGGGTCCACGGCCATCGGTATGCTGGGTGTTGACAGTTACCAAGTCGCGGCCTATACCGATGAAGACGCCAAAATTTTGCAAATCTTTGCCAATCAGGCCGCCGGGGCCATTCAAAACGCCCGTCTGCATCAAGACATTCGACGTGAGAAACAGACCTTTGAAGCGCTGCTATTCAATAGTCCGGTGGCAACCGTTATGGTCCTGCCCAACACTTTTGAGATTACCTCCTGGAATCCGGCTGCGGAAAAATTATTTGGCTATACGCAAGATGAAGCCATTGGACACAGCGTTCATGAGTTAGTCACGAATGACCTGCTGCGGACTCAAGCCGTTACTTACGGGCAGAAAGTCAGCCAGGGCCAACCGGTCCGGGCTATCGACCAGCGGAGTCGCAAAGACGGCTCGCTGGTTGATGTGGAAATTTTGGGGGTTCCGGTGATGATCGATAATGAGCAGGTAGCTATTCTGGTCATTTACCACGATATCACCGAACTGGAGCAGGCCCGCCAGGCGGCGGAAGCGGCCAACCAGGCCAAGAGCGAGTTCCTATCGAATATGAGCCACGAACTCCGTACACCGCTGAATGCTATCATTGGTTTCTCGCAGTTGATGATGAAAAATAGCAGCCGGAATGGTCCATCGCTGCCCGCGGAATATCAGGAAAACCTACGCATCATCAACCGCAGCGGCGAGCATTTACTGACCCTGATCAACAACGTATTGTCGCTTTCAAAAATCGAGTCGGGTCGAACGACGTTAAACGAAAATGATTTCGACTTCAATCAAATGCTAGACGACCTGGAAGATATGTTCCGGCTGCGGGCGCAAACAAAAAAGTTGCAGCTAACTGTTAAGCGAACCGACCTGCCGCAGTTTATTCGTACTGACGAAGTTAAGCTACGTCAAGTTCTCATCAACCTGCTCAATAATGCGCTCAAATTTACTGAGGACGGCGAAGTTACCTTACGTATGGGGGGGCAGCCAGACCAAGTCAACGACAGTCAAAGTTCCTCTCCGGCCAGTCAGTCGATCATTAAGTTATTTTTTGAGGTAGAAGACACGGGACCAGGTATTGCGCCGGAAGAGTTGGCTACGGTCTTTGACGCTTTTGTTCAGACCCGCACCGGTCAAAGTGCTCACGAAGGCACCGGCTTGGGATTGACCATCAGTTATCAATTTGTGCAGTTGATGGGCGGCGAGTTAACGGTTAGCAGCGAACTGGGTTGTGGTACAATTTTCAAGTTTGATATTAAAGTATCGCCAGCTCAGACCGGAGGGGTTAAGGGCGGCAGTCGAGACCGGAAAGTGATCGGTTTGGTACCAAACCAGCCTCAATTTCGGATTTTAGTGGTTGACGACAGCGCTACTAACCGGCAGCTAATGAGCAAACTGTTAAAACCGCTTGGGTTTGAGGTCAAAGAGGCCGTCGACGGGCAAGATGCCATCGAACAGTGGCAGCAATGGCAGCCCCATCTAATTTGGATGGATATGCGAATGCCCGTCATGGATGGTTATGAAGCCACCCGCAAAATCAAGGCGACGACTCAAGGTCAGGCTACGGCCATTATCGCGCTCACGGCCAGTACCTTTGAAGAAGAACAGGCCGTGGTGGTCTCGGCCGGATGTGACGATTTCCTCCGCAAACCGTTCCGCGAAGCGGATATGTTTCAGATTATGGCCAAACATATTGGGGTCCAGTACATTTATGAAGATACGGACGATGAGCGCCAAACAATCAAGCCGGAGGACCAGGCCAGATTGGGTGAAGCTATAGCTCCGGATCGAGAGCAGACTGAAGCCGCTCTCAACTTGCTGCCAACGGAGCTGGTCGAGAAGTTAAGGGAAGCGGCGACTCGCAGCGATATGCTGGGGGTAGATAATGTAATCGATGATATCAGCCGCTATCATCACCCACTGGCGACCTTATTAACCAGCCTGGCTCAGGATTTTGACTACGATGAAATATTGGCTTTACTTCAGATAACAAAAGGGCAATCATGACTGTTTCCGCAGCAAATCAACCGGCTAACATCTTAGTGGTAGACGATACCAAAGCAAATCTGCGCCTGCTGGCTGAAATCTTGTCCCAGCGAGGCTACCAGGTTAGACCGGCTACCAACGGCTCCAGAGCCTTAGCCGCCGCCCAAGCCGACCCGCCTGATCTTATTCTACTCGATATTATGATGCCGGATATGGACGGCTACGCTGTCTGCGAGCAGCTTAAGGCGGCCGAGCCAACCCGAAACATCCCGATTATCTTTCTTAGCGCTTTAAATGAAGTTTTGGATAAAGTGAAGGCTTTTTCCAGTGGAGGGGTTGACTACATCACGAAGCCATTCCAAGTCGAGGAGGTGTTAGCCCGAGTAGAAACGCATCTAACCCTGCGCCAAATGCAAAAAAGTCTGGAGGAAAAAAACCACGAGCTTGAACAGGAAATCACTCAGCGCCGGCAGGCCAATGAGGCGCTCCAAAAAGCACTGCAAGAGCTAAAAGATACTCAGGCTCAATTAGTTGAATCGGAAAAGATGGCTGCTTTAGGTGGACTGGTGGCCGGTGTGGCCCACGAAATCAATAACCCGGTGGGGTTTAGTATCACGGCGGCTTCAGTGCTAGAAGATGAAACCAAAGCCCTGCTGCAAGCCTATCGAGATAATAACCTTAAACGCTCTGATTTGGAAGCGTATTTGAATACCGCCGAGGAGAGCAGTCAGCTTATCTTACGAAATCTGCAGCAGGCAGCCGAAATGGTTAAGAATTTCAAACAAGTCGCTGTCGATCAAAACAGTTTGGAAAAGCGCTCATTTAATCTGAAAAAATATTTGGAAGAAACTATTTACAACTTAACTCCCAAACTAAAAAAGACGGGGCACGAACTCACCATCAATGGGGACGATACGATCATGATGGACAGCTATCCGGGGGCCCTGGCTCAAATTGTAACCAATTTAGTGCTCAATTCCATTATCCATGCCTATTCCGCTCAGCAAGTGGGACACCTCTATTTCAATCTCAGCCAAACTGGTGATAAAGTTATAATTCAATATGCGGATGACGGATCGGGTATCCCGGCCGAAAATTTAGGGCAGATTTTCGAACCTTTTTTCACCACGGCTCGCAGCCAGGGGGGCAGTGGTCTTGGTCTACACATCGTTTACAACCTGGTTACCCAGAAACTAAAAGGCTCAATTTATTGTGACAGCACGTTAGGTAAGGGGACCCAATTTACCCTTGAACTACCTTCCCGGCTCAATCAATAGGAGTAACTATGGACAACAAAACTGACTCATCAGACCAACTCTTTACTAATCAAAAGCACCCGAAAGATAGCTCTACCCAAAATCACCCCGAAGAAAATGGCAATTGCTGGAAAATTTTAATTGTTGATGACAAATCGGAAGCTCATCAGGTAGCCAAACTGGCCTTGAAGCGACTGAAATTTGAAAACAAAGCGTTAGAGTTCTATTCTGCCTTTTCCGCCCAAGAGGCCAGAGAGATGCTGCGAGACCATACCGACATCGCTCTCATTTTATTAGACGTTGTTATGGAGAGCGACCATGCCGGCTTGGAGTTGGCCCAGTACATTCGCGATATACTGACTAACAAGATGATTCGGATTATCATCCGTACCGGGCAGCCCGGCAAAGCGCCGGAAGAACTGGTTTTTATGGATTATGACATCAACGACTACACCACTAAAACCGAACTGACTCGCGAAAAGATAACCACCGCGGTTATCGGTGCATTAAGATCCTATCGAGATCTGACCACGATTGAACATCAAAAAAAAGAACTCCAGAAAATTAACCGGAAATTGCAGCAAGAGATTGAGCTTCGTCAAAAACTGGAGGCCGAACGCTTGGAGCAGGAGAAGCTGCGCATGGAAAAAGAATTTCTGGCCAAGCAAACTGAAGATCTGCTTAAGCTTAATGCGGATAAAGATAAATTTTTTTCGATTGTGGCTCACGATTTAAAGGGGCCATTTTTACCGGTTTTAGGTAACGCCGAACTGCTCATCGAAATAGCGGATCAGGTCAGCGTCGATGAGATTCGAGAACGGTGTAAAACCATTTACGATGCCGGCAGTCGGGTGATCGATCTGCTGGATAATTTGTTGCAATGGTCTCGCATGCAAATGGAACGGATCAATTTTGAGCCGGTTCGCGCTAACCTTAACGAGGTTGTTGAAAATAATATCTGGTTGTTTGTCCAAAGCGCGGCTAATAAGGACATCTGCTTGAAAAGCGAGATCAATAAGATCATCCCTGTTTTTGTCGATATCAATATGTTAAATATCGTCTTACGCAATCTTACTTCCAATGCCATTAAGTTCACCCCGCCGCTCGGTCAAGTCACCATTTTCGTCAGGGATCTTCAGGATCAGCCGGATCAGGCCTCAGGCTTTGTGGAAATTGCGGTTAGGGATACGGGCATCGGCATGAGCCAGGAAAATCAGGCCAAGCTTTTTCGCATCGATGAACATTACACCACGCCTGGCACTAACAAAGAAAAAGGGACCGGCCTGGGATTAATTATCACCAAAGAAATGGCCGAGCGAAATGGAGGACGCATTTGGGTGGAGAGTGAGCCAGACCAAGGAACAACGTTCTGGTTTACGGTTCCCACGAAACCCCCTCAATAACCCTGGCTAAAAATAGACATAAACCGCGTATAAGAGATAAAGCCAGCAAATTGTATTGATCAACGTCTCCACCGGCCCGCCGGTTTTAATACGAAGGGGTTTGGGCAAGATCGAGAAGTTGCGGCGACGAAATGGTCCAAAAGCCGGAATCCCCATTTGAGTTACCCAATCGGCCAGTAGATGCAGCAGATAGCCCCAGGCCAGCCACCACAGCATTGTCAGCGAGTAGTACCAACCTATCGCCCCACACACCAACGGCCAAATTAAATAATGAGTGGCGCCCCGATGGCCAAAAACCGAGCGCAACGATGAACTAATGGCCTGAAAGGGGGTGTTGAGAAAATTTTGCACCCAACGCGGCATCAGTTTATTAAACAAGCCTGCGGGATTACTGGCCGTCGAACGCGGCTCATCGATATCTGGGATTAGAGCAGCCCCTAAAACAATACCCCAGGCCAGTGCGCCCTGGGGCATATGTCCGGACTGCTGACCTAAAATAAGGGTCGCGGTAGCAGCAAGCACAACATGGGTGGCTCCTGTCAATTTCTCCTCCAGTCTTAATCAATTTATTGTCGTAACACTACTTCAAGTATTATCGTTACTTGAAATTACCGCAGAAAGGCGCTTTTTAGCAAGTTAGCGGTTCATTTCAGTAATTCGGAGGGGGCAAATTAAACTTAAGTTTGTCCTACAAACTTCGACAATTTTCCAATAGAAGTGTAGTAAATGCCAGCTTCCGGTGTAATAATAAGTGAAAACACCCCTGACCTGAGCTCGGATAGGAGTGACGACCTTGCAAGCTGTCGAAACAAAACCTAATAAGGAGAGGTCCAGTCTCGGTTCGACGTCGGACTCAAATTTGGCCGGACTGTTCCAGGAATATTACCCACGTATCTATAACTATTTACGTTATCGGGTCAATTCGGTTGAAGATGCGGAGGACATGATCGGCGTTGTTTTCGAACGCGCCTATATCCACCGTGGTCAGTTTGATCCCCATAAAGGATCATTTTCAACATGGCTATTCCGAATTGCCCACAATACGCTGGCCAACTTTTATCGAACCCGTGAGCGCCGCTCGGCTTGGGAAAGTGAGGCCGGGCTTCCACTGGATTTAGTGACACCCGAACCATCACCGGAGTCCCAGGTGGTCTACCAAGAAACTTTGGCTCAACTGCTGCAAGGAATCGAGCATTTGAACGAGCGCGATCAGGAAATCATTAGCCTCAAATTTGCCGGCAGGCTCGGAAACAAAGAAATCGGTGAGATTATGGACCTCAAGGAAAAGACCGTCAGTGTCGTGCTGCTGCGAGCTATGCGCCGCCTGCGCCAATATATGATCGAAAAGGAGACAGCTCAATGAACGAGCAAGAATTTGCTGATCTCTTTTCTAACCAAATCGATCGTATGTTAGCGGGTGAGTCATTAGAAAGTATTCCTGAGATCGACGATTTACCGGGCCTTTTGGAAGTTGGCCGCCAAATCTCGCAAACCCAATTTCAAGCCAGTACCGCCGCCCAGACCGCCTTTCATCACAGCTTGGCGAGCTGGTTCGATTCAGTGAATGGAGGTTCACCCATGACAATCTTAGGCTTATCCAAAACTTGGTTTATCAGTATTATCATTGTAGCAATGGTGGTTGTAACCGGAGCAGGGTTTATCGCGCTAATTGCCACCAGCGTCGTTATTGTCCGCGCCGGCGATGCGCCGGTTATTGGCACCGATGAACCGGGTGACGATGATGATGATCTTCAACCGACAGAGGTTTATACCTCAACCATAACCGGCACCCCTGCCATGACCTTAACGACGACACCGCCGGTTATCGGAACGCCAACCTTGACCTCAACCGTTGTCTCAACCACCACGCCGACAACCCCCGTACCGACCACATCGGCGACGCCAGAACCTTCTAGCAAGCCCAACCTGGGCAAGTTGCCCCCCATTATTATTGTCGGCCAGCTACCGGATATAACATTATGTAAAGGTGCATATGTAACCCATAGTAAGTTAGCCAACTATAGCAGCGCTCCGGTGGCTAATGCCGCCCTGGTTTGGGAAGTAATCGAAGGATCGGAGTTTGTCAAAAAAGTTGATATCATCTCCGACAAATTGGAGTTACGCCCTACCCCTGACGCAGAGAATGTCGCTCCAACGCCTTTACCGGTTGTTGGCCAGCCCTCCGAGCAGCCGATCTACTTTGCCAATATGAATTCCATTTCTATCGACCAAGAGGTCGATCTGGATATTAATGTTGATGTCAACGATGGTTGGTGGGATCAGCCGGATGGGACAATTATCAAGGTGCGGGTCTCTATAGAAAACCGGATCGAAATTTCCAACGACGATGAATATTGGGATCATGATCGCGGCCACGGTAATGATCCGGATGGCTATGATGAGGATAATCCCGGCCAGGGTCAAAAATCTGATAATGACGATAACTCCTCAACGCGCAGCCAGATTATCACCATCGTGAAGCAAGGCGCTAAGTGGGTTACGCTCGAAGGTTTCATCCACGAATATGGCGAGCATACCTATCTAGTCGATGGCAATATCATCATCATCAATGAATGTACTGGCCTACCCGTCAAGTTCATTCCTGGCTCAAAAGTCAAGCTCATCGGCTGGCTGCAACCCAACGGGACTTTTATTGCTATTAAAATTATCGTAATCACTGTTACTATTAACACCGGCGATTTTGATAGCGGGGTCCCCTTTCCGGTTGATGATGGCGGTGACAATGATGACGATGGTGACGGCGGTGGCGGCGGTAAAGGCGGGGGTAAAGGTAAAGGCGATGACGGCGATCACGATCGTGGTCACGGCAATGACCCTGACCATCATGATGAGGACAATCCCGGCAAAGGCCGAAAGAAGTAGTAACGGAGGAAAACACCATGCCCGATAGCCATCAGCCTGACGCTTTCTCCGAAGTAAACCCTTCGGAACAGGAAACGATAGCGAGAAAAATTGAGCTACCGGCTGAGTTGTTAGAGGCCAACAGCCCCGGCGGTGAAGTCTCACCGCCGGCGGCTTCACTTCAGGGTGGAGCCCGTTCGAACAAAACGATGCTCTGGGGGGGTATCGGCTGTATCTTGCTGCTATGTGTTGGTTTGTTAGGTGGGGTGGGGTTGATGACCGCCGGCACTGTTTTTTGGGGAGACTCTAACAATAATGCAGTCGCCGCAGCAGCAACGACTGAACCGGTCAAGGTTAAAATAACCAGCTCAACGAATAAAACCGGATCGCCCCACGAAAATCAATCGGGTGATCCGGTATCACCGACTAAACAGCCAGATGTATCAGTCGAGGCCGGGACACCTGTTATGGGTGAAATAAAGTTTGCCCCAAAAACCGATCCCTTGCGGGTCCAAGACTCCTTTAAAACCGGTGTAGTCACCATTTTGGCCACCTTCGAATATAATAATTTATCGCCGGATGATACTTGGACGCAGGTCTGGTATCACGATAGTCAAGAAATCTCGCGCTCGACGCAGCCCTGGCTTGAAGGTGAAAGCGGCGTTTATGAATATGTCATCGAAACGGGGCAGGGGCCGCTGCCGGAAGGTCAGTGGGATTTGGAATTTTATATCAACGAGCATCTCGTTACCTCGGGCAGTTTTGAGATAAGCGGCGAGGGAGAGGCCCGGCATCAGCCGGACCCCCCTGAACCGGTGGAAGTAGCCAAGGTTTTTAAGTTGGCTTATACCAAGTGGGATGGGGAGAAGCACAATCTTTATGTGAGTGATAGTAATGGCAGCTATGAACAGTTCATCCTGCGGGGTGGGGCTGGCCCGTCATGGTCGCCGGATGGTCAACACCTTTTTTTTTACGGCGAGGAAGGCGTTGATCATCAATATATTAATGGTCAACGATATTCATTTACCGGTGTAACTAACGGTATTGTCCGGCTTGATGCTTCGCCACTGCCGGCTAACGTGAGCCAGCTCAACCTCGCCCAAGGGCATGGGTGGAATGATGGTACGGCTCGCTGGGCCAATGTTTCTCCGGACGGTAGTATGATCGCTTATGACGGTGATCGTGGAGGCGGGCGGCGGGTCTACTTTTTGGGCACTAACAGCAACCAGCAGTTTCGATATGAGATTATCGGCGAACAGGCCGATTGGTCACCGGATAGTCAGCAAATCGTCTATCGTTCCGGGCGCAACAACCAAACCGGTCTCTGGATCTCTAACCGCACCGACTCCGGCCATATGCGCCTTACAGTTGGCGGCGCCGATTCATTTCCGGCTTGGTCGCCTGACGGCAACACTATCGCTTTCAGCCGTGATGTCGGCGGCAATGTTGACATTTATACCGTCAAACCCGATGGCAGTGAACTGACTCAACTTACCAATGCACCGGGGCATGATACCCTACCTGAGTTCCTGCCCACCGGAGAAATCGTGTTTCGCAGTGCTCGCGGCGGGCAGTGGAACATTTGGAAAATGGACGGCGATGGCTCAAACCAGACGTTGATCATCGCCAATGCGCCGGTTGGGCCGGAATGGTCCTTCAGCAGAATGGGTGTACTCCAGTAATTCGGTTAAATGAATTTTAGTCGATCACCCTTTCCTTAAACCGAAGGGGGAAATTCTCATTTTGATGCGGATTTGATCTCTAAGCCGCTAGTCTGGAATTCTACCGGAATTAACGAGAGGAAAGAAAGTCAACTCGGCAGCCTTAACTTGAACTTGATGGCTGGCCGCATTCACTTCGGTATACCCTACACCATCAATTGCACGCGCCTCGATGGTATAGGCTCCAGGCTCAAGTTGTGAGCTATTGACGATGGCAATCTGAAACTCTTCATAACTACTATCGAACGCGCCATCAATCGGCTGAGCCGGCTTCCACGACCCATCATTGACTCGATACTGGACTTGCTTAACAGTCCCCCCTAACATATCGTAGGCTCGGCCCCTAATATTAGCCAGGTAGTTGCGCGTCACTTCAGCTGGCAGATCGAGTTCCGTGTTTAGGCCGCCATCAACGGGATCTAAGATAGTGATCGACTGAGTTGCATAAACGGCCGAGACATTACCGGCTGAATCCGTCGCCGCGACGTACATAGTATGTTGACCCGGTGTGTTAAAGCTAGTAGTGGCCTGATAATCTTCACTGGGGGAATTGAACTGACCGTCGTCCGCTGTAGCCCACTGCCATTCACCATCATTAATCCGAAACTTGACTCCAGTTAGATGATTAATGGTAATACTATCTCCTTTTGGTGAAGGATAAGGCGTAATACTGGCCGACCCACTAACTATAATTGTGCTTCCAATGTGGGAGTAATTGTCGATCATAATCGGTAAATCGGTATCCAGTGGATCGAGTATATTATCATTATCGCTGTCTCGCCAACCAATTTGGCCAGCCGCATAGGGATCGATCAATTTTGCACTATAAGGCGAGGTTTGTCCGCGCATGATACTGCCTACATTTACAGCGCAGTTACCGTACTGGCTGTTCTGGTTTTCAACATCTAAGTAGCCGGATTTTCTATCGCAGGCTTGCAGAGCGCCTGAGTATTGATCGAGCGCTTGGAAAATGTGGCCCATTTCGTGAGCGGCCACCGCATCCATGTAATATGGTCCATAACCGTTATTCCCATACGTCATAACCATAAAGGGGCCGCCCAGATAGGCATAAGCAAAATAGCCATCGCTGAAGCGGTTGTCACTATCAGTGGAACTATCAACCACAAAAATAGTAAAGGCCCAGTTAGTGTTGTAAGTATTGCGTAGAGCATTATTGTAGTCTCGTACTTGAGTGAAGTAAGAGGAAGAGGTGTATCCTATGGCTGTCATCGCATCCTTTATCCAGTATTGTTGATCAGAATAGGGACGGGTAATCGGCTCAACTTTAGTGGGAAGTGGGTTGGTGAAGTGATCATCATATACAAAGCTTAAGTGAGCGCGAGGTTCAAGTTCGACCCACCAATTCAAGGCGCTAACAATCTCATTAAAAACGAGTTGTTTTTCATCTGTAGTCCAATTTTCAGAGGAGGGATCGGTCACACCGTTACTTTCGACTAAGACAATTCCAACAGCAACAGTCCCGGCCATATACTCGCTGGTTTGATAATATCCTGGGGTTACCGAATTAGCACCGGCCAAGTTTACCTCACCGGCCGGGGGCAAATCCGGGGCAGTAAAGGTATGAGCTTCTTCACTGAAGTGATCGCCAACTGATTGGCTGGCTACACTGGTCAGGTCAGATGGCGCAATAATACTATTCCATACCTCGGCCAACTGCCGAACCTTATCCCCATAAATATCCACCGTATCGAGATTGATAACTTCTGTAAAAACCTGAGCGACGCCCGGCAAGGCCTTAATTGAAGGAATGACATCGGCCGGAACTTTGGCGATAACGGCCTGGCTGGGAAAAATGTGGGTGGCATAACCCGCTTGGGTCTCGATAAATGTTTGGACTTGATTAAACTTTTCAGCGCTACTATCAGGAGCCATGACCACAAAAATGGGTAATACCGGTTCAGGTTGAGCGGCAAAAACATCAATGGGACTAATCAAAATAAAAACAACCCATGTTGTTAGAAGTAAGCCAAAAAATCTTGTGGTATGGCCAAAGTGGGTTTTGAAAATAGGATTTGTCGTGACCATCGTCTACCCTTTGATGTGTGGAAATTGTTGATGTTTGTATGTAACCAGTAGATTTTTATGCCACTATCCTAATCGAAACCCAGTGTAGAATATGTAGAGGAAACGTTTAGGTAGAATTAAATTTGCGTTTAAAAATTTGGGGGTTTTAAGCCCAACCTAAGACTTCTGTCACGCTATTTGCTAGTCTTAATGCGGACATTTGCGGATTTTAATCGTTACAATGAGGCAAACTACGAGGAAAACAGGGAATTTCTACGGAGTTTCTACGGACTAAAGAAACAATTCTAGCGCTCAACCAGTGTTGAAAAAGTGTTGAAAAAAAGTTTAATTTTCCACAATTCCAACAATTCCTATATAAACTTCAACTTATTTTAATCAATTTAAAACTGTAGATTGTGGGAAGTGTAGAAAAAGTTGGAAACACAAATTAAAACTGTAGATTGTGGGAAGTGTAGAAAAAGTTGGAAACACAAAAAAAGCGGGCATGCCAGGCATGCCCGCTTTTTAAGTTGATTTGATCCGGTAACTACGGTAAGAACAACACTTGACCCACATAAATCTGGTTGGGGTTGCTCAGGCCATTAGCGGCAGCCAGAGCATCGGCAGTAGTACCGTAGCGAGTGGCAATCGAGAATAAGGTTTCGCCCGGCGCAATAGTATGGGTTCCTCCACTAGGGTTGTCATAGGTGTTATCTTGCGGAGAATAATACCCACCAACCGGCGGAGCGCCATAGCTATTGTCATAAGGCTGTTGAGGACTAGCGCCATAGCCTTCGTAAGGTTGTTCCTGATAGGGCTGTGGCGGAGGAGCACCGTAACCTTGATAGGGTTCCTGATAGGGCTGTTCAGGACCAGCTCCATACCCTTGGTATGGCTCTTGATAAGGCTGCTGCGGAGCAGAACCATAGCCAGCAGGCGGTTGTTGATAGTATCCATCGCCCGGAATGGGGGCATTGTCCCCAGGGGCAGGTATCATAAGCCGCTGCCCTGTTTGAATAATGTAGGGATAAGGGATGCCATTTGCGGCTGCAATGGCATCGACGGAAGTCGTATACTGCAAGGCAATCCTAAATAAGGTTTCACCCGGTGCAACTAGGTGCATTATCCCATTACCATCGCCCAGGTAAGGTTGTTGTTGATAGGGGGAGGGTTGTTGATAGGGCTGTTGTTGGTAGCCCGGCTGCTCATAGGGCGATTGCTGGTAGGAAGGCTGCTCATAGGTCGGCGCGACAAATCCACCGCCCTCACCTGATACACTTAAAACCTGACCCACGCGAATGACATCGCTGGTTAGACCATTCGCATAAATCAGATCCTCAACCGAAGTCCCAAAACGCTGGGCCAGGCTAAATAAGGTGTCACCGGGTTGAACAGTGTAGGAACCACCATAAGCAGAGGCCGCCGGAGCCTGATACTCGCCAGTGGTTGCGCTATAAGGGGGGTTAGCTGCCACCGGCCCGCCGACCGGCAGTTCATCGGCCACTGTAGCATCGACCACAATGGCTTCCTCGGCAGACGGTGCAGACGCAACGACTTCTTCTTCTGCCGTTACCCCTTCACCCGGACCGGTGAACTCTTCCGTTACAGCTTCTTCAGCCGGCTCCGCAGGAATGGCCGCGGCCTCATTCGATAAGTCGATGGGAATCGAGGTCGGAGCCGTGCCATCATTGAGCATACTGGCGGTTTCAGACTCCGCTGACAAGGTCGCGGTCGGCTCGACATTAATGACGGTTGGCACTACGGTGGCCTCGGCGGACAAATTTGTCTCTGCGTTTAAGGGAGCTAAGGTAGGAGGCAGTTCAGAAACAGGGCCGGGATCTGATACATCGGCTTCGTCGCGGCGTAATTCACAGCTAGTCAAGCCAATAACCAAGACCGCCAGCATCAACAAGTAGTAAAACTTCGTTAATCTAACCATACGTATTTTCCTCCGCAAGGTTATAATAATAATGCAACTAGACATAATACCTGACTGCTTTACATATTATCACACCTAGTATATTACGTCAAGTTGTACTTCGGTAATGTATACCTTTTTACCCTAAATTTGCCCACATTTCAGCCTGACTATACTATATATGGTCATGCCACTGATCAATACCACTAAAACTGCACCCATAAAACTCCGTCTGGCCCGCGATCTAGTGCGAACTATCAAACGCGGCCACCCTTGGGTTTTTGCCGATGCCCTGCGCCAAACACCCGCCGCGCTGCCCGGCAGCCCGGCCATTTTGTTCGATAACAAGAAAGACCGGCCCATTGCCCGGGGTTTCTACGATGTCCATAGCCCACTCGCTTTTCGCGTTTGCACCACCGATCCGGCCGAACCGCTCGACAATGCCTGGGCCAGCCGCCAGTTTGCCCGCGCCGCCGCCCTGCGCCGGATGTGGTTCGATGAACAGACCACCGCCTACCGCCTGTTCAACGGCGAGGGCGACAGCCTGCCCGGCCTCATCTGCGACATCTACGCCGACACCGCGGTGCTCCAACTTGATGGCGACGGTCCCGCCGCTTTTTGGAACGCATCCGGCATCGCCGACTGGGTCGCCGGGGCGCTAGAGTTGAAAGCAGTCTGCCTCAAACCTCAATCACGTCAAGGCGACAGCGGCCGGGCCTTGATCGGCCTGCTGCCAATCAGGCCAGTGACGTTTCTGGAAAACGGCGTCCGCTTTCAGGCCAACCTGCTCGAAGGCCAAAAGACCGGCTTCTTCCTCGACCAACGCGACAACCGCCGGCTAATTGGTCAGGTGGCGGCCGGCCGGCGAGTACTCAACGTCTTCGGCTACACCGGCGGCTTTTCGGTTTACGCCGGATTAGGCGGCGCAGGCCACGTCACCACGGTCGATCTGGCCGCCCCGGCCTTGCAAATGGCCGGCCAAAATTGGGCGATCAACGGCCTGCCCCCAGACAATCATCTCACCGTCGCCGCCGATGCCTTTGAATTTCTAGCCCAGGCCGCTCGCCAAAAAAAGATCTGGGATTTAGTCATCGTCGATCCCCCTTCCTTCGCCCCAACCAAAGAGTCGGTCAAAAAAGCCATTGCCGCCTATCAAAACCTCTTTGCCTCGGCCGCGACCGTGACTGCATCCGATGGGCTCTTGGCAGTCGCGTCCTGTTCCAGCCACATCGATCTACCCACCTTTCTGACCATCTGTGAAGAAGGCATCGCTCAGGCCCGCCGCCGCGCCACGCTCCTCTCCGTCGGCGGCCAACCCGCCGATCATCCCACACCGCTGCCGTTTTCGGAATTTCGTTATCTAAAGTTTGGGCTCATGCGTGTGGAATAAAAAAAGGCGACCATTGGGTCGCCTTTAAAATAAGGATTGGAGCAAAAGCTGGAGCATCAAAACTTGCTTTGATCCGGCTTATCTTTGACAAAGCAAGCTTTGTCGCTCCTCTACGGGCTGTTCTATTCCTCTGTTTTCGACTCAGCGTTAGGCTCCGCCTCCACTTCAGACGGTTCAGCGGGCGGATCGACCACGGACGCCTCAGCAGCGGCAGGTTCAGCTTTAACGGGCGCAGCGCCCATTTGAGCTGCGGCCAGCATCAATTCCTGAATTCGTGGAATCATGTCAGCCGGATTGGGATGGATGCCTTCAGTAACTAGTTCATTTTCGAAAAGCTGCTCGATCAACGGGTTGATCAGCGGATCGCCGGCGTTGGCGGTTAATCGGGCTGAAATATTCTGCACCATCACATTGCCCCGATTGATCTCCAGAATTTTCTTGGGAACCTGGTATTCTTTGCCCAGCAGCCGCTGCACGCGATGCATGTTGGCGTTCATCGCGTCGGGCGGATTGACCAGCCGCACCGGGCTATTGGTAAGCAGCTTACTCTCGCGGACATCCTCTACGCGGTCGCCTAACACCTCTTTGAACCGGCTCACCAGCGTTTCAAATTCATCGCTCGACAGCGTTTCTTCGGCTTTAGCCTCGGTCTTGGCCTCCGCTTCTTCCGGCAAATCCAAGTTGGAGTCATCGACATTTTTGAGCGGTTTGCCGTTATACTCGGTCAGGCCAATGAGCATAAAGCTGTCGAGCGGATCGGTCAGATATAAGACCTCGATGTCGTGTTTTTTGAAATATTCCAGGTGCGGGCTGCGAGCTACTGTTTTGAAATCGTCGCCGATGATGTAGTAGATTTCGCTTTGGCTCGACTTCATGCGGTCGGCGTACTGCTTCAACGAGATTAGATCCGACGCGTCTTTACTTTGGCTCGATTGGAAACGGAGTAGTTCGGTGAACTTGCTTTTGCTGTCGGGGTCGGTGGCCAGACCTTCTTTGATAAAGCTGCCGAATTCCCGCCAGAAGGTGCGGTAATCATCGGGCCGGTCGCCGGCCATCTCTTCCAACTGGCCGGCCACGCGCCGAACCAAAACCTTCTTGATCTTCTCGATCACCGGCGATTTCTGGACCATCTCCCGCGAAACGTTGAGCGGAATGTCCTCGGCATCAACCACACCTTCGACAAAGCGCAGGTACTGGGGCAGCAGTTCTTTGAAGTTCTCCTGAATGAGCACTTTGCGGGTGTAGAGCTTCAGGCCGTAATCTTCTTTGGCCCCAAATAAACGGTAATCTTTCTTGGAAGGCACAAACAGCAGGGCGTAAAACTGCACCGGCACATCAGCCGAGGTGTGGATACGCAGCAGCGGCTCGCCAAAATCCATCGTTAGCTGGCGATAAAACGATTGGTACTTTTCCTCATCGACGTCACGCATAGCCTGCCGCCAGATGGCCGTCTGTTCGTTGATTTGGTTCCATTCGAACGTTTTCTCTGGGGGCTGGTCGTCTTCGCCGCTGGAAATTTTTTCTTCTTTTAAGTAGATTGGAAAATCGACAAAATCCGAATGGGTTTTGATGATTTGCCGGACTTTGTAATTCTTGGCGAACTCGGTCGAGGTGTCATTCAATTTGATTTCGATGGTCGTCCCGCGTTCGCTCTTATCGGCCGGGCCAACCGTGTAGGTGCCTTGCCCGGTCGATGACCAGACTACGGCTTCAGCTTCAGGCTTGTAGGAGCGCGACGTGACGGTCACTTCATCGGCGGCCATAAAGACGGCGTAGAAACCAACCCCAAACTGGCCGATCACATCAGCCGTTACACCCTGACCTTTTTTGCCGGCTTCTTCCATCGCTTTCAGAAATTCTTTAGCGCCGGAATGAGCAATCGTCCCTAAACTCTGGACAATTTCATCGTGGGTCATCCCGATACCCGTATCACGAATCGTCAGCATATTGGCTGTTTCATCGACTTCAAGCCAGATGCCCAACTCCGCGTCCGGGTCAACAACATTACGGTTGGTTAGCATCTCAAACTTGAGCCGGTTCAAGGCATCCGATGCATTTGAGATCAGTTCTCTAAGAAAGATATCCCGGTTTGAATAGAGCGAGTGAATGATGATGTCGAGAAGTTGCCGGATTTCGGCTCGAAATTCAATTTGCTCAGGTGCTGCGTCTTTGACAGTATCAGTCATGGCTTGCCTCCGTATAGGTGATTTTGATAGGATTTGGGAGATTGAGCGATTTGGAGATGGGGCGATTGAAAACCGCATCTACCCCATCTTAGCTCTTTTAATTTAAACTGGCAAGAGGCCAGGCGCCTGAACCTGACCTCTTGGAATTGACTTAATTACGCTTCGAAAAATTCGCCTTCGACCACATTTTCGTCGTCGCTGGACTTTTCGGTATGGCTGCCGGAACCGTTGGTGTGCGGCTGCGGCGGCTGGCCCTGGCTTTGCTGTTGGTAAGCTGCCTGCCCGATAGCGGACAAAGCTTGCTGGAGCGCTTCGCTGGCACTGACAATACGCGCTTTGTCGTCGCCTTCTAAGGCTTTCTTGACATCGGTGATCTTGCTTTCGACTTCAGCCTTCATCGTCGCGTCAACTTTGTCGCCCAAGTCACGCAGTGTTTTTTCCGATTGATAGACCAGGCTGTCGGCCATGTTCCGCGCTTCAATCGTCGCTTTCCGTTCGCGGTCGGCTTCGGCATTTTGCTCCGACTCACGCACCATCTTATCGATTTCACCTTGGTTCAGGTTGGTGCTGGCGGTAATCGTAATCTTTTGCTCTTTGCCGGTCGCTTTATCCCTGGCGTGGACATTCAAGATCCCGTTGGCGTCGATGTCGAACGTGACTTCAACTTGCGGAATACCACGCGGCGCGGGCGGAATACCTTCCAGCCGGAATTTACCCAGGGTCATGTTGTCGGCAGCCATCGCCCGTTCCCCTTGCAGGATATGGACATCAACGGCGGTCTGGTTATCTTCGGCGGTGCTGAAGACTTCGCTCTTCTTGGTCGGGATAGTCGAGTTGCGTTCGATCAGTTTGGTCATCACGCCGCCCAACGTTTCCAGACCCAAGCTCAACGGCGTCACATCGAGCAGGAGCACGTCTTTCACGTCTCCGGCCAGAACGCCACCCTGGATCGCCGCGCCAATCGCCACGACTTCATCCGGGTTAACGCCTTTGTGCGGTTCTTTCCCACCGGTTAGCTTCTTGACCAACTCTTGAACCATCGGCATCCGGGTCGAACCACCCACCAACACCACTTCATCGATCTTGCTGGCGCTGACGTTGGCGTCTTTGATGGCCTGGTTAAACGGACCCTTCACGCGTTCGAGTAAATCTTCGGTAATTTGTTCAAATTTGCTGCGGCTCAGTTTAAGCTGCAAGTGTTTCGGGCCGCTGGCATCGGCGGTAACGAACGGCAGGTTGATTTCGGTTTCCATCACCGTCGAAAGCTCGATTTTCGCCTTTTCGGCTGCTTCTTTCAGCCTTTGCAGCGCTTGTTTATCCTGGCTCAGGTCGATGCCTTGTTCCTTCTTGAATTCAGCCGCAATCCAATCAACGACGCGCTGATCCCAGTCATCGCCGCCCAGATGAGTGTCGCCGCTAGTCGATTTCACTTCGATGACGCCGTCGCCGACTTCCAGCACACTGACGTCAAACGTCCCACCACCCAAGTCGAAGACCAGAATAGTTTCATCACCTTTCTTGTCAAGCCCGTAGGCCAAAGCGGCAGCCGTCGGCTCGTTGATGATACGGCGCACATTCAGACCGGCAATTTTACCGGCGTCTTTGGTGGCCTGGCGCTGGCTGTCGTTGAAGTAGGCCGGCACGGTAATGACCGCTTCTGACACGGACTCGCCCAGGTACGCTTCGGCATCGGTTTTCAGTTTCTGCAAAATCATCGCCGAGATTTCTTGGGGGGTGTAGTTCCGGTTCATGATAGGAATGTGGACGCGGGCATCGTTGCTGGAGCCTTTCTGAATCTGGTAAGAGAGCATCTCGCGCTCAACAGTGGTATCTTCATAGTTGCGACCGATGAGCCGCTTGACCGAATAGATGGTGTTGTCGGCATTCGTCACGGCCTGGCGTTTCGCGGTTTGGCCGACCAGTCGCTCCTGGTTTTTATTAAAGGCCACTACACTGGGGGTGGTGCGGCCGCCCTCAGCATTCGGGATGACCACCGGGTCGCCGGCTTCCATTACGGCCACCACACTGTTTGTCGTTCCGAGGTCTATGCCAATAATTTTTGCCATAACTTATTTCTCCTTCCTAAAGGATGTATGATTTCTAAATTGATTGAGAGCGTGGAGGCGGTACTATCGCTGCCTCATCTAAACTCTGTAATTTTCAAACTCTATGGGCTTAGTATATCGAGTGAGTGTTAGAATAGTGCTAGAGGAGTGTAAGAAATGTTCTAATATTCTAACTCAAGTTGCCGCCTAACTGTCCAAACCGGGGGGTAGGGGGTAAGAAGTAGGGATTAAGGGTTTAAAACCGATTACTTCTTACTCTTGGGGTAACTACTCAGTAGGCAAGAATATATTCAACCATGAAGGGCATGAAGATCATGAAGAGTAAAAAACTTCATGCCCTTCATGGTCTTCATGGTTAATTTCAGATCCGCCGAACCGTTCCGACCGCCGCCGAACCGTTCCGACCACCCGCCGAACCGTTCCGACCACCGCCGAACCGTTCCGACCACCCGCCGAACCATTCCGACCGCCGCCGAATCGCTCGTACCGTCGCCGAGACCCATTCCCGTTCGCTGAACCACTCCCCACAAAAAGAGCGGTTTTATCAATAGTTGATAAGGCGGGCTATGATTCCGACATCACAGCAACAACAACGAAAATGATCCGGAGCGACAAAGCTTGCTTTGTCATTCACGGTAAGGTCAAAGTAAACTTTGTCGCTCCAGCCAGTTATTTTCAAGGGATATGGAGAGGATTTTTGACAGACGCTTAAATCCGGCTTCTGACTTTGCCCAATCCCCGCAAAACCCGTTCTGGGGTGAGCGGAAATTGATCGAACCAGATACCAATCGCATCAAACACCGCCGAAGCGACCGCCGCCGCATAGGGCAAATAGGGCATTTCCGCCATTCCCCGCGCCCCGAAGGGACCGTCAGGGTGAGGATACTCGACAATGATCGACTCGACGTGTTTGGGAATATCATACACGCCGGGGATGAGATAGGTGCTAAAACTGGGGGTCAGCACTCGGCCCTTTTCCATGCGAAAATCTTCTAAAATGGCGTAACCGTGGGCCTGGACGATACAGCCTTCAATCTGCCCGACGATCTGTTCCGGATTGATCGCTTTGCCGACATCATCGGCGCAGACGACCCGATCGACGGTGATAAAGCCAGTTTCGGTATCGACCGTAACCTCGACCATTTCGGCCACGTAGCCATAGGCAAAGTTGGGTACGCTGTAGCCGGTGTGGGGATCAAACGGGGTGGTTTTGGGGGCCAGCCAGGTGGCTTCGGCGGTGGCCGGGCGCTCTTCGCGGCGCCATTTCCGCAGGGCAAACTCCGCCGCCTCTTTGACGGCGTTGCCGGCCATCATCGTCAAGCGCGAGGCGCTGGCGCTGCCGGAACTTTGGGTAAACGCTGTGTCCGATACTTCCAACGTAATCTTATCAACCTCAATCTCAAGGGCCTCGGCGGCAATTTGGGCCATCGCCGTGTGATGGCCCTGCCCCACATCGGCCCCGGCGATACGCAGCACCGCTTCCTCAATTTCTCCGCCGCCGCGCAGTTCAACCTCGGCCCAACTATTTTCCTGATACCCAAAGCTAAACCCAATATTTTTGAACCCGGCGGCAAAACCCTGCCCTTTGACGAACCGGGGCAGTTCCTCCGGATAATCGGGGCTGTTCTCGCCGCGCTTGCCGCCATAATTCCAATTGGAGTGCCAGGCGGTCTTGCGAATAACCTGTTCCATACTGACGCCGCCGGGAATGGTCGTACCGACTACGCTTAGCTTGTCTTCGTCCAGCACGTTTTTGAGCCGCAGTTCAACCGGGTCCATCCCCAATTTTTCCGCCAGTTTGTTCATCTGGAGTTCGGCGGCAAAGTGGCCCTGCGGCCCGCCAAAACCGCGAAACGCGCCCGAAACCATGTTGTTGGTGTAAACCGCGTAGGCATCGATGGTCACATTAGGAAATTCATACGGCCCGGTACAGGTCAACACGGCATTCCCCAAGACCTTGTTACTGGTATACATATAAGCCCCGCCATCGCTAATAATACGCGTGTCGGCGGCAATGAGCGTCCCGTCAGATTTCGCTCCCCATTTCGAGTAGATGATCATCGGGTGGCGCTTGCAGTGGCCCAAAATCGACTCTTCCCGGCTCCAGATGATTTTGAGCGGCCGCCGGTTGCCGTAACGCTCGTAAGTGCGCAGTACGGCCAGCGCCATCACAATTTGGACGCTCATATCTTCCCGCCCCCCAAACGCACCACCGATGGCATCATAAATCACCCGAATTTTATCGGGCGGTAGGTCAAGCGCGTGGGCAATCTGCTGCTGATCCTCCCAGGTCCACTGCCCGGCGCAGCGCACGGTGATCCGCCCGTCATCATCGATAAAGGCGGTACCGGCTTCCGGCTGAAGATAGGCGTGCTCTTGGAAGGGGGTTTGGTAGACATTCTCGATGATCACATTGCAGCCATCCCAGACCGCGTTCGTGTCGCCTTTACGAACACGCTGGTACTCGGCCACATTGTTGAGCACGCCGGGATGAAGCTGGGGCGCGCGCCCCGACATGGCAAACTCCAGGTCATCGACCACCGGCAGGTTTTGAAAATCGACTTTGATCAAATCGCGGGCTTCGGCGGCGATCTTCTCGGTTTCGGCCACAATAATCGCCACCTGATCGCCCACAAATCGAACCACATCGCCGCCTTTTTTGGTCGATCCCGGCCCGCACAACACCGGCTGATCGGGAATTTGCAGCCCGTACTGGTTGATGGGCACATCCTCCGCCGTCAATATATCGATCACACCGGGCAGCGCCTTGGCTTTGCTGGTGTCGATGCGCCGGATGCGGCCATGCGGCCGGCCGGCAAACAGAATTTTACACCATAAGACATCGTCCGCATTGCGATCGCCAGGATAAAGGGTTTGGCCAGTTACCTTGCCAAAGGCATCAAGGCGTTTTATAGATTTACCAATGGATTTGCCGTTTTCTGCCATAAAAAAGTCTTTCTTAAATAAAGCTTCTTTCCAGCTATTTTGGGCCGGGATGGGGGAGTTTGAACTATTTCCTTGACCCTCTAGCAAGAGCCAATTGTTATTGTTCGTTTTGCTGCTGCCGCTTCGCCGCCAACTCGAGCGCTTGGAGAATTTTGTAGTAACCCGTACAGCGACACAAGTTGCCGGTGATGGCCTGTTTTATCTCATCGAGCGTGGGGTGCGGGCACTCATCCAGCAACGAGACGCCGCTCATAATGAAGCCGGGCGTGCAGTAACCACACTGAACGGCTCCCTCATCGATGAAAGCCTCCTGCACCGGGTGAAGATCGTCATCTTGAGCCAATCCTTCGATAGTGACCACTTGACTGTGGTGAGCGCGCGGGGCGGGAACCATACAACTCATCACGGCGATTCCGTCCAGAATGACCGTACACGCGCCGCATTCACCCTCGGCGCAGCCTTCTTTGGTGCCGGTTAGATCGGCATTCTCTCGCAGCAAGCGCAGCAATGTTTTGCTGTTACCCCCTCGAAACGTATGCGGGTGGCCGTTGATGTAGCACTCGATGGGCTCGTCGCCGGCCTCGGTGTGGGTGACGCGCGGCGATTGGTTTAGATAATTGACAAAATGCCCATCGGTGTGGCCCCACAGCATGACCGGACGCGGCGGCATCGTGTCCGTCTCTGTCCCTTCGGCCAGGGCTTCAAGCGCGTGCTGCGTCAGCGTCGAAACCATATAGCGGCGATATTCAGCCGAACCGCGCACATCGCTGATGGGGGCGACGGTTTGCGCGGCCAACTCGCCGGCATGAATCAGTACATCTTTGGTCAGCACTTTGCCGGCCAGGAAACGCTCGGCGTCTTCCGCCCGCACAATAGTGGGCGAGACACTACCCAGCGCAATTTTAGCCTCGGTCACTGTATCGCCAAACATACTTAGCACCACAGCCACATTAACAACGGAGATCGCTTGAAATCGACGCAGGCCCAACTTGAGGAACGTACCGACCTGATAGCTGGTCATAGCCGGAAACGAGATATCGACCACCATTTCGTTGGGCTGGAGGGCCGTTTTGCGCACGCCCAAAAAGAACTCTTTGAACGGCAGGGTTCGCGTGCCATGCACACTTTGCAACGTGACGCTCGCACCCAGCGCCCACAGCGGCGAAATGGTGTCGTTAGCCGGCGAAGCCGTCACTAAATTACCAGCCACCGTACCACGATTCCGAATCTGCGGAGCGCCGACTTCCCAGCACGCTTTAGCTAGCGGAAAAGCTCTGTCCATACAAAGAGGAGATCGTACCACTTGATTGTGTGTCACCAATGGCCCCAAGTGGATATGATGATGCTCATCTTGGGTAATTTGGTCTAAATCGGGCAGGCGCGAAATATCGATTAAAACTTTCTCGGGACGTACGCCTCGATCATATTCGACCACAATATCGGTACCACCGGCAATGAGACGGGCATCGTGCTCATATTCGGCCAGCAGTTGTAAGGCTTCCTCAAGGGATTGGGGGGTATAGTAGGTTTGCCACATGGCCTTAATCCTGAAGTTACCGGATAAAAAAATCCCCTTAGCGCAAGGGGGTTGAATGGTCCTATTATAATGATGACCCTCAGGGAAGTCAATATCAACCAGCAAGGGCTATTTGGGGATCATTTTATCGCCAATGAGACTGGCCGCTAGCGTTTTCTGACCAGCTGTAATGAAGTCGACCATGACAAATGTGTCGCCGTCTGCCGGTGTAACAGACAGCACAATACCGGACCCAAATTTTTCGTGCTCGACTTCCATCCCTTCAGCAAAGGGGATAGCTTCCCTTTGTGCCAGCGGGTTGCGGGTCGGTTCGGGAATTTGGTATTGGCGATCATGCCACAAATCGGCATAAACCTTTAAATCGGTCGAACTGTTAATTTTGCGGGAGAGTGCCGAAGCGGTAGTTCGGCTTGCTGTTAATCGTTGGCTGAGGTCAACATCGCTAGCAGCTTGACCAGCCCGGCTTAAGGCTGTATCGATTTGGCGAAAAACATCGCTGGGTTTATGAATGCCAGACTCAATAACAACTAACTGAATGCCATGCTGCTGGCAGATTTCAACACGGGCATCCTGACGCGTCCGGAGTTGGTCCTCTTCTTGCAGGCTTAACCGGCGACGTTGATTTTTGCCCTTTAATCCCTCAAATCGGACAGCGATACCTAAATCCGGATACAGGATATCCAACTTGAGCCGGCGATTTGTGGTCGGGTTGATCAGCCATTCGGGTGTTATATTTAACTGGGCTTCAACCCCGGCAAAGATACGAGCCAAGATTTCACGCCAGGCATTCATCTCCATCCAGTCTGGCAAATTACGCTGTTGTGCTTTCATTGCTCTTACTCTAAATGATTCGTCTCGATAGGTTTAAATCATAACATAATGTGTAAAATGGGCAAAAATTTTGTCTGTTTTAGCTCTCTAAGCGAAATTGCCTAGGCAATGCCGCTCATCAAATCTTAGGCAATAATCGCTTGATGGCTGATGTGGAAAGCGCTATACATTGCTATACTTAAGCCCAACAAGTTGCAATAACTTTTGCGCATTTCCTTCCTTCTTTAGCCCAGAGATTAGCCGTTCCCACTAATCTCTGGGCTTATGCTTTTAAATCCCTTTATCTACTCAAAAAAAATTTTCGGTACTAAAGTACTTTCCAGGCTAGTGACTTTAGTCCCTAAAGATTAAGTACCTTTGGCCCTATCCTGGAGCGGTTTTTTTGTGTAAACTATATTTATGGTAAATCAGAAAGTTACAACAATACCTGAAACGGCAGGCTTTTCAATCTTCTCCAGTGACAATACACAAACGTGATCACCCCTATCAAATCCAAACTAAATCCAAAAAAATCTTATTAGAACATGTATAAGGAGACAACATGAGTGACGAGATCAACTATAGCTTCGACGCCCTAACCGGCATTCCCAGTAAAATGGCTCCATGGGGACTACATTTAGACCAACCTTATCCCTCAAGTTTTGGCGAATATGTACTCATTGAAGTAGCCCCGGCCGATATCGAACAACATCACCAAGTTGAAATTATTGACGAACACGGCGATCCGCTTAGAGGGGTATGGGTCATTTTTGGTTTTCCCGGAGGGGGGCCGGAAATCGGGCTAACGCCCACCGAAAATCACTGGCGCGGCGCCCCGGCTGTCCTAAAAGGGAATGCTCAAACAACGAGCTATGCTGGCTACGCGCAGCACACCTTTAAGTCTGGGGGAGAAGATATCTGGGTGTGGGATGTGGATGATGAAGGCATTTTACGACTCCCCAGCCCTATTGTTAAAAACTGTAAATGGGTTTCCAATCCCATTGGTCGCTTTGAGCATACCGGGGTCAAACTAAGATTTCAACGTCGTACAGCAGGGATTATCCCTAGAGCTCAACGTTTAGACGCTCTTGAAGCCCGCATCGCGGCTTTAGAAGCGCTACTCCAACCGGCTTAACCTCACTCCAGACGAAACAAAAAAGCCCTCCGGTATACTGGGAGGGCTTTTTTGTTGGCAACAAAAACTCATATCCTTCAAAAAGTGACAGTCGCTGTTTGCCAAGTTATTGTCACATTGTTTTACAATCCAATCTGTATAATTCAATTCCAACCAAGTAACCCTTAAGTAATTTTCATAACTAACTTGTGAGTTTGAGACCAGGATGAATAGACAGGATTTACAGGATTTCCAAGATTAAAATAAGGAAAAATCATATTAATCCTGTTAATTCTGTCTAAATTAATGTAACAACTTAGAGTTGAAAACTACTTAAGTCGATTAAACCATCGACAAAACTTCCTTGGCCAGCAGCGATCGAGCCTGCTCAGCGTCTTTGGCAATTTGAGCAACCAGAGCCGCTATGCCATCAAATTTCTGTTCGGGCCGGAGCCGCTCAACAAACTCTAGGGTTAATGTTTGGCCGTAGACGTCCTCATTAAAATCAAAAATATGCGCTTCTACGGTTCGATCGCTGCCGCCAAAGCTGGGACGTACCCCTATGTTAGTAACGCTGGGGTAACGATGGGGATTATCGGGGCGTTGAATGAATGTCGCATACACGCCGTTAGCTGGCAGGAGTCTCTCCGCTGGAACGGAAAAATTGGCCGTGGGAAAGCCAATCGACCGGCCCCGTTGAGCGCCCTGAGCAATTTCACTGGTCAGAGATGGGTAGCGTCCTAATAGATAAGTCGCCCGACGGACATCGCCGTTAAGTAACTGCTCTCTAACTTGGGTACTGCTGACCACCTGGCCATCGAGCAAAAAAGGTTCAACCGTCGTCACTTCATAGCCGAACTGTTGGCCCAAAACCCTCAATTTTTCAACATTACCTTCTCGATTTTTACCCAAGGCAAAATCGTAACCCACACATAACTCCACAACGCCCAAATTCTCAACGATCAGCTTCACAAAATCGTGAGCGGTTATCTGCGACAGTTCTCTAGAGAAGGGAATTAAAATTAAGACATCAATACCTAGCGAGGCCAGCAGCGCAATTTTTTCCCGAGGGGTTGTTAGGTAATCGTTGCTAAATAAATGGGGTGCGAAGACAGTTTTGGGGCGAGGGTGGAAAGCGATAACGGCAGACTGGGCCTGTTTACTGGTCGCAGTTGCCTTTAGTTGAGCAATTAAATCTTGATGGCCTCGATGGATACCATCAAAAGTACCAATAGTTAATACAGTGGGGTCGGTTAAACGAGCTGTGAACAAGTCTGAGATTACTTGCATAGGGTCTCACGTTTGAAATACTTTTTTAGGTTGCCAGATGTTGTCATTAGCCTCGACCAATTCCAAGATGGCCAGCAACTCTCCGCTGGGCAGGTAGGCTCGAAGCAAATTAGCGCCAAAGAGCGCTTGCCTGTCGTCAAACTCGATCTGCTCCTGGGCGATCTGAACTTTATTGCCGTGCTTAACGCGAATAACGGCCGGTTCATCTAAAATAAGTTTGGGTAAATGCTCGATAGCCTCATCCATCGGCAAGAGATATTTTTGCCAACCGGCTGGGTTTGTCTCTGTTTCACGCACAAGTGTATTCAAAGATACCGCATCGTCAAGTAACCAGGGGTGATTCGCCGTCCGAGTTAGCTCAGCCAAATAGGCTCCTGTTCCGGCGGCTTCGCCCAGATCACGGGCCAGCGCTCGAATATAGGTTCCCGCTGAACAACTCACATCCAGCATTAAATCCGGCGCAGCCCAACTTACCCAATCCAAGGCATGAACAGTTATCCGGCGCGGCTCAACGGTAATCGATTTACGGGCCCGAGCCGCTTTGTAGAGCGGCCGGCCGTCTTGCTTAATAGCCGAAAAAATAGGCGGGATCTGTTCAATCTCGCCCAAAAATGCCGGTAAAATCTGCTCCAGTCTGGCCGGAGTTAGCGGGGAAACATCGTGTTGTGACAGAATTTGGCCCTCACTGTCGAGGGTATCGGTAGTGGCCCCAAAACGAATTGTGGCCCGGTACTTTTTGAGACCGCTGACAAGGTATTCAATCAAGCGTGTTGCTTGCCCTACACAGATCACTAAAACCCCTGTTGCCAGTGGATCTAATGTACCGGTATGGCCTACCTTGCGAATGCCGGTCACCTTTCGTACCCGAGCCACAACATCGTGAGAGGTGATGCCTTTAGGTTTGTCGATAATCAAAATACCGGAGGTTGGCTGATGGGTCGCCACCGTTAGTCGCTGACCTCGGTTTCAGAGTCGGATTCAATATCGACTGTATCCTGGCGAATCTCATCTAAAATTTGATCGATCCGCATGCCGTGTTCAAATGAATTGTCAACCTTAAATTGCAGTTCCGGAATATAGCGCAGCGTTAGGTTCTCGCGTAGCCGATGCCGGTAAAACTGGGTAGCGTTGACCAGGCCGGTTAGGGTACTACGCACCTCGTCATCATCGCCGAGAACGCTGACAAATACCCTGGCAAAACGCAAGTCCGGGTTGACATCCACCCCAGTCACCGTCACAAAGCCTAAACGCGGATCGCGGCTTTCAAATTGGATGATCTGGCTGAGTTCCTCATGCAACAGTTCGGCAACTTGCCGTTGACGTCGCGTTGCCATAACAGATTAGTTAACTCTTTCTTTGACATAGGCTTCGAGAATGTCTCGTTCTTCGAAGTCATTGAAGCCATCAACCCCAATACCGCATTCGAAACCGGACGCCACATCGCGCACATCCTCGGTGAACCGCTTTAAGGAGGATACTTTACCTTCGTGCAGCACATTACCATTGCGCCGCACTCGGATAAACGAATTACGGGTAATATGACCATCAAGCACATAACAGCCGGCGATGTTGCCCCGTTTAGGAATTTTAAATACGGCCCGGACTTCGGCCTGCCCAATCGTCTTATCGGCATACTCAGGCTCAAGCAATCCTTTTAGAGCTTTTTCGATATCTTCGATCAGTTTGTAGATAATTTCATACAGACGAATGTCCACCCCTTCGGCTTCAGCCAAACGCTCTGCCGCCGGATCGACGCCAACATGAAAACCCACCACAATGGCTTGCGAAGCAACGGCCAAATTCACATCCGACTCTGAAATACCGCCGGTACCTTCCAAAAGAATTTTGACTTTCAGGTTGTTGGCGGCTAAATCCTTCAGTGAGTTTACAATGGGCTCCAAGGAGCCTTGGACATCGGCTTTGACAATGAGTCGCAGGGTTTGATCACCGGTTTCACCGCGCTGCCGGAAGAACTCTTCCAAAGACACCGGCCGGCGCTCTACACTCTGCCGATTTCTTTCGTCTACTTCAATTCGTTCTTGAACAATCGCTCGCGCGGCTTTTTCGTTAGCTACCACTTCAAAAAAGTCGCCTGCTTCCGGCACCTCAGACAGACCCATAACCGAGGCCGGGACAGATAGACCCGCTTCTTTGATTTTCTTGCCTTTGTCATTAAACATGGCTCTAATCCGGCCGTACTGCGACCCCACAACAATAAAATCACCCGCTTTGAGCTGGCCATTTTGAACCAACAGCGTCGCGATGACCCCACGTCGTTTATCGAGTCTACCTTCAATGACTACTCCTTGAGCCGGTCGATTAGGATTGGCCTTTAAATCCGAAACTTCCGTGATCAGCAGAATATTTTCCAGTAAATCATCAATACCTTGATTTCTTAAGGCAGAGAGCGGCACACACACCGTGTCGCCGCCCCACTCTTCAACCAACAAGCCTATTTCGGCCAACTCCTGTTTGACCCGATCGGGATTGGCATTATTTTTGTCGATCTTATTGAGGGCTACCAAAATTGGTACTTGAGCGGCGCGGGCGTGTTCTACCGCCTCACGAGTTTGCGGCATCACGCCATCGTCGGCAGCGACCACTAGAATGGCCAGATCGGTCACCTGGGTGCCGCGCGCCCGCATCGCCGTAAAAGCGGCGTGACCAGGCGTATCCAGAAAAGTAATCGGGCGGTCATCCAAAAAAACCTGATAGGCCCCAATATGCTGGGTGATCCCCCCTGACTCACCTTTAACCACCTGGGTATGTCTGATGGCATCGAGGAGAGTGGTTTTACCGTGATCGACATGCCCCAGAACCGTCACAACAGGTGGTCGCGTTTGAAGGTTGGCCGGGTCTTCTTGTGCGATAAGGCGGCGGTGGATAGGAAGTTCGTGTTCCTCTTCCTGTACCTCAAGTTCCTCGACATGAGGGGGCACAACTTCAAACCCCATATCTTCCCCAATAATCGTAACCGTATCGAAATCGATCTGTTGATTGATGTTAGCCATAATGCCGTTGCCCATCAACACTTTAATAACTTCGATGGGGCTAATCGACATCTTGTCAGCCAGATCTCTAACGGTAATCGTCTGGGGGATTTCAATGGTTCTGGATGATTTTTTCATATCAGCCGTTCTTTCTTTTTCAATACTTACTGCCATGATAACCACCTCACTTTACTTCTCTTTGTAGGGCTATACGCGCAATCGTACCGTAGACAACCAAAAATAGACGAATCGCGTTGATACGTTTGACGTTGTAAATATAGTAGATACGTATTTTTACTGCCTTAGGACCAGCAGTAATTAGGAATCAAGGGCAAGTAACCTTGAGGACGGCCAGCTAACAAGCTTATTAGCCACGTACTTCGTCAAAATTTCAATGACGAATAGGTTTTAGAGCCAGAGAGGGTCAACTAATGAGAGGAGATCAAAAAACACACTCTATTCTTAGCAACTCATACAGTTTTACCCCGCCGATCTCTTATTTTATTATTCACTGTTTGCATTCCTTCATCAACAGCTTACAACCTTTAAAATTTTCCCCAAATGTGCCCTTCGCTAACAGCATTTATGTTTTTGAAAGTTCATTTTGCACAGAGTTGAACAATTGAGCAACAGTTTCATCAGAAAGTGTTACTTTCAAGGCCTGAGCCAGACGTCCCTTTCTCAGGCCCTTTTCTAGACATTCAGCTTCAGTACATAAATAGACACCGCGACCGTTAGCCTTACCCGTGGGGTCAACAATGACCACCTGATCAGGAGTTCGGACAATACGGATTAAATCTCGTTTGTTTTTAACGGTACGGCAGGCGATACAGGTGCGCTGGGGTAAATGTTTTAGCTTAGCCATGACCATCTACCCCACCTGCATCACCATTACATCGATTTTTTTATTCGTCTTCATACTCAAACCAGTCGTCGGTTCGGCGGCTGTGCTTGCGACGACGTTCGGTTACTACCTGGCCTAACCGCTCGTCGAAAACCAGACGGCGCTTCTTCTGCCGGGCTTTCTTCTTCTCTAGTTCTCGCTCGCGCTCATCTTCATCTTCTTCGCCATACTCTTCAAACCAGGTAGAGCCGGTCGCCTCTGATTCTTGGCCCGCCGCTTGCTTCTCTGGTGCGGCTTCGGCTTCTGATGAGGCCAGTTCGGATTGGGTTTCCGTTTCAACCTCAACCTCAGGCGCTACTTCAGCCGCCACGTCCGCACTTTCGGCTTGAAGTTGCTCTTCCGGTTCTAACTCTTCTTCATCAAAATCAAGAGTGGCTTCGGCTTCCGATAACATCGCTTCAGCTTCAGCCAAGATATCATCAACATCCTGAACCATCATTTCAACTGGCAGCTCTTCTTCCGCCTCGGCGACATCATCAAAAACAACACCGGCTTCAATTTCCTCAGCGGTTTCAGCCACAGCTTCGCTCTCGGCAGTGCGCTCTAACGCGGTCAAAGGTGATTTGCCGCTTAAAATAGCTTCAGCCTCGGCCAGAATATCTCTGGAGCGAGCGGCTTTCTTAGCGGCTTCAAGGGCGGCTCGGCGCTCACGCTCAATCGACATCTCAGCGTAATTAACCACTTCGATCGCCTCACTGAGCAAGTTAAGTTCGCCGTCGCTAAATTCAACCGGGTTCTTTTCAGCCAAAATAGACGCGGTCAAGTTAAAGATATGCGTTTTTTCACTCATGCGGCTGCGAATGGCCTCATTGTGTCTAACTTTCTGCAAGGCCTCTTCAGCCGCTTCACTGGCGCTCTTAATATCGATGCGCCAGCCCGTTAACTTAGCCGCTAGCCGAGCATTCTGCCCTTCTTTGCCGATAGCCAGCGACAACTGCTTATCGGGCACCACTACCACCGCCGTTTTGCCCTGCTCATCGTGCAGCATAACATTCATCACTTTAGCCGGGCTTAACGAATTGGCGATGAAAAACGACAAATCAGGGTTCCACTGAACCACATCGATTTTTTCACCGTTGAGTTCATTAACAATATTCTGAATACGCGTCCCGCGCATACCCACACAGGAACCGACCGGATCAACCCCTTCCTGTAAGGCCGCCACGGCTACCTTGGAGCGATGACCCGCTTCGCGCGCGATCGACTTAATCTCAACCGTGCCATTGTAGATCTCCGGGACTTCCACTTCCAACAAGCGGCGCAACATATCGCGATGGGTTCGAGACAGCACAATTTGAGGGCCACGGCTGGTTTTTGAAACCGAGGCCACATAAGAGCGTAACCGCTGACCTTCTTTGTAGGTTTCTGAGGCGATCTGTTCGGAACGAGGCAGGATAGCTTCGGCTTTACCCAAGGACAGGGTTACTTGGTGAGGATCAACCTTATGAACCGTGCCGCTAACTATTTCGCCTTCTCGTTCAGCATAGGCGCTATACAAAGCGTCACGTTCGGCCTCACGGATGCGCTGTAGGATAACCTGTTTAGCGGTTTGGGCGGCAATCCGTCCGAAATTCTTAGGTGTACTCTCAACCGAAACTAAACCGCCGATCGTACTCTGTGGATTAATCGCCTTAGCATCCTTTAGCGAGATCTCTTTTTTATCGTTCTCAACCTGTTCAACCACGATCTTCTCAAGAAAAATCAAAGCTTCACCCGACTTTGTATCAATCTGAGCCGTAATTGACTGGTTGCCGCCAAAGTTCCGCTTGTAGGCGGACGCCAAAGCAACCTCAACGGCCTCCAAGACGATGTCAATGGCCAGTTGCCGCTCATGACATACTTGATTGATAGCCATCATGAAGTCATTTTTCACGTTCTAACATGCCTCCTCACTAAACAGGCAAAATAATCAACTAACTAAATTGAGGTTAAAATAAGAAAAGTGGGGGTCGCCCACTTTTAAGTCAAAGTTTTCTAATGGCAGCTATATTATATCACAAAGCATTTAAGGGAGCAAGTATTTTTTATCCATCTCCGGCAGGCGTAGGGCCAAGAACAGCGCTCTGATAATAATGCCGCAGAATTTCCTCATACGTCTGTCCGCTTTTGGCCAGAACCCGCGCCCCATGCTGGCACAGGCCAACCCCATGCCCGCTTTGGTCGCCCGTAGCCGGACACGAGACTGCCCGCAGATAGCTTTCCGGGCGTCCGTGCCATACATCTTCATTATTTCGGGTGTGACCGCCGCAGTTGGCCGAAAAAACAGCGTTGATCGTGCGCCCCTCATACAGCAACACCAACCCGCGCGTCTCGGCAATCGCCTGGTCAGAGCGAGCATGGATTTTAGCCGGATCGTAATGCTGGCACTGCGTCGTTGTACAAATATCGGCGTAAGGAAACTTGGGATGCTCGATAGCGTACTGGGCGTAAGTTCGAGAAGCGACAGCCTGCGCTTTAACCGCCTCGATCGGCCATAACGCCGGCATCTCCGCCGGGACCACCGCCCGCAGATAGGTTTCTAACGGCATTGTTTTAACATGACCGTCCTCAAAAAGAACACGAATCGATTGTTCCGGGATATCCGCCTGTGCTTCAGGCATTGATTCGTGATCGGTCGCCTCCACCAACCCGGACAAATCGATCACACCAGACTCGGCCAGTGGCTCGATGATGAACACATCGGGCATCGCCGCCAATCGTGCCAGATGGTGCTCCAAATCAGGAATGTGCTCAACCCAGGCGTTGGCGCGATACAGCGGATCTTTAGCCGGGTTAGCCCATAGGGCGTAGCTCAAACTGATCACCCGCTCGTCGCTCAAGCACTGCTGGGCATAGTAGATCAGTTGATCGGTAAAATCCGGATCAGCCGGACCAAAACTCCCGGCTTCATCGATAATAATCCGGGCCTCGAGTTTATAGCGGTTCTCAAATAACTCCAGCACCCGCTGCCACCGAAAGGCATACCACGACGACAACCCCGGCTCGTACAGCCAATCCGGCACAGCGCCCAACGACGGCGTTCCCCAATAGCCTTGAAACGCCAGCCGTCCATCAAAATAGTCCCGGATCGTCTCGTACAGATAATCGTATCCGGCCCATCCTTTCGTGGGGTTGCCCTGGCTGTCAGGATTGCCGTCTTCGTTGAGGCCAAAGGCCAGCGGCGGAGCCACCAACTTCATGTCCGGCACAGCCGATTTGATCACCTCGGCTGTCGTGCGCACCCAGGTGGCATAGCGCTGGTAAAACTCAGGCGTGGTGTATAACCGCTGGTTGGCGGGGTTAGGGTCGCCATTTGCGTAATGCGTATTAAGCCGGCTGGCAAAGAAAACATACGGATCGAGCGGCTGCAATTCGACCCACTTACCGGCAATGAATTGACCCAACCGCCGAGCCGAGCCGCTCAAATCCTGCTGCCAGTCACGCGGGTGGGCAAAGCGGACGTTGATGGCCACCTCGGGATGGGCTGCTTTATAATTGAAGAGATCATTAGCTGCCAGATGGGGGTAAAGGCAGGTAACGGCCCCCGGTTTCCAACTCAGCATTTGAGCCATATCATTCGGCTGCCCGTTGGCAACCCACAGACCAGGCCGACGCATCGTCTCCTCCTAATTCAGAGAATTTTTAGATATCTGTCAACTTCATTAAATTGATTATTCCATAAAACCCTTCAATTGCAAACCCAGTCCAAAGACCTGACAGGTTTCGCTAGAGACGGTTTTAAAAGCCTCCAAGGGTCCACAGATGCTCACTGATACTATCAAATTTGAGATAAAAATCTGTGATTATCCGTGTAAATCTGTGGACAACTCTGTAAACTCTCACTTTTAAAACAGCTTCTTAGTTCTGTTAATTTGACGATCAGTCTTGTTCGATGATCACTTTTGTCGCCAAATTTTGAGCTAACCCTGCCAGGTCTGGTCATTCTGCGAATTGCAGGATAATCACATAGACGTTTCCTAGAACTTATGCTACAATATCAGAACAAAAGTTCGCAGAAAGGATTAGATAATGGGATTTAGAGTACAAAGATCAATTGGTCTGGGCAAATTTCTCCGGCTCAACCTCAGCAAAAGCGGCATCGGCCTGAGCGCCGGTATTCCCGGTTTGCGCTTGAGCGCCGGCCCAAGAGGCTCCTTTATCAATCTGGGTCTACCGGGTACCGGGATTAGCTATCGCAAAAAGATAGGTGGCCATAACTTTATCGATTTTGGCGGCAGCGACGAACCGGCCCCGACTAGCGCCCCAGCCACGCCTAAACCCAAAATATCTGAGCCTGGATTTTTCGCCCCCTACCACGAAAAAGAGTTGGCCAAAGGCGTCGAAGCTTATCACGCCAATCAAATCGACGCCGCCCTCACTCATTTTTTGGAAGCCGCCCCCCACGAACCGGGCGCGGCTATTTTGGCCGCCGCTATCCTGGCCGAACAAGATATTAAAGCTTACCGACCCATCCAACTATTGGAGGGCGTCATTCAATCAGATAACGAGTTTCCCACCGACTTGATGGAAAAATACCTGGCTGATCTCACGCTGACCATCGCCATCACCCCCAAAGTCAGCGTCGAAGTCCCAATCGACGGCCGGGCCGCCACGCTGCTGCTGGTCGAACTATATCAAGCCCAGCGGCGGGTCCGCGAAGCCATCGCCCTGTTGGAGGAAGTGGTCGAGCTTAACGCCGACCCGGTCTTAATTTTGTCCTTGTGCGAACTCTACGCCAGCCGTGACTTGTGGGACGGGATCATCGCGATCGCCAAGACGATTGAATCGGAAGATGACGTGACGTTGGAGATATTGATTTACTATGGGCGAGCGATGTTTGAAAAGGAAATGGTTGACGCCGCGATTGCCGTCTTTTCCAAAGCCGTCCGGCGCACAAAAGATCGCCATCCCCTGCTGCTCCAAGAGGCGGCTTACTGGCGAGCCATTTCCTACCAGGCCCAGGGCAAACAGCGCCGGGCTAATGAGGAGTTCCAAAAACTTTTCGCCGAAAACCCCGATTTCAAGGACGTTCGGCAGCGACTGCAGCAGTTCTCGATCCGAAACTAATGTAACAAAAGTTTTAATTTGTGCTTAAGAATAAGTTCATTTTCTTTTAATGTAACTCATGTAACATACAGGTAACATCTCAATCAGAAACAGATTGGATGTTACCCCCTCTCTCCTAAGGAAAGCTCGCGTAGTGGCAGCGCGAGCTTTTCCCATTTCATGGAAGTTTACCAAAGGGCGTCCGAACTAGTTCGGACGCCCTTTTTCTTTATACCCCTTGATGGTCGGCCGCTTAACGGCTGGCCTCATCCGCGCTGTTGAGGCCGATGGTATAATCGACCGGGACCAACTGGATCCAACTATTGCCCGGCTTGAGCGCGTAGGGTTCGCCGGCTTCGGTGCTAAAGTAAGGCGGGCGCGTGCCGTCGGTTTGCCAGTAGCCTTTGGTGAGCTTGCCGTCGCGGAAGAACCAGGCCCGCCCGGCCCCATTGACGATAATCCGCACCGAGGTCGCCCCGGTCGAGTCCTCTACGATGTCGGTGCGCTGGTGATCGCAGAAGTAGACGATGACATTGCTGGCCGCCACTTGACCGGACAGTGTATCACGCATAATGACGCCGTTGATCCAGCGCAGATACTTGCCGGAGCCGGCGTCGTAATGCCATTCGGTAAAACTGCTGCCGGGATAAGGAATATAAATATCCTCACCCGGTTCGCCGCTGCTGGTTTCACTAAAAAAGAAGGGGGGCAGCGACACCGCCTTCTCCAAATGGTTGGCTTTCATATATTCACGAGCGGCCTTGGTATTGATCGACAGCCGCGTCTCCCAGCTTTCATTCTCGTGGTAAAAATAGGGCGCGGGATTGTAAAATTCGTCCAGATTGGCCTCGATGGCCGATTGCGACACCTCCCACCGCACCGGATCCGAGCCGCCGGAGTGGGCCAGCGCCCCCTGATATTGCGGCACCTCCTGGATATTGGCCAGCCGCACCGACCGGATTGGGCCGACGACCTCCGGCGTGTTGCCCAGGAAAATGGCGGTCAAACGCGTCACCCACCACTCGGTAATCTCCTCATAGACCACATCGGCGCTGTTGAGACCTTTCTGGGCCTTGCGAGCGCCCGGATCATTGCCGATGCGCACCATCAGCGGCCGCACGGTCAACTTGGCCGGGTCGTCAACCGGCAGGCCGGTCAGCGGATTGATGTTCGCCCCCAGTTCCGGCGCGGGCGCGAACGCCACACCGGGTACGGCGACCGGGGTAGACGTAGGCGGAACCGGCGCGGCCTCGACTACGGGTGCGGCGGCCGGTTCATCTTTAGTGACATCGGCCGCCGCGTCAGCCCCGGCTTCGACCTCACTATCGGCCGCCGCCTCGTCCGGCTGGCCAAGCGCGATCTCAACGGCGGCCTCATCCAATTCGGCTTCGGCCCGCGCCTTCTCCGGCTGAGGGATGACCAATTCTTGCCCGATTTGCAGCAGATCATCCTCGGTCAGGTCGTTGGCTTCCATTATCGCGTCCACCGAGGTGTCGAACTTCAGCGCCACATCGAATAAGGTATCGAACTGCTCAATCACATAAACCTGTGGCGTTGGCGAGGGTTTGATGGTTTTGGTCGGGGTGGGAGATGGGGCTTCGGCCTTGACCGAGGTTCCGGTCGGGGTGGGTTGGGGCGGCGCGGTCGGGGTGCGCGTGACGGTCGGTAGGGCGACGGTTGGCCCGGTGGTTAACTTATTGCCCGCCGAGACCGTCGGCGCTTGGGTCGCGATTGGCTCCACCTCGACGGTCGGGGTCAAGCCGGCGGCCAGGCTGACCACGCCATCGCCATCGATCGGGCGGCTGCCGCACGCGGTTATCAGGCCCAGGCTCAGAAGCAGGGTTAGCAAAATCAGGTTGTCACGCATCGGTTCTCCATCCTCCGGTTAGCCGGCTGGGTCGAACCAATCGCGGATTGGTCCGGGTACAAGCTGGCCAGCGACTAAAGCTACCATGTTTCCCTATGAAAAAAGCCGTCGTATTATGCCCTAACGCCGCTGACTAAGCAATTAGAAATTAGCTTTCGATACCTTCGGAGCCGGCCAGCCGGCCTTCCCGCCGGAGTTTGATCAAATGGGCTTCCACTTGCAGCGTGGCGATGGGCAGCACTTGCGGCGGCTGATCGGCATAGATCGCGGCGGCGATAGCGGCGGCGGTGGTCCGGCCTTGAGCCAGCCAGTGCAGCACCTGCTGCTCGCGGGCCAGCCGGTGATCGATATAGGTTTGCAGCAAGGCGTGGGGCGTATCGCTGGCCGGGCCGTGGCCGGGGAAAATGCGGGTCGGGGCCAGCGCCTGCATCGCCCGCAGCGAGTCGAGGTAGTCGGCCATATCGCCGTCGGGCGGAATGACCACGATGGTACCCTGGCCGGCCACCAAGTCGCCGGCGAACAGCAGGCCCGGTTCGGCCCACCACAGCGAAATATGGTCGTGGATGTGGCCCGGCGTGTGCCGCACGAGCAGCGCGCCGCAGTCGAGGCTAATCAGGCTATGGTCGTCAAGCCCCTGCCCAAATTTCAGCAAAGGCACCGGTATCTCCTGCCGCAGCGCCTCGATGCCGCCGTCGTGGTCGGGATGGGGGTGGGTTAAAATGATGGCCTCCGGCGTCACTCGGAGCGTATCGAGGGCGGCCACAATCTCAGCCAGGTGGCCGGCCAGGTTCGGCCCGGGGTCGATGATAACCACTCGCTCCCGGCCTACCAGATAGGTGTTGGTGCCTGGCCCGGTCATCGGCGACGGATTATCGGCCACAATGCGCCAGACATACGGATCGATTTGGGTTAGTGCGCGTTCAAACGTCAATGGGACACTCCGATTAGCCTAACCCCCTATCAAACCCGCAGCGCAACGGACAGCCCGTCGCGCACCGGTAAAATCGTGGTCGAGAAGCCCGGATGGTTGAAAAGCTGCCGGGTAAACTCGATAATCGCCCGCGTTGAGGCCGAGTCATCCGGCTGCCCGTCGAACACGCGCCCGCTCCACAACACGTTATCGCTGATGAACAGCCCGCCGGGGCGCAGATGCCGGTAGGCCAGTTCGATCACCGCCGGATACACCTCTTTGCCGATATCGTTGTAGATGATGTCCCACGTGCCGCCGGTTTGGCGCAGCGCCTCGGTGGCTTCCTGTTGGTGGTAGGTCACCCGCGACCAGACCCCGGCCCGGCTGAGAAAATCCTCAGCCAGGGCGATATTCTTCTGATCGAGCTCGGTGCAGTGAACCTGCCCTTCTTCGCCCACGGCCCGGCTAAAAAACAAGGCCGAATAACCGTAGCCCGACCCTAATTCAAACACCCGCCGCGCCCCAATGAGCTGGGCCAGTTGGTACAGGTGGCGGCCACACAGCGGGCCGACAATCGGAAACTTCCGATCTCGAGCCAGCGCTTCCATTTCATGCTGAACCGGGTCGCCCTCATCGTAAAGCTGCTTGAGATACGTTTCCACTTCCGGCGGGGTAATTTTGATCGACATCGCGCATTTCCTTTGGGTTGGGGTGTTGGGATGGTTTGATGATTTGTTGGCTGGTTTGATAGTTGGGTGGTTGGTTGGTTTGTCTAGTTCCAGCCATCCAGCCAACCAGCCACCTATCCAACCGACCAGGAGTATAGCACGAATTCCAGCGGACCAAAAATGATTTCCACCGAGGGAAGCATTGACTTGGGGGCGAACGTGATGCCTCGAACCGCTGAGGCCGCTGAAAGCTCTGAAACCGCTGATGGTTCAACCGAAGCTGCCATTAACCTGACCTCTGGGGCGACTTCCCTCACCCGACGACGTTTCAGTGCTTTCATTTCTTTCCTCAGCGCCTTCAGCGATCCCAGCCGCCCCGTCCGCTCCCCAAGCGACCCAACCGATTGACATTCCCCCCAACTAAATCTATACTGCCCCTAACGCACACCGCCCAAAGCCACCACCGACCACCGACCGCTGACTGCCGCCTACATTTCAAGCCAGTCCGACAGTCTCTACGGAGACGAAACCAACAATGAAAAGCAGGGGCCAGGGATCGGAGAACGGGGGCCAGCCTTTTCCCCGGTCCCCCATCCCTAACCCCTGATCCCTATATTCAGAGGAGCAAGCCCATGCCCGCACCCGCCCAATCCAATACCCCCGACCCACCCCGCCTGCTCTCCATTCTATCCGATCAGCCCGCCGCCGAGGACCGGCTCAACTTCGATCCCTACGCCAAAACCCTGGCCGAGATCATCGCCGACCCCGGCACGCACACGCCGCTGACCATCGGTATTTTTGGCGGCTGGGGCCAGGGCAAAACCAGCCTGATGCGCATGATCGAGCGCCGCCTGGCCACAACCGTCCAAACCGAGCTGCCGGTCCAATCCGTTTGGTTCAACGCCTGGCTCTACAGCCAGCAGCCCGCCCTGTGGCGAGCGCTCATCTCCCGCGTCCTCAAAGGGGTGCGCCTCTTTGAAACGCTCGACGACGCGGCCAAGGCCGAACTGGATCGCCTGGAACACCGCCTCTACGGCGTGGGCGAATCGCTGCTGAGCGGCCATTTGACCCTGCCGGCCGGGGCGCTGCCCCACCTGGACAGCGTGGCCTTGCCGCCGCTGCTAGGGTTGGAGCTGCTCCGCCGCCAGGCCGACCGCGCCGGCAAAGACGACATCTCCCGCAAGCTCAAAACCGTGGTGGCCGACCTGGAAGCCGGCGAGGCCCTGACCCGCCGCGACCAGATCGCCGCCCTGGACGACTTTCGGCGCGAGTTCGAGCGGATTAGCGAGCAGCACATCGCCAACCACGGCCGGCTGGCCGTCTTTGTCGATGATTTGGACCGCTGCCTGCCCGACAAGGCGGTCGAGGTGCTGGAGGCGGTCAAGCTCTTTCTGGATGTACCCGGCTGTGTCTTTATCCTGGGCGTGGCCCGCGACGTCATCGAAGAGGGCATCCGCGTCCGCTACGCCGATTACCGCGCCCAGTTGGACGGGGCCCACTACCTGGAAAAGATCATCCAGATCCCCTTCTCTCTGCCGCCGATTGCGCACGAGGCCGTGGCCGGCTACGTGCGCGACGTAACCGGCGGCAGCCTGCCCGACCCCCGCTGCGAGACCGTCTTTACCGCCGGCCTGGAGCCGAACCCCCGCCGCCTCAAGCGCACCCTCAACATCTTCCTGCTGCTGTGGCGGCTGGCCCAAAACCGGGAGGATTTAGCCGACGCCATCAAGCCGGTCCGCCTGGCCAAGATCATCATCATCCAGCAGTACCACCCCCGCCTCTTCCAGTTGATCGTCAGCGCCCCCTACTACCTCATCGATTTGGAGAAGCGCTTCCGCGAGCAGGGGCAGCGCGACCTGCGCCCCGCAGGCCGGCCCGACGCGCCCGGCCCGGACGCCGAAGCCGAGACCGAGGCCGACATCAGCGCCGGCCCCCTGGCCGACTTCCTGGGCCGCAGCCTCCTGCGCGAATTGCTGACCTGCACCGCCCCCGCCGACCCCGACGCCAACTTCGACGACGCCCTCGGCCCGGCCGGCGTGCGCGAGTACGTTTACCTGACCCGCAGCGCCGTCGAAGAACCGGCCGCCGACCGCCCCGCCGAAGCTATACTCCCCTTCGAGCCGCAGATGGTGACCATCCCGGCCGGCCCATTTCTGATGGGCACGCCGGAGAGCGAGTTGGCCGAGATAGAAAAGTTGGGCATAGAGCGTAAACATCTGGAGCGGGAGACGCCCCAGCACGAAGTCACCCTGCCGGCCTACGCCATCCAGCGCTACCCGGTCACCAACGCCGAATTCGGCCGCTTCATCGATGAGCAGGGCTACCACACCCGCGACTACTGGCCCGAGGCTGGCTGGAGCCGAAAGGAGAGCGACGGCTGGACCCAACCCCGCTTCTGGGCAAACAGACAATGGAACGACCCAGCCCAGCCCGTGGTCGGCGTCAGTTGGTACGAGGCCGTGGCCTATGCCAACTGGCTGGCCGCCAAAACCAACCGCCCCTACCGCCTGCCGGCCGAAGCCGAGTGGGAGAAAGCCGCCCGGGGCAGCGACGGCCGCCGCTATCCCTGGGAGGGCGGCTGGCAGCCCGACCGCTGCAACAATAAGACGAGTGGTCCCGGCCGCACTACCCCGGTCGGCCAATATTCGCCCGCCGGCGACAGCCCCTTTGGCGTGGGCGATATGGTCGGCCAGGTGTGGGAGTGGTGCAGCAGCAAATATGGCGGCACAGAGGACAGACCCCAGTTTGGCTATCCTTACCGCTCCGATGACGGTCGTGAAGATTTAGAAGGCACAGACACGCGGATTTTGCGAGGGGGGTCCTGGTACAACGCTGCTGTCGAATGCCGGTGCGGCTATCGCGACAGGAGCGACCCGGGCAATAGGGTCAGCGACGGGGGATTTCGGCTCGCCAGACGCCTCTCCTCCTAGTTCCTAGTTCTTTGTCCTTTGTTCCTTGTTCTTTGTTTATTTTTCCTTTTTCATTATACTAACGGGGGAGCCTGAGGGGGCTGCGCCCCCTCAGCCGCGCAGCGCGAATCGGGCTATTTTTGGAGGGCAGCCACGCTATGGCCCAAACCTATAAAAACCTCTACCCGGCCATCTACGCCTTTGACAATCTTTACCAGGCCCATCGCCAGGCCCGTCGGGGCGGCAAGACGAGCACGGGCCTAAAGACCCGTGCTAAGAGCCCTTCGGGCTAAGCCATTCCACCGCCTAAGGGCGCTTCAGCGTCCTTCGCTCTCTCAGCACGACGGCTTTAGCCTCGCGCTCCTTGGCTGCTTTCGTTACCCGTTTATTTTCTCAACCTTCATTACTTTGATCCCAACGTGGATGACAAAGCAAGCTTTGTCGCTCCAAACATATTCATTGCCGGTGTCGTCTCGACTGAGGCTGTCTTCCGCACTTCATGCCATTTCGTAGCCAAAGGCAGAGAAATCCCTATACCGCTCGGGGCCAACAACGTCCTGAGGCATTTCTCGCACCTATCGCCTGCCCTGAGAACCTGAGCGCGTAGGTTGGGTCGAGGCACGAGACCCAACAGCTCACCCATGTTGGTCGTCGGGTTTCGTCCCTCAGCCCGACCTACAGAGGCTGCTGTAGGACAAACTTAAGTTTGTCCTACGCACAGCACCTAGGTTACGTCGAGGCACGAGACCCAACAGCCCACCCACGTTGGTCGTCGGGCCTCGTCCCTCAACCCGACCTACAGAGGCAGCCGTCGGGCTACCGCAGCAGCAATAGCGAAGTACGTAGAAAGGACAAACCATGACCAACCCCACCACCCCACCCGACGCGGCCGACCGCGAGCCAACCCAATACCACGTCACCGTCCACGGCTCCGTCACCGGCCTGACCGTGGGCGAGCGCAACCAAATCGCCCAGCAGTTCGGCCCGGCGGCGACCGAGCAGAGCCGGCTGCTGCTCGACCGGCCCGATTACGCCGACATCCGCCGCCGCTACCTGGCCGCCCTGGCCGCCGCCTACGGGGCCATCCGGCCCCACGCCTTTACCGCCCTGGCCCAGGATGAGCGGGTGGGCAATGTGCGCCAGTTGCATTTGCTGGGGCAGGGCGGCGTCTACATCCCCCTCCGTTTCGATTTATCGCCGGCCGCCGGGCCGCGCAGCCGGGCCGGCCTCAAAACCGACGAAACGCCGGCAGAGCCTGACCTGATCGCCGTCGAGCGCGGTCCGCTCGCCCTGGCCGAGATTCTGCCCCGGCCCGGCCACCTGGCCATCATCGGCGACGCCGGCTGCGGCAAAACCACCCTGCTCCACCTGCTCGTCGCCGCCCTGGCCGCGCCGGCCTCGGCCACCCTGCCGCCCGATCTGGCCGCCGCCCTGCCCCAACCCCGCCCGCTGCCCATCTTTGTCCCGCTCCGCCTCTTCGAGCAAGCCTGCCGCCGGGATCGGTACCAACGGGCCGGAGCCGACCTACTCCGCTTCATCGATGACAGCTTTGCCGGCTGGTCCGGCCTCGAACTGCCGCCCGGCTTTCTGGCCGCCCACCTGCGGGCCGGCCGCGCCTGGCTGCTGCTCGACGCCCTGGACGAGGTGGCCGACCCGGCCCACCGCAAGACCATCCGCAACCTGATCGAAGTTCTGGCCGGCCACCTGCCGGCTACCCGCCTGATCGTCACCGCCCGCGTGGCCGGCTACCGGGGCAACCGCCTCGACGACCGCTTCCACCTGGTCCACGTGCGCGATCTGGACGACGACCAGCGCCGCCGTATGGTGCGGGCCATCTACCACGGCCTGGCCCTCACCCGGGCCGAGACCATGGCCGACGAGCTGGCCGCCCAATTCGAGCGCGCCCCGGCCCTGGCCGATTTGGGCCGCACCCCGGTCATGGTCTGGACCGCCGCCGTCATCCACGCCCTGCGCGGCAAGCTGCCCGACAGCCGGGCCGCCCTCTACAACGCCTACGTCGATATCCTGCTCAAACACTCTTTCAAAGAGAGCCACTTCGATACCGCCTCGGTCGAGGAGTTGGCCGGCGGTCAGGGCTGGTCACTGCCCGACCGGCGGCTCTACCTCAACTACGCCGCCTTTCAAGTCCATCGCCTGCTGGAGAGCCAGCCGGAGCGCCAGGCCGGCCGGCCCATCATCGGCGAGGATGAGCTGGCCGATACCATTCTGGCCGGCTACTTTCAGCAGCAGGGGCTGGCCGCCACCGCCAACGAGGCCCGCCGCCAGGCCCGCGACTTCCTGGAATTGATGACGGCCCACAGCGGCCTGCTGTACGAAACGCCCGAAGGCTACACCATCGGCGACCACCTGACCATGCAGGAGTTCCTGGCCGGCTGCTACCTGGTCGAGCAGTATAAGTGGGACGATGCCGACGGCTACGACCGCTTCTTCCGGGAAAAAACGGGGGCCAGTTGGTGGCGCGAGGTCGTTATCCTGGCCGTGGGCTACCTGGCCGAGCAGCCCAGCTTTGCCGCCAGGGGCGTCATCCAGCACCTCGCCGGCCAGGGCGACGACCCGGCGGCGCAACTGACCGCCCTGGCCCTGGCCGCTCGCTGCCTGCTGCCCCTGGGCCAACGCCGCCAGCGCCCCAGTTGGTTCCCCACCACGGCGACCCAACTGGCCAACCAACTCTACCGCCGGCTCTACGCCGAACCGGCCCCCGCCCCGGCGGCCCAACGGCAAGAGGCCGGCCTGGCCTTGGGCCTGCTCTACGGCTTGCCCGCCGACGACGGCCTGCCCGACCCCCGCTTCGCCCACCCCCTCGGCCTGCCCGACTTCGTCAAAATCGACGCCGGAACCTTCTGGATGGGCAGTTCAGACGATGAAGTCGCTCAGTTAGTCAAAGAAACCGGTCGGGATCAATATCAAAATGAACTCCCCCGCCATCAGGTCACCCTCGACGCCTACGAACTGGCCCGCTTCCCGACCACCAACGCCATGTTCGCCGGCTTTATCGATGACGGCGGCTACCGGGACGAGCGCTGGTGGGCCGAGGCCATCGCCGACCAACGCTGGCAAGCGGGCATTGTCAAAGATTATTGGGGAGAACGCAGCCTACCAGAATATTGGGCCGACGTTCGCTTCAACAACCCCGCCCAGCCGGTCGTGGGGGTGACCTGGTACGAAGCCGTCGCCTACGCCCGCTGGCTGACCGCCGCCTTGCAGGACGGCTACATCTACCGCCTGCCCACCGAAGCCGAATGGGAGCGGGCCGCCCGGGGGCCGCAGGGGCATCGCTACCCCTGGGGCGACGCGTGGCAGCCCGACCACGGCAACAATAAAGAGACGGCGCTGGAAACGCCCTCACCCGTCGGTCTCTTCCCGACCGGGGCGGCCGCCGGCGGTCTGCACGATATGGCCGGCAACGTCTGGGAGTGGTGCGCCGATGGGTATGCCGCAGATTATTACGCCCAGTCCGTTCGGGCCAGTAACCCGGCCGGACCGGCGCAAGGCAACTTCAGGGTTCTCCGGGGAGGTAGTTGGGCTAGTGAAGGCAAATTAACATGCCGGTGCGGCTATCGCTACTGGGGCTTCCCGAACAACTGGGACTACTACTACGGATTTCGGCTCGCCAGATGCCTCTCCTCCTAGTTCCTTGTTCTTTGTCCATCGTTCCTTGTTCATTTTTCTTTTTTCCTTATACTAACCCAAGTTGTGAGTATCATCGAACAAGGTGACAGTCACTTCTCAAGTGACTGTCACCTTGTTCGATGATACTCACGGGGGAGCCTGAGGGGGCTGCGCCCCCTCAGCCGCGCGCAGCGCGAATCGGGGTAGTTTGGGCAGACCGGGCGACCCCCTATAAACAGCTTTTGTAGGACAAACTTAAGTTTGTCCTACGCACAGCCGCCACGCTATGGCCCAAACCTATAAAGACCTCGTCCCGGCCATCTCGACCAGGCCCCTATCGCGACCGCGTCGTCCACCACGCCCTGATGAACAGAAACTAAACAGAGCGCGAGGCTGGTGTAGGGGCGACGGCCATCGGCCCGAGCGATGGAGGGGCAACGCCAGGCCACAATCCGATGGCCTCGCCCGTGGTCGGGGGTTAGGGCCTCCGGTTACCAACCACCGGGCCGTTTCCCTGGCGGGCGAGGCAACGTCATGGGATAATCACCCATGAACGGAAGCCTCGTTGACGTTGCCATCGCCCCTGATTTCATTCTGATATCAGTATAGTCACCGGTATCCGCCGGAGCCTCAGACAACAGGGGGTCGCTTGCGCGATGCCCTGCCGGAGCGCCAGACAACAGGGGGTCGCTTGCGCGATGCCCTGCCGGAGCGCCAGACAACAGGGGGTCGCTTGCGCGGGGTCCTGCCGGAGCGCTAGACAGCCCATCCTGCATGCAGGGTGCCTTGCCGCAGCGCTAGACAGCCCATCCTGCATGCAGGGTGCCTTGCCGCAGCGCCAGGTAGCAGGGGTGATCTAGTGACCGGTACCTGGCTGGGCCTCAGACAGGAGGGGTGATCTAGTGACCGGTACCTGGCTGAGCGCCCGGCAACAGGGGGTCGCTTGCGCGGGGCCTTGCCAGAGCAGAAGGCAACGGGCGGAATTAGTTAACCGTATCTGCCGAAACTACGAGCACGGGCCTGAAGACCCGTGCTAAAAGAGCGAAGCCCTTCCGGGCTAAGGCTGTTACCCCAGAAGGGCGCTTTAGCGTCCTTCGCTCTCTCAGGGCGACGGCTTTAGCCTCGCCCCCCTTGGCCGGTCTGACCGATCTTCATCGCCCCCCGGCCCAATTGATAAAGGATCACCCAGAGGTAGCCTTATGACCGACCTAACACCCTTAATCGCAGCCTACCAACAGCAGCGCCTGCTCCTGCTGTGGAGCGACCTGCCCTTCACCCTGCCAGACGCGCCGCCGGCCAACCGGGTTATCGCGATCAACCGCCAAATAGCGGCGGCGCAGGCGTTGCCGTCGCTGAGTCTGCCGCCGGCCAACCTGCCCCCGCTGCCGCTGCTAAGCCTCGATCCGACCCCGCGCCTCCAGCAGGCGTTGGCCGCCGCCGGCGCGCCGCCGGCCGTGGTGGCCGGCCGGCAGGCTGTGCCGGGGCGGGGACGGTTCAGCCTGCTCCAACTGGCCGGCGATCTGCCCTCGCGGCGGGGCCTCATCCTCAGCCGCCGCGACCTACGCGACCTGTCCAACGATACGGACAAACGCTACCTCTTAGCCGAAGCCCGCCGAGGGGTCGAGGGCGGCGCGCTGCTGGTGGTGGGAGCCGATCCCACCCACCCCGATTTTGCGGCCTGGTGGTCGCTCGTCTGGCCGGGGTTGGGGCAGCCTCCGGCCTACGTCCTCGGCGATCCGGCGGCGGATTGGCCGGCCGGGCTGACGCCGCTGGCCGTACCGTTCGCTGAACTGGCGGCCCAGTTGGCCGCCGTCGAACCTACGCCTGAGGCCGGCGCGCCGGCCTTTGATCCGGACGGGGTGAAGCAGTTAATCGCGACCCACCGGCGCCGCTTACAAAAGCTGCAACAGCAGCAAGCTTACTTTGGCCTGGACACCCGGCCTCATATCCTAATGGAAATTGAAGATATTACCGACCAGATTGACGCGCTGGAAGCCGATCTCGGTCTGCCGCCGGCCAGCGCCGCCCCGGAACCGCCAACCGCTCCGGTTCAAGGGCGGACAGGCCGCCCATCTTGGCAAGACAGCGGCCATTCTACCCCCTCCCAGCCGCCCCCTGCTCAGGTTCAGGGGCGGACAGGGGCCCAGGCTTTCGAGGCCAGCGAGCATTCGACCCCCTCCCAGCCTCCCCCTGCTAGGGGGAGGAGCCAAAGCCTCCCCCCCTCGGTCCCCCCCAGCGGGGGGGATAGCCTTGGCCAACCCAACCTGTCCGCCCTTGAATCGGCTAGCGGGACGAGCCCAAACTTCCCCCCCAGCGGGGGGGACCAAGGGGGGGCGAGTCTTGGCCAACCCAACCTGTCCGTTCCTGACCCCGCCCCCGAATCAGGCGGCAAATACAGCATCAACATCAGCGGCAACGTCACCGGCCTGACCATCGGCGACGGGAACCGGATCGAGCAGCAGTTCGGCTCGGCCGCGGAGCCGGCCACGGATTGGACGGCGCACCTAACCCGGCTCGAAGCGCGGCTGGAGGCGCTGTCGCAGCAGGTCGAGCAAGGCGTGGCCGATCTCAAGCGCGGCCAGCGGGCCATCGTCCGGCGGCTCACCGCCGATCAGCAGGCCGAACTCGACCAACTGCGGGCCGCGGTCGAGGCCGGCCGCCTGCCCCAGGCCGAACTCCAAGCCACCCTCACCGACCTGCGCCACGCCATACGGGCCATCCTCAACCACGGCGTCCCCATGGACGCCGAACTCCGCGCCGCTGTCGCCGATTTGACCGAGGCGGTCGAAAGCAGCCTCAGCCTCGATCAAAAGCTGGAGTTGGCCCTGCCCCTGGTCCCCTTTCTGCTCAACTACAAAATCGAACTCGGCGCCGGCAGCGACCTCGATCTGCACGACCTGGCCGATGCGCTGGGCCAGCGCTGGCGGGGGCTGCTGGCCAGATTAGGCTGAAGATGGGTCCAGTTTAAGAAACTGGACCCATCTATCTTATTGACATTCCCCCGGCTTAATCCTATAATGGGCCTCTCTCGCAGAGAGGCGAACTTTGCGCCCCCTGACCGCGCTCAACGCTTTTTAGATTTATTCGTTAATCCTGTAGCGACTATCCATTTCAGATACCAGCGGAGTAGGGAGTAGGGAGTATGAAGTAAGGGTTTGCCCTTAATCCCTACTCCCTACCCCTTACCCCCTTTTTTGCGTTCAACCTAATATTTTTGAGGAGGAGATCCTAATGAAGTACCCACGATTCTTACTGGTAGCGTTGTTGACCTTATTCACCGTCTTTGCCGTGCAGTGTGGGGCGTCGGAGCCGGCTGCGCCGGCCGCGCCGGCCGCCCCGGCGGCCACGGAAGAAGCCGCCGCCCCGGCCGAAGCCGCCCCCACCGAGGAAGCGGCCGCCCCCGCCGAGGCCGAAACCGCTGCGCAACCCGCCGCCGAAGCGCCGGCCGCCGACTACAAGCTGGCCGCCATCTTCCCCGGCGTCATTACCGACGCCGACTATAACACGCTCGGCTACCTGGCTGTACAGGCCGTGCAGCAGGATTTGGACATGCCGATTGCTTATTCGGAAAGTGTGGCCGTGCCGGACGTCGAGCGGGTCATGCGCGAGTATATTGACGATGGGTTCAACATCATCTTCACCCACGGCAGCCAATTCATCAGCCAATCCCAAACCCTGGCCGCCGAATTCCCCGCCGTCCACTTCATCGCCGAATCGGACGGCGCGGCCGAGAACCCGCCGGCCAATTTGTGGATTATCGACCGTAATTTCCAGGTGGGCTTCTACCCGCTGGGCGTGGTCGCCGCCCGCCAGTCGCAAACCGGCAAAATCGGCTACATCGGCGGCTTGACCCTGCCGTTTTCCTATTCCGAAGTCCACGCCATCCAGCAGGCCATCGCCGACCAGGGTCTTGAGGTCGAACTCCAGCCGGTTTGGGCCGGCGACTTCAATGATCCCGTCAAGGCCCGTGAATTGGCCGAGGCGATGATGGGCGAGGATGTCGATGTCATTATCGGCTCGCTCAACCTGGGCATGCTGGGCATCTTTGAAGCGGCCAAAGCCAGCGACAAAAAAGTGTGGGTTACGGCCAAGTACACCGACAAAACCGAATTCGCCCCGGATAATTACGTCACCTCCGTCCTCTACGACTTTGTCGGGCCGCTCAAGGACATCGTCGGGCGCATCGAAGGCGGCGAAGCCGGCGGCTACTATCCGCTGGGCTTCGAAACGGGCGTCGCCATCCAGCCTTTGCAAAACGCCGCCCCCGAAATTAGCGAGGCGTTGGATAAGGTGGTTCAGGAGGTTCAAGCCGGAACCATCGAAGTGCAGAAAGATACCACGCCCATCGAATAAGCTAGAGATAGGAGCTAGAGATAGAGATTGAGAGGGGAGTTGGAGTTTGAGAGGGGCATTGGAGATTGAGGTAGGGATAATGAGCCTCTTTATCTCCAACTCCAACTCTATTTCTATCTGTTTTTGACGATGCCAACCACACCACTCCTTCAAATGCAGGCGGTGCGCAAGACGTTCGGGTCGGTGGCGGCCCTGAACGAGGTCAACCTGCACATTAACCGCAACGAAATCCACGGGCTGCTGGGCGGGAACGGGGCCGGCAAAACGACCCTGATGAATGTCCTGTACGGGCTGTACAAGCCCGACAGCGGCCAGATTTGGCTCGACGGGCAGCCGGTTGAGATTCACTCGCCGCGCGACGCCATCCGGCAAGGCATCGGCATGGTTCACCAGCATTTTTTGCAGGTGGACAGCTATACCGTGCTGGAAAATATTGTGCTGGGCGCCGCCATCAAAAACCGCCCAACGATGCAGCTCGCCGAGGCCGAACAGCGGGTTAAAGCGCTGGCCGGCCGGTTTGGGCTGGCGGTCAATCCCCAGGCGACCGTGGAAGATTTGCCGATGGGCGCCCGGCAGCGGGTCGAAATCCTCAAGGCGCTTTACCGGGGCATCAAGATTTTGATTCTGGACGAACCGACAACCAATCTGACGCCGCAAGAGGTCGATTCGCTGTTCGAGTCGCTGCGGGTGATGGTCAGCCAGGGCATGAGCGTGGTCTTTATCACCCATAAGCTGGGCGAGGTGATGAGCGCCTGCGACCGGATTACGGTGCTGCGCGAAGGGCAAAGCGTGCTGACCCTCGACCGGGCGGCGGCCTCGCCGGAGTCGCTGGTGCAGGCGATGGTCGGCGATGAGCTGGACGTGGCCGGCAGCCTGCTCTTTTCGGCGGATAAGGCGGTGGGCGACGCGCCCGACCGGACGCAGCCGCCCATTTTAGACCTCGACGCCGTGACGGTGCGGGGCGACAACCGGCAGCCGCTGCTCCAGGCGTGTTCGCTGACCGTGTACCCGCGAGAGATTGTGGGCATCGCCGGGGTGGCCGGCAACGGGCAGCGAGCGCTGGCCGAAAGCATTCTGGGGCTGCAAGCGCCGTCGGCCGGCCGGATTAGCATCGCCGGGACCGACGTGGCCCAGACGCCGACGGTTAAGCTGCTGGAAAAGCTGGTCAGCTACATTCCCGAAGACCGGCTGCAAGACGGATTCCTGCCGTCGGCCAGCGTGGGCCAAAATCTAATTCTGGGCCGGCACCGGCGCGAACCGTACAGTAAAAACGGCTTCCTGAACTGGCCGGTCATCAATCGGGCCGCCCGCCGGCTGATCGGCGAGTACAAAATTCGCACTTTGGGGCCGGATGACACCGGAGCCAACTTGTCGGGCGGCAATATCCAGCGGGTAATGATTGCCCGGGCCTTCTCCTTCCCCGCCCGGTTGGTGGTGGCCCACAACCCAACGCAAGGGCTGGATATTCCGTCGATCGAGTTTGTGTTCAGCAAACTGCTGGCGCATAAAGCGGCGGGCGGGGCCACTCTGTTGATTTCCGAAAACCTGGACGAACTGCTGCTCCTGTGCGACCGGATTGCGACCCTGTATCGGGGCCAGATTGCCGGTATCTTGGAGCGGGAGGCGTTTGATAAATATGAGATAGGACGGTTGATGAGTGGCGCTCGAATTGACTCCTGACGCACCGGGCGGGGCCGCGACCCGCCTCAAAAATGTCGCAGATCAACTGCTGCCGTACCTCATCGCGGTGGTCGTGGCCTTTATCGTCATCGGTTTGGTCATCGGCTTGATGGGGTTCGATGTGCTGACCGCCTACAGCACCATTCTCTTTACCTCATTCAAATCGAAAAACGGCTTGGTGCAAACGCTGCTGAAATTTGTGCCGCTGCTGCTGCAAGCGCTGGCCTTCACCGTGCCGCTAGCCGCCGGCAAATTCAATATCGGCGGCGAAGGCCAAATGCTGGTGGGCGCCATCGGCGCGGCTCTGGCCGGCATCATCTTCGCCGATTGGCCTTTGGTGGTGCTGCTGCCGCTGGTGCTGCTGGCCAGCGTCCTGTGCGGGGCGCTGTGGGGCGCGATTCCGGCCTGGCTGCTGTACCAGTTCAACATGAACGAGATTTTGACGACGGTGCTGCTCAACTTTATCTCGTTTAGCCTGGTCGATTACGTGGCCGTGGAACTCTTCCGCGATCCGGCGGCCGGCCACCCGACCACGGTCCCCATCGGCGCGGGCGGCGGGCTGCCGCTGCTGATCAGCAGCCCGCCCCTCCATTCCGGCCTGATCCTGGCGATTCTCGTGGCGGCGGCGGTCTACATCTACACCAACAAGACCTCGGCCGGTTATGAGTTGGTGGTGACCGGGGCCAATCCGCGGGCGGCGGGCGTGTTCGGCATTCCGGTGCGGCGGGTGTTTATCGCCTCGCTGGTCATCGGCGGCATGCTGGCCGGCCTGTCGGGCGGCATCGAGGTTGCCGGCAGCCATCACCGCCTGATCGAGGGCATGCAGTCCAATTACCTGCTGTTGGGCATCATCATTGGCCTGATCGCCAAAGGCAACAATCTGGCCGTGCCGTTCGTGGCTTTGTTCATCGCCATCCTGGAAGTGGGGGCCAGCGCTATGCAGCGCACGCTGCTTATCCCCGGCGAGATGGTGTTTATCGTCGAGGCGTTGATTTTGTTGTTCGTGCTGCTGTCGGATGTGTTTAAGAAGCGATAAGGAGATTAGAGATAGGAGATTAGAGATTAGGAGATTAGAGATTAGGAGATGGGCAGACAATCTGTTACGGATATATCCACATAAGGCGGATTTGCTCTCGCTGTATTTGACAGCCCAGGCTGAGCGACCCGCGTTTTGAGAGATATACTCGAATTTAATCTCCCAATCCCCTTATCTCCCTATCTCCCTATCTCCACCACTATGGATCAAGCACAACTCACCAATTTTGCGAAACTCGTTATCCTGGCGCTGGTGCCTTACGTGCTGGCCAGCCAGGGGACGATGCTGGGCGGGCGGACGGGCATTTTCAACGTGGCCCAGGAGGGCATCATGCTGGTTGGGGCGTCGGTGGGATTTTTGGGGGCGTATTTGTCGAACAGCCTGCTGGTCGGCATCCTGGCGGCGATGCTGGTCGGCGGGGTCTTTGGGCTGGCGCTGGCTTACTTTACGACCACGCTGCGGATGAACCAATTTGTGATCGGGCTGGCGCTGTTCTTCATCGGCCTGGCCTTATCGACCCTGCTCTTTAAGTTTGCCATCGGCGTGACCTTGCGGCCGCCGCTGGTGCCGACCCTGCCGAACCTGGCCATTCCCGGCCTGGCCCGTCTCCCCTTCCTGGGCGAGGTATTGTTCAACCAGAACGGGCTGGTCTACCTGACCTTTATCGTGTCCGCGTTGCTGTATTATTGGCTGTACCAGACCAGTTTTGGCCTGGAACTGCGGGCCGTGGGCGAAAACCCCAAGGCCGCCGATAGTCTGGGCGTCAACGTGACGCTGCTGCGCTACGGCACGGCCATCGCCGGCGGCATGCTGATGGGCATCGCCGGAGCCTACCTGCCGATGGTCTACACCGGCACCTTCACCGAGGGCATTGTCCAGGGGCGGGGCTGGCTGGCTATTGCCCTGACCTTCTTTGGCGGCTGGCGGCCGCATTTGATTTTCCTGGGCGCGCTCTTCTTCGCCGGGGTCGAGGTGCTGTCGCTGCGGGTGCAGGTCATCGGCAGCGTGGTCCCGTACCAGATTTTGTTGATGCTGCCTTACGTCGCTACCATTTTGGTGATGATGCCCGCCTTCAAGGGCGTTCGCGCCCCGGCTTTCCTGGGGCAAAACTACGACCGGGAGAAGCGGACGCAGGTGTAGGGGAGATAGGGACAGAGATAGAGATCAAGAGGGGAAATAGGAAGCGGGATAGGGAGGAAAGCCGGTTATACTCTCACTGAAATCTTGTGTTGGAGCTCATTGAGCAGCGGCGGGCTGCCGGCCAGGACCGGCTCCGGCGCGGATTGGCCGTTGAGCAGCGCTTCGTAATCGAGCGGCCGGCCGGATAGATACCGCATCGCCCCGCCGGCCTGAGCCAGTAAAGCCGCGCCGGGAACTAAATCCCACAAGCAGGGTTTGGGCAGAAAAGCCGCCGCGGCCGTGCCTCGAGCCGTATAGACCAGATTGACGCCAACGCTGCCCGGCGCGCGAGTGCGGCGCACGTCCAGATGATATTTGGCGTGAACGCTGGCAGTGGTGGCAACGAACCCCTTATAGCCCCAATCTTGACGAACCGCCCATGACAAGGAACGGCCATAAATATCGCACACCTGCCCGTCGGGGCCGGTGTAGTACATCTCTTGGGTGGCCGGCATGTAAATTATGCCAAAAGCCGGCCGGCCGTAAGCCAGCAAACCGATAGCTATGCCCCACTCTGGCATCCCCTGGTTAAAAACCGTGGTGCCATCCAAAGGATCGATGGTCCAGATCATTTTAGTCGCCAGGTCGGACCTGACCTGACCGAACTCTTCGCCCACTATCAGGCAATCAGGATAAGCCGTTTGGAGCCGGCTAGCAAGGTACTGTTCGATTTTCTGGTCGGCCTGATTGGCCGGGCCCTCGCCCGGTGAGGGGGCGTAGAGTTTAATCTGGTCAAAATAGCGCAAGGCTATCTTACCCGCGCAGAAAATCAACTGGCAGAGTTGTTTGACATCAACATCGGTTAATGGATTGATAAGATAGGTCATAGCACTGTCTCCCTGAGTAATGGGTTGGATGGTTGGTTGTTAGCTGGCTAGCTGGGTTGTTGCTGGGCGGGATGCGGGTGGTTTCCGGCCAACCCCTATTGTCCGGCCTGTTATCGAACGGCTAATTCGATGGGCATCCGTTTATGAACAAAGCCGCATCAATCATTTCACTAAACCTAGTTTATAATCGTTGCGGCGGTTTTTCTTGAAGATAAGTTGAGATTTGGCTGAGATTTGGCTGAGGTTAATTCTGGGGCGAGCCGTCCGGGTCAAAGTAGTAACCGTCGCCGCGCACGGTGACCAGGTACCGCGGCTTGGCCGGATTAAGTTCAATCTTCTTGCGCAGTTGGCGAATGGCCTGCTGAACGGTTTCATTACTTACTCCCCCTAAATACGCTTCATGGTCCTCCAGCCAGGCGCCCTGAATGATCTCATCGAGCGTGCAGATTTTCTGAGGGTTATCCACCAAAAAGCCCAAGAGTTGGCGATCCTTCTTGGCCAGGCCGGCCAGTTCCTGATCGCCTTGATAGAACCGCTGCGTGGTGGGGTCGCGCCAGATAGCGCCGCTGCTGACGCCTTCCATGACCATCACATAGCGAGCGAACAACGGGCTGAATATCTGCCAAGCCTCCCCTTGGGTGACACACAACCCTTTCGCCGCCAATCCTTGCAGCGGCTCGCGGTATTTTTCCTCAATTTGGCGTAAACTCTCTTGGCGATCTTTGCCCGATTTTATTTCCAGCGCACTTTGCAAGGCAAACAGCGCGGCTTCCTCCGCGCCGGTCAAGCCCTGGCGGATATCCGCCAAGCGATTTTGAATACTGGGCTGGGCCAGCAGGGCGGCCTCCCACACCGCCGGGTCAGACACGCTGCCGGTTCGCTGCTGTCCGGCCAGCCACAAGGCAGCCGCCCGCAGCAAAGCGGGATAGCCGCCGGTTAGGTTGATGAGCCGCTGCCGGCTTTCGTCGCTAAAATTTTGCCCGGTCGCCGTTTCCCGCCGGCCGATAACCCAGCGGGCGTCGCTGTCGGACATGGCGCTCAGCCAGCAGCGGTGGGTGTCAAGAATTTCGTACAGTTCGCTGGTTTCAATCGATTTAATCAGATGAGGCAGGTCGGCGCGAACGCCGGCCAGGTACGACAACGTCAATTTGAAACCGTCGCGCAAACCGCGCAGATTATCCAGCAACTGAGGCGAGGCGGTCCGGCAAAAGCGGTCGAACGGATCAAAGACCAGCACCAACCGCAGGTCGCGGCTCTGAATTTGTAGTAAAACTTCCCGCAACGCGCTTTGGGGCAAAAAGGGATCACTCTTTTCCTCGACCTTGCGATACAGCCGCTCGACTTCATCAACCAAAGCCGGGTCCAGTTCGCCCAATCGCGGCGCAGCCTCAAAGAGCGAGCGCAGCATCACCCGGAAAAAGGTACTCAGGTCGTCGGCGGGGAGGTTGTTGAGATCGACCAAGACCAAGGCCAGCCGGGGCGCACCCGCCGGCAAGCAAGCCTCAACCACCTCCGGACGCTGGCACAGGAAGTTCATAAAGTTCGATTTGCCCGCCCCGCCCAAACCGATGATCGAGCCGCTTTCGCCGGCCCGGATCCAGCGTGCAATCTGGGCCACTTCGCGGGCGCGGTAGTCGGCGGGGTAGGTGGTGTATTTTTGGGTGGGGGGCATAGGTGGGTCTCCTCTGAAAATGCCATGAAAGAATTAATAATTATTAAGGAATGGTCGTTGCTGTGCCTTTGGCCTTTACTCAAGCCATCTTCACCCAGAACTCAAGCAACCAGGTCATCGATCGTTTATTCTGAATAAGTGAGTGAACAACCGGCCGGCCGGTTGTTCACTCGATACCGGTATCACCCCGCCTTTGCGACAGGCCGGGGACACAGACACTACTCAATTAAAAAACGTGCTCTTGAGGATCGCGCGCGAGCCGTCCAAGCAGCGGACGGGGGGATCCCACACTCAATGAGCCTCTAGCCTAAATGGAGGTTTATTGAAATGTTGAAGCAACGTATTGTTAAAATCATTGTCGGTTTAGCGCTGTTAGCGGCAGTTGCCGGATCATCCGGGATAGCAGCCGATTCGCTGGGATTAGCAGCGACCTCGCCAGCGCATGCTTGTAGTAATAGCAGCAGCTCTGGCGGCGGCTGCTAGTAGATAAGGGTTCCGCCTGACTTCTCTTTATCCCGCCGCAGTCTGCTTACACTTTTAGCAGACTGCGGCGGTCTTTCCATCCATTTTTTAAACCTGGCAAATGCCCGACGGAGTCATCTTTTTTTCCGTCAACCCCTTCTGCAAAGTGTGACGGTAGTGATGCAACCTTGGCAGGAAATGGCGATAGGCTCCCTGTCCCGATGTCGCGCCGATTATCCGCTCGACTTCGCGCAGCCGGGCTGCCGCTTGAGGCAGATTGCTTTGCTGCAACTCACATTCCGTGATATCCAGTAATAGTTCGATTTCTTCAAACTTAACTTGCTGTTGACGCCATATTTTTAGGGATTTGGCCAGATAAGCAGAGGCTTCAGGCCATCTCCCTTGCTGACCATAAAGCAGGCCCAATTCATTCCAGACCCGAGTTAGTTCTGATAAATTGGCATAGTGTTGAAAGATATCTTCGGCCTGTCTAATACAGCTTTCAGCTTTATCTAATTTGCCTGTCAATCGGTAAGCTTTGCCCATATTGAGATAGACGCGACCAATAGTGATATCTTCTTGGGTACGCCGGGCTAATTGCAGGGCTTTTGCCAGATAGGGCAAGGCCGAGGCAGGTTGTCCGGCGTCGTTGTAAAGTCCGCCCATATTAAGATATCCCCGCATCAGTCCATGCTCGTCTCCCATGTCCTGCCAGATGCGGCAAGCCTGTTCCAAGTGCTGTTGGGCCTTTCCCCAACAATGTTGGCGAGTGTATAAAATGCCTAAATGGTTCTCTGTGTGCGCTCGGCCGTGGTTGCTGTTGAGCTGTTCGAAGAGATGTAGGGCATGAACGCATAGTATCTCAGCCCGCTGCCAGCGTCCCTGCTCGATAAAGTGATAGCCCAGGTTAGTATAGGCGCGGGCTTCATTAAATTCGTCGCCAATTTGGCGCGCCAGGCGAATGACTTGCCGATAGGCCCGCACCGACGCCTGATAGCGGCTCTGCTGAAATAACAGCCGGGCAACCAGGGCGGTCAAGGTGACTTCGGCGGCGCCGTCCTGGCGGCGGTGAGCGGCTTCGAGCGTGTGGGTTACGGCCCAGTGGCCCGCCTCCCACTGGCCGCGCCGTTCCAGCAGCGGCAAAAAGCCCGTCACGATTTCAAAGAGCAGCGGCCAGGCTTCGGCCAGAGGCAACGCCATCGTCACCGACCGCAGGAGATTGTTGTGATCCTCAACCGATACGCTCACGCCAGCTTGATGGTCGGTTAACCGAGCTTGCCAATAGCGCAGATTACGCAACGCGCCTTCCCGAAAAAAGGCGCTCCGTTGGCCGGTATTGGTCAGGGGGAGTTGGGCCATTCGATTGCCTCAGTGAGCAAAAAGGTTTCCGTCAAACGATGAATGGTGTAGCGCCGCGTCTCCAGATTACCGCCCGCCTGTATCAGCGACAGCCCCACCAACTGGTCCAAAGCTTCGCTTATCTCGGCCAAGTCAAGCCGGCTCAAGGCCAGCAACTGCTCTAAGGTGGGATTATGAGCCAGGGGCATCACCAGTAGGGCTTGCCGGCTAATTGGGGTGAGTAACTGCCAGACTTGCCAATAGATAAAGCTGTAGAAGGCTTCGGCATTTTTACCCCGGGCCTGTTTGAGGTTAGCCAGTACAATGGGCAAGGGCAGCACAGATAACTGGCCTACGACCAACTTAATGGCCAGAGGATTGCCGCCTACCACCTCATAAATGCGCCGCAGATCGGTCTCGCTGGCCTGAGCTAGCAGCGGTAGCCCGCGGGTGGTTGCCTCGTGACGGATAAAGGTTAGGGCGTCCGCCTGATTAAGCTCGTTCAAGGTGCAGCAGAAAACATCGGGCTGGGCTTGCAGGCTGTGGCGGCTGGTAATGATGAATTTAGTGGGGTTGGCCAGTTCGCGCAGCAGCGGCAGCAGGGTTTGATAGTCGGCCACTGTTTCCAAGTTATCAATAACGATCAGATGAGGCATTTGTTTGAGGTGCTGGCTCAAGATGGCTCGCTTTTGCGAGGGCGGTTGGGTGAACGACACGCCGGGAGATAGCTGGTCGAGCAGTTGATCGATTAGCGCATCATGGCTGAGCGCTGGTGTGGCTAACTGCGCCCGCTCAAAGTCGGGTAAAAACTCATGCTGTTTGGCGCTGACCCAGGCGACGGCCGGAAATCGATCGATTAACGCCATCTGGCGAATAAGGCTGTTGGCCAAAGCCGTTTTGCCGATGCCCCCGATCCCTTCGATAGACAGCAGCCAGGAGGGTTCCGGGGCAAGCAGCCGGCTTCGCAGCCGGTGGAGCGGTTGTTCGATGCCAAATAGCCGAACGGTTGGCGGCAGATCAAGCCGTTTTTCCAGTTCGGTTTGATAAACGCTTCTGAGGCAAATTTCCTTTTCATGCAAAATGTGGGTCAAGCGATCCAGGGCTTTCTCCTGCCGGCGATAGGCCGTGGCCTCGCCGATATTGAAGCGCCCAGCCACGGCATGCATGGCCAATCCATCCAGGAAGCGTTTGCGCAGCAGGTCGGCGCCTTCCTGGTGGGTCAGGGCCAATTCAGTCAGAGCTTCCAGCAGAATTTGGTTGGTCGCCTGGCGCGGGCTGGCGCCATTAGGCCATTGATTTTGTTGAAAAAGACGCAGGTCGCTAAAGGGGCTGGCCTCGCTGCCGGCCTCATACCAGGTTTTGAGCGCCTGGCGGATGCTATCTCGCAGTTTATTAAAAGAGAGGTCAGACTGTGGCATAAGCGCGTTCTCAAGATTGTTGTTCTTTGCGGATCCTACCCATTAGAGGAGTACCTGAATCTATATGCTCCAGGATGAGGCATCGTCAACCCCACCCTAGACAAGGCGAGTCCTTTTTATGAGCTGGAAAGGTTTCAGGGAACTCTCTTAAGATATCACAATTTAAGACTATGAACAATACGATTGATAGAAAAGCGAAAGAAATTTGAAAGAATCGTGGAGGATTCTGAGAAAAAATTGATGGAATACAGCCGCGATTTTGATTTATGCTAAGCGCAAGCTTAATGGGAGGATCAACGATGCCACGATCGCGCGGTTGGGTTGCGGTTTTATGGGGCGCTAACTTTGATGAAAAGGCCGCCGCCATCTTTGTAACCGAACTCCGCGCCGCCGGGTTATGGGTAAAACTGGTGGGGCTTAGCCCGCTGCACATCAGCGGCTCGCACGGACTGGTGCTGGTACCCGACTTTACCCTCGATCAAGCGCTGGCCGCCGCCCAGGATGTGATCGGCGTCATTATTCCCTACGCCTCGCCGGGTATCAAACGGCTCAAGAATGATCCGCGCTTGCGGCTGTTTTGTGAGCAGGCGGCTAGAAATGAGGCTAAATTCATTGTCGACCGTATACTTTCGGACCCACTGGCCGAGATAGGCTTATTTTACACGGCGGTGGAAAAACTAATCCTGTATCCTAGCTCCGAGACCCTGGTTGAGTTTGCCCGGCAGGCAGCGGGGATGTTAAGGGGATAGAACCAATTGGTATTCAAATCGTTTTAAGACCGTAAGCCAGGCAGGATTTTAGTTTCAGTCTAATTAGAGAGGCCAAAAGAGGTTACATGAGGAATCAGTTAATATACTCCATTGGATGGGGTGTATTGATTTTTAACTTAATTGCCTGTAGTAATGCTACAGCAACCCTGACCGCTGTGACACGGACACCAACCGCAGTTACTTTGTTACCGCCTGCGACCACAACGCCGATCCTGTTACCCCGGCAGGCTACTGCCAGCCCAACCACCTTACTCCCCTCAGCAAATCCTTCGACCATTCCTACTTTGAGCCAATCCTTATCATCGACTCTGCCTCTTACCAATATACCTTTGGGAATAGATTCGCTCCTGCCAACGAACGATCCCACAGGTAAACTTTCTTTTCGGCTGGCAATGCTTGCCACCCCCGATATATATAACCTTGATATTGAAACTCAAGCCCAACGTATAGGTGTACCCAAAAGTGGCGCAGGTAGCTTGATACGCAACCAGCAAGGTGAAGTACTGGTCTATATTCGACCGGCCAATATACCCGGAACAAGTATAGATAATCTAAACGATGTTGGCGCGACCATCACCCACAAAGCCGAAGGCTATGGCATCGTGACGGCCTTTATCGCGCCCAATCGGTTGACTGATTTGGCTCAGTTAGACGTTGTTCAAAGTGTTCAGGAAGTATTAAGTCCTTAATCACAATATCTAAAATAATTTAAAAGGAGAAGTTTGAATGGGGGTTAATCTAAAACAAACTATTTTTACCTGGATTAGTTTAACTATCTGTTTGACAGTTATACTGTTATTCGGATCGAGCGCGACTGAAATCCAGGCTCAAGAGGGAGGGGAACTGCAAGGTAGCGCAGCTTCGCAAGACCTACCACCCTTTCCAGAATTGCCAAAAGGTAAATTGTCGTACCGTCTCGGCAAAATTAGCAAAACGCCGCAAGCTGGGGCGCAAGATATCGAGGCCCTATCTGAGGATTTGTCTGTGCCTGCAACTGGCCCCGGCAGTTTAATGATTAGCGAGGCGGGTGACTTGCTCATTTACATCCGGGTGACGGATACGAGTCAAGCTACGCTCGATCAGGTAACGGCCGCAGGAGCCGATATTGTTCACGTTGCCGAGGAATACCGTATTGTAACTGCCCATATCGGCTTTGATGAGTTGGATGGGCTGGCAGCGCTTGATGTAGTTGAAGCAGCCCAAGAAGTGTTGGCGCCAATCATTGGTAGCAGCCAGCGTGAGACTGAATCGATTGAGACCGATGTCAACATTCCCGATCCACAAATAGCTTGCCCGCCGGGTCCCTTGGTTTCTGAAGGGGTGCAGATTATGGGGGTTGATGCCGTCCAAAACGCAGGCGTTACCGGAAACGGTATAAAAGTTGGGGTACTATCCGACTCCTACAACCGTAAATTCAATCTGAATACCACTGCTGCCATCGATATTGCATTGGGTGATTTGCCAGGGTTCGGCAATCCTTGTGGCCGTTTTTCACCTGTCACCGTGATTCAGGATGATCTATTTAATCTTTCGAGCGACTTGAAGGATGAAGGGCGTGCTATGTTGCATATTGTTCATGATATAGCACCCGACGCAGATTTGTCATTTGCGACAGCTAACGGGGGGATATATAACTTCGCCGAAAACATTCGCAACCTGCGTAAGGCGGGAGCTGAAGTTATTGTTGATGATGTTACCTACTTTGAGGAACCATTCTATCAAGAAGGGCCGGTCGGACTCGCTGTAAAAGATGTCGTGTACGATGGGGCCTACTACTTTACTTCAGCAGGCAACGCAAACTCCACCGATAGTTTTGGTAATAACATTAGCTCTTATGAAGCGTTGGCTTATCGTCCTACAACGTGTCCGATTCTGTTTTTCAATGGAAATCCCTTTAACCCGGGACTCGACTGCCATGACTTTAACGACCAACCGTCTCTTACAGATGTGGCTATGACCTACCTCGTCCAATCTCAGGGAGGTATACGAGCCATTTTTCAATGGGGCGAACCCTGGCATGGTCTAAAAAACGACTTTGATATTTTTGTGACCGACTCTATTGGAAATGTGTTAGGTCTTAGTATTGATGACAATTTTTTCACACCAAATCGCTCACCTGTTGAAGTAGCCGGTGCTGGCAACCCAACTATCTTCAACCAAGAAATCAATATTGTTATCGCTCGCAAAATCACCTCGGATTTTAGTAGACCCCCTATTAAGTTTGTTTTGACTGCGGCTGATGGAGTGATAGCCGCAGATCACAATGCCACTACCAACCCCACTGACCGATTTGGCTCCGCGATCTATGGACACCATAGCACCCCCGAAGCCATCTCGGTGGCGGCTATTTCGGTTCTGGATACTACCGTTCCCGAGCCGTTTACCTCTCACGGAAACCCTGTTCATTTATTCACGCCCGCCTTGGGTATCGAACCGGCCCAACCTTACGTTTCACCCTTTATTATTGCCAAACCCGAAATTGCGGCCACTGACGGAAATCGTAACAGCTTTTTCGGTTCTCCCGGTTGCACTAACGCAACGCCTTGTCGTTTCTTTGGAACCTCGTCGGCGGCTCCGCACGCAGCCGGGGTCGCCGCTTTGATGAAGCAAGCGGCGGATGCCCAAAACCTCTTCGTCAACAATTGGAAACTCATCCAAGTTATGAGAGACACGGCCACGCCCTATCCGCTAGTGGCCGATGAGGTTCTCGGCGCGGGCCTGATCAATGCGACGTTGGCTGTGGCGTCAATGAACCCGGTCAACACCTTCACTATTTTGGATCCGAATTTCCAGCAAACCAACCACATTGCGCCTCGATCTGATCCACAAAAAACAGTTATTCGGGTCAGCAAGCCGGAGCCGTTTTTAACCCGAGGCAAATTCAACGTCTTGATTGGTGGAGATACCGCCAACGTCATTTCGGTCTATGAAGCTGCCAATGAGTACGTGCTAGAGGTTAAGCCGCCCAGCAAAGCGACAGACGGGCCATTCGATCTGCAAGTAACCGCAAACACATCTTTTGGGTTGGTATCGGATACCCAAGGCTTTGCCTATCTTTACAATGATGATACCAATGTCAACGTTGTACTGACGATTGACCGCTCTGGTAGTATGCTGTTCGGCAATAAGCTTCAGCAAGCTAAAAACGCAGCTTCGCTATTTGTTGATTTGGCCAAATCCGGCAATATTTTTGGCAGTACGCCGGATAAAATCGGCGTCGTTAGCTTTGCGGATGAGGCTACCGTCGATTTTCCGCTTGTAGATGCAACACCGGCAAATAAATTGTTAGCCAAAGCGAACATTGCCCTACTCCAAGCCGGGGGGTTAACAGCTACAGGCGATGGTCTGCGCCGCTCTCAGGATATCCTGTTCAGCGGCGACCCCTCAGCTCCGTGGGCGATAGTTCTGCTTAGTGACGGATTTGAGTATTTAGGCAATGAACCTCGTGGTATTTCCCCCCGAGTAGATGAGGTGTTACCTGGCTATATTATCCCCTACAAAACCGAAATTCACACGATTGGCTTGGGTGGCATTGCGAACGAGCCGGAACTGCTGGAGATGGCCCAAAAGACAGGGGGTACCTACAGCCTGTCCCCCAGTACCTTAGAACTTGCGGCCACCTACGATCGTATTGCCGGCGATCTTAATGGCGATGAAATCCTCTTCACCTACAATGGTATTGTCCGCGCTCAAACTGAAACGGTCTATGTTAATGTGGATAGTTCCAGCCGGAGTATGACCTTTCCCGTCTACTGGAGTAATTCAGGCGTTACTTTAAGCATGACCCTACGCGATCCAAATGGGCGGACCATTACCGCAGCAGCGGCCAATAATGATCCCGACATCTGGTACTTTGGCGGTCCGACCTATCTATACTATATCATCAAAGGTAATGCGCTGGTTCCAGGCTTGTGGGAAATGCAGGTTCGGCGGGAAACAGTGCTCTTCCCCACAGAAACCGATGAGTCCGATCAGGTTAATACTTTAGCCGACGATGGTGAACCATTCTCCATTCAGGTCATTGGCGATACCGATTTAACCACTCAGGTCTACAGCGACAAAGCTGAGTACAACTCTAACGAACCCATCGAATTGAGCGTCAGTATCTCTGATTTGAATCCGGTCACCGGCAGCACCGTCCTGGCCGTTACCGGACCGCTGGTCAAAATTTCACCGGAAAACGTCAATACTAAAGGGGCTGCAGCGGTCTTTAATTTGATAGATGATGGGTCAGGTAATGATAAAGTAGCCAATGATGGTATCTATACGGGTGTCTTGCCTGCTAGCGAAACCGCTAATGACGGCACCTATACCTTCTCTATCTTTGCTAGAGGAACGACCAACAGCAACGAGGAATTCACCCGAGAGTTGCAATACAGCGTCTTTGTCGGTGATAAAACTGTGATCGAAACATTAAGCGATGATATTCCGAAGATGACTAATCAAGTATATTTGCCTACCGTAATCAAGTAATCGGTGTGGATTGAGCTGAAAGCGGTCCGGGTGGGGTATTGATGACGCCCTAACCCGGATCGACAAAATTGCTACTAACTCTAAAAGAAAAAAAGGTGATAACAACTGATGAAAAAGCATCAGCAATCTACAAATCTTACTCGGCGTGAAGCTCTAAAAACGCTTGCTGCGGTTACAGGATCTCTAACTCTCACCCAACTGCCAACTGAGTGGCAATCTCCACTTGTTGAAGTGGGTGTTTTGCCAGTTCATGCCTTAGCTTCCCCCCAAAATCCTACCTTTCAAATTATAGGCGTTACCGGCCCATTGGGTTCTTGCGATGCCGGCAACGGTACAGCAACCGGCAATATCTATTTAATAAGCGCCAATTACAATGATACCAATGGGCAAATTATAGCTAACCAGGCTAGAACCATTGTAACAAGTACTTTTCCGTCCGGGACATCTCGATCCGCAGACATACCTTTAGGCCCCACCAATATTACGGGCAATGGTTTTACAGGCACCTTTAATGTGACCCTGTGTATAGATTTTGAAGGAGAAGCCAATGTTACTCTTAGCATGACATTGGTTAATGCAGCAGGCTTGACAAGTGGAGCGGATTCTGTTGTGATCAGTAGTTCGTAAAAATTTAAGAATACTGGTCTCAATACGAACTTTATTTGGAATTTATAGTGAGGCGGCGAAATTTATGTATTGTTCAGATAGGCCGCCTCCAGTCATCGTCACTGGATAATGATTTCAATGAATATCTCAGACACCCAATGATAACCGTTAATTCTCAATTCCCAACCCTCAACCACCAGATCCTATACGTGGGGGCGACACAACCAGTCCGAGAAGCCGGCCACCTGGCAACTGCCCCTGACCTGCTCACCACCGCCGAACATCATGGTCTGGCTCCGCTGCTCTACACTCACTTGCGGGAGGCGGAAGACTCCTTCGCGCCGCACGTAAAGCGGGGGCTGCAAGCGCTCTATCTGCGCCATCGCCGGGCTAATCGAGTGCGCAGCCGGGTGCTGGTTGAGATATTGACGGCCTTTCAAGCCGCCAATATCCAAACCCTCGTACTCAAAGGCGCAGCTCTGGCTCACCTGATTTACCCGGAGCCGGGGCTGCGCCCGATGCGAGATATCGACTTGTTGGTGCGTCAAGTCGATGCGTGTCGAGCCCAAAGCCTGCTGGCCGATCTCGGCTTCGACGCGCCTCTGCCCCGCAGCGAGCGGCTGCCGGGCAAACACCTGCCGGCGGCCACGCTAACCACTGAAGGGCTGTCGATCAGTGTGGAGGTTCATCACAATCTCTTTAATCGGGGTTTTCCGGCCTCGTTAGACATCGAAACGATGCAAGGGGAGCCGCTGCCGTTTCAAATCGACGATTTCACGGCGTTTACCTTGGGATACGAAGAGATGCTATGGCATCTTTGCTGTCATGCCACCCAACCGGTCGGCCAAACCTTGCGCCTCATTTGGGTGGTCGATGTTGTCGGTTTTGCCGAGCGCTTCGCCGCCGAGATCGATTGGACGATTGTCGCCCGGCGCTATCCGGTAATTTTGAGTACCTTAACTCAGTTTCACTTTCTGACGCCGCTGTCCGAAACATTGCAGCGGGCCGCCGGGCTGAAGGTTGGCCCACCGCCCAAAGGGATCGGGCAGGATTTTCAAGGCTGGCCGCGTTATCCGCTGGCGCAGCAGCGACACAAAAGTTACCAACAACTCATCGCCGATAGTTTCTGGCCGTCGGAATGGTGGCTGGGATTGTACTATGGGCTGCGGCGCCGACCCGCTCGGCTCTGGTATCGCTGGGTTGGCCATCCCCTACGCGTGATGGGCTGGATCGGCCAACTACTGCTGGAGCGGGCGGGTCTACGATGGATTGAAGATTAGCTAAAAAAGGAGTCAAAAATGTCATCATCGACCAAACCGGTCCAAAATGCCGATTATCAGCTAGAGAAACTCGATGGGGAACTGCTGTTATTTCACCCCGGCCAAACGACCATTATCGCCTGTAACCCGACGGCGTCACTCATTTGGCAGTTATGCGATGGGCAGCGCACCACCGCGGAAATTACCACGTTGTTGCAAACCGCCTTCCCCGAAGCCGCCGAAACTATTCCGGCCGAGATCGACGCCTTGCTGCGGCAGTTCAATCGGCATGGCGCGCTCGATTTTATTTAACCCATGCCGATCCGTTCGATTAGTTTCGCCGGCACAACGCTGGCCATCGGATATCACAGCCTGACCGCAGCCCGGATTGTCGAACTGCTTTATCAGCACATTGCTACTGACAATGCCGGCCCGGCACGATTGACCTATCGCTTATGCAGTGACGAGGTTACCGCCAGGGTGCAATTATACCGCGACGAGACCTTGCTCTACGAGGGCCACTGCACCGGGAGCGTCGCGGAACTGCTGTTGGGGGATAGTTGTTATCAACTGGCGGCCCACTGTCGCACCGGGCTGCTCTTTCACGCTGCTGCGCTGTCCGGTCGAGGCTGTACGCTGATCTTGCCCGGCATCAGTGGGGCCGGCAAAAGCACATTGACCGCCTGGCTGATCAACCAGGGGTTTGATTATTTAAGCGATGAATTGGTCTTCGTCCCGTGGCAAACCAACACCATTCAAGCGTTCCCCCGACCCTTGAGCCTAAAAAAGCCGGCCCGCTCGGTCTTGAGCCATTACCTTGATTTTGAAAAGCAGGCAGACCATATCCTCAGCTCTGACTATGTCGATCTAGTACCGCCAACGTTGTTCACCTCCACGAGCTGCGGCGCGTTTCCGCCTCGAGAAGTATCAAACGGAAATAGTAAAGATAGCCCTCAATCGATATTGTCAAACTGTAAACCAGGCCCCTCCGGTAAATGTGGGGATAGTCCACTCCTGATATTTCCGCGTTATCAACGTCACAGCGCCATTGAATGGCAGCCGCTCTCTAAGGTTCGAGCCGGTTTGGCCTTGATGGAACACCTGATTAATGCCCGCAACCTGCCCGGTCACGGATTGACCGAAGCGGCCCGTATAGCTGCGGCTATGCCCGCCTATCGCCTAATCTACGCCGATTTTGTGCAGCTTCGGGGCCAGTTAGAGTCATTGCTATCAAGCCACATAGCCGTACCCACTACATTTGGTTGAACCGCGTTCAATTATTATAATGGAGGCCACCACCCTAGAATATTGTAGGCGGCAAAGGCTTAAGAAATAAGTCTCTGCCGTAATTCAAGGAGAGAGCTATGCCAAAATGTATCCCGTTTAAACTCAGAGTGATCCCCATTCTCATCTTACTCGCCGGATTGACCATAAGCCTTGGGTCAGCCGTTAATGCAGCCCCCTCAGCGCCTCCTTTCATTTCTCCGGAGCAAGCAATAGCCTTGGCTGTAAACCAATGGATCGATACAACCGATGGCTACGAACTGCGCCATCCGCAATATAACACAACATTTACCCCCACGGGCGTTAGTTTCACCCCTCGCCGGAGCGGCGTCTCTCAACGGTGGCAATTAGGCAACGTCCTAGCCGGCGCTGAACCACTGGCCGGGGTTGAGGTTGGTCCGGTCGAACCGCAGCGCGAGGGGCAGGACGTGGTCAGTTACCTTCGCGGCGGGGTGGTCGAGCGATACATGGCTGAGGCCAACGGCGTCGCCCAGCAGTTTATCATTCCTGCGCCGCTGCCCCTCCTGGGAGCCGACCTGGTCATCACCGGCACATTAGTGAGCACGCATTCTTTCAAGAGCGAGATAGAGGCGTGGCCTTGGATCGCAACTCGGGCAGGAAAAGCCTTTGATCAGGCCCGGGTTTTTGATGCCGCCGGACTAGAGATCCCGGCTAAGCTAACGATAAGGGATGAAACGGTACAGGTGGAGGTTGACGGCCCTGCCTTGGAAACCGCTACCTATCCGATCACCATCGAGGCTGAGGTGGGGGAAAATGATTTTCGGATTAGTGATATGGGGCCCGACGGAAATGCCAATTATAGTACCTTCGACCCGGCAGTGACTTATAATAATGTAACTAATGAGTATTTGGTCGTGTGGTATGGTAATGAGACTAATTTAGCTAGTGATGAGACTGAAATCTATGGTCAGAGGCTAAATGCCGCTACCGGAGTTGAAGTTGGTGTTAACGATTTTCGCATCAGTGATATGGGGCCGGATGGAAATGCGAGTTTTAATGCATCCGATCCGGCAGTAGTTTATAACAGTATAAACAACGAATATTTGGTTGTTTGGCAAGGTGACGATAATACCGGCTCGCTTGTTAATGGAGAGCTAGAAATCTATGGACAGAGGCTGAATTCAGCGGGAGCCGAAATCGGCACTAATGACTTTCGGATTAGCGATATGGGACCGGATGGGGAGGATGAGTTTGATGCTTTCTTTCCAGCAGTGATTCATGATAATGTAACTAATGAGTATCTCGTTGTCTGGTCCGGAAATGACGGGACTGGTTCGCTTGCGGATTTAGAAGTAGAAATCTACGGCCAACGGCTCAACGCGGCAGGTGCTGCAATTGGGGCTAACGATTTCCGGATTAGTGACATGGGGCCGGATGGTATTAAAACTTTTTATGCCCTCTTTCCTAAATTAGCTTATAACAGTGTAACCAATGAATATTTGGTCGTATGGATGGGCAGCGACAATACAGGGGCGCTGATTTCATTTGAGAATGAAATTTTCGGACAAAGATTAAATGCAGCGGGATTTCAAATTGGAACCAATGACTTTCGCATTAGCGATATGGGACCGGACGGTGATAAGAGTTTTGGCGGTTACCGTCCAACGGTGGCCTACAATAGCAGCCGTAACGAATACCTGGTAGGATGGTATGGTAATGACGATTCTGGCACATTAGGAACTGGCGAAGTGGAGATCTTCGGACAAAGATTAAATGCAGCGGGATTTCAAATTGGAACCAATGACTTTCGCATTAGCGATATGGGACCGGATAAGGATGCAGATTTTGGGGCCTATTATCCAAGGGTGACCTATAACCAGGCGAACAATGAATACCTAATAGTGTGGGTTGCTGATGATAATATCGGCCCTTTAGTTGAAGATGAGGAGGAAATTTTTGGACAGCGATTGAGTGCAGTCGGGAGTGAAATTGGCGATAATGACTTTCGCATTAGCGATATGGGGCCGGATGGCACTGCTGGGTTTGATGCCTTGCATACAGCCGTAGCTTATAACAGCGTGAATAACGAATATCTGGTAGTTTGGGATGGTATTGAACTTTTCAAAAAAACTATCAGCGTTGAAATCGAAATCTTCGGGCAGCGTTTAACTTTTGAGCCTGAACTCAGCCCTTCTAACGCCAATGTATTTCTGCCTATTGTGATAAACGACCAATAAGTCGACAGAAGTTGCTGACTAGTTTCTAGTAATTAGCGGCAAATATATTATTAAAGACGGTCCGTGAGGCTGGCCAGACCTAGGCGATCTACCCAATGGACATAGGAAAATGTCGGCCAATTGAATAGGTGGTGCTATATGAACAACGACTTGACCTTGATTTACCAAGTCCGACGTCAGTGTAATTGACCATAATGTGACACCTTCTTTATTAGTATCTACCAAATAGGCCGAAGTCTGACCTACTGTCGGAGGGGGCTGCCCCCCTATCGTCAACAGTCTCATTTCTAGAGGGCGATCACCAGACGGCAATCGCAGCGTGAATTTCTCTATCTCGGTGCTGACGCCATAAGAACTGAGATTGACAGTCCACAGACGAGTATCACCACACATTAATGGGATAGAGAGAATCTCAGGAACCCGGCCGGGTGTTCTCGATATGGGTAGAGGCGATGATAGAATGGCAGTAGCTGTGGCAGTTGGGAGTACAGGGTTTCCATACTTTAGGGTCGGTGCCTGTTTGCTAGCCTGACGAGTTCCTGAATCCAAGGTCAATTCACCATTTGGATAAGAATATTCGGGACACACGGCGTCCCCCTGTGTTGCCGCTTGCAATTGGGCCGGAATATATTGAGCCAATTCAGCTTGAGAGAGATTACGACCAGCTTTGCGACAAACTTGCTTACTCCACGACACATTACTCACATCCCAAAGAATCGTGCTAAAGTCACTACTGCCGGAAGCCAGCGTTTGTCCATCCGGGCTGAAATCTACGCTGTTTACCGCATAGTCATGTCCATCAAAAGGTAATCCCAAAGGTTGAGGTGGTTGATTCCGCACATCCCACAAGGTGATCTCACCACTATCATAACTGGAGGCTAATGTTTGTCCATCGGGGCTGAAGCTCACACTTGTCACCCGGCTGTTAGCTTCTGGACGAAGCTGCACCAAAGGCTGTGGTTGTTCAGGGGGCTTGATATCCCATAGAATCAAAGTGTTATCGGCGCTGCCCGAAGCTAACGTCTTTCCATCTGGACTAAAGGCTAAGCTACTTATCAAATTTGTGTGTCCGGTGAGAGGCTGCCCTAAAGGGTGAGGCTGTTGGCGGTCTCGTACATCCCATAGAACAATAGTATTGTCCCCAAGCCCAGCAGCCAGAAGCTGAGCATAGTTTGGCTCAAATGCTAGAACATAAACATCACTACGATGACTCAGTTGAGCCAAGTTCACCGGTGCCGCCGGGTTCTGCATATCCCATAGAATGATGGTATTATCGACGCTGCCCGAAGCCAAGGTTTGTCCGTCCGAACTAAACGCCAGAGTGAGCACCTTTTCAGGGTGATCATACAAACGTGGGCCTAAACGTTTAGGGGTCTGTTGGTTCTGTACATCCCAAATTATGATCGTACTATCAGTTCCCCCTGAGGCTAAAAGCTTTTCATCTGGACTAAAGACGACACTATAAACATCACCTTTATGTCCATCAAGAAATTGCCCCAGAAGTTTAGGTTGTTGGCGATTTCGTACATCCCACCAAAGGATGTCCGCAAAGCTCCCAGTAGCTAAAGTTTGCCCACTTTTTGGACTAAACGCGACACTGTTTACATTGCTTGGATATCTGGGGAGCCGAGTTCCCAGAGATTGTGGCGGTTGATCCGCCCGTACATCCCACAAACCAATGGTGTTATCCCAACTCCCGGAAACCAATCGCTGCCCATTCGAACTAAAAGCGATACTCGTCACCCGACTGGTATGCCCGATCAAAGTCAAGATTTTCTGCCGGCTCTGTACATCCCACAAAATAATTGTCTTATCATCACTACCGGAGGCCAGTGTTTGCCCATCAGGGCTGAAGGCTAGACTAAACACATCATCTTGATGTGCTTGAGGAAGTTTCCCTAGTGATTGAGGTCGCTGCGGATTTGACATGTCCCACAAAATGATCGCACCGTCACCGTCGCCAGAAGCCAACATCTGTCCGTCGGAGCTAAAGACGATACTCCATACCCAATTCTTATGGGCATTGTTATTATCAGATTGCCACAAGAGTTGAGACTGCTGAGGATTCTGTATATCCCACAAAATGATCGTATTATCTTCGCTGCCCGATGCCAACATCGGCTCGTCCGGACTGAACGCGAGGCTCGCCACACTACCGTTGTGTCCCCTCAGGGATTGCCCTATCGGTTGGAGTGGTTGGCCGGGTTGTACCGCCCACAGGATAATTTCACCATAGCTACTACCAGATGCCAGTATTTGCCCATTTGAACTAAAAGCAACGGTATTCACCCCGCCATCCTGGCTAACCTGTCCCATTGCCAGCGGCGGCTGGTCCGGGCGCATCTGCCACAAGATAATCGTTCCGTCGTCACTGGCAGAAGCCAACAGTTGTCCGTCTGGGCTAAAGACGAGGCTCTTGATAGTTCCACTATGGTCAGTCAAGGGTTGGCCGATGCGCTGAGGCGGCTGGTCTCCTGCTTGCATTTGCCATAAGATAATCGCGCCGTCAGCGCCGGCCGAGGCCAGGGTTTGCCCATCCGGACTTAGGACCACGCTCTCGACCGGGCCGGCGTGTCCATAAAGCCGGTTACTCAAACGAGGGTAGGTTTGCAAAGCAGTCAGCAGCACGTCGCGGGCTTCGGTAGTTTCGGCGATACGATTGGCCTCCAGAACCAGTAGAAAGGCCAGGGTCGGATCCTCCGGTAGGAGGGCTAAGCTTTGCGCCGCCAACTGGCGGGAAACAGCGATTTTAGTTTGCTCATCGGCCCGATCCCGCTCTGATTCAGCCGTCGCCCGTTCGGCGACGGCCGTCTTCTCCGCCTCGATCGCCTTCGTCGCCTCGGCCTGCGCGGTTTCCTCCGCTTCTGCCGAACGCGTCGTCTCCGCGATGGCCGTCTCTTGAGCTATCGCCTCCTGCGTGGCATTGTATTGAGCAGTCGCCAGGTTCGCATCCGCTTGACTTCTAGCAACAGCTTCCAGGGTAGCTCGATAGACGGCGGTCGCCAGGTTCGCATCCGCTTGACTTCTAGCAGCCGCTTCTAGGGTGGCTCGATAGATAGCGGTCGCCAGGTTCAAATCTGCCTCTCCTCGGGCGATGGCTTCCAGCGTTGCGGCGGCTTCGGCGTTGTTTCTGGCCTCGGCTTCCAACGTAGCGCGGAATTCGGCAGTAGCGAGGTTGGCCACAGCTTCCCCTCGAGCGGCTGACTCTAAGGTCGCTCGGTACTCGGCTGTGGCCAGGTTCGCATCAGCTTCGCCGCGGGCCAAGCTCTCTTGCGTCGCCAGATGGTTGGCCGTGGCCAAATTGGCCGCCACTTCGGTGGCTCTTACCTGAGCAGTTTGCAGATTGGTTTGGGCTGACAGGCCAAAGCCAATGGCGGCAATGACGGCCAACAACAGCAGGACCAGCGCTGTCCCGAGCCAAATGGCCCGGCGACGAAGTTGGTTGGCCGCTTGGGTTTGTTCTTCAGCTCGCTCTTGGGCTTGCCGCAGTTGGCGCTGGCGATCGGCCTCGATTTGAGCAACCTGCTGTTCTCGCAAGCTGATGCTGCGCAGGATAAAATCTTGTTCAATCGCGCTCAGATCGCCCTCGTGCCGGGGCAGCCACTCTTCGGCTTCGGCCAGAGGCGCGCCGCGTAAGAGGCCTCCCTCATCCTGTTCAGTGCCTTGCCATTGGCGGATGGCCGCTCGCAGCCGTTCTTGCCAGGCGCGAAAGGCGCGGTCGGTTTCCATCCAGTCGCGCAGACGGGCCCAGTTTTGGATGAGCGCTTCGTGAACGAGTTCGACCACCTCGTCGCCGGCGGCGTTCCGATCGGTTACAACCAGCCGGGCGCCGGCCAGATGCTGGACCAGCGGCCAGGCAACCTCTAAATCGGCCCGACTGGCGATGCGGCGGGTGTCCTCGGTGCCGGCGCCGGGTTGGACGAGTTGGGTGAAGATATGGCGAGCCTGGCTTTGCTGCTCAGCGGTTAATTGCGTGTAAATCTGGTCGGCGAAGTGGGTCACCGCACCCTCAACGCCGCCGCCGGACTGGTAGGCTTCCGCCGTTAGTTGTCCAGCGCGTTGATGTTGCCACAGCCGCGTTAGGGCGAACTCTAGCAGGGGCAGGCGACCCGGCTCGTCCCCCACATCATCCAGGATCGTTTTGACCAGGTTCGGCTCAAAGGAAATGCCCATTTTCTCAGCCGGGTATTCGATGGCCCGGGCTAACTCGGCGGCAGTCATAGCGCCCAATAGATTAATGCCCGGTTGCAGGGCATCGGCCAGAGGACGGTAAGTAAGCGCTCTACTCAGGAAGTCGGCGCGAAGCGTTAATAGAATGGAGAATGGGAGATCAGGAGATTGGGAGATTGGGCTTTGTTGATCGTCTGTCTCCGATCCCTGGCCCCTGACTCCTGGCCCCTGGTCTCCAGCTAGCAGGGCATCGATGAACTGCCGGCGCACATCGGCGTCGGAGCAGAGGGTGTAGAGTTCCTCAAATTGGTCGATGATGAGAAGCAGCCGGTTGGCGTGGGGCTGCAAGGCGAGCAGTTGGGTGGCCAGATCGGGCAGCCTCGACCGGCCGTGCTGGAGCGCGTCGGCCAGGGCACCGGCATTTTGGCCCAATGGAGCAGACAGAACACGGGCCAATTCCTTAAAGGGTGTTCCGCCGGGGCGACAACTCAGGATAAGCCAGGAGCTTAGTCGGTCTCCGGGCGACGCCCTATCTTGCAGGTGGGGAGCCAGACCGGCGAAGACCACTGACGATTTACCACTGCCGGACGGGCCGGTTACGGCAACGAGCGGCTGCTGTTCGACGGCGTTGACCAGTTGCTGCACAAATTGCTCGCGACCAAAGAAGACAGGCGCATCGACTTGCTGAAAAGCATGTAAGCCCCGATAAGGGTTAGGCGGCTGCGGCCGAGAGGTGGGGTGACGCCACAGGTCAGCAACCAGAGCAGCCGTCAAAAAGGCCAGTCGTTTGGCCGGACCCGACAGAGATAGCTCAGCTAGATTGGGTTGCGCTAGCGCGCCAAGCAGATGAAGGATCAAACCTTGATAGTATTCAGCTCGGTCGCCTGGCGTAGGTAACAACTGGACGGCACGGCGACGAACCGCAATCAAAAGTTCAAACGGTTTAACTAAAGCGGGTGGGAGTGATTGGGGCAGCGAAAATTGATGTATCTCGCCTCGCATCGCCCGATGGAGTCGCTCGTAAAACAAAAAGCGAAGGGTCTCGGACGGTAGACCCGCTTCCAGCAGCGACTGCGGCAGCAAACCAAGCCCTACCCCGGTCTCCAACCGCAGCAGCGCATGTAAGAGTTGGTCATCGTCAGGCAGCGCTTCGATGTCAGCCACAGTCAAGGCTGCGCTCTCAGCCGCCAGCTGGATTAGGTCAAGCCGACCATGCACACTGGGCAAATCATCAGCCAACGAGGGAGGGAGCAGGTCGGGTAATTCGGCCATAGGGTTGGTGATTTCAGTTCCACTCGAGAGAAACAACGCCGTCGCATTAGCGCCAAATTCAGGGACACTTTGGAGCGAACGAGCCAATGTGGCGGATAGTAAACCCAGACGCGCCGGGGCCGGCAGCGATTGGCCAGCAGCGGCTTGCCACAAAGATACGGCGGTGGCCGCGCCTAAAAAAGCTAACTGCACCGGTAGTGGGGCTTCCGGAACGTTGTTGAGATTCTTGTATTTCAACGCTCCAAGCAAATGCAACGCCAGGCCGCGATAATATTCGGCCCAATCGTCCGGTACGGCCAGATAGCCACGCGCTTCCTGACGGATGGCTGCCAGGAATAAATATAGTTTCTGCAATTTAGGATGCCACAGACGGGGGGGGTGGAAGAGTTCCACGGCGCCCGTTACGGCCCGATACAGCCGTTCAAAAAAAAGGGGGCAGATATGCTCCGGTGGCGCCCCCAGTTCAAGGGCAGTTCCGGGCAGCAGGCCGACGATGACATTGGTTTCCAGATGGAGCAGGTCCCGCAGGATATGATCCTCGCCCGCGCCGGAAAAATCGATCAAGGTCACATCGCCGCTGATCGGATCGACCAGAATGTTTTGTAGGTTTAGGTCGCCGTGCAGGGTGCCGATCTTGACGGCGGGCCAGTCATGCAGCAAGGCCGGCAACTGGACCAACGGGTTAAACAATTTGCGACCACCGGGCAGCACAACCGTCTGACCGGTCAGATCGAGTTGAGCAATGGCCCCAAAAGCGTGATTAATCTCAAACTGAAGTCGCTCGCGGCGGGTCCGGGTAACTACTCCGGTCAAAGGTGAAACAATTTCGCCGACCTTGAAAGGGGTCACATCGGCCACCGGATGCAAGCGCAGGCGATGGGATCGTCGAGGCGGGCCTGCCAACACCGGCAGGTCAAGCGTAACCTCTCCGGCCACGGGGTTGACTTCGATGATCTCAAAGCCTTCTAATTGCACCGCCGCGCCCGTTTCCAAATAATCGTCCCCGAAGATAGCCGGCGTCAACCGATAAGTTGTAGTGTCAGGCGGGAGCGGCTGAGGGTGAATGATCAGATGAACCGGCAGCAGCAGATCGTACTTGCCGCCCAGATCAGGCGCTGCTACCGGCCGAGCATCGCGCCACAGCGTTTCGAGACGTTTGAACAGGCGGCCGGTAACCACGTTTACCAGCATTTGGCGGTCAGCCTGATTGAAAAACTGGGCCAGGCTTTCGTGTTTGAACTGGCCGTCGCCGGCCAGCCGGTAGCTTAGCGCCCCCCAGTCATCGGCCAGAATAGTATCGACGAGTTCAATCCGGCCAGATAATTTATCACGAATATGAGTACGGTAGGCGGCCTGCTCTTGCTCGATGAGCCAGACCGGGCCAATTTTAACGACTTGCGGTAAAACGACTCCGCCGCCGGTGCGGCTGGGTTGAACCACAAATACGCGGCTCTGAGTAAAACCGCCGCCCAATTCCTGGGTAACCGTCAGGTGGTCATAGTTGATAAAGAGTGATTGCAGTACGGCTGCGGCAGCCGGCGGCAGAGGCTCGATGCGGGTGGCGTAGTCGAGTTGTGGGCCGGCAGGTCCTATCGGCTGGGTTAACGGCATTTAATTTCCCCTTGGCATTCAGTCACTTTTTCACGATAGTTGCACTTGTTATGAAAGAACGCAGATAATCGCGGATGGTGCAGAAATTAATATGACTTTTATCTGCGACAATCGGCGTTTATCTGCGTCCGATTTAAGGTGCAGGGATAGCTCTTGTTAGGAGAAACTTGTTGGTGTGGCACAAGAGATGAGTTTGTAATGTTGGCTAAGCCATTCCTATTATATCGTTATTCCCGGCAATGGGAAGTGACCACATGGGGTAATTTATCTCTATCCTTTGGCGGATATTAATACCGTTAATCATAAGCTAAATAGCTTAGGGTTGAAAAATGAATACCTCCTTCAATTATCCGTAGTGCGTAATTCGTATCATTTTCGCTCCAGATATTACGCACTACGCAGTCCGTATCCACTTGCCGTTTTTTTTTCGTTATCTGGAAAATACAATCTGCCCCCCAAAAAAACGCCAGCGGGGGAAAAAGATACGCATTACTGACAGCGACGCCAGGAAGATGGCGAACCAAACCGCGCTGTAGTGCAGCAAGAACTGCCACCAGGCGATATCATCCGGATCGACCAACGGTAATTCCAGATCGATCAGAGGCAGCCCCCAAATTAGGGCAGCTATTAACAGCGCTTCGACAACACCGGCGGCCAATTGAAAGGCCGGCGGCCAGTCGCGATCCCAACGATAGATTTGCAGATGGTTGTAGAGCAAGTCCCAGCCAAATCCAAGCACGGTTACGTAGCCCAAGATGGCAAAGGTGAGATAGTCGTCGTCTTCAAACCACCACCAGAAAAAAGCGGTGATCGGCAGGCCCAAAATAAGGGTTAAGAAAACTCGCGTTTGCCAGCGTCCAAAAAGTACAGGGGTCATGAGTATCCTCCATTCAATACTAGAGTTTATAGAGTTTTAGAGTTAGGGGAGTTTAATGAGTTAGCCAATCGCTGATAAGCCCTTGTTTGGGCAAAATGCGGCTGTTTTCAATATTACCCCTACTACCTACTTCTTACTTCCCTACTCCTTGCTTTTAGGGCTGCGCTCCGATGGCCCACTTGCACCATTGAACCACCGAGCGCACCCCGTTGAGCCGGCGCAAGCCGGGTGTTCTCAAACGGATGAGGGCGTCCACCGAGCGCAGCGCGGCGTATTGCAGGCCGAGAAAGCTGTCGACCGGAGCATAGGGGCCGCCCAGAGTCATGACGCCGCTGGCGTAGAAGCGACCCAATTGGTTGTCAGTATCATTGCGCATGCCCGTCACCTCAAAATCGTTGGCCACTTGCAGCCGGCCTTTGGCATTGCGTTCCAGATTATACTGATCCAACATATCTTTCAACAGCGGATGGCTGTCGATGCTGGAATTGAGGCCGGTAGCGTCGATGATGAAATCGGCCAGGAGTTCGGTATTTTCGTTGAAGTGACCGTAGCCGTTGATGACCGTCACCAGTTTGCCGTTGCGGCGTTCAACCTGGCTGACCCGGCCAAAGCGAATTTGATACCAATGCTCTTTGAGACCGGTATCGACAATCTGTCGCCAATCGGCCCGGTCGGCCGTGGTCGAGCCGCCCCAGTCATTGTACAATTCGACGCGCTGGTTATCGTTGGCTTTTTCCAGCACCAGCCGCAGGTCGCCGCCCCAGTTAGCCTTAGGCCAGTTGAAGGGTTGAAACTCCCAATGATGCTCAACCTGGCGCCCGGCCCGACCAAAGCGATTACCCACCGGTCGCGGTGAACGATTGAGGTGCAGAATAACCACACGATCATTTTGCCGGCGGACCTCATATAGGCGTTGGATGATGCGCGAAGCGACAATACCGCGCCCTCGCACCAAAACCGTTCCACCGTGCTGGGCCAAATGATCATAAATGTGATCGTGCGGTTCATAGGCATTAACCACATGCTCGAAGTCGCCGCTGGCTTGCCGATAAGCTTGCAAGTCGGGCAAAAATTGAATACCCGGATAGCCGATAGCCAGATGGACATAGTTGGCGATCATCAGCCGGTGCAGCGGGCGGCGATCATTAGTGGTTTGAGAGTAGGCCACCACATAGCGCCCATCGTTGGTCTTGCGGATGGCGCGGACGCGGCCAAAGCGCCAGAGGTGCTGCCAGCCAATACGACGCGCTTCAGCCTCAACCGAGCGGTACACATCGTCTGAAATAGGGGTGTAGGTATTGGCCAGGGTCGGCTCACCGAAGATGGTCCACATCACCTTAATCGCATGGCCAAGCCGGAAGCGGAGCAGATCATGCCAGGTCTCACGAACAGCGTAACCAGGCCACCCCCAAATATTATCGGGGGTCGAGCCGGAGTCGCTGCGCAGCCGCTCGTGATTAGGAATTTGCGAATTCTGGCACAACTGACGATACCGTTCAAACGGTTTGTCTTTGATCCCAATCACGGCAATCAGCCCCAAATCAACCCCGGAATTGCGTAGATAGTCCACCCAAGTAAAACTGCCCAGACCGCCGCCTAAAGCCAAATAGGTGGTTTGATCAACCGGCAGGCCGAGTTGATATATCTCATCGATCGAGACCGTGGGCTGCTTGAACGCCTCGGGCGGGAAATCGGGATTAATCTCCTGGAGCAGTTCCGTGCCGGACTGAACAAAACTTGTTTTAGAATCATCAATAAACGCCGAAGGGGGTTGAAGGTTGGTTAAGGTGGTCAGGTTGGCTTCGGCTGGCGCAGCCGATCCGTCTTTAGAGTCGCGTTCAAAACTGGTCAGCGTTGTTTCGATATCAATCAGTTGGGTTTGGTCGTGCTCGCTGTCAGTTTGGCCGTTTTGGGCAAACGTAATCGTAAAGTTGAAGGGGCGGATATCGAAACTGGCCCCACTCCCCACCGGCTGGCGTTTAACCCGCTGCCCCTTAACGTACACCCCATTACTGCTGCCCTCATCAATGAGCACAACCTGACTGCCCTCGAGATCGAGACGGGCGTGCCGGCGTGAGACTTGCTGGCTGTTGAGAACGACGGTATTTTGGCTATCGCGCCCCAAGGTGGCGGGCAGGATAACATCTAACTCCTGCGGCTCACCGGTGCTATTGTCTTCCCAATTTAATTTAACTTGAAATGCTGCGGCGATATCGGACATGATGTTCTCCCTTAAAAATGCGATTTGTAGGACAAACTTAAGTTTGTCCTACAATAATTTTCATTGTCGTTGCCGTCTCACGTGAGACTGTCGGACTCCTCTAAAAATAGATTTGGTAGGACAAGTCAGTGACTTGTCCTACTGTGTACTTATTAAGTAGCTACAAAATCTGCTTGGCCCAAAGTTCAGTTTTCCCAAAAAAGGACGGTGCCATCCCACGGGCATTGATCGAGGGCGGGATTGACCAGCCGATCACAGCCGGGGTGGGGGCAGTTGATCATAAATTTGCCGTTTGTCTCCGGCGGCCGGTAGCCCACCTGTAACGTAACCCGGCCCAGACGCACCAGATACCCTGATTTAAGCGGCGCGGTCTGGTTATGATCCAGCCGGCGGCCGTTAACGTAGGTCACACTGTGCTGGCTCAGATTGCGCAGGTAAAAATCGTGGTCTTGTACAAATACTTCGGCGTGCCGGCGAGAGACTGAGCTGTTGGGATCGACCACGACCACCTGGCAGGATCGGCTTCGCCCTAGACAGACAGGCTGATCAGCAACATCCAGATCGGTAATGGTTTGCTGTGCCGGTTGCCCGTTGATTTCCCACTGTAATGTAATTTCCATGACTGCGCTCTCCTTTGGTTGATTGGATGATTGGATGGTTAGTTGGTTAGTTGGTTGGTAGTGGTGGTTAACTCTATCTCTATCTCCAAGTCGGTTATGGGCAACTAAACACATCACTGGGCGCTAAATAGTAGCCGATAGAATGGGGGCTTCTGTTGGCGATCCGGACGTAATATTGTGTCCAAGGCGTGACGCCGCCGGCCCAAACAATATCTTTGGTATTGGCGTCGCCATCCCTGCCGTTACCGGGAGACAGCAGCGCCAGATGAGACACACCGGCATCAGGGTTAGCCGGCAGCCGGCCGTTGACAATTTGGTTTTGGTTGTAGACAAATAGCTCAACCCTCATTTCATTTTGAATAAAGGCGACGATCATCGCCGTGCTGGCTTCATCCGAGGAGAAGGTAAACCATTGGTTACCACCCGACCGCAAGGTATAGAAGTTACATCCACCGCCTAATGCCAATGGAATGGGTCCGGGCGATGATGGGGTTGAAGTAGGGGTGAAGGTTGGCGTCGGCGTAGAGATTGGCGTCGGCGGCAGCGTTGGGCTGACCGGTAGCGTAGCCAGCGAAGCGTCTACTTCGATAAACTGAGCCATGACCCAACCCCCGGCCGGCTCATCGATTTCTAACCACCGATCATCGCCGGTACGGCTGACAATTCGAACTTGCCCGCTGTTGGTTAACCGGCCAACTGTACCGGCTTGATTTGAAGGAGCTTCGTAGAGCGGAATATTGGCTGTAACCGTACCAAATATCTCGCTGGTGGCGTCTGTGACGATTGGGGTGATCGTCGCCGTTAGGGTCGGCTCGTCCGTAATGAGAGTTATGGGGCTAGGTGTCGCGTGTGCTTCCAAAATTTCAATCTCCGGGGGTATGGCAATGGGTGATGTAGTGGCAGCAATAACGATATCGTTGTCATCCGGTCGCCAAAATTGGAAGATCACACCGATAACAACCAGGCCGGCTGCCGCCAGACCCAGCCATTTCCATACGGACGGCGGCTGAGGCGGCGGTAACGGAGTCGGTCGAACCGGGCCTCGGTCTGGCTTTGGCGGCGCCAATTTATCTCTACCTTTCTGAATGCCTTCCAACGTATCCTGCCAACTCGCCACCGACAGCGGCCGATCAACAGCTTTGAGTTCCATTGCATGCATAATGGCTCGCGAGATATCCGGATTTAGACCGGGGGTAATTTGCTCCGGCGGGACGAATCCCTCTGTTTCGGTGTAGCGTTTGGTACTGGCCGGCGGCTTCTGGCCGGTCAATAAGGTGTACAAAGTTGCGCCCAGCGCGTAGATATCAGAGCGAGCGTCGGTGTGGCCGGAATACTGCTCCGGCGGCGAGTACCCTTCAGTCACCGCTTTGGCCCCCAGAGCCGTATGCCCGCCGTCCTCGGCTATCTTGGCAATACCAAAATCAACTAACAAAGCTTGCCCTTTGTAGGTAATCTTAATATTCTGCGGCTTGATGTCGCGGTGAATGATATTTTGTTGGTGCAGGTAATCGACAATGCGGCAAACCTGAATGAGGTAATCAAGGGCCTGCTCTGGGTTTAACAGCCCATTTTCTTTGACAATTTGGGCCAAATCCTGACCCTCAATCAGTTCCATGACCAGATACTGCCGCCGGTTCTCGGTGAAATCTTCGGTTACGCCAGGCAGGCCGGGATGTCGTAACCGACGTAGGACCTCAGCTTCTGTTTTAAACTGCTTGGTCCCTTCTTGAGTAACAAAGTAATTTTCCTTGATGGCTACCGGTTTTTGCTGGACTTGATCAAAAGCCCGGTAAACAGCCCCCATCCCCCCTTTAGCAATGATGCCAACAATGCGATAGCGGGTTTTTAAGATAGTTTCTTTGGCCAGTGGTTCGTGTTTCATTCGGTCTCCCTCCTAATAATAATTCTCTCGGTCAATATGTGTGGCGGCCTTCCAGAGGTGACAGTCACTATTTAACGAACTCAAGTGGCTGTCACCCGGCTCTGTGAACGGGTTAAGGCAAGCTGCCGACTTGCAGCGTGTCAAGCACATGGTAAAGGTCGGTCAGGCTCAAATCGCGGGCAACCAGCGAAATCAACTGATTTTGGTTCGAGCCGGCGGCGGCAAATGCGGCGATAAAGACAGCGCTGTTGTTTGGATCGCAGCCCAGGTAAACATCCAACGCGCCAGTGTAGCGGGGATGATCGTTGATTACTAACCGTTGTGGCCCTTCACAACTGGCCAGATAATCGGGGTTGCCAAATCCGTTTAGAAAGTCCGTTGGCTCTTGGCTGTCTCGGGGTACAATCAAGCGTAACCCCGGAATTGAGAACCGCGACTCACGGAAGCTAGCGGTCTGACCGGGGGCGTTGGCATTGATTGTGACTGACGTAACCGACCCAAAACTATCCCGATCCGACTGACCATTAATATCGCTCCAAATCCCGGGGACTTCGACCCGGATAGCCCCCGAGTCATCGACCGCCAAGATGTAAGGCGACGCCGGAATTGGGGTGGGGGTAGCGGTGGCCGCAGGTTCAATACGAATTTCAGCTGTAGGTCCAGACACGACAGTTGAGGTGGGTTCGGGCTGGGGTGGGCCGTTAAAAAATGCGCCACTTAACTGCTCATTAGTGGACAAACGGACCAGCCGGTAACTCAGCTGGCTGCCCGGTTCGCGGTCGCGCACGGTGTCACAATAGGTTCGCAGCGTACCATCGACGGCCAGCGGCGTTTCGCCTAAATGCGTCATAATATCACCGCCTTGAATACCGGCGATTTCCGCCGGTGAGCCCGGCTCGACAGCTCGCACCCACAGGCCGGTGAGGCGCTCGCCGGCCTGATCAACAGCGATAGCCCAACCGTTGATCCCCAGATTAAAGGGATCGTCGCCCGCGCTCAGCCGTTCAACCAACTGCTTCAGACTATCGACTCCCAACGCCAGCGGCGCGCCGGTATCATCGGCTGCATAGCTCACCCCAATCAAACGATTCTTTTCATCCAGCACCGGTCCACCCGCCCCACCGTCATCGAACGAAGGGCTGTACTGAATAAAGCCTTCGCTGCCGGCCACCCGGCTGTTTTGAGTGCGCCCCATCTGGCGGACAATCGTGCCGGGGATGAGCGTAAACGCCCCCGCGTCGGTGGTCCGATCGGCCACGGTCACGGCCTCACCCACCTCGATCTCCAACTCGTCGGCCAGTTCCAGCGCCGGATAATCGTCATCTTGAGTCGGAAGTTGGATAACGGCCAGGTCGTAACACTCAGCCACGCCAACCACCTCGGCTCGAATCGGCCTGCTTTGGTCCTCGCCCACATAGACCTCGAAAGGACTCACCCCCGTCAGCAGGTCCTGCGGCACTACCGCTAGACCCGTTTCGTCAAAAATGAAACCGGAGCCGGCCATCTCCGGGGCAAGTGTACCGTCGGGTTGTCGAAAACTACCCTCAGGAGCGACAATCCGCAGAGTCGCGGCCTCCACCGTCTCCTTCGAGACGCCGGAGCATGCGGTTAACAACAGGCCAGTCATCAACAGGAAGGCCAAGGTTAACCGATTAAATGGATAGAGTTTCATAACTTTCTCTCCTTGCTATGACTAAAAATTTTCTTGAATGTGACCACCTCAAAGCTTGAGGTGGGTTGGCCCTACCCCAGATGCGATTGCACCACAAAGATGAGGCCATCAACAATGGCAATGGCAGCGAAACCTAATTTCAATGTACGAGGGCTAAGATATGAGGTTAGAAACGGGGCCGAACGCGCTCCAAAGACCGCCCCTAAAATCGTGAAGATAGCCATGTCCCAAGGTATATCGTGAGCGATGACCTGATGCAGCAGGGTGAGATAGATGGAGCCGATGGCCAGCAACACTACCCCTAACCCCACGCACCGCTCAATCCGGAGACCGTAGACTACCATCAAAAAGGCAGCCACCACCTCACCCACGCCGATAGCGATCCAGCCGGTTAATAACCCGCCGCCCAGTGTGACAAGAACGAGCGGAAATGTAGCTCGGCGCGGCATACCTGATCGAGACCCGGAGCGATTTAGCATCAACAGCGTCGTCAGACCGATCAGGATCGAGGCCGGCCCAAAGATACCCTTAACCAACAAACTGCTGGGAGCGACGATCACCGTTCCAACCGTGGCTCCAATTAACAGCGCAGGGGCCGTCGCGGACAAGGCTTCAGTCGGAACAACGCCGCGCCGAAGCCAGGCTATCGCGCCGCTGGTCATGCCAAAAGCCTGGGTAGCTAACGCCAGCTTGAGCGCGGCTTCAGCCGGCAGGTGATAAATGACGATCATCACCGGCACAAAAACCAGACCACCACCGACCGCGGTGGCGTTACCTAATATTGCCCCACCAACTCCCACCAATATGAGCGGCCAGTGACGCTGCATCAACGTCGTCGGGTGGGGAAAGGCGACCAATAACACAGCCAGCCAGCCGGCAGCAAACACAACCAGCCACCAGGAGAAGTACCGGCCTTTGGCTTGCGTTACCGGCGTCGTACAACTGGGCGGCAAAACTTGGGTCAGCGACATCCTATCTCCATATATGACAGTGAAACCAGTACTTTGATGGGTTTAGTCTACAATAGATGTCAGGCTGATGATTGAATAGTAGCTGAGAAGAGTTTGAGAGTTGGCTAATTTTTTATAGTCAGGACTTAGGCAATTCCAAAGGTGACAGTCACTTGAGCACGGTAAATGACCCGTTTGAGCTACCCAGGGGCTAATTTAACGACAATAAGTGACTGTCACCTGCTTTTTTGCATAAGTCTTGATAGTGATTCAGCCGTCCAGGTGACTGGACTGAGTTCTCTATTAGAGCAAAAGTACCGATCATCTAACTTTTACAGAATAGACCGGTTAGCGTTGCCCCGTGGCTTGAGGTAAAATAGCGGCTATCTATCACACAGCGGAATTTTCCGGGGCAGCCGAACGATGGCGATTCATTTTGTGGCCGGCGATCATTTCGTTGGTCGCCAGGTTGAACTGGCCGGGTTGCAGGCCAAGTTAGCCGCGGCCGCCAGCGGGCGGGGCGGCCTGGTGCTGGTTGCCGGCGAAGCGGGCGTGGGCAAAACGGCGATGGTCCAGCAGTTCGCCGCCAACGCTCAGACGGGTGGGGGTGTGGCCGTACTGTGGGGGACCTGCTTCGAGGGCGACTGGCGGCCGCCGTACGCGCCCTGGGCTGATGCCCTGGGGCAGTTGGCCGCCGGCCTGACCGAGAGCCGCTTACCGCAGCATTTGGGCGTGGGCGCAGCCCCGCTGGCCCAACTTATTCCTCAACTTCGAACGCGCTGGCCCGGCGCGCCGGTCGCCGCCCCGTTATCGGCCGACGAAGAGCGCTACCGCCTCTACGAGGCCATCGCTCAATTTCTGGTCAGCGCCGCCGCCGAACAGCCCATTGTCCTCATTCTCGATGACCTGCATTGGGCCGACCGTGACACCCTAGAAGTTTTCCGCTACGTGGCCCGGTTCACCGGCCACAGCCCCTTACTGCTGGTCGGCATCTACCGCGACCCCGACGCAGCGACCGACCGGCACGAAGCCCTCAACGAAACCCTAGCGGCGCTGCAACGGGAACCCAGTCTGGAACGGTTGGCGCTGCGTGGCTTTAGTCTGCCGGAAGCCAACACCTATTTGGGACAGGTGGCGGCTCAAGCGCTGCCCCAGGCCTTGGTGCAGACCATCCACCATCAAACGGCCGGCAACCCCTTTTTTGTACGCGAACTGTTTCGCCACCTGGTCGAGGAAACCATCATCCAGCACCGGGCCGGGCGCTGGATCACCGACTTCAGCCTGAGCGAACTGACCATTCCGCCCGGCGTACGCCAGGTGGTCACCCGCCGGCTGGCTCGCCTGACGCCGGCGACCAACACCCTGCTGCGCGTCGCCGCTGCTTTTACCGGCGGCTTTACCTTTTACCTGCTGCCTCCCCTCACCGAACTGAGCGAAGAGACGCTGCTGAACAGCCTGGACGAGGCGCTACAGGCCGGTCTGGTGCGCTCGCTGGGGGGGCAGCCGCCGCGTTACGATTTCGTCCACGCCATTGTGCGCCACACCCTGTACGACAGCCTCAACCCCGACCGCCGGGCGCGGCTGCATCGCCGCATTGCCCAAACGTTAGAGGCGCTGCCGCCGGAACAGCCCGCCGCCCCAGCCGAACTGGCCTGGCAATATTACGCCTCGTCCGCCCTGCCCGGCGCTGAGCGCGGCATCCCCTTCTGTCTGGCCGCCGCAGAGAGCGCCGCCGCAGGCTACGCTCACGAGCAGGTGGTCACCTTTTTACGGATGGCCCGCGACCTGGTCGGCCACAGCTCGCTCACCCTGCGAGCCGGCATCGCCGCCAAATTGACCGTGGCCGAAGCCTCGGCCCTGCTGCTGGCCGAGGCGCAGGCGAGCAGCGAAGCGGCGCTGGCCTTACTCTTACAGGCCCAGGCCGAGCCGGAGACGGTGATTGCGTTCTTAACGGCGGCGGCGCGGGCGCTTAAAGAGGGCGGAGCCGCACCCCCTGCCTGGCAGCCGCTGGTCGAGCGCGGGCTGGCGCTGGTGGACGAGCGGCGCGACCTACCCTGGGCCAGGCTGATGCTGCTGCGAGAGCGCCTGGAGCCGGTGACCCGCGAGAGCCTCTACATTAGCCGCCGGCTGCCCCCCGATGAGCAGGCGGTGACCGTGGCCCGCGCCCTCGGCGACGAGGACGATTACGCCCGCACCTTGGAGCCGCTGGCTTGGCGCTCGCCGGAGGAAACCGAGGCGGTGGTGGCCCTAACCCGGCGCTGGCAGCGGCCCACCGCCATCCTACGCGCCCTGGACGTGGCCGCGCGTGATTTAATTTTCCGTCACGGGAATACGATTGAGGGGCAAGAGCGGCTAATGGAACTGCTGGCCGCCGGCCAACGGTACGGCTCGATTCCGGCGCAGGCCGAAGCCCTGGTGCAGTTGGCTCTGTGTCACGCCTTGCTCGGCAACCCGGCCGCCGCCCATCAAGCACACCGGCAGGCCGACGAACTGGTGGCCCGGTTGGGGACGGGGCATCGCCTGTACGCCTTAGCCCAAATGAGCATCGAAAGTGTGCTGGGTGATTATGGCCCGGTCGATTGGCCCAAACTGGCCCGCGTCTTCACCCACATCGCCACCGACCCGCAGACCGGCCGCAGCGCGATGGGCCTGACCGCCGCCAACTTCGCCGTCCTCAACCAACTGCGGGCGGGCCGGCCAGCCGAGGCGCGCCGCCTGCTGGCGCTGCTGACGCCGGTGTTCCAGCGCCTCCCGCCGACCACCTATCTCTACAACGGCGGGCTTGACCGGGCCGCGACAACCGTGTGGGAATTAGAAGCGGTGGACTATGCGCCCATTTACCGGGAGCTGGCGTTGGGGTTGCTGGCCGCCGGGCTGGAAGGCAGTCCCTACCGCTCCAACGCGCTGATCGTGGCCCGGATGGCCGTGCTGCTCGGCCATCCCGCCGAAGCCGGGGTCTATTTCACCCGCGCCCGTCAGGCCGCCGATAGGGGCGGACAGCGCCCTCTGCGGGCCATTGTCGATTATGACGAGGCGCTGGCCCTGACGCGGGCCGGTTCGCCTGACCCGGAGCGGGCGGGGACGCTGCTCGACGCCGCGCTGGCCCAATTCCGGACGCTGGGCATGCAGCCTTGGGAGCAGCGCGCTCTGGCCCGACAGACCCAACCCCTACCCCCGACCCCGACGCCCCCTCCGCTCAAACTGACCCCCCGCGAGACAGAGGTGCTGCGATTGATCGGCGCCGGCGCGACCAACAAAGAGATTGCCGCCGCGTTGTCGATCAGCTTGACCACTGCCGAGCGCCACATCGCCAATATTTACAATAAAATCGGGGTCCGCAATCGGGCCGAGGCGACGGCGTACGCCTTGCACCGGGGCTTACTCCCGCCGGCTTAGCAAGGGAGTCTGATAGTCTCATTTGAGACGACACCGAGAATGAAAACGTAACGTATCGGAGCGACAAAGCTGGCTTTGTCATTCAGGCAGGGTCAAAGTAAACTTTGACGCTCCAAAACTGTATTTTCAAGGGAGTGCAACAGAACCTCGGTACAGCAACGACAATGAAAATTTACGGGAGCGACAAAGCTGGCTTTGTCACCCACGTTGGGGTCAAAGTAAACTTTGACGCTCCAGAGCTTTATTTTCAGAGGAGTCGAACAGTCTCGGTTGAGACGACAGCGAGAATGAAAATTTATGGGAGCGACAAAGCTGGCTTTGTCATCCACGTTGGGGTCAAAGTAAACTTTGACGCTCCGGATCGCTATTTTCAGAGGAGTGGGACAGTCCCTACAGGACGACACCGGCAATGAAAAACTTTAACCCTCACCCCCGTCGCTGACGCGACTCTCCTCTCTCTGAGGGATAGGGGTTGGGGGTGATGGCTATTTTCGGGGGCGCGATTAACGAGCCAGGCTGTACACTTCGACCTGGGGTGGATTGCGGCTGATACCCACGAGCTGGCCCTGGACATTGAATTCGGCGTCGCTGAGGAAGCCGCTTTTGAAATCGCCCAGAATGCGGCCGGTGGGATCGCTCAAAACCGGGTGGTAGGTGTAAATCCAGGCGATGCGGCCCTGCCCGTCAACGGCCAGCGTTTCCAGGGCGGCGTCGGCGACCACGCCCGGCAGGCGATCAATGAGCGTGCCGTCTTCAGTTAGCTTCAACACAAAATTCTTGTTGGTGCTGAGATAAAGATTGCCCGCGCCATCGACGGCCAGGCCGCCGAAGCGGATACCGCCTTCCTGAACGCCGACCGTCTTGATGAAATCCTGCTGCACGCCGCCCCGGTGCAGCAACAGGTTGCCTTGCGCGTCGTACTTGACCAACTCGCGGGGATGGGCGGCTACCACCTCGCCCTTGGGGGTCACGGCGATGACCTCGTACCAGCCGACGTGGTCAGGGGCCGGCTCCCAGCGGGCCGTCAGTTCGCCCGTGTCAGCGGCGAACACTTGGATGTCACGGCCAACCAGGGCGTAGAGCGTACCCCCCAAATTGGCGGCTAACCCGTTGATATAATCGGTCTTGCCCGGCGTCAGATATTGCCACAAAAACGAGCCGCCGGCGTCGAAGGCTTGAATGCGGCCTGGCGAATAATCGCCCACAAAGACGCGGCCCTGGGGATCAACACTCATGGTGCGGGCATCGGCTAAGTAGCCGGGGCCGCTGCCTGCCTGACCAAAGGCCAGACTGAGTTGGGCAAAGGGAGTCGGAGTAGGGGTGGCGGTGGGTTCGGGGGTGGGGCTGGATAAGGCCAGCAGCGTGTCCGCGCCCTGCCGCAGTTGGGGCAGAGCCACATAAACCGCCGCCCCAACGATAACAACGATTAGCCCGATGATCAAACACCCCAGGCCCATACCCGCTTTGACCACGGTTTTAGCCGCTTCGGCCGAACCCTGTACCTGGACGCCGCTAACCTGGCCCGACCCACGGTGAATGACCAGCGGCTCGCCCCGCTCCAGCCGCTCGACCGCCTCTTTCGCTTCCTTCAAACCCAGGCCGGTCAGGCCGCGATAGCGTTTAATGGCCTCAATCTTGCGGCCCGCCTGAAGATACGCCATAATTTCGGCCAACGCCTCCACCTGTTCGACCGCCTGGGTCGCTGTCGCCGCGAAATCGGTTGGCCTGGTTCGCAGCGACTCCGGCACGACCACCGCGCTGCCGCAAAACTGACACTCGATGACTACCTGCTCGGCGGCATACTCTAACGGGCCATTACAATTGGGGCAGTGAAACGTCTGGGGCATAGGGCGGTTCCTCCAGGGAGCTTAGCACCGATGAGCTAACTATTAACCTGAGTTCGACAAATCAGCGTAGGTTGGGTTGAATGGGGCCATTGGAGACAGCGTGGCCCAACTATTAACCTGAGTTCGATAATTAAAGTCGTATATGTCATTTCGTAGCCGAAGGCGGAGAAATCCCTCAGGCATTGCCATACCTGAAGCATTCGCTGGGGAAAAATGAGCAGTGTGGCGGCAAATTTTCCCCACCGCACCCCTTTTCAGGCGTATGGTCACAGGGATTTCTCCGCTGCGCTGCGAAATGACATAAGACATATCTTTGCCCGAACTCAGGTTATTAAACTCTCTAACTCCACAAACTCTATGAACTCCATAAACTCTATGAACTCTATAAACTCTACCTGCCAATTATACCTGTCCCTCTACTTTGTTCAAGCCATTTTCGCCAAATTAATATATGAATTACGCAGTTCAAAAGGTGACAGTCACTTTTTGCCAAAAATAAACGTCCGTTTAGCCCAAACAAGCCGATTTATCACGTCTAAGTGACTGTCACCTGGTTCGACACCTCCAACTGCGTAAATCCTCTAATAATCGCTGGTCTACATACTTACCTTCATGGCCGGCGGAGACGCCGCGCCCGTTTTGCCGGGGAAAATACATAGTTGCCGCGATGACGGCGGCTCCGTTTTAGGATAGACTGAGCGCATACTTGATGCCAATAAATACCTTATAGGACTTACGCAAAAAGCCAGGTGACAGTCACTTATTGTCGATAAGTTAGCGCCTGGGTGACTCAAACAGGTCATTTAGCGTGCTCAAGTGACTGTCACCTTTGGAATGCATAAGCCCTACCTTACTATTTTTCACCGCTTGAAAGGAGCCATAAAACAATGTACGCATCGATTCGCAAAGGCAATATCAAACCCGGCACCCCGGTAGCCGAGGTAGTGGACCTGATCAACACCGGCGCGATGCCCATTCTGAGCGATCTGCCCGGCTTCAGCGGGGCTTACGTGGTCCACGGCGAAGACGACACCTTCGTCGCCATTAGCCTCTTTGCCGACCGCGCCGCGGCCGAGCAAAGTAACGGTCTTATCCTCGATTGGCTGCGGCAAAACCTGGGGCCGATGCTGGCCGGCCCGCCGGAAGTCACCGTGGGCGAAGTCGTGGTCCAGCGCTAAGGAGAGCCGCGATGCAAACTTTAAATCGTGATGGCGTTAACCTGGCCTATGAAGAAGCCGGACACGGCGCGCCGCCGCTGCTGCTGGTGCACGGCTTCTGTGGCAATCACACCCATCTGAGGCCGCAGTTCGATTATTTTCGAGGCCGGCACCGGGTGGTGGCCGTTGATCGGCGCGGCCACGGCGAGAGCGACAAACCGGAGCAAGCCTACACCATCGAGGGCTTTGCCGACGATCTGGCCTGGCTGTGCCACGAATTGGGGTTGTACAAACCGGTAGTGGTGGTCCATAGTATGGGCGCGATTGGCCTGGAGCTGGCCGCCCGCTGTCCCGACCTGCCGGCGGCGCTGGTGCTGCTGGACAACCCGTTCTCGCCGCCGCCGGAAGTGCAGGCCGGCTTTCAACACCTGCTGGCCGGTCTACGCAGCCTCGCCTACCAGGACGTACTGCGCCAAACGGCCGACAATCTCATCTTCTTGCCGACGGACGATCAACAGCGCAAAGCCTGCATTGTCGAGGGGATGGTCGCCCTGCCCCAACAGGTCATCGTCTCTACCTGGGAGAACTTTCTGGCCCACGATACCGAAGCCGCCGCGGCCGCCTGTCGCGTGCCAGTGTTGTATATCGGCAGCGTGTTTCCGGCCAACCTGGTTCGCTGGCGGGAGCTATGCCCGCCGTTGGTTACCGGCCAGACGGTCGGCGCGGGCCATTTCACTCAATTGGACGCGGCGGAGCAGGTCAACGCGATGATCGACCGGTTTCTCAGCGTCACACTCAAGGGGAGGGAACAATGAACGACATCAGCGGCCAGACCTCGATTGTGATCAACGCGCCGGTGGACCAAGTATATAGCTACCTGCTCGATTTCACCCGGCATCCGGAGTGGGTGAAAAACTTACAGCAGGTGCGGCCAGAAACCGGCGGCCCGGTTCACGTAGGCTCCACCTTTCAAACCCAGGAAGGGCCGCCGCCGGTGAGCCTGCGGCAAAAGCTGCCGATGATGGTACATTTCATGACCGGAGTCTTGAGCGGGGCCAAAACCTACAGCCGGACCGAGATTACCGGGCTGGAGCCGAACCGGCGCATCGCCTGGAAAGCGGGCGTGCCGAAAGGCGACGGCTACTTCAACCTGGCCCATTGGGAACTGCTGTTAGAGCCGCAGGGCCAGGCCACTTGCCTGACCCAGCGTTTCGTCTATCAGCCCCAAAACAACACCGCCCGCCGGATGATCGCCGCCGCCGGCGCCGCCGGCCTGGAGCAAGCCTGCGCCGTCAGCCTGGCCCAGTTGAAGCAGCAGTTGGAACGAACGCCGGCCTAAGCCCGGTGCAGAGGGGTGAGCCTGCCCGAACGGCTAACCGGCTCCGCCGGTATTTGCAGCAGGCCGGGGCAGGCCACCCATTCATATTGACGTGGAGCGACAAAGCTTGCTTTGTCAAACCCGATCAAAATAGAGCTTTGATGCTCCAGATTTTTATATCCAAAAAGAAAGCCGCAAACTCAGACGCAAATGGTATTCGTATGACCCACTCCTCACCCGACACGAACGACAATACTGCCGGGATTGGGCCTCATCCTTGCAGCGGACAGTGGGGGTGATATATAATTCCCCCAACCACTTATCGCGAGGAGAATTGATATGTCCGATAAATCAACACCAAGCGCTATTTTGGATCGCCATATTGCGATTGATCCGGATATGTGTCACGGCAAACCCCATATTGCCGGGCATCGAATTCGGGTTCAAGATATCGCCGTCTGGCACGAACGGCTGGGTATGAGCGTGGCTGAAATCTGCGCCGATTATGAATTGTCGCTGGCTGAGGTATACGCCGCACTGGCCTATTATTTTGACTACAAAACGCAGATTGATCAGGACATTGCCGCCGATCAAGCTTATTTTGAAGCCTTTCAACAGAATAATCCCTCTTTGCTGCAAGAGAAGTTGAAAGCCTTGCGTGGCCGATAAGCTCCGCTTTCATCTGGACGAGCATCTTCCCCACGCCATTGCCAAAGGGTTACGCCAGCGCGGGATTGATGTCACCACCACCGTCGAGGCCGGCCTGCGCACACTGAACGACGATGCCCAGATGGTCTATATCCGGCGTGAACAGCGTGTTTTGGTGACCAGCGATGCCGGATTTCTGGCTCGCAATGCCAGCGGTGAACCGCATTTTGGCCTGGTTTATTTCCCCACTGCCTCCCACTCAATTGGTGATATTGTTACCTTTCTGGTGCTTCTGCACGAAATTCTGTCCCCCAGTGACATGATCAACCGCGTCGAATATTTGTGAGGCCAGTTTTCAGCTTTTAGCGGTCAGCAGGGAGCTAAAAGCCGAAAGATTGAGACCTTCCCCGACAAAAACGTGACCTGTCCCATCTAAAAAATGATGCGTACCGCCAAAATGCCTCCTTCCCTGCCCGAAAAATGGTTCCTACCATCCGAAAAGTCGTTCCTGCCGTCGAGAAACCATTCCTACCACTGAGAAAGCCATTCCTACCGCCGAAAAATGATTCCTACCATCGAAAAATGGTTCCGACCACCGAAAAATGGTTCCTACCATCGGGAAAGTCGTTCCGACCGTCGAAAAATGGTTCCTACCATTGGAAAAGTCGTTCCTACCACCGAAAAATGGTTCCTACCATCGGGAAAGCCATTCCTACCACCGAAAAATGGTTCCTACCATCAGAAAAGTCATTCCGACCGTCGAAAAATCGTTCCTACCATTGGAAAAGTCATTCCGACCACCAAAAAACCGCTCCTACCATCTAAAAACGATTCCTACTAAACCTGAGTTCGATCATTGAAGCTGAGCACGTCATTTCGGAGCGCTAGCGGAGAAATCCCTGTGGCAATACAATGAAAAGGGGTCTGGCCGGGAAAATTTGAAGCGACAACGCCCATTTTTCTCCGGCGAAGGCTTCATTTATGAGAACGTCTGAGGGATTTCTCCGCCTCCGGCTCTGAAATGACATGAAAAATGTCTATTTCCGAACCCAGGTTACCAACAGCCGAACGATGCCGACCATAAAAAAAAGCGCGAGGCTAACAGCCATCGCGCTCAGAAAACAAAAGCGACTGTGAGCAACCAGCCGCCGACTACCGATTACCGACTACAGATAGCGCGTCAACCGCATCGCATTCAACGTCACCAACAGCGAAACGCCCACATCGGCCAGGACCGCCATCCACATGGTGCCTACCCCCAGCAGGACCAGCCCCAAAAAGACCAGCTTGATGCCGATACTCAGAAAAACGTTGACGCCGATGGTGCGCATCGTGGCCCGGCTGAGATTGAAGAGGAAAGCCAACCGGCTGAGGTTGTCGCTCATCAGGGTGATGTCGGCGGTTTCCATAGCCTGGGTCGTGCCGCCCGATGCGCCGCCGATGGCGATGCTGACATCAGCCGTGGCCAGAGCCGGGGCGTCGTTAATGCCGTCGCCGACCATCGCCACCGGGCCGTAGGCCGCTTGCAGTTCGCGCACCGCCGCGACTTTGTCCTCCGGCAGCAGTTCGGCCCGTACGTCGGTCACGCCGATTTGGGCGGCAATCGACTCCGCCGCCGACTGGTTGTCGCCGGTGAGCATCACCAGCCGTTTGACGCCGGCCTGCCGCAGCGCGACCATCGCCTCACGGCTGCTGGCGCGGACGGTATCGGCTACGGTGATGGTGCCGACGTATTCACCGTTCGACTCGACCAGCAGCGGGGTGTAGCCTTGTTGGGCATCGTTGTTGGCCGCCCGGCAGACGCCATCGCTGTGAACGACGGCCTCATCAAAGTAAGCATGGCTGCCGATTAAGACCTGCCGCCCGCTGACCTGGCCGGTAACGCCCCGGCCGGTCAGCGCCCGGACATTGTCGGCCGCCGGATAGCTTTCGCCCACACCGCGCCGGCCGGCCTCGGCCAAGATGGCGTGGGCCAGCGGGTGTTCGCTGCGCCGCTCGACCGCGCCGGCCAGAGCCAGCACATCCTCGCAAGCGGCGCAACTGTCGTCGGGGTCGGTACAGGCGGCGGAGCGAACGGCTACCACGTTGGGTTTGCCCTGAGTCAGCGTGCCGGTCTTGTCGAGCGCGACGGTCTCGATGCGGTTGAGCGCCTCCAGATACGCGCCGCCCTTAATCAACACCCCCTGCCGAGCCGCGTTGCTGATCGCGCTGATGATGCTAACCGGCGTGCTGATCACCAACGCGCAGGGACAGGCCACCACCAGCAGCGCCAACCCGCGATAGAACCAGCCGAATGTTTCCGGGTCGGGATTCCAGAAGGGTTGGCCAAACAAAAGCGGCGGCACTATCGCCACCAGCAGGGCCAGCACCATCACCGCCGGGGTGTAAATCGCGGCAAACTTGTCGATGAAGCGCTGGCTGGGGGCGCGTTTTTCCTGGGCTTCCTCAACCATCGCAATCAAGCGGCTGATGGTGTTATCGGCGGCCAGACGGGTGACCTCAACTTCCAGGACACCCTCGCCGTTGATACTGCCGGCAAACAGTTCGGAGCCGATGGATTTATCGATGAGCCGGCTCTCGCCGGTGATGGGGGCCTGGTTGACCGCAGACGCGCCGGCCAGCACCCGGCCGTCCATCGGGATGCGGTCGCCCGGCCTGACGACAATGACATCGCCGATGCGCAAATCGCCGACGGCGACGCGTGTTTCGTGGGTTGCCTGCCCATGACGCTCAAGGCGGGTGGCTTCGTTGGGTACGACCTCCATCAGGCTGCGGATCGAGTCTCTGGCCCGGTCGGCAGTGTAGCCTTCCAAGGCCTCGCCGATGGCAAACAACACCATCACCATTCCGGCCTCGGTATACGCGCCGATGATAACCGCGCCTAGCGCGGCAATGGTCATCAGGACGTTGATGTTGATCTCGTGGTTGATTTTGACGGCGCGCCAGGCGCTGCGGGCAATCGGCCAGCCGGCCAGCGCCAGCGCCGCCAGCGAGGCGACATTGATCAGTAAATGGTGAACGCCGGCCAACTCCTCGAAAATGAGGCCGGGCAAAATCAAGAGCGCCCCGATCAACGCCAGGCGCGTATCGGGCCGCCGCCACAGGAATTGGACAAAATTCGGCGGGCTGCCCACTGGCGGCGCGGCGCCGGCTGTTTCGGCAGCGACGTCAAAGCCCAACTCGCGCACCCGGTCGATGACGGTTTGCGGTTCGACCTCGCCGGTCACGCGCAATTTCTCCGAGGTAAAAGTTAGCTCGCACGTCTGGACGCCGGCCAATTGGCGGACGCCGGTCTCGACCGACTTGGCGCAGTTGGCGCAGTCCAGGCCGGTGACTTTAAATGTCAGTTCGGTGTTAGTCGTTGACACGATGGTTTGCTCCTGGTTAGATTAACTCAAGAAGTAGGGGGTAAAGGGGTAGGGATTAAGGATTAGGGGACAATCTTACGCCCATACTCCCTACTTCTTACGCCTACTATACACCTTCAAGTCGGGTTGAATGTCAAGAGGCAGTTAGAGGCGCGGCGGGCCGGCGACGGGCCGGACCGGCGTGGACTGTTGACGGGCCAGGAGCATGCCCAAACCCGCGAACAGCAGCAGAATAATCACCAAACCGTAGGCGTAGCGCAAACCAAATTGATCGGCGAGACCACCCAGGAGCAGCGGTAAAGCCAGGATGGCCAGACCTGAGGCCAGCGAGGCGCGGGCGCTGGCAATATCGGTTTGGTTGAGGGCGGCGCCAACCGCCAACGAGAGGATTTGAGGATAGAGGTTCGCCACGCCCAGGCCGGCCAGGAATAGGCCGGTCATGGTCAGCAGCGACCACTCCGCTGTCCAGTGCATCAGAAAGCTGGCCAAGCACAACCCGATCGAGCCTAAAATGACCCATTCACTGCGCAGCCACTGCGTCAGGCGGCTGCCGATCAGCCGGCCCAGAAGCATCGCCCCCAAAAAGAGACTCATGGCGGAGGCCGCATCGGCGCGGACAAAATCGCGCTGCGTTTCTAAAAAGGTCGCGCCCCAGAAGATAATACAAAACTCTACGGATATGGCTAACACCAGGACGGTCCAATACAGCCAGTACAACCCCGGCAGCCGGGCCGACGCCAAGCCAGACTGTCGCGGCGCGGGGGGGTCGGCAAAGGGTACGCGCCAAAAGAGTAAGTTGAGCAACAGAGCCACCAGCACCGGCACGACGAACACGCCTCGCCAGCCCACGCCGATGCGCACGAAGAGGCCCAGCAGCACCGGCGCGCAAACACTGCACAAACTGGCGATTATGTTGGCTTCGGTGATAGCGACCACGCGGTCGTTACCGTGGTGGTCAGACAGCGCAGCGGGAATGATCACCAGCACTAAAGACCCCAGACTGCCCATGAGCAAGGCGCTGCCAATCGTCAGGGCGGGATGATGGCTCACCAACAGCAGGAGAGTACTCAAGGCCATCCCGACCACGCCGAGCCGGAAAACAGCGCGACGGCCAAAACGGGCGATGAGCCGGTCGCTGCCCAGGCCGGCCAGCAGGATACCGACCGCAAAGGCGCTCAAATGGGCGCTGCTCAAGGTGTACGATAAATCTAACTCCGCCCGTAAAAACGGCATCGCCGGGCCGATGGCATTTAAAAGGTAAGCAAAGTAACCTAGCGTCAGATAGTTGAGCCAGGTGAAGGAATCACGCGAAAAACCGCTGGTCATTGATGGTCCCCTAATGAAGCCGGCTCATCGGTTTCGAGCGCCAAAAACAGCCGGGCGAAGATAAAGGCGTGTTCACCGCGAGCGATAAAGAGATAGCCCTCGTCGTTGTGGCGCAGTTCCGGGGCTTGATGATGATGGGTATTGGCCTGGCAGTCGGCTTCGAGTTGAGCTAACTCCCGCAGCACATCACCGATAGCCGGATCGCTGCTGGTGACTAAGATGTGATACTCCTGATCGACCTGCCACAGGTGAACGTGCTGGCCGCGCAGTTGGTTGAGCAAAGCTTGACCTTTGTCGCTCTGTAATTGGCAGTTGGTGTGCTGGATCAACCAATCGAGCACGGTCTCGGCTGGCTGGTTGAGGGGATTGCCGCAGATCCGCTCCAAGAGACGGTCAAGATGGGCCTGGTCCGGCTCGCGGCGCTGCTGGCGAGTCATATCTTGCAGAAACAGTTGGAGCTCGTGCCGCAGAATAAGCATCGGCGTGATTTGTCTTTCCAAGGCCAGATAGCGGGCCTCGGCGATGTTGAGGATGGCCTCGGCGGTTAAATCGCCGGCTTGCCAGCCATGCAGCAGGCTGCGAATATCGTCCAGCGAGAAGCCCAGCCGTTGGGCGCGCTGGATAAAATGCAGGGTTTCTTCGGCCTGCTCATCGTACAGCCGGTAGCCCGCCTCAGAGCGTCGAGCGGGGGCCAACAGTCCTTCGTCTTCATAGTAGCGCAGCGTGGAGGTGCGCATACCAACTCGCTTGGCGAGCTGGCCGATGGTGAGTGTGGTCATAGTTATCCTAACGATGAATTATTTTCAGAGCTAACTTTTTATACGGTTTTGGGTTTGTTGTCAAGAGGCAAGCCAACTTGTTTTTACTCCAACCCGGCGTAAAATCCAGTCGAACCATTGTAACTCAGTTGCATACAGATTGCTCGGCTTGGGTACCCCAATCCAGGCTAACATGGAGATTTGGTCATCTCCGGAGAGCCAATCGTGATGCATTCATATTATCAATCAAAGGAGATGTATGATGAAACGCTCGGAAATCAACGGCATAATGAAGGAAGCCGATGCTTTTATGAAGTCGCACGGCTTTTTCTTGCCGCCCTTTGCCTATTGGACCCCGGACGAATGGCGCGCGAAAGGCCCGGAGGTGAAGGAGATTGTGCAGAACTGCCTGGGCTGGGATATCACCGACTTTGGGCAGGGGAATTATGAGCAGTTCGGGTTGTTTTTATTCACCTTGCGCAACGGCAGCATAGCGAATTTGCGATCAGGCCGGGGCAAAACCTACGCCGAGAAGGTGCTCATCGTCGATGTCGATCAGATTACGCCGATGCACTTTCATTGGGATAAAACCGAGGACATTATTAATCGCGGCGGGGGGCGGCTGGCTATCCAGCTTTACAACTCGAATGAAGAGGATGAACTGGCCGATACCGACATTACGGTTAGTATGGATGGGGTGGTTCACCCCTTCAAAGCGGGTGAGACCGTTCTTTTAGCCCCCGGTGAGAGTATCACCCTGCCGACCGGCCTGTACCACAAATTCTGGGGCGTCGAGAGCCGGGTCTTGGTGGGCGAAGTGTCTAAAGTCAATGATGATGCCAATGACAACCGCTTTCTGGAACCGGTCGGCCGGTTTCCGGATATCGAAGAAGACGAGCCGCCGCTGCACCTGCTGGTCGGGGATTACGAGGCGTATTACAACGGCGGATAACGGACCCTCGCCAGTGGAGGGGATCGGATCGACCCCGTATGATCTACGGGGCGGGCTTTACTCGAATACGGGATTTTTGACCCGGAAAACAAAAAAAACAGGGGCATTTTGCGCTTCACGGAGACAGGGTTTAATTGTAAACTACGGATAACTATTTAACCGTCGCAACTTAAAAATCAGAGAAACCCGTCCAACATGTTTAGCCGCTGTCCAGCCAAAGAAAATAGCTCAAATCTCTTCTCAGCGAGAAGGTTTGAGCTTTTTTATTGCGTTCAGGTGACGGGTACATTTGGGCCAACGCCGCTTAAAGGCCAGCGATCTGGCCTGCTGAATAAAAACGTTTTCTGGTAACTCACCGAGGTCAGGAGTAAAGGTTATGATTTCCAGAGTCAGTAACAAATTTGTCGTTATTATGATTACCCTTACGTTTTTAGCGCCTATCCTAATCGGGGCCGACATCTCGGATGTCCGGGCGCGGTATGGTGACAACCCTATTTCCCTCGATTTATCCCAACGACCGGCGGCTCAAAGCGGGCCGGCGGGACGCGTTGAGAAGGGGTTGTTGGCCTTGTATACATTTGAAGAGGGCAGCGGGCGCGAGGTAAAAGATGTCTCCGGGATTGGGGCGGCGATGAATTTAACGATTAATAATACGCGAGCCACGGCCTGGGTTGACGGCGGCCTGGCGATCAATCGTCAAACCATCGTTACCTCCCGGCGAGCCGCAACCAAAATCATCAACGCGGCCAAAGCCAGCAATGAGCTAACCATCGAAGCTTGGATCAAACCGGCCAACACCAGCCAAAACGGCCCGGCCCGAATTGTGACCCTGTCTCAAAATTCTAACAAACGCAATTTTACGCTGGCGCAGGGATTGTGGGGCAGCCAGCCATCGAGCCTGTATGATGTCCGGCTGCGCACAACCAAAACCAGTTTAAACGGTATGCCGTCGATGTCCAGCCCGGAGGGATCGCTGATCGGCAAACTTACCCACGTGGTTTATACCCGCGATGCCGGCGGCGTCGCCACCCTCTATATTGATGGCGTTAAAACGGTTAGCGAAACTGTTGAAGGCGACTTCTCTAATTGGGGCAAGAATTACCGGCTGGCTTTGGCCAATGAAATTACCCGGAACCGGCCCTGGCTGGGCGAATACCATCTAGTGGCGCTGTACGGTCGCGCCTTGGGGCCGGATGAGGTCAATCAAAACTTTGCCGCCGGGCCGGACCAAAGCGACCCCCCTGATGATCCCACCCCCGATCCCATCGAAACGCCCACCGCCGAACCAACCACATCCCCCACCGTCGAGCCAAATCCGGGAGCGATTAATCTCTTGATCAAAGCAACCGACTCGATGGTGAGCGGCGAAACAAAGCCGATTAGCGTCAAAGCGAAAGATGTCAAACCGGACGGGATTTACGGCGTTCAGTTTGAGCTACATTTTGACCCCGCGCTGCTGACGGCCAGCAACCTAAAGGTTCATTCCGACCTGAGCTATGTCCTGCGGGCCAATGTCGATAACACCACCGGCAAAATTGCGGTAGTTGCCAGCCGCCAGGGTCAGGTGTCCGGTTTGATCGGCGAGGTCACGCTGCTGACGTTCGATGTCACCGCCGCAGATACTGAGGGCGAGACCACCCTGACGTTTGCCAACGAAAAATTGAGCGATCCGAACGCCGCCCGGTTAGAGGTGACCACAGACGACAAGACGATTACGATTAAAACCGATGTCTCCGAACCAACCCCTCAACCCACCGGCCAGCCAACAACGGAACCCACCAGCGAGCCAACTCCTAAACCGACTGACGAGCCGTCGCCAACGCCAACCAGCCCCGCCACGCCGGAACCGACCACCGAACCGACGGCAGAACCGACGCCCATCGGCACCACCGAACCCACCCCCGAACCGACCGAGGAGCCGGGAACAGCGATGGTGTTTGGGCAAGTTATTCTGGCCGGCCGGATGGGGGATAATTGGTCGGGCGCCACGCTGATGGTGGAAGAAATGGCGCAAGCGGCCGCCCAGTCGCTGACTAACGCGGTTACGGATGAGGACGGCAGTTTCACCCTGGCCAATGTGCCGGCGCAAGCCAACCTGTCGATCACTGCCGGCGCGCCCGGCTATCTAGCGGCCATCTGCACTAACCCCACGATCATCTCCCCGGAAACGGAACTGCCGGCCCTGTCCCTATTAAGCGGAGAGATTACCGGCGATAATGCTATTGATATCACCGACGCCACGGCTGTCGGTCTCGAATTTGGGCAAAGCGGCTCAGGCTTAAACGCCGATATCAACCTCGATCAGATCATCGACATTTTTGACCTGGTTCTGGTCAGCATCAACTTTGGCGCGGAAGGGCCGCAGGTGTGGGCTTGCCAATAGATTGACCCATTTGCGGCGTAACTTTTGGAGCGACAAAGCTTGCTTTGTCAGACAAAGTAAACTTAGTCGCTCCTATACTTTATTCCCGCTGGCCCGGCCCTTCGACGATGCGGCCGGGTTTAGCGCCGGTGTGGCGACCGGCTTGCAGCACCCGCGTCCCATTGACCCACACCTCGCGAATGCCCACCGACAGTTGGTGCGGCTCCTCAAATGTGGCGCGGTCGCCAATCGTGGCCGGATCAAAGATGACCACGTCGGCCAGAAAACCGGGCCGCAGCAGGCCGCGGTCGAGCAGGCCGAGCCGCTGGGCCACCGCGCCGCTCATCTTGCGAATGGCGTCTTCCAGCGGCAGCACCTGTTCATCACGGACGTATTTGCCCAAGATGCGGGGATAGGAGCCGTAGGCGCGGGGATGGTAGGGACCAATGGGTTTGGCCCAGGCCGGGTCTAACCCCCCGGCGTCGGTGCCGATGGTCAACCAGGGGAGTTGTAACTGCCGCTTGAGATTTTCCTCGTCCATCATGAAATAAATGGTATCAATCGCCTGTTCTTCCGACAGAAACAGATCAAAGGCCGCATCGATCCACTCCTGCCCGCGCCGCGCCGCAATCTCCGCCAGCCGTTGGCCGGCGTAGGGCCGGTTTTCCGGCCGCTGAAAGCCGACCGGCATCACCCCGTCCGGGCCGCACAGATCGGCCAGCGCTTCCCAATCGCCGGACGGGTTGAGCGCCTCGGCTCGAATTTTGGCCCGCATTTGAGGGTCGCGGAGATTATCGTAGAAGCGGCCATCAGCCTCGGCCCACGGCGGCAAAATCGAACTGAGGCCGGTGCCGGCGGCGGGGTAGGGATACATATCGGCCGTCACGTCGATGCCCTCGGCCCGAGCTTCATTGATAATGTCGATGACCTGGGCCATTTTGGGCCAGTTGCGTTTGCCGGCGGCCTTCAGGTGATAAATCTCGACCGGCACGTTGGCCCGCCGGCCAATCTCGATGGCTTCTTGGATGCCTTCAATTAATCCGTCCGCTTCGGAGCGAATGTGGGTGATGTACAGCCCGCCAAACTCGCCGACGACCCGGCAAATGTCTACCAGTTCATCAATGGCGATGAAGGCGCTGGGCGGATAGATTAGGGCGTGAGAAATCCCAAACGCGCCCGCTGCCATCGCCTCACGCATGACTTGCCGCATCACCGCCAGTTCAGCGGCGGTGGCCGGTCCCAGGGCCATGCCTTTGCCGTATTCGCGCAGCGTGCCCCCGCCTAAAAAGGCGCCGATATTGGGCGACACGCCGTGCTCGATCATCGCTTCGAGCCACTGCCGCAAGGAGGTCCAGCCTTTCATCTGGGCGGCCCAATCGGGAATCGGCGTCAGGAAGGGATGTTTGGGCAGGTCGTCGATTTGGCCGCCGAACGGGGCCGGCGTCCAGCCTTCGCCCATAATTTCGGTGGTCACGCCTTGGGTGATTTTAGACAGGCTGCGCCCGTCGATCATCAACGGCAAAATCGAGTGGCTGAGAATATCGATGAAGCCGGGGCAGACCACCTGTCCGGCGGCATCGACCGCCTCCACCGCCTGGCCCGGATCGATTTGACCGGCGGGCGTAACGGCGGCCACGCTATCGCCGGCCAGGGCTACATCGCCGTAGAACCAGGGATTGCCGGTTCCATCGACAACTTTGGCCCCTTGAATGAGGACGTCGAACGTTGACATAGGGTTAATCCTTAGGAGTGAAAATAAATAAGGTAGGCCGTAACCATTCCGCTGTCATGTCATTTCGAAGCCGAAGGCGGAGAAATCCCTATAACGTTCGGTTGCAAACACCCTTCTGGGGGATTTCTCGCTCCTTCGTCGCTCGAAATGACATGCCTGAGCCGTTGCTTTTAGCCAATCCTTAAAAACCATTTAAACCCGCGTAAACAATTTAGCTCCGATTTTAGGGGTGTCAGAGAAAAAGTCAATCAGCGCGATTTGAGCCGAAAAACCGTAATGAATGACAAAAAGGAACGGATCGATTTTTATCCGTTCCTGTGCTAATATGCGGTTGTTCTGGCGCCGCCTCAGGGGTTTCGCCACCTTCAGCGTTGAAATTGACCTGGCTTAAAAAGGAGTCGTTGTTTGAAACTGTCAATTCCGGCCCACGGTGTCCGAAAGCCATTGAGAAATCTGCTTCCAGCCCCGTTTGTTATCGAGATGCGTATTAAAACTATGACCAACGTCGGGCAGGCTTTGGACGGTTATGCTGGACGCGCTGGCCCAGTAAGCGGCTTCACCAGCGGCGTATGAGGCCGGCCAGAGGGCGTCGTTTTGGCCCAACTGAACCAGCACCGGGCCGGACACTTGCCCGACTGAGTCGTTAAAAATGGCGGCGAAGGTGGTGAACAATTGGCCTCGGGTAATCTGATCAACCAAGTTGGCATTATCATAGGCAATAACGTCGGGATCGGCGGCCGGGGCCGAATAGAAAACCGCGCTGCGCACTTCCAGGGGTAAGGTAAAGTATTCATGTTGGGCCAACTCAGCCAGAAATTCGTTCGTAAAGGGCAGCTCGTGCGGCACGTGCCCCAGGGCCGTGATGACCAGCGCATCGGCGTCGTGGTAAGTGGCCTGCACCGTAATGGCGTTGATGCTGCCAAAGGAGTGGCCCACCAAAACAATCTTATTGAAAGCCTGGCCCAGGGCATTGTTGCCGCTACGCATTTGACCGATAACCTGATGAATCGAACTGGCTGTTTCGGCTAAGGTCACAAAATCGCCGTTCGGTTTGCTGCTCTGCCCCGTACCGAGTTGGTCGATAGCCAACACCGCGTATTTTTCCTCAGCCATGTAGCGGGCGTAAGAATATTTGTTGTTGTTGATGGAGGGAACATCCCAGTATAAATGGTTGTAACCACCGCCGTGCACCAGCACTTGAAGCGGTTTATTTTGGTAACTCCCCTGGTAATATAGATACCCGGCGATGGTGTAGCTATTGCCGTCTGAGAGCGTAACCGGAAAACTGAGCGGCTGGACCGTAATATTATTGTCGGCTAAGGCGGCGGCCGGCAGCAGGGCGCTCACTAAGATGACCAGTACAAACACGATTTTTCGTAACATTGCAAGATCTCCTCGCACAACTTTTCGATTTGGATGGTTTGACGATAGTGGTTGGGCCGGCTTTTGACCGTAAACCGGCCCAACTTTCAACTCAGTCGCGGCTTCAGGCCCGAACCAAGCTTACTCGGTGCAAATTTCGCCGATATAGTCCCCTTGGCCAATCTCGCCGGCCGGTAAGGTACCGATGGCTCGAATGTAACCGGTGGCATCTTCCCAATCGCCTGTGCCGCCGACCACCGCATCGACCTCACCAAAATCGCCGGCGCCGATGGTGTTGAAGGAAATGAAATCTTTGGTCATAATATCGCCGCCGCTGGTGTGGATGATGTTTTCACCGGTGACGAACTGCACATTGGTGGGGTCCGTCTCCGGGTTGACATAGGCCAGGCCAACGAAGCTGCTGCTACCTTTGAGATCACCGCTGTAACTGCCGCTGGCGCATAAGCCGACGAGAGAGGGACAATTTTGGGTAACCACTTCTAGAGTAAACTTACCATTGACTTTCTTACAGTTGTTGTTGGCCATCGCGGCGCTGCTCAAAGCAATAAGCGCCACCACCGCGATGACGGCGACGGCGGCCAGTTTGGTCCGGTTGGACATAGATAGTTTAAACATTGATTAATCTCCTATTTCTAAATTTTTGAGTAAAATAATGGGTTGTTGCCTCCCATTTCTTAGATCAAGATAAGCCATATCTATTGCTCGATTGTGTTCGATTCATAACAAATCATAACAAAATAGTGACCATTTATAACAGGGCCTCAACTTTATACATTTTTGATTTTGGCGATATAATCGAGGAAAGTTGTTGAGTTAATGGATGTACAGCCACAATGGAGAGGGGCGAGCCATGAAAACTACGCAGCGAATTCTGGTTGTTGATGATGAAGCCGGCATCCGGCAGGTGGTCGAGCTATATTTGAAACGAGAGGGGTTTGAGATCGATCTGGCCCCCGACGGCCGGACGGCCCTGGCCGCCGTAGATCGAACGCCGCCGGATTTGATTGTGTTAGATTTGACCATGCCGGATATGGACGGGTTAGAGGTCACGCGGGCGGTGCGCAAAAAGCTGGATGTGCCGATTATTATGCTCACTTCGCGCGATGAAGATATCGATAAAATCGTGGGGCTGGAGTTGGGGGCCGACGATTATATGACCAAACCGTTCAACCCGCGCGAATTAACCGCGCGGGTCAAAGCGATTTTGCGGCGAGCCGGCAAACAAGCCCCGGCTGAAACCAAAGCCTCCGCCATCACCGCCGGTGATCTGACCGTCGATCCCCTGTCGCGGTCGGTGACGGTGGCCGGGAAGCCGGTGGAATTAACCGCGACCGCGTTCGACCTGCTGTGGCTGTTTGTCAGCCATCCCAATCAGGTCTTTTCCCGCGAGCAGCTTTTAGAGCAAGTCTGGGGCTACGATTTCTACGGCGATACCAATACCGTCACCGTCCAAATTCGCCGCCTGCGGACCCAAATCGAAGCCGACCCGAACAATCCGCACTATATTCAAACGGTGTGGGGCGTGGGGTATAAGTTTTCGACGAGGGATTAGGGCAGCGGAACACCCGCCAGCATTCCAAGTAAATTAAGCAATGAAAGCATCCCGAGTAGCGCAAAACGAAGTGGAGCGCGTATCGAGGGATGCGGCTGCGATGATGATTCGAAGTCAAACCGCACCCCTCGATACGGTTTCGCTGCGCTCACCTACTCGGGATGCTCACTCTTTAAGAACCTACATAACAGGTCATTTCGAGCGAAGAATGAGCGAGAAATCCCTGAGACGACCGTTTGTAAGCGAGCGCTGTAGGGATTTCTCCGCCTTCGGCTCCGAAATGACATTAGTTCTGCGCAAATCCCGTCCTCGATACTGTTTTCGTTTCGCTCCAACCTACTGGGGAGGCTCCCCCGCCGCCGGCAGCGTAAAGCTAAACACCGAGCCGTGGCCGGGGAGGCCGTCGCTGGCCACGCCGACCTGGCCGCCGAGTTTTTCGATGATGCGCCGCACAATCGAGAGGCCCAGGCCATAACCTGGCGCTGAGGCCTGGCTGAGTTTAGTGAACGGCGTGAAGAGACGGGCCTGAGCTTCCGGCGACAGGCCCGGCCCGTTGTCGCTAATCCAGAAGCGAATCATGCCATCGGGCTGGGGCTCCGCGCCCAATTCCAGGCGGGGCGGCTGCCCGCCGTATTTAACCGCGTTCTCCATATAATTGGCCCACACTTCTTCAATCCACAGTTCATGCCCCAAGGCCAGCGGCCAGCGCTCCGGCAGGCTAAGCTGCGCCTGGCTTTCGGCCAGGGTGACGGCCAGCCGCTGGCGGACCTGGTTGACAATGTGGGCCATATCGAGCGGGTAAAGTTCCACTTCGGCCTGGCGCGTTCTGGCCAGCAGCAGCAGCGACTCGATGATGCTCTTCATTTTGTAGCCGCCTGCCAGTACCGCCTGCCGCGCCTTTTGACTTTCTTCGGCGGTGATCCACGGTTCCTCCATCGCTTCGGTGTGGGCAATGACGCAGCTGAGCGGGTTTTTGAGATCGTGGGCCACGGTGTGGGCGAAGGCGTCCAGCTCCTCGATCAGCTTTTGCCGTTCGGCGATCTCCGCGGCCAGCAGATGATTCTTGGCTTCCAGATTTTGCTGCAAGCTGCGGATGGTCAAATGGGCCGTAATTCGGGCCAAGACTTCTTCGTGCTGAATCGGCTTGGTAATGTAATCGACCGCGCCGATTTTAAAGCCCGTGACTTTATCGACCGTCTCCGACAGGGCCGTCATAAAAATGACCGGGATATCGTGCGTGACCGGCTTTTGTTTTAAGCGGCGGCAGGTTTCAAAGCCATCCAGGCCGGGCATCATCACGTCGAGCAGGATGATATCGGGCGAGGCGTATTCCACCAACTCCAGCGCGCCGTAACCGTCTTGAGCCACTAATACTTTCAAGCCCGAGTCGCTCAAATAGTCGAGCAGCAGGCCGATATTGGTGGGGTGATCGTCGACAATTAAGATTGTGCCTTGAGGGGGTTCGGGGTTCATCTGTTTGCTCCCTTGAAAATAGCCCTCACCCCCAACCCCTCTCCCTGAGGGAGAGGGGAGTCGCACCAGCGACGGGGTGAGGGTAAAACACGATTTTCATTCCCGGTGTCGTCTCTATAGAGACTGTCGGACTCCTCTGAAAATAAGAGATGTAGGACAAACTTAAGTTTGTCCTACGGAATTTTCATAGTCGTTGCTGTACCGAGGTTCTGTCGCACTCCCTCGAAGATAATGGTCTGGAGCGTCAAAGTTTACTTTGACCTGGTCGTCAGTATGACAAAGCAAGCTTTGTCGCTCCAATACATTTTCACTGGCCTGGAGCGTCAAAGTTTACTTTGACCTGGTTGTCAGTATGACAAAGCAAGCTTTGTCGCTCCATTTTTCATTCCTGGCGTCGGCTTAGTAGAGACGGTCCGACTACCGGTATTGTCCGATAAAATCACGGATTTGTTTCATTTGAAAGTTCTTGGCCAGCAGGCGGATGCGTCCCGTAAACGGGTGATAGGCTTCGCCCGCCGTTTCGATGGCATCGAGCCGGTTCAAGATGGCCTTGATGTCGCCTTGCAAAGCCAAATCGAGCAACGCGGCCACCTCGTCCGGCGGCGGCGGGACCATCTCCGGCGTGGCCGTAGCCGGGGCAGCGGGCGAGACGGCCGGGCCAGCCTGATCCGGCAGGTCGCCGTTGGTCTCATAGATCCACTCAACCTGCAAGTGGCGCTCAAGTGTGGCCAGCAGTTCTGCGGTTTTAACCGGCTTGGCGATAAAGCCGTCGCAGCCGGTCATGAGCGACTTTTGGCGGGTGTCGTCAAAGGCGCTGGCCGACAGGGCGACAATGGTCATCTCCTCGCCGTCCGGCATCGCCCGCAGCCGGCGGGTGGCTTCAAAGCCGTCCAGCACCGGCATCACCAAATCCATCAGGATCAGATCGGGCTGGAATTCAACGGCTTGGTGCAGCGCTTCGCTGCCGTCGGCGGCCTCAATGACCTCAAAGCCCAGCGGGGCCAGCATATTGACGATGACCGAACGGTTCTCCCACTTATCATCGACCACCAGCACCCTGCGCCGCGGGCCGGTAAAGCCGATGACCGCCCGCTCGACCTCCTTCTCGGCGATAGGCGCCGGCCGGTCGGCGTCGGGTAACGCCAGTTCAAACCAGAAGGTCGTACCCTGGCCCGGCGTGCTGCTGACGTGCAGTTCGCCGCCCATCATCTGCACCAACTGCTGGCTGATGGCCAGCCCTAAACCGGTCCCTTCCACGGCGTACTTTTGCTCACCGACCTGGTGAAACGGGGAGAAAATTTGGGTGAGGTTGTCCGCAGCAATGCCGATGCCAGTATCTTCGATTTGAAAGCGGATGTGGCCGGCCCGAGGTTCAACGGTCAGGGTAATTTGCCCCCGGTCGGTGAATTTGACGGCGTTGCCGAGCAGGTTGAGCAGGATTTGCCGCAGCCGCTTCTCATCGCCGTGGATCACCGGCGGCAAGGCCGGGCGGGGTTCGTAAATGAAGGCCAGCCCCTTTTGTTCGGCCGATACCCGGCAGATTTTGGCGATATTGTTGAGAAATTCGGCCAGGTGAAAATCAACGGGGTGCAGTTCCATCTTGCTGGCTTCGATCTTGGCCAAATCCAGAATATCATTGATCAGATTGAGCAGATGCTCGCCGCTTCTTTGGATAATGGCCACCCGCTCTAAGTGCTGGTAGTTCAATTGCTTATCTTTCTTCAAGATTTGAGTATAGCCTAAAATGCCGTTGAGCGGGGTGCGCAGTTCGTGGCTCATGCGGGCCAGAAACTCGCTTTTGGCCCGGTTGGCCGTTTCGGCCGCCTCTTTGGCTTGCTGCCAGGCCGATTCCATGCGCTTGCGCTCGTTGACTTCCTGGGTGAGCTGGCCGTTGGCCTGCTGCAATTCAGCGGTGCGCGTTTCAACCCGCTGTTCCAACGCTTCGTTGGCCCGGTTCAGCGCTTCTTCGGCCCGCTTGCGTTCCAGTTCGGCCCCGGCCCGGGCGGCGAAAATCTGCAAAATCGAGGTGGGATGCTGGGGATTGTGGGTGATGGGTTCATTATCCATCACCGCCAGGTGGCCTAAAATCGCGCCGGAGGAGTCGACAATCGGCACGCCGACGTAGGACGCCATGCCCTTTTCTTTGGGAAACAGATCTTCCAGGTTGGTTGGACAAAAGTAGGTTTTGCCGTTGATCACGTGTTCGCAGGGAGTGCCGACCAACTCATACTCGACATTTTCCTGAAATCGGCCGTCTTTTACATAGGCCAGGGTGCGCACCCGCAGCATATTGGCGTCGGCGCATTCGGTCACAAAGGCGCAGTGAACTTTCAGCGCCGCGGCCAGATGGCGCACCAGCGAGCGGAAGAAGTTGCCGCCGGTCACGGCGGCGGTGCCTTCGGTGATGGCCCGCAGCACGGCTTCGGCTTGCTGGCGTTCCACAATCTCCTGTTTCATCTCCTCGTGGAGCCGGGCGTTTTCCAGCGAAATGGCCGCCTGCGAGGCCAAAATTTGGGTGGTCTCGACGCGGGCCGGGGTAAACGCGGCCGAGGTCAGATTGTTTTCCAGATACAAAATCCCAATGGCCTGACCTTGCCGCAGGATGGGCAGGCACAGAATCGATTTGGGCTGGCGGCGCACGATATACGGGTCGCTGCTGAAGCGGGGGTCTTGGGCGGCGTCGCTGAGGACCAAATTTTCGCCGGTGCGGGCCACGTAATTGACAATGGCCGGGGACAGCTTTTCGCCGGCCTCGATGGCGATACCGGGCCGGATGGTGATCTCGTCCCGTTCGACCAGGCCGGTGGCTTCAATCAGCCAGCGATCCTCTTTTTTCAAAATCAGGTGGCCGTGCTGAGCGCCGGCATTCTCCAAGACAATGTGCATCAACTTTTCCAGCAGGGTGGCCAGGTTCATTTCGCTGGACAGGGCCTGGGCGGCTTTGATGACGGCCAGGAGATCCAGGTCCTGGTAGCCGGCCTCGGCCGGGGGGGTGGGTGAGGTGGAGAGGGGGTGTTCGAAATGGGTTAGCAAGAGCTGATTCCTTTCGCGTAAATCTTTAACTTTGGCGGCGGCCCCCCAGCGCTGGTAGGCGTAGAGGGCGTCGACCAGAAACGGATAAGCCTTCCGTTCATTTTTTCGCATCAGCCAGAATTTGGCGCAGAGTTCGCAGGCCAGCGCTTCATCCTGACCAAAGCCGTTGTCGCGGCTTAAGCGGATGGCCCGATCAAAATAGGCGGCGGCCTGGCGGTGATCGTGGTTGATGCGAGCCGTTTCGGCGGCGACGAGCAGGTACTTTTGTTGAAAGTTGGCGGGCGCGTTTTCGGCCCAGACCTTCATTTTTTGGCGCAGTTGGGTCAGTTTGGCGGCGTAGGCCCGCTGCTCGGCGGCCCCGGCCGTGGGGTAGAGCGCGGTCAGGGTCAAGGCGTAGTAAAACGACAAAGCCAGGCTCCAGATGGTGCCGTTCAAACTGGGGACAACCCGCTCGGCATGTTCGGCCATGCGCAGCGCCTCGGGGAAATCTTCAAACATATAGGCCAGGTGCATTTTGGAAATATAGTAGAAGGTTTCAAAAAACGGCTCGTTGTGGTAAGTGGTTTGGTAAGCCTGGTCGTCGAAGCCGGGGTCGAGCGGCGGCGGATTGCCATTCGGTCCCTGCAAGCTCACGCTCCACTGCCAGATGACCCGCTGGGCATCGGCAAAGCTGAAGTTTTTGATTTGGGTGAGGAAGGTGATGTTGGCCTGGCAGGCTTGATCAACCTGGCTTAATTCCGCCCCGCTGAGCAGGATATACCAGCTTTCATGGAACGTGCCGTAAGTAGCATAGGCGAAATCGCCGGACTCCAGGCCGCAGCGATAGGCTTCCTTGGCGTATGGGAAACAGGTTTTGAGCGGCGCTCGCCAGAAATTGACAAAGCAGCTAAACATGTGGTGAATTTTGGCCCGGAGTTTGACGTCCTTGAAAAAGTCGTTGACCTGCAAGGCCAGCCGGCCAAATTCATAGCCCGATTCGTAATCGCCCAGCAGGGAGCCGACGGTGATGCCGTGGGTCACGTAGCCGTAGGCCGACTCTTCGCAGTGGCCGTGCTGGAGCGACAGCCGGACCATGGTAGCCGAAATCAAAGCGGCGAGCAGGTGCTCGTTGGCGATGTAGGCCGGGGCCCACATGGTCATCAGCAGTTTCATACTCATTTTGACGTCGGGGTCGGTGGCGACCGGCAGATCAATCAGAGCGCCGATGCGGGTCTGCTCGAGATGGCGTTGGATTTGGTCCAGTTCGGCGGCGAAGGCGGCTTGCTTAGCGGCCTCCTCGGCCGGCAGTTCGATGGCAAACAGCTTCAAGCCTTGCTGGCCAGCCCGCACCGCCTCGTTATATTGGGCCATAATCTCGAATTGCAGCATCTTCAAGTTGTAGACATCGGCCTGGGCCAGTTTAGAGCGGGCGTGGCGCAGCAGTTGCCCAAACACTTGCTCGGCCTGGGCGAAATTGCCGGTTAAAAATTCCGCTTCAGCCTGGTCCAGCAGCAGGGTCCAGGCCAGGTCATAATGGCTAGACCAGTAATCCTGGGGCAGGCAGGTCAGGCCGGTTTTGAAATAATCCAGGGCGGGCTGGTAGGCGGTGGAGGATTTGGCTTTGCGGCCGGCCTCCAGGTTCAGCCGGGCCAGCCGCTCCCGTTCGGCGGGGTCGGTGATGAGCGCCGCGCCAAAGTTGAGATGATTGACAATATCGAACAGCTTCTCGTCCTGTTCGGCCGGGTCCAAATGCTCCAGCATGAGCCGGCCCACCTGGAGATGAACGGCTTGTTTGCGGTCGGCGGGAATGAGGGAGTAGGCGGCTTGCTGGACCCGGTCGTGCAGGAATTTGCAGGCGGCCCCTTCAACCGGATCGCGGTCCGGCTGAGCCGGATGGTAGGTTTGGCCGGCCGGGATGAGCAAGCCGCGCTCGACGGCCGGCCACAGTTCAGCGGCCACCTGGCCGGCGGCCTGTTGGCCGACAATGGCCAGCGTGTCCAGGGCAAAATGGTTGCCGATACAGGCGGCCAGCCGGATGAGCCGGCGGGTCGGCTCCGGGAACTTCTGAATTTGGGCCACCATCAAATCGACGACATTATCGGTCATGGCCATTTGCTCGATACCGGCCAGGTCGTAGCTCCACCAATTCGACGACGGATCAAAGGCCAACAGCCCCTCGCGCTCGATCGATTTGAGGAATTGAATGACAAAGAAGGGATTGCCGCCGGTTTTTTGGTAGACCCGGTCGGCCAGCGGCCTGGCCCGGTCGGCGGGGCTGTGCAGCGTGTCGGCGACGAATTGGGTTAAGTGGGTTTGATCGAGGTGGGTCAGGGTGATGCGATTGAACTGCACCCCGCTTTGGGTCAGGTCAGCCAGGGTGATGATCAGGGGGTGGGCTTGGTTGACCTCGTTGTCGCGATACGCGCCGATGACCAGCAGATATTTGAGCTGGCTGTTGGTCATGACCGTGGCCAGCAAACTCAACGTGGCCGAGTCGGCCCACTGCAAATCATCGATGAAGATGACCAGGGGATGATCGGGCTGGGTAAAGACCTGGATGAAGTGTTGGAAGACCAGATTGAAGCGGTTGCGGGTTTCGGCGGGCGGCAGGCTGGGCACGGGCGGCTGGGGACCGATTAGCAGTTCGATGTCGGGGATGAATTCGGTAATGACCTGGCCATTCGCGCCCAGAGCCCGGCTTAATTTTTCGCGCCACGCCTGCACCTGCGCTTCCGGCTCGCTGAGGAGCTGACGCACCAACCCCTGGAAGGCCTGGGTCACGGCGCTGTAAGGCACGTTGCGCTGAAACTGGTCGAACTTGCCGGCGATGAAATAACCGCGATGCCCTTGCCGGGCCATCGATTTATAGACCTCGCTGACCAGGGCCGATTTGCCGATGCCGGAATAACCGGCCACCAGCAGCAGTTCGGCCTGGCCGGATAAGGCGGCTAAGTTGGGGGCTGGCGCCGGCCCGCCTCCCCCGCCAGCGGGGGGCATTTTGTCTTCGCCCTCCGCCAGGTCAGCCGCCGCGGAGATGCGATCAAAGGCGGCCAGCAGCGTCGCCAGTTCCGGTTCGCGGCCGTAGAGTTTCTGGGGAATCTGAAACCGGGTGGAAACATCATGTTCGGCCAGGGTAAATGGGGCCACGACGCCGGTGGCCGACCATTCGGCCAGACACCGTTCCAGGTCAGCCTGTAAGCCGTGGGCGCTCTGGTAGCGATCTTCAGCCATTTTGGCCAGCAGCTTCATTATAATAGCGGACACCACCGGCGGCAGGTCGGCCCGGAGGTCGGCCGGGGGGATCGGCTCGCGGGCGATGTGGGCGTGGACCAGGCTCAACGGATCGGCGATAGCGAAGGGCAGCCGGCCGGTGAGCAGGTGGTAAAAGGTGACGCCCAGCGAGTAAAAGTCGGTGCGGTAGTCGATGATCCGGTTCATGCGGCCGGTTTGCTCCGGCGAGATATAGGCCAGGTCGCCTTCCAACTGGCGGGGGTCGCTAACGGGCCGGGTTTCTTGAGCCAGCCGCGAGGCCAGGCTCAGGTTGGTAATTTTGACCTGGCGGGTGTGCGGATTGAACCAAATATGATGGGGGGTGAGGTTTTGGTGGATGATGTTCCGCTGGTGGATATCGCCCAGAATGCGGGCCGTTTGCGCGGCGATGTCCAGCAAGACGGCCAGGTCCAGCCCCGGCGGGGAGAGCCACTGCTGAAGCGGGCTGCCGCCGAAATCCTCAAAAATCAACAGCGGCCGGCGGCCGGCTTCTTCTAACCCCAGCGCTTGCATCAGGCCGGACAGGCCGAGATGGCGAGTTAGCTCATACTCCTGTTTTAAGCGCGTGATGTCTTTCAGGCTGGGATATTCGGCCGGTAATGTTTTGAGCAGCACGGGCGTGTTATCGGTCCGCCGGCCGGCGCGATACAGCGCCACTTGCGGGCTGCTGTCGATCGGTTCAATTATGTGGTAATCGGTCGCTGTTAGATTTAGGCTCATTCCCGCGATGGTCCTTGCTCCTTGTAGATGAAAGTCTGGAGCGTCAATGACAAAGCCAGCTTTGTCGCTCCAGTAAATTTTCATGCCCAATGTCGTCTCAATCGAGACTGTCAGACTCCTCTGAAAATTCCGTAGGACAAACTTAAGTTTGTCCTACGGAATTTTCAGGGTCGGTGCTGTACCGTGGTTCGGTCAGACTCCCTCTATTTTTGAGCTAATTTCTCTGACCCAGAATATTTTACTACTTTTTCAAATTGATTACACAATTATTACAAAAGTGTGACATTTGTGGGCAAAGGCGATGAGCATCACCCCAAAAACAACCCTAAAAAGATGAAAGAGATACCGTTTCGGCTTGCGGGGATTGAGATGGCAATGGATGAGGAACAAGACCTTAAGCTGTTATAACATCAGAGCTGACGCCGTTCCAAAGGTGATAGCCACTTGGATACGCTCAAAAAGTGACGGCCACCTGGCTTTTACGTCAATCCTAAATATAAAAGAATGAAGTTTTTACGTAATTTTAATACAGCGTTCTGTCATATGTGTCGATAAATGTATATCGCGCCTAATTGGCGCTCTTCCGGTAATAACTAATTTTAGTCGTTACGAAAGGAGCAACATCATGTATCGACAACTCAATGATTTAAAAATCAGGACCAAATTGAGCATCGCTTTTCTGCTTTTGACCGGGCTGACCCTTTTGGTGGGGACGATAGCCGTCATCAGCCAGCTCAAAATCCGGCAGACGATGACGCACTTGCTTTATACTGATGTTTTCGTCGAAAATCTAGCTCAGCAAAGCGATAGTGCTGTGCTCGAAGCTCGCCGTTATGAAAATGATTACTTGCTTTATTTCAAAGCGCTAGGTTTTGAACAAGCCCGGGCTGAATACGTTAGCGCGTTTCAAGATGAAGTGACCACGGTCAATCAACATATGGCTCAGATTCGCGCGGTGGTCGATGAGCCGGAAATTACGGCCATAACCGAAGCGATTGACCGGACTATGACGGATTATCAGGCCGTTTTCTTACAAGTGGTGTCCCTCATCGAGCAGCGCGGGCATGTGGATGCCGGCCTTGAAGGTCAATTTCGTCAGAAAGTTCATGACATCGAAGCGGTTGTCACCGCCAAAAATCTCGATAGCCTGACCATCGATATGTTGATGCTCCGTCGCCATGAAAAGGATTATCTGCTCCGTAACACTGATAAATATGTCACGCTTCTGCACGAGCGTGTTACGCAATTCAAAGCCGATGTTGACGCCGCCAATCTGTCGCCCGCTGACAAGCTGGAATTAAAGAGCCTGGCCGATGGATATCAAAGCCTGTTTGACCAACTGGTGGCCATTAACGGTCAAATTGCGGCCGGCATTGAAACTTACGAGGCCAACATTCGCCAGGTGGACCCGCTTTTGACCCAGATCGAAACGATGGCCGCCGCGCAAGAAACGCAGGGGATGGCTGATATAGAAAATGTCATCTCGACCGCCATTCGGGTTGTGGTGAGCGTTAGTCTTAGCGCTATTTTGGCGGGCCTGTTGCTCACCTTCTTTTTGCCGCGCCGTTTTACCCAGCCCGTGCTGGCCGTGGCCGCCGCAGCCAAACAAATTGCCGAACATGATCTACCCCATCTGGCGACCGTGATTCAAGCTGTGGCCCAGGGCAACCTCACCCACCATCACTTGCGGTTTACAGCCGAAACGGTGGCGGTTGATTCTGGCGATGAAATTGGCCAAATGGCTATCTCCTTCAACCAAATGATGACGCGTTTACAGGAAACCGCAGGGGCCTTTAGCCAAATGACCGACCAGCTACGCCAACTGGTTAACCAGATGACCACCACGGCCACTCACGTCAGTGATGCGGCGACGTATCTTTCAGCTTCGGCTGACCAATCCAGACAGGCCACCTTGCAGGTCGCCGCCAGTGTTCAGCAAATTGCGGCCGGGTCCTCACAGCAAGCCGACCGCTTAAATGGCATCACCGCCTCGGTAACGCTGGTCTCCAAAGCGATTGACCAGGTGGGGCAGGGCGCTCAACAGCAGGTAGCCGCCGTGGCCAGATCCGTCAGCGTCAAGGATGAGATGGTGCGGACGATTGACCATGTCGCCGTGAATGCCCAAACCGTCACAACTGAAGCTCACGACGCCGCCCAGGCGGCCCAGACCGGGGCTAATATCATTGCCCAAACGATAGTTGGCATGGAAAGTATCAAGGCTAAAGTGGGGTTATCAACGCAGAAGGTGACTGAAATGGGCCAGCGATCGCATCAGATTGGGGCCATTATTCAAACCATCGAGGATATTGCCAGCCAGACCAACCTGCTGGCGCTAAACGCCGCCATTGAAGCGGCCCGGGCCGGTGAACACGGTAAAGGCTTTGCTGTCGTAGCCGATGAAGTCCGCCAGTTGGCCGATTCCTCGGCCCAGGCTACCCGAGAAATTTCTACACTCATCACCGATATCCAGCACACTGTGGCCGAAGCCGTGACGGCCATGCAAGCCAGCGCCGCTGAGGTGGAAACCGGCGTTACTCGCGCCGATGAAGCCGGACAAGCCCTCCGAAATATTCTAGAGGCCACTGAAGTGGTCAACCGTCAGATTGAACGGATTGCCGCCGACGTACAACAAATGAACACCTCCGCCCAACAACTAACCACCGCGACGGAGTTGGTGTCTGTGGTTGTGGCAGAAAATGTAACCTCCATAAAAGAAGTGGTCACCGGCGCTAGTGAAGCTGATGAAGCCGTCAAAAGTATTGCCGAAATCAGCCTGGAAAACAACGCCGCCATTGAAGAGGTGAGCGCTTCAGCCGAAGAGATGCACGCCCAAATTGAAGAAGTCACCGCCTCCGCCGAATCGCTGAACGAAATCGCCGGCCAACTGACCGGTATTGTGGCCCGGTTTAAGCTGGATAATGACCAGAATTTGACTCATAAAATTGACACTGTCGATTCGTTAAAAAGCAAAATGAGCCCCAGTTGGACCGGCTTAGCCATAACGTCCCCTCAACCGGCCACCCGCACCCCCATTTTTTCAGAAAACCAAGCGTAGCTGGTGTAGTTCGCACCACCCCCACCCGCGACGAATATCATTAGGGTATTGGCTCGCGTCTTGAACCAAGATACACCGGCTCAAGGCGCGAGCCTTTTTTGACTAACAAAACAGTAAGGAAATTTTCGACGCGATGTTTGATCTTTAAAAACAACCCTCAACGAGCACGCCCACGCGACGTCATTTCTAAAAAAGACATCCGAAAAGTTACAAATAAGACGTCATTTCTAAAAAAGACATCCGAAAAGTTACAAATAAGACGTCATTTCTAAAAAAGACATCCGAAAAGTTGTAAATAAGACCCCTTTTCTAAAAAAGAGGTCGAAAAAGTTAGCCGATGGGCCTTTTTTCTAAAAAAGAGGTCGAAAAAGTTAGCCGATGGACCTTTTTTCTAGAAAAGAGGTCGAAAAAGTTAGCCGATGGACCTTTTTTCTAGAAAAGACGTCGTAAAAGTTAGCCGGCAGACCTTCTTTTTAGAAAAGACGTCGTAAAAGTTAGCCGGCGGACCTTCTTCTTTAAAAAGACGTCGTAAAAGTTAGCCGGCGGGCCTTTTTTCTAAAAAAGACGTCGTAAAAGTTAGCCGGCGGACCTTTTTTTTAGAAATGAGGTCGAAAAAGTTAGCCGGCGGACCTTCTTCTTTAAAAAGACCTTCAAAAAGTTAGCGGCGCGAGGTATTTTGATGAACAGCGCCCGGCAACCGCCGCCAATCGAGACTTCGATAAAACGCATCAACTCTTGAATAGGCAACAGTAAACGACGGTTAACAAACGGCCAAAATCGTGGTATGATAATCTCTAAGGATAAAAGGGCTATCTACGGCTAGAATCATCATAGATTGTTGTGCAGGAGCTAGGAATGACCATCACAGAATTAATTGATAGGGTTCACTATGTTACCGACGCGGCCGGCAACCGGACGGCGGTTATGGTTGATGGGGACGTGTGGGAGGAAATACTAAAGCGGCTGGCTGAGCCAGCGGACGATGAGGTAGAAGATGATATTTTGGTTCGCTCTGGTCTAGTGCCTCGTTTGATAGAAGCGGCTAAAAAAGAAGCACCGGCGGAAGATTGGGAGCGAGAGCTGAGTGAGCTATAAAGATAAATTTAACCGATTGAGTAAATCATCGGGGTGAAGTACGGAGACTAACTCATCCTTAAAGTCTTGAGGATTACGAGTTACAAGATAATTTGTCCCCGCTTGAACAGCCGCCGCCATCTGCACGGCATCTTCAAAATCTGGCCAGCCTAACGCCAGCGCGTGTTCAATCACTAACCGATCAACAGCAGCCACCTCAAAAATAGTCAGCAACTTTTGAACAGCCTTAATAGCTTGCTCACGGTCCAAATGACGAGCCATTAGATAAAACAGAGTCATAATGCTATGAGCGGCCACATATCCGCTAACGATGCCCGTTTCTACAGCAGCCCAAACCAAGGCAGAAGAAACATAATGAGGCTGGCGTTGGGCCAGAACGTCCAGGATGACATTCAGGTCAACCAGAACAGAATTGTTATTCGTGGAGGCCATACTTTTGCTCTAGATAGTGGTAATAATCTATTGGGGAAGCATGATGGGGGAGGATATTGGTTAAATCCCGTAAAATAGGAGCAGAGGCCAGAAGCTTAGTCAAGATTTCTTTGTCCCGTTCAGGAGTATCAGACTCGCCGGCGTTTTCTTGGCCGGCAATCGACAGGAGAGACGCTGCGTTCGATATTTGCTGTGTTTGGCGCGTATACAAACGCAGGGCATCGGCCACGATTTGTTCCGGGGAGCGGTGTTCGGCGGCGGCCAGTTGTTCAATTTGTTGGACTAGCTCTTGGTCTTGAATTTGAATATTCATGGCAAACTCCTATCTACTTAATCAGGACTACGCAGAGTGTCGAACAATTTGCTAAATAGTTCCGGATTTCGGGCAGACGTCGTAGCGCAAGCAATTTACGCTACAAAACCCGTCATTTGCGTAAGTCTTAATGATAATTGTAGACGTAATCAGAAGACAAAGCAATCTATACTACACCGGCTTAGTCGGGCAGTTCGATTAAACCGGCGCGGACGGCGGCCAGGACGGCTTGGGCGCGGTTGGGCTGTTGGAGTTTGCCCAGGATGTGTTTGGCGTGGGTGCGAATGGTTTCTTCGCTGACAAAGAGCTTTTCGGCAATTTCGCGATAGGTGGCCGGGGTGGCCATATATTGTAAGACCTCTTGCTCGCGGGGCGTAAGTTGGACGTTATTTTCGGGTTTTGAAGCGGTTTGGCGGGTGGTCATTTTTTCCAGAACGCGGCGGGCCATGGTCGGGTGTAAATAGGCTTCGCCGTGGGCTACGGCGCGAATGGCTTTGGCCAGTTCGTTGGGTTCGATATCTTTGGGTACGTAGCCGCTGACGCCGGAGGTCAGAATATCGATAATCCCCTCATCAATTTCCATGCCGGTTAGAATTAAAATTTTGGTGGCGGGTAGTTGGGTTTGCAGCGCTTCGGTGGCGGCCCGACCGTCCATTTCGGGCATCATCAAATCGAGCAAGACTAAATCGGGCTGCAACTGGTGCGCCAGTTCCAGGGCGCGCAGCCCGTTTTCGGCCTCGCCGACAATTTCAAAATCTGGTTCCAGGCGCAGCACCATAATTAAGCCTTTGCGGACCACGGCGTGGTCATCGGCAATCAAAATGCGAATTTTCGGTTCAGCCATAGCCGTTTCTCCGATCGATAGGAATACGGACCAAGATTTGGGTACCCCGGTCAAGCTGGCTGAGAAATTCAACCTCGCCATCCAGACGCTCAACCCGCTCCCGAATACCGCGTAAGCCAAATTTATCGCGATTGTGCAGGCGGGTCAGGGCAATTTTGGGGTCAAAGCCGCGGCCTTGATCGCGAATACTGAGTTGAACCTCAGCCGGTTCAACGTACAAACTAACCCGGGCCACCTTCACCTGGGCGTGATGGGCGACATTGGCCAGCGCTTCTTGGGTAATCCGGTACAAACTGCGCCGGATGGCGGGCGACAGGCCGTCGAAATCACCACCGATGGTAAAATCGACATGAAAATCATTTGCGCCGGAACAATGGGCCACATATTTAGCCAAATCGATCTTAAATTGCTCCAGGGTTAGCTCTGATGGCCAAATATCCAAAATCGAGTGGCGCACTTCTTGCCGCACTTGCTCGGCCAGGTTGCGCAGATCGACCAGTTCGTTTTGGACCACGTCCACGTGTTCGGGCAGCATCTTAATACAGGCGTCGAGCGTGAAAACGGTGCCAAACAACGATTGCGCGACCGAATCGTGAATGTCGCGGGCAATGCGGTTGCGTTCCTGTTCAACGGCCAACTGCTTTACTCGATCAACCGTGCCTAAGGCCACCGCAGCCTGGCTGGCCACCGCCGTCAAGCCGACGATCTGATCATCGGATAAGTTTTCTCGCCCGCCTTCAGCCGTAACCAACAAAATACCCACGATTTGCTCCTGCAAAACCAGGGGCAAGCTCAGCCAGGGCATACGGCTGAGCCATTCATTAAGCACTTCATCGGCCACGGCCGGGCGCTCATTGAACCACCAGCCGCCGCGATGGGCCAGCAGTTCCTGAATAACCGAACCGCTGACCGGCACGAGCGGGATAGGGTTGAGGGCCGATAATAGATCGTCGTTGGCCGGGCGCATTTGCCAATGCTCCAGGCGAGCGGTAGCCGGGTTGACTAACCCGACGATAGCTTGTGAAAAGCCTAACTCTTCCGTTACCGCCCGCAGCACCCGCTGTTGGGCCGATTTGATATCTGACGCGCCTTGCAGCATTAAGGTTAGGTCGTGGATAATCTCCAGTTGATGGTGGGCCACGGCCAGTTCGGCATTCTGCTGCGAGAGATGATCGCGGGCTGCGGCCAGCTCGCCATTCTGGCGGGTCAGATTATCGCGGGCCGCGGCCAGTTGGTTGTGGGTATTTTGCAGTTGTTGAAATAACTGCGACAGGCTGCCAAATAAAATGGTCACCAGCCACACCCCGGCTAATTGATTAATCAACAAATGGGCCTCAACCGTAATTGGATAAGCCTGATTGCCCAGAAACAACGTAGCCAGGTAAAAAACGGTAAAGCTGCTGGCCGCCCAGAGCGCCCCTTTCATATGAAAGAAAAAGGCGGCGGCTAAGAGGGGGCTTAGGGCATACAAGGTATAAGGGCTTTGGGTAACGCCGCTCAAGGTCAAAATGACGGCGACGGAAAAGATATCGACCCCTAAAAAGAACGGGTCTTCAAAGATAATGCGGTTAAGTGGTTGGTGAAATATGGTAATGAGGCAGGTTATGGCAATCGCTGTAACCAACAGCGTCACCGGAACAACGGGCATGGTATAAGTAGCCGAGGTAATTTGAAACAGGCCAATGACAACAAACAGGCTAATCCAGCGGTAAGCTAGCAAAAATAAGGCAATGCGAACTTGAGGGGTGGCGGACTTTGGAATTATGTCATTTAATACACGAATCATTGTGTAAAGAACTAAATTAACTATAACAGGATTATTGATAGGATGATCTTAAATAAAGTCAGCGATTTTGGCAAGTATGTTTCTAGTTGAAACATAACAGGACTTACGCAATTCCAAAGGTGACAGTCACTTGAGCAGGGTAAATGACCCGTTTGAGCCGCACAGGGGCTAATTTAACGACAATAAGTGATTGTCACCTGACTTTTCCTGCATAAAAATCGGTCGAGTGGAACGGTTGACAAAATTAAATTTGTATTATATTATTTTAGAGCATTGGTTCCGCTTGATGAGAGCGGGGCGGTGTGAGAGGAATTATGGGCTACACCTCTCAGTTACACTCCCACTCTGTTGATTATTCTAATTTGCTCTATCGTGCATGGCTATTTTTGTTGTGCCAGTCAACTGTAGTGGGCATAAGTTGAAACCTCACCCTTCCCCCATTAATTATTGTCGTAAACCCCTGTTAATTAAGACACGTAATTAAGAATATTTAACCGATTTTTTATTGAAAACAGAATCCAAGGGAGGATTATTGATGAGTGCTAAAGAATCGATGGAAGTTAGCGAAGCCCAAATCGCTGTTCACTGGCAAGAGGAAGATTATTATCACCCCTCAACTGAGTTTATTGCCCAAGCCAATATGACGGATGCGTCAATTTACGACCGATTTAGCTTGGACAATTTTCCGGAATGTTTCAAAGAGTATGCCGATTTGCTGGATTGGTATGAATATTGGCATACCACTTTAGACACCAGCGACGCGCCCTGTTTCAAGTGGTTTGTGGGGGGTAAGCTCAACGCTTCGTATAACTGTATCGACCGGCATTTGGCCAAAAACCGCAATAAAACGGCGCTGCTCTATTTACCCGAGCCGGAAGATGAAGCCCATCAGCCCATTACTTACCAGGAGTTGTGGGTGCGGGTGAATGAAACCGCGGCCATGCTGCGCGATACCTGCGGCGTCAAGCAGGGCGACCGCGTGACCATCCATATGCCAATGGTGCCCGAACTGGCGGTAACGATGCTGGCCTGCGCTCGATTAGGGGCCATTCATTCGGTGGTTTTTGGCGGCTTTAGCGGCAAAGCCTGCGGCGAACGAATTTCGGACTCCGGCAGTAAAGTGCTGGTGACGATGGATGCTTACTATCGCAGCGGCAAGCTGCTGGAACACAAAGATAAAGCCGACGAAGCCGTGCAGGTTGCGGCTGATGAAGGCCAAGAAGTAGAAAAAGTGCTGGTCTGGCAGCGCTATCCGGGCAAATATTCGGCGGCAACCCCGCTGGTTGAAGGGCGCGATTACCTGGCCAGCGATTTGGTCAAGGAATACGCCGGCCAACGGGTCGAGCCGGTTCGAGTGCCGGCGGAAGATCCGCTGTTTTTGATGTACACCAGCGGCACCACCGGCCGGCCTAAGGGCTGCCAGCACGGCACCGGCGGCTATCTGGCCTATGTGACAGCCACGTCGAAGTACGTGCAAGACATTCATCCGGAAGATGTGTACTGGTGTATGGCCGATATCGGCTGGATCACCGGCCACTCGTACATTGTGTACGGGCCGCTGTCGTTGGGCGCGACCAGCGTTATCTTTGAAGGCGTGCCGACCTACCCCGACGCGGGCCGTCCGTGGCGCATCGCCGAGCGATTAGGCGTGAATATTTTCCACACCGCGCCAACCACCGTGCGCATGCTGCGCAAAGCCGGCCCCGACGAGCCGGCTAAATATACCTTCCACTTCAAACATATGACCACCGTTGGTGAGCCGATTGAACCGGAAGTGTGGAAATGGTATTATCACGTCGTCGGCAAGGGTGAAGCGGCGATTGTCGATACCTGGTGGCAAACGGAAACCGGCGGTTTCTTGTGCAGCACGATGCCGGCGCTCCAGCCCATGAAACCCGGCAGCGCCGGCCCCGGGATGCCCGGCATCCATCCGGTTATTTTTGATGAAGACGGTGAAGAGGTGGCCAAAGGCGCCGGTATTGCCGGCAACATTTGCATTAGAAATCCCTGGCCGGGCCAGTTCCAAACCATCTGGGGCGACCGGGATCGCTATGTGTCAACGTATTACGCCAAGTACAATAAAAACCCTAAAAGTACCGATTGGCGCGACTGGCCCTACTTCCCCGGCGATGCCTCGGTTGAAGCGCCCGACGGCTATTTCCGGATTTTGGGCCGGGTTGATGATGTGATCAACGTGGCCGGTCACCGATTGGGCACCAAGGAAATCGAATCGGCCTGCTTGCTGGTACCGGAAGTGGCTGAAGCGGCGGTGGTGCCTGTGGCTGACGAAGTTAAGGGTAAAGTGCCGGATATCTATGTGTCGCTCAAGCCGGGCTATGAGTCGATCGGCGGCGAGGTGGAACGCAAGGTATCTGACGCTATTTCCGACAGCATCGGCAAGATTGCTAAACCCAAGCACGTCTATGTGGTCACCGACATGCCCAAGACGCGCTCCGGGAAGATTATGCGCCGGGTGCTATCGGCCATCTCCAACGGTAAGGATGTGGGTGATGTGACTACCCTGGCTAACCCGGACATTGTCGACGAAGTTCGCAAGCTGGTTCAAGGCTAAGCCATACCCCTTCATCGGGTGACCGGCGCTTAATTGCGGTATTTGTAGCGGTAGGTTTCCATCAATGAGCGCTATTGCTATGGATTCTATTCGAGCAAAAGTACCCATCACCTGAGTCGTTACGATAAGATCTAAAGAGCCTGTCGGGGATTTGCCCTGACAGGCTTTTCTTTCCAGGAGGAATCATGACTCATCCCTTAGTTATTATCTTGGCCGCGATGCTGGGCGGCCTGGCTGTGTTAATTGGATTGACAGCAGCCATCAATCGGGTAGATGACGGGCTCAGGCGGCGCGAAGCGCCGATTTCACTCAAGCGGTGGCCACCAACCGTTAAAGATTTGGGCAACAACATCATCGAGGTCGCTGTCTTCGGCAATGCCCGCTGGGATCAAATTCCGAACCTGTTGTTGGGCGGTTTTTTTGTGGTGGCTGTTTTGGTGTCGTTTCCGGTGCCAGGCCAGACGGCGACAGTCCTTTTAACTAAAGTCGGCTTTATATCGCTCTTTTTGATAGCGACCCTTGTTTCCGCCCTGTGGATGAGAAGCCGTCATACTCGCTACCGCATCGACTTGACCTCGGGCCAGGTGCAGCGCCAGAACAAGCTGTTTGGCTGGCCGGATAAAGTCAAAAATTATCTACTCAAGCTGCCGGTGCAAGCCGGTTTCGACTGCCAGCCTACCGACGCCGAGCGAAAAGATGCGACTATGCAACATGCGACCTGCTGGCTCTTAAAAGATAATCGCAAGCTGGTTATTGTCCATAAAAGCCCCGAAGAGGCCCGCCAATTTAGAGCCGATTTAGCGGGCCACGGCTGTCCAACCCTTGAGCCGCTGCCAGCTACGAAGTAGGTCTATCCCCCGGCGGGGGGATACGATATCCCCCGTAGAGGGCAGATCAATTCCTCCCCGCAGGTGAATTATTTTTTCCCCTCAAAGGTGATGACTATTTCAACTGAACCGGCTAAAATAAGTACGTAATGAGCTTAAACTCGAATTAGTTTGCCACACGCCTTCCCACCCTTCATCAAGTTTATATATATATTTGGAAAGAAACAGACTCAGTGATGAGTCAGGTTAGATGCTCAAAGATGATAAACAAGCTATCCAAACTATCCAAGCTATCCAAGCTATCCAAACCATATAATTGGCTAGCCGTTTCTGTATTATCGCAGCTTATTAGCGGATTTGTAACTACTTCTTGATAATGACTAACTGAGGAAGCAGTTAAAAATTCGCTATTTTGTTTGTCTGACCAGCATCATAAAAAACGGTAATCGCAACTACCTTACATGTTGGAAAGGAGGCAGTTAACGTTCAAAATCATGGCGGGAAAAGGTTTCAGCTAAAACAGCCAACTGGCTAAAACAAGCTGGATCATTAAAAGATTAAGGTGTAGCCCACTGTTTAATCAATAAATCTTTTAGCAAGGGAGCGAATTTTTATTATGGATGATAAAGCCAGATATGAAGGCTACTGGAAAGCCAACATCAGATTGATTACTATTCTGTTGGGCGTTTGGGCGCTGGTCTCGTATGTATTTGGGATTATTTTGGCCCCGGTGCTCAATGGCATTACCCTTGGCGCCTTACCGTTAGGCTTCTGGTTTGCCCAACAGGGATCGATGATTGTCTTTGTAATTTTAATCTTTGTCTACTGCAAGCTGATGGACGGCGTTGACAAAGAATACGATGTAAACGAGTGAGGTGAAAGAATATGAGCGTTGAAGCGTGGACTTATTTACTGGTAGGGATCAGTTTTGCCGGTTATATTTACATCGGTTATGCGAACCGGGTGCGCGACACCAAAGGGTTCTACGTAGCCGGGCAGGGTGTACCGGCCGTAGCTAACGGGGCGGCCACCGCGGCCGACTGGATGTCGGCGGCGTCGTTTATTTCGATGGCCGGGATTATCGCCTTTTTGGGTTATGATGGCGCTATCTACCTAATGGGCTGGACCGGGGGTTACGTACTGTTGGCGCTCTTGCTGGCGCCGTATCTGCGCAAGTTTGGCCAATACACCGTACCGGACTTTGTGGGTGACCGCTATTATTCGCAAACGGCCCGGGCCATTGCGGCCATTGCAGCGGTGTTTATCTCGTTTACCTACGTCGCCGGGCAGATGCGCGGGGTTGGTATTGTGTTCAGCCGCTACCTTCAGGTTGAAATCTGGCTGGGTGTGGTTATCGGGATGATCATCGTGGCTTTCTTTGCCGTATTGGGCGGGATGAAAGGGATTACCTGGACGCAGGTAGCCCAATATTCCGTGCTCATTCTGGCTTACCTTATTCCGGCGTTTGCGCTGGCCTTTATCATTACCGGTATTCCCATTCCCCAACTGGCGCTGACCTTTGGCAATATTATTCCCCGGTTGGAAGGGGTGCAAACGGAGTTAGGGTTAGGTTCTTACCTGAACTCTTCTCGGCCCATGATTGACGTTTTGGCCATTACGATCGCCTTGATGGCCGGTACCGCCGGTTTACCGCACGTGATCGTTCGCTTCTATACGGTCCCCAGCGTGCGAGCCGCTCGCTATTCGGCCGGTTGGGCGCTGCTGTTCATCGCCTTGCTGTACACCACCGCTCCGGCGTTGGCTGCCTTTGCTAAGCTGAACCTGATCGATACGTTGAACGGCGTCTCCGTAGACGCGGTCCAAAACGAGCCGAGTTTGGCCTGGGCCAGAAGTTGGGAAACCACCGGACTGCTCAAATTTGACGATAAAAACGGTGACGGAAAATATGCGATGGCGGCCGGTGATGCCAATGAAGTCAGCATCGACCGCGACATTATCGTACTGGCTACGCCTGAAGTAGCCGGCCTGTCGGGCCCGATTATCGGTCTGGTGGCGGCTGGCGGTCTGGCGGCGGCGCTGTCAACCGCTTCCGGGTTGCTGCTGGTTATCTCCAGTTCGCTGTCGCACGATCTCTACTACCGCTTAATCAAACCGACCGCCACTGAAAGCGAACGCTTGCTGGTGGGTCGCCTGGTTATCTTCCTGGCTATTTTGGTGGCCGGTTACTTTGGGATTAACCCGCCCGGCTTTGTGGCGGAGGTGGTGGCTTTTGCCTTCGGGCTGGCGGCGGCCAGTTTCTTCCCGCTTATTCTGCTGGGCATCTTTGATAAGCGCACCAACAGTACCGGGGCCGTGGCCGGGATGATTGTTGGTCTGGTTTTCACCGCCGTTATGATCGTTGGCCAGCGTTCGGTGCAGTTGCTCGGTACGCCGGAACCGATGATTGGCCCCTTCTTGGGCATCACCGCTCAGGGTATCGGCACGGTGGGGATGATCCTGAACTTTGTCGTAACCTACGTCGTCTCGCGGGCAACCGAAGCGCCGCCGCAGCACGTGCAAGATATGGTCGAGTCGGTTCGTATTCCGCGTGGGGCTGGGGCTGCTTCCGGCCACTAAGAATTAACGGCTCTAGAGCGGGCGGCGGCCCGCTTTTATCCCCTGAAGGAGGGGTGCCCTGTGTACCCCTCCTCCTTTTGCGTTGAAAATCAAACTAATCAGTGTAGATTATTTGTATGAACATTGCCGAATTTATAGAACATCTTCACCCATTTGATACCCTGCCTCGAAATGAGTTAGACCAAGTTCTCAACGTCATCGAGCAGAAAGAGATAGCGGCAGGAACGCGTATTCTGGAGCAAGGGGGGGCGATTAGCCAATACCTCTACATCATTCAACAGGGATCGGTTCAACTCCAGCGCGACGAAAAGCCATTACAAGTGCTGGAAGAAGGCGAATTTTTCGGTTTTCTGTCGATCCTTAGTGAAGATGCGCCGACCGCCGATGTGATTGTCCATGAGGATGTCTCGCTCTTGCTGGTGCCCGGAACCATCTTTCGGACATTGGTTAATAAGAATACCTTTGCCGAATTCTTCTTAAAGAGTTTGAGCGACAGGTTACAACACCTGCTCAGCCTCGACTCGCCGCCGGCGGATGAAAGTTTAGCCAGCCCGGTTAAGTCGCTCATCGTTCATTCATTGGTGGCCGCAACGCCACAAACGACGGTGCTTGAAACCGCTCAATTGATGCGTGAGTCCGGAGTAAGCTGTGTTATCATCCAGAGTGAGCCGCCGGGCATCATCACCGATCGGGATCTCAGAAATCGGGTACTGGCTGAAGGGCGAAGTGCAGAAACAGCCGTAGGTGAGGTAATGACGCAGCCCATCAAATCAGTGCTAGCCGATACGCCGCTGTATAGCGCCTTAGTGTATCTGTATGAAGAAGGTATCCATCATTTGCCCATTATCGACCGGGGCGAAATTACCGGAGTGGTGACCACAACGGATCTCCTCCGGCAACAGGCCCAAAGCCCGTTTTATTTTCTGAAACGGCTGGAAACGCTGGACGATAAGGCTGAAAATTTAGCCACGTATGCGCCCAAGCTGGTGCAAACCGTGCGCAGTTTGTTCGAAAATGGTCTCAATGCCATTCAAATTGGCCGGATGGTATCGAGTTTAAATGATACATTGGTCAAACGATTATTAGCTTTGGCCGAAAAGAAATTCGGCCCGCCGCCAACGCCCTTTGCCTGGGTTGTCTTTGGTTCCGAGGGGCGCAGCGAGCAGGTGCTGATGACCGATCAGGATAATGCGCTGATCTATTTGGCCGATACATCAGAGGCCAAGCGCTATTTTGCCAACCTGGCCCAGTATGTGATTAATGGGCTGATTCAGGCCGGCTTTCCACCCTGTGCCGGAGGTTATATGGCCACCAACTGGCACTACCCACTAGACCACTGGATGAGATTATTCAGGGGCTGGGTCCAGGCGCCTGAACCACAAGCTATTTTGGAGGCAGCCATTTTTTTCGATTTCCGCGTAGTTTATGGTACACTGTCTCTTGACCCAATTGAAGAAATTATTGTAGAATCAGGCAAATATGATTTATTCTTAGCCCAATTGGCTCGAGCTGCACTCCGCTTCCGTCCCCCACTCGGCTTTTTTGGCCGGATACGACAAAAAGATGGCTTGGTCGATCTCAAAGAAGGCGGCATCGCTCCCATTGTGGGGCTGGCCCGGGTTTATGCCTTAGAAGCCGGATCACAAAGTCGTTCCACTATTGACCGATTAGCAGATGCCGCCCACGCCGGAAGCTTGAGCCAAGAGGGGGCTGAAAACTTAGCCGAAACATTTCGCTTTTTGCAGTGGCTTAGATTACGTGGGCAATTAGACGAGCTCAACTCCAAACGAGAACCCGACAACAAAATCCATCTAGAACAACTCTCCCATCTGGAAAAACGCTACCTAAAAGATGCTTTTTTAGCCATTCATGAAATACAAGAATCGGCAGAACTGCGCTTCCGGTTAGCCATGCTAGGCTAACAGCCAGGCATCAGGAATTTGGAGCGACATACCCGGCTTTGTCATTCAAGTCGAGTTAAAGTAAACTTTGATGCTCCAGATGTTATTTTTAACGGAGTAATGGTTTTAATGAACCGGTTTACCATTATAGGGCAAAGATTAGTGGCTATTTTTTTAATCGGCTGCTTACTCTTTAATTATCCGCTGCTGTCGATCTTTAGCACCAATGACATGCTGTGGGGTATTCCTATTTTATATATTTATGCTTTTTCATCCTGGCTGATTATTATTATTTTGATGATTATTGTCATTGAAATGTGGCATTGAAATAGAGTATTGGTTGGATTTAAATCAATTGTACCAAGGCTAGCTAACTATGATGTTACAGGGCGGTATAATTTTACTTTTTTCACTGGCCTATATTGGCTTTCTGTTCGCTATCGCATATTATAGCGATAAGCGGTCCGATGCCGGGCGGAGTGTGATCAGTAATCCCTATATTTACGCCTTATCATTAGCTGTTTACTGCACGGCCTGGACTTTTTACGGCAGCGTCGGTCGGGCCGCCAGTACCGGTATCGGTTTCATGCCGATCTATTTAGGCCCAACGCTAATGGTGGCGTTGTGGTATCTGGTGATGCGGAAAATTATCCGCATCAGCAAAATCAACCGCATTACCTCTATTGCTGACTTTATTAGCTCGCGCTATGGTAAAAGTAGTTCTTTGGCCGGATTGGTCACGATTATTGCCGTAGTCGGCATTATCCCCTATATCTCGCTCCAACTCGATGGTGTATCGACCAGTTTTGATGTCATGTGGCAGCACTCTGAATTAGCCGGCGCCATTCCCCCCCCTGGCACGGCGGCTATTTTAGGCGATACTTCTTTTTATGTGGCGCTGCTGCTGGCTACATTTGCCATCATTTTTGGCACCCGGCATCTTGACACCACCGAACGCCACGAAGGCTTAGTGGCCGCCATTGCTTTTGAGTCGGTAATTAAATTGGTGGCATTCCTGGTGGTGGGGGTGTATGTGACGTTCATCCTGTTCAACGGTTTTGGAGATATATTTGGCCAGGCTTTCCAAAAACCGGAGTTAAGAGACCTGTTTACCATGAAAAATGCCGGGACCTACACCGATTGGACCTGGCTCATGTTCCTGTCGATGATGGCCATCATGTTTCTGCCCCGCCAATTTCAGATGACCGTGGTGGAAAATGTCAACGAAAATCATTTGGATAAGGCGAGCTGGCTGCTGCCGCTCTATCTGCTGGTGATCAATATTTTTGTGCTGCCGATCGCGTTGGGGGGATTACTGCTCTTTCCTTCCGGGGCGGTTGATGCCGATACCTTTGTGCTAACCATTCCTATTTCCCAAGGCCAGGAAGAAGTCGCTATGCTGGCCTTCATTGGCGGCTTGTCGGCGGCGACGGGCATGGTGATTGTGGCCACTGTTTCGCTCAGCACAATGGTTTCCAACGAGTTAGTGATGCCCCTTTTACTCCATTTTGGGCCGCTGCGGTTATCAGAGCGCCGAGACTTGGGCGGGGTGTTGCTCACTATTCGAAGATGCACCATTATTCTGGTTCTAATGCTGGGGTACTGCTATTTCCGGCTAACCGGCAACGCCTATACCCTGGTGTCAATCGGGTTGATCTCATTTGCGGCGGTGGCCCAATTTGCCCCGGCTATTTTTGGCGGCATTTACTGGAAAACGGGCAACCATCTGGGGGCGATAGTGGGCTTAAGCGCCGGTTTTGTAGTGTGGACTTACACGCTGTTTCTCCCTTCTTTGGCCGAGTCGGGCTATCTTTCGCCCAGTTTTATCGAGTCGGGTCCATTTGGTATTACGTTACTCAAACCCTATGCGTTGTTTGGCTTAGCCGGCCTCAGTCCGATCACCCACTCGCTCTTCTGGAGTATGCTGGTCAACGCCGGTGGGTATATGATCCTGTCACTGGTGGGGCAGCAAAGCCTGATGGAACACAGTCAAGCCGCTCAATTTGTTGATGTCTATAAACGAACCCAGGAGAACGATTTTCGCCTGTGGCGCAGCACCTCGTCAGTCACGGTCCTTCGCTCTATCTTAGAGCAGTTTCTGTCGCGAATACGGGTGGATGAAGCGCTCAATGATTATGCCAAGAAACACGGCCTCGACTGGTCTAAAGATGATGTGGCCGACGCCGCTCTGATTAACTATGCGGAACGATTGCTGGCCGGGTCGGTCGGGTCGGCCTCGGCCCGGGTGCTGCTCGCTTCGGCGGTCAAGGAAGAGCCGGTGAGCATGGATGAAGTGATGTACATGCTCGATGAAACGTCTAAGGTGATTGCCTACAGCCGCGAGCTGGAGATCAAATCGAAAGAATTGGAACAAGCGACGTCTGAATTGAGGGCCGCCAATGAGCAGCTCAAGGAGGTTGACCGGCTCAAAGATGATTTCATTTCAACGGTGACCCACGAGCTGCGCACTCCGCTAACCTCCATTCGAGCCTTTTCCGAAATCTTGCACGACAATCCCGATCTGGATGTGGAACAACGTAGTAAATTTATGGCCATCATTCTTAAAGAAAATGAACGGCTGACACGGTTAATCAACAACGTGTTGGATTTGTCTAAGATCGAGTCGGGTAAGATGGAATGGCATTTGACCGCCGTTGATCTGAAAGAAGTCATTGAGGATGCCCTGGCCACGCTGGAACAGGTGATAAAAGAAGAAAACATTGAACTTGAAACCGCCTTAGCCGAGCACGTCTCGCTCACGGTTACCGACCGCGACCGCATTACCCAAGTGATGCTCAACTTGCTTTCAAACGCGATCAAATTTTGCGACAGTCAGGCCGGCTGGATTATGGTGCAGTTAAAAGAACAAGATTATACCCTAAGTGTGGCCGTTAGTGACAACGGGCCAGGCATCAAACCGGAAAATCAAGAAATCATCTTTGAAAAGTTTCGCCAAGTTGGTGACACTCTCACCGAAAAACCCCAAGGAACCGGGCTAGGGTTGCCCATTTGTCGACAAATCATAACCTATTTTGGCGGAGATTTACGGGTAAATAGCATACCGGGGCATGGCGCTACCTTTTTTTTCACCTTACCGGTCGTATCCCCTACTGAGGCTGAGGCGGATAAGGAGCCTAATTATGCTAGCCCTATCTTCGCTAACGGCAAGACCAATAACAGGTAAGAACATTATGGCAAAGAAAGTATTAATCGTTGATGATGAGCAAAACATTGTAATCTCTCTGGAGTTTTTAATGCAGCGGGCCGGTTATGAAGTAGCCATCGCCCGCAATGGAGAAGATGCGCTAGAAGTAGTTGGCCAATTTCGACCTGATTTGGTGCTGCTCGACGTGATGATGCCCAAAATTAATGGCTTTGATGTTTGCCAAAAAATCCGTGATAATCCTGACCTGCAAGACACAAAAGTGATTATGCTGACGGCCAAGGGGCGCGAAGTGGAGGTGGCCAAAGGCATGGCCTTAGGGGCTAACAGCTATGTGATCAAGCCATTTTCTACCCGAGAGTTGGTGGCCGAAGTCCAGCGTGTATTGGAAGAAGAATGAACCGATCTCAATTTAATTACTTAATTGGGCTAAGTGCATTTTTTATTTTCTTACTTGGTATCGTCTCCGGGTTAGGGTTCTTGTGGTGGATGACCGCCGGCGACTCCAACCAGATCCTGGATACGGCGGCGCTCTCCAGCCGTGAGTTTTTGGTCATTGGCCTGATGCTGATCTTGCTATTGGTGGTGGGTTATGTGTTGCATCGCGCCTTTAAAGCCTACTTTTTTACCGTCAAAGAGTTGGCCGAACAAATGACGCTGATTCTCTCGGCCAATCCCACCCACCGCGTTCAACCTGAAGGGCCGTCGGAAGTGCGGCAGTTAGGCCAAACCATCAACGCCTTTGCCGACCGGTTCCAATCGCTGTTGGCCGATGACGAAGCTAAAATTCTCAGCGCCAGAGCGCAGCTTGAAGAGGAACGCAACCGCCTGGCCGCTTTAGTCTCCGAACTCACCGAAGGTGTGCTGGTCTGCAACTTGGAAGGCCAGATATTGCTCTATAACCGCCGGGCCAAACAACTGCTCAGTCGTAAGCTCGATAAACCGGTCAACGGCAACGGCGCCGGTGGGTTTGTAGGGCTGGGGCGCTCGGTCTTTGGGCTGATCGATTATGATTCCATTACCCACGCCTTAGAGGACATTGGCTATCATTTAGAGAAAGAGAGCAGCCGCCCGGTTTCTAATTTTGTCACTAGCGCCACCAACGGCCAGTTAATCCGGGCCAGAATGGTGCCGGTTTTAGACCAGCAAAAAGAACTAACGGGGTTTGTGTTGACGCTAGAGGACATTACCCAACAATTAGAGGCCAGCACCCGCCGCGATATCCTGCTCCAATCGCTAACCGAGGGCACCCGCGCTTCGCTGGCTAATATTAGAGCCGCCATCGAAACGATTGAAGAGTATCCGGAAATGGATGAAGACCGGCTGGAGGTTTTTAGAAAAATCATCCGCGAAGAAGCGGAAATGTTGAGTGAAAAGCTCAATGAAACCATCAGCGACCACACCGCCGACCTTCGCTCCAACTGGCAGCTTGACCCGATGTTGGGCAGCAACCTCATTTGGGCTATTCGACGGCGATTTGAAGACAAGCTGGCCATTGAGACCGGGGTTGAGTATGAAGAGGAAGACCTGTGGCTCAACGTCGACAGCTTCGCGGTAGTTCAGGCCCTAACCTCAATTATGCGTCAGCTCAATGCCGACTTTGACGTTACAGAAGCTACACTGCGCCTGAAACGAACCGGGCGTATTGCTGCCCTGGATATGATTTGGGATGATGCCCCGGTTGACCAGGAAACGTTGTGGGCCTGGCAAAATCAGGCTTCCATTGCCGACGGTGAAGGCTTCCCACTTCCGCTCAAAGAAGTAGCCGAACGGCACGGTGGTGAAATCTGGTGCCAAACCGACAAAGAAACCGGTAAATCCTACTTGCGCTTGCTGCTGCCCACTACTAATCCCAAACCGGCCTGGCACGTACCCATCCTTCAAATTAACAGCCGGCCCGAATATTACGATTTCGATCTATTCCATCAGGCCGGCCAAAAACCGGAACTCGATGACCAGCCGTTATCTGAATTAACCTACACCGTCTTCGATACCGAAACTACCGGACTCAATCCGGCTCAAGGCGACGAAATTATCTCGATCAGTGCTGTACGCATTGTTAACAACCGGTTATTGCGGCAGGAAGTGTTCGATCAGCTAATCGATCCCCGCCGCCCCATTTCGCGCGCCTCGCGGGACATTCACGGTATAAGTCCCGACATGTTAAAAGGTCAGCCCCAGATTGAACAGGTGCTGCCGCAGTTTTGCAAATTTTCAGAAGATACGGTTCTGGTAGCCCATAACGCCGCGTTCGATATGCGGATGCTGCAACTTAAAGAGGCGGCGTTAGGGATTAAATTTATCAATCCTGTCCTTGATACGTTATTACTGGCCGCGGTGGTTCACCCCAACCAACAAGACCAGAGTATCGAGGCGATTGCTCACCGGTTGGGCGTTAATGTCTTTGGCCGGCATACCTCTTTAGGGGATGCTATTGTTACCGGTGAAATATTTCTTAAGCTTATACCCCTCCTGGCCGAGCAAGGCATCGAAACCTTAGAACAGGCCCGGGCGGCAGCGGAGAAAACCTACTATGCCCGTATAAGTTATTAACTTGGGGAATAACGCAGTCCATGACTGCACCAATTCAATAATTCAGAGAGAGGAGGTAAAGAAGTACTCAATTATCCTAATGAGAGACTTTCAAAAACCTATGGTAGTTACTGATGGAAATTCACGTTAGTCAAGTAAAACAATTTTAATCGAGGAGGATTACATACGCTATGGCAGGTTCATTTGATCAAGTCTACGCATCATGGAAAGCAGACCCACAGGGTTTCTGGGCTAAGGCAGCCGAGGAGATCGACTGGTATGAGAAATGGGATAAAGTCCTGGACGACTCAAATCCACCCTTCTACCGCTGGTTCCCGGGGGCCGTTGTAAACACGTGCTACAACGCCATCGATCGTCATGTTGAACAAGGTCGAGCCGACCAACTGGCGCTCATTTATGATAGCCCGGTCACCGGTACCGTCAAAAAATATACTTATAGTGAACTCAAAGATGAGGTGGCCCGCTTTGCCGGAGTGTTAAAAGGGCAAGGCGTCGAAAAAGGCGACCGAGTCATCGTCTATATGCCAATGGTTCCCGAAGCAGCCATTGCGATGCTGGCCTGCGCTCGCATTGGGGCGATCCACTCGGTCGTCTTTGGCGGGTTCGCTTCCAACGAGTTGGCCACCCGCATCAACGATGCCGCACCCAAGGTCATTATCTCAGCCTCGTGTGGCATCGAGGGCAGCCGCGTCATTCCTTACAAGCCGCTGCTCGATGAAGCCATTGATATTTCCAGCGCCAAGCCACAATCTTGTATTATCTTCCAACGGCCTCAAGTTACCGCCGAATTAGTTGAGGGGCGAGATTATAGCTGGAGTGAATTGATGGAAAAGGCCGAACCGGCTGACTGCGTGCCGGTGGCCGCCACCGATCCCCTTTATATTCTCTACACCTCCGGCACCACCGGCGTTCCCAAAGGGGTTGTCCGTGACAACGGCGGCCATTTGGTCGCGCTCAAATGGAGTATGAAAAACATCTACAACGTTAACCCTGGGGATGTCTATTGGGCTGCTTCTGATGTGGGCTGGGTCGTCGGCCACTCCTACATCGTCTACGCGCCGTTGTTCCACGGCTGCACCACCATTTTCTATGAAGGCAAGCCGGTGGGGACGCCCGACCCCGGTGCGTTCTGGCGAGTTATCTCTGACTACAATGTTAGCGCGCTGTTCACCGCGCCAACGGCCTTCCGGGCCATCAAACGCGAAGACCCCAACGGCGAATACCTGAAAAAGTATGACCTGGGCAAATTCCACACCCTGTTCTTGGCCGGCGAACGGTCCGACCCCGACACCCTCAGTTGGGCGGGGAATATGCTCGGCGTGCCGGTTATCGACCACTGGTGGCAAACCGAAACCGGCTGGTCGATTACGGCCAACTGCACCGGCATCGAACTGCTGCCGATCAAACCCGGTTCGGCCACCAAGCCGGTGCCCGGTTATGATCTCCAAGTGCTCGATGAGGAAGGCAATCAGGTTGACTCCGGCACCATCGGCAGTATCGTCATCAAGCTGCCCATGGCGCCCGGCAACCTGCCGACGCTGTGGAATAATGACGAGGGCTATGTCAAATCGTACTTAAGCGGGTTCCCCGGTTATTACACCACCGCCGATGCCGGATACATCGACCAGGACGGCTATGTCTGGATTATGGCCCGCACCGATGATATCATCAACGTCGCCGGACACCGCTTGTCGACCGGCGGCATGGAAGGGGTGCTGTCTGATCATCCCGATGTCGCCGAGTGCGCCGTAATCGGCGTGGCCGATCAACTAAAAGGCGAATTGCCGTTGGGGATGGTGGTGCTCAAGGCCGGCGTCGCCCGTCCAGATGAAGACATCATCAAAGAACTGGTGAAAATGGTCCGGCAAGAAATCGGCGCGGTGGCTTCGTTCAAGCTAGCTGTCGTCGTCCAGCGGCTGCCTAAAACCCGCTCAGGGAAAACCCTGCGCGGTACGATGAAAAAGATCGCCGACGGGGTTGAGTACAAAATGCCGCCCACCATCGATGACCCAGCAATCTTGGGCGAAATCGCCGAAGCGCTGGCCACCCTTGGCTATCCTAAACAATAAACTGTTAAAAATTTAACGCTGATGAGGGGTCCCAAGATGCATTGGGCCCCTCATCACTCTTCAGAAAGACCATGCCTATGCTTCAAAAAACACAAAATCGCGTCATCTTTGGCGCCCTGATCGGGGCTTTTGGCGGTTCCAGTTTTGTCCTAAGTGTTTATCCCATTGCTATTGGCCTGCTGTTTACCCAACTGTCGGGCAATTCGTTATTGATGACCCTGGTTTATGTCATCCCGGTGACCGCGTTGTGGGGTATCGGCGGCGGAGTTAGCGGCTGGTTGGGTAAAATGCGCGAAGGGGCCATCATCATGAGTTTATGCGGCCTTATAGCCGGCATTCTCATCAGCACTAACCTGCTCACTCAGAGCGGTATAACCAGTACGATTATATTAGCTGGGGCCATCGTCGGTTTGATCTATGGCCTCCCCGCCGGGCTGCTCATTTCCGGAGCCCTGCGGCGGCCTGAAGCGTAATGGTTCAATCCCTTGATCACTTATCAACTATAATTATCAATTCTTCAAGGAGCCTGGCGGAGGCCTGAAGTACAATGGTTATCGACAGCACGATGCCTAAATCGACCTTTATTAGGCTATCTTTGCTTCTCTTTTTTCAAAACAAGTTTCTCTATATCTACCTGGTCGTTTGTGGTTTGATCACCGCTTACGCCTTAAGTACCGGCAACTACGGCCTGTTGTTCGTGGCTTGGGTCCCGTATGTGGCCTATCTCGCTTTAGGCATCATCACAACACTGCGCAAAAGTTCCGCCGAAGACCAACCTTTCTTGCTACCTACCCGGTACACCTTTCAAAAAAAGGCCATCACCACCAAAACACGCTTGGGTGAGGGTAACTTTAACTGGGATGAATTTATCCAGTGGCGAACTCTGGCTGACTGTTATATCTTATTACATCGCGATAATTTTGTTTTGGCCATTCCCCAAGCTTCTGTTCCTAAAAAAGAAGTCGCAGATTTTGAGACTATGTTGAACGAAAAAATAGGGAAGGACTAAGCGCCATTTTAGCGGGGAACCGATGGTAAGACGACAACTCATTTTGGCAGCGGTTCTATCAAGTTGCTTGACGATGCTGCTAATTGGTGGAACCCTGCTTCTGTTTAGCGGCGCGCTGGCCGCACCGGGGGTCGAAAGTTCTTACGTCAACCTGGCCCAATCGCCTCCGGTTCAAAAAAATTACATCAGCGTCTCATCGATGGCCTTTCAACCTTTCAGCCAAAGAACCTTGCCCTACCGGCGTGGGTTCGATGAGCAAATCCTGGCCCTCGATAGTGCTACCCGCGAGGCTGATGGCCAGAACAACTGGTTTACCGCGCCGCTATATTTACCCGATAATGTCATCTTAACCGGTCTTACCTTTTTTGGCCGTGACACCGACCCCACCGGCTGGCTGGAAATCGCGCTGTGGCGCTGTACCCACGGCGGCGATGTAAGCTGCATCAATGTCCCCTTATCCAGCTACCGCACCGATGAGGCGTTTGCCGGCGGCAGCTTTGATTCCGGCAAAATCCCGCTGAATGAGGTGGTCAATAACCAGCTCTACAGCTATACGCTGGCCACCCGTATTATGGCCTTAAACGGCAGCGGGCTGCGCTCGGTGCTGGTCGAAACCTCGAACAGCGGCAGCCCCCTTACCACGCCCGTTCCGGGAACGCCCCTGCCCGGTCGCGCCTCCTGGACGCTCGATAATCGTAATGTGACAACCCAGCTAGCTACGGGGCTGCCAACCTCGGCCGTGGTCCAGATATGCAGTAACTCAAACTCTTCGGCCAACGTCGAAGTTCAATACGGCAGCAACCTCAGCACTTTAACGCCCGGCAACTGCGCCCGGTTTAGCGGGTACAGTACTTATTCCGTTAAAAATGTGGGCGTCTACGGCAGTTTTGCGTCGGGGACGTTCGAGGTTTTCGGTAACTGAAAGCCAAAATTAAGGAACGGCAATGTAACCACTCAGCCATCAGGTCATTTCGAGCGACGAAGGCGTGAGAAATCTCCTAAGTCGCTGTTTGTAACCGACTATTCGGGGGATTTCTCGGCAAAAAACGCCTCGAAATGACATGCTTGAGTAGTTACACGGCAATTAAATAACTTCCGCATTTGAGTTAGGGTAATTCGTAAATGGGAATGGGTTCTTTAAGCTCTCATTACCAATTACGAATTACCCTTGCAGGCTATTGAAATGGGGAAGTTATTAATTTTTCATCCCTTAGGATCGTGGGGCAAGTAACTTCCTCAATTGCCCATAATTCATCAGGAGGCTACTCGGCCGGCGCCGAGTTTGGACTCGGCCATTTAGAATGTCGATCGGTCGCCGCAGAATATTTCGCCTCTCGTTTCCAGCATTTTCGACGGCCGCAGAATATTTCGACGACTTTTTATGATGTCGATCGGTCGCCGCAGAATATTTCGCCCCTCGTTTCCAGCATTTTCGACGACCGCAGAATATTTCGACGACTTTTTATGACGTCGATCGGTCGCCGCAGAATATTTCGCCCCTCGTTTCCAGTATTTTCGACGGCCGCAGAATATTTCGACGATTTTTTATGACGTTGATCGGTTGTTGCAGAATTTTAGCATGATGGCTGTATTTCAAAGTCACCACAAGGATTAAGGCGAACTATCGAAAAATCGCGGCGGTCATTGGTCATCGCCAACAAAAAACGGGTATCGAGTAAAGCAGCCATTGTTATTCCTCCGGCCGGCGTCCCCAACTGCGAACCGGATCAACTTCAGAAGCGAGAATTTCTTCATCGCGCTCTGAAAGATCAGCCTCTGCTGACGCGCCTATGCCGGCAATAGATAAAAGGAAAGGCGACTTCGTTACCGGTTCATTTACTTTGTCTTTGGCAGACTCAAAGGAACCTGATTTATAGCGCCCCTACGACCCAACTCAAGCTGACCACCGCGACCAAGCCCAACAACACCGCCCAACCAAAAGTCATCGGGAGGGCGAGACCTAAAGCCAACCCGCCCAGCAGCAGCCCGAGGCCCGCCGTCGCGGCCAACCTTTGCCAGTGCGCCCGCCGTACCGCTGCCTCGTTTTCAACCCGACCGGTTTGAGCCATACGCCGTAAAAAAAGGCTCATGTCCCACGCGGTTAGAGCGGTTACAGCGCCAAGCAGCATCCACAGCGCCGGCTTGTCCAAATAGACGCCCAACGCGGCCAAACCGATCAATGTGATCAAGCCCGCTTCAGGCACGCCGGCTCGGCCTTTTATCTCGCCGAGCAGCCACAGTAAACCGGCCCCCATCACGCCAAAAGCAAGCTGCCAGTAAGGCTGAAAGCCGAGGACATAGCCCAAGCTCACAATGAAGGTTGTGGCGATAATACCGATGCGACTCATAGGCCTCACCCTCGCTGCCAGGGCAGCCGGCTCAACGCGGTATGCGCCACCTGATAAAATGGCACCGCTACCGGCCAATCGACCACCTGAATCTGGGCGTGACGCAATTTCTTAAACAGTAAATCTCGCTCGGCCTGGGCAATCCTGACGGCTAAGGCAACCGGTTTACTGTCCGCCAGCATTCGCCGCTCGAACTCAATCGGGTTGGGGCTGATAACCAACACCCGATAGCCTCGCGCCCGGAGTTTAATCAACTCGTTCGCGTCCTCCGGCAGCAGCGGGCTGATCAGCACAAGTTGTGAGTGCAGGGGAAACAGCCACGTCGGCAGATGCTCCAACCGCTCGAAGACCTCGCCCGCGCCTTGCTCGGCCTGGGCCAGCGAACGCATAATCCGTTCCTGCTGAACCTTGCCGTACCCCGGAAACGTCCAGTTGATCGACCGGCCATAAACCAGCAGCCCAACGCGATTGCCGCTGCCTAAAAATGTCTCGGCCAGCGCGGCGGCGGCCTGAATGTTGTACTCAAACAGCGACTCCGATCCTACTTGCACATCGCTCTGGCGGCGAGCATCGACCACCAGCCCGACATCGACCATTCGCTCCTGCTCAAACTCGTTGACAAACAGCGTTTGGGGATAGCGAGCCGTAGCCCGGCTGTTGATCCAGCGCACCGGGTCGCCGGGTTGATACTCGCGCACACCGAAAAACTCGACGCCGGGACCGCCCTGGCGCGCCGGAATCTGACCGCTGTACAGACCTACCCGGCGCGGGCGGATGGCGACTCGCCGCAGTTTGACCCGTTCGGGCAGTACAAAAAATTGAGCGGGCGCACTCAAACTTACTTGTAATGGAAAAAGTCCAAAATAATCGCTGACCGTGGCCGAAACAGCGGAAAATCGGTACAACCCGCGCTGGCCTAAAACTTGATAATTAAATTCAACCGACTCGCCGCCGGGGAGGGTCGTTAGGACACCGGCCTGGCCCTCGATAATGCGTAGGGCCGGGGGAACGGCATCGACCAGCATGAGTTCTGCCAGCAGCGGCCCTTCATTGGTGACGGTGACGGTCACGATCACCGGCTGGTCTGGCGTGGCGCGGTCGTGGCTAAGGCGGCGCTCGACGCGTAATTGGGGCGTCTCCGGCGCGAACAGCAAAGCAGCGCCCCAATAGACCATAACCGGCACAGCCAAGGCCAAGAAAGCGCCATTGCGGGTGATCAGCCCGGCGGCCAGCAGGGCATAGATGATTAAGCTAAGCAGGATGAATTTTTTGTTCACAAATATTGAACTCAATCAACGACCGGCACGGTCACACCGGCCACAATCACGGCGATAATTTCATCGGCTGCACGCTGCTTCAGCCATAACCCCGGTTCTAAGATCAAGCGATGAACCAGGGCCGGTTGGGCAAAGGCTTTGACATCATCCGGCAAAACATAGTCGCGCCCGGCCAAAGCAGCCCGCACGCGAGCCAGCGCCAGCAGCGCCAGCGAGCCACGCGGGCTGGCGCCGACCAGCACCTGCTGGCTGCGGCGGGTGGCGCTGACGATATCGACGATGTACCGTTCCAGATCAGGATGCAGGTAGATGGCCTCGATCGCGGCCCGGCCGGCCAGTAGTTCAACGGCATCGGTGACCTGCCGGAGTGTAACCTCTTCCCGGCGACGGGTCTGCCGCCGCCGCAGAATCTCCTGCTCCTCTTCGGGCGAGGGGTAGCCGACCGACAGCTTCATCAAAAAGCGGTCGAGCTGCGCCTCGGGCAGGGGAAACGTCCCTTCGTATTCAATTGGATTTTGGGTGGCGATAACCAAAAACGGTTGAGGCAGCGCCATCGACTCGCCATCGAGCGTGACTTGCCCCTCTTGCATCGCTTCCAGCAGGGCCGACTGGGTTTTGGGCGAAGCGCGGTTAATCTCATCGGCCAGGACAATATTGGCAAAGATGGGGCCGGGGCGCAGTTCAAAGCTGTGGGTGGCCCGATTGTAAATATAGCTGCCGGTGACATCACTGGGCAGCAGATCGGGTGTAAATTGAATCCGTTTGAAATTCAAGCCGAGCGCCGTAGCAAAGCTCTTGGCGATCAGCGTTTTAGCCAGCCCTGGATAATCTTCCAGCAGCACGTGGCCACCGGCTAAAATAGCCGCCATCATCTTTTCCAGAACGGGTCGCTTGCCGACAATCGCCTGCTCGACTTCCTCGATGACACGGCGGCCTAATTCGGCAACGGGGGCCGGATGATCGGTCATAAATGCTCCTCTCCGAAAATACAATGAAAGAATTAATCATGAAAGGTACCGGCTCAGGCATGCCATTTCGCAGCCGAAGGCGGAGAAATCCCTACAGCGTTCGGTTGCCAATACCCTGCCGGGGGATTTCTCGCTCCTTCGTCGCTCGAAATGACATGATGACTGAGTCGTTACAATAAGCTGTGATTTTCATCTCGGTGTCGTCACCCGGTTAAACGTATTTTTTCTCAGCCTCAGCTTGATTTTGGTCTAAATGAAACCGTTCTAAAAATCGAACGACGGTCGCCGGATCAAGATCGAGCGCGGTCGCGGGGCGGTTGGTCAAAAATCGTTGGGGGGGAGCGGCCAGCGATCCGAGCGGTTTGAGACCGGCTTCAAAATAAGCCCGCAGTTCAGCCGGTAGATCGAGCTGGCCCTGCTGTAACTGCTGCCGGGTTTCCAAGATCGATTGGCCGGTGTGGTAAGCGATGCTATCCAGGCTCAATTTTTGTAACTGCTGGGCCAGCCGCCATTTGAAGTAGGCATCGTGTTCAGCTTGGTGAAGCAAATCGGCCAAACCGGCCACGCGACCTGCGGCGGCGGTAATCGGGGGGCGCGTTCTCAATTTTCTCGGTCTTCGCCTGAGCAAACTACCGCCCATGATTACCAACAAAATCGCTACATAACACCCCCACAACGCCGAATGCGGGACGGCGGCCACAATAAAATGGCCAATCCAGAGCAAATATAACAAGGGGATGACCACGGCTTCCCGTACAAAGGTGCGGAAGGTAGACGTAAGCAGCAGCCCAACCGAAACAGTCAGAACCAGCCAAAACGTCAGGCCACGCTTCATGAAGGCGCTCCATACGCCTGCACAATGGCGGTGAGACAGGCGGCGGCTTCCGTTTCCTCTGCGGCACTGGGGCGGGTGGAACTGTAACGGACCCGTTCAAATAACCGGGTCAGACGTTGAATATGCGCATCATCGAGACCGCTGGCCGAGAGGTACTGTTCAAATTCGCGGGGGGTCATCGAGCGCTGGCGCTCGAGGTCCTGGGCGTCACTCAGTATCCGGTTCATCTGCCGGTAGCAGTGCATGATCGTGTCCTTTAAGTCGGCTCCGGCCTGAAGATCGCCCAAAGAGTGCTCGGCCTCGAGGGTAAGTAACTCTAACGGGGTGGGCGACGGCTTGGGCTTGAAAAATCGCTGCCAGAAGAGCCACACGACAATCAATAACACGGCGAATAAGGCCAGGCTAACTCCACCGATCAGCCAGTCCGGCGGATTGACCACAAACTCCGGCGGCGACGGCAGCGGCTCAGATGCGACCTTATCCAACAAGTTGACCCCTTCCGGGTCTTTAGCGGTTTCTTCGGGAGTGGGAAATGGCGGCAGGAGTCGAATAAGGCCATGCAGTAACAGCATAATGATGGTGTAGCGAATGACCCGTTTGATCGTTTCCTTACGAATTTCAGGGGAAATGACGAACGCGATAAGCGAAATGATCAGGAGCGCCCATAAACCCGCCGCCAGCAGATACCACAGGCCGCCCGGCAGCGGTATACCGGAAAAGACGAGCTGTTTGCGCTGCAGCGACTCAATTAGGGCGCCTAGCGGCAGTGGTTCGCCAGGTAAGAATTCCACCGAACCCAAACTGCCCGCCAGCAACGTGGCGGCGCCGGCCGCCAGCGCCAGCAAGAGCGCATAGATTTTCTTACGAGAGGTTAACCCTTTAGCTGGTAACATGGTGGCGGCGAGCCGGTTTATGCTCGCCCAATCGCTCCAAAAGATGGCCGAGCTGTTCCAGGCTGACTAAGTTATGAACCGGCAAAAAATCATCGATGTACGGCAGGGCAGCCTGAATGCCCCGGGTCAGTGGTTCGTAATTTTCGGAGCCGAGCAGCGGGTTGAGCCAGATGAGCCGCTGAGAACTAAGCTGCAACCGATTCATTTCGCGCCCCAGCAAATCGATATCGCCCCGGTCCCACCCATCGCTAATGATAAGCACTATCGCGCCCTGGCCCAAAACACGCCGGCCCCATTCGTAGTTAAACGTTTTGAGGGCGTCGCCAATGCGTGTGCCGCCGGCCCAATCATGGACCGAAGCTGTGACTTGGTCTAAGGCCATGTCGATATTTTTTTCGCGCAAATAGCGGGTGATCCGGGTCAGACGGGTACCAAAGACAAAAGCCTCCACATTGTCCAACCCATTGCTAATCGAATAAATAAATTTGAGCAGAACGCGCGAGTACCGCTCCATCGAGCCGCTGATATCGGCGATGACCACCAAGGGGCGACGTTTCAGTTTGCGCTCGCGCCAGGTCAGTTGGAGGGGTTCGCCGCCGTAGCGTAGGTTGTGGCGGAAACTACGCCGCAGGTCGAGATAAGCGCCCCGTGAAGTCCGGACTTTACGCCGGGTGCGCCGCTGTTCCAGCCGCCACTCCATCCTCTGCATCATCAACTTGATTTCATCCAACTCTTCCGGCGTCAGTTCGGCGAAATCTTTGCGGCGCAGGACCTCTTTGGCGCTGTAGGTATAAATGGTATCGATTAACGGCTCGTCCGCTTCCCGGTTCGATTCCTGATCGCTGCTACCTTTGTTGGGGGTCACTTCGACTTTTTTCTCGTGCTTGGCTCGCGATGGGAGCAGCGCGCCAAGGTTCATCTCCACCAGCTCATTTTCAGTCCGAGCTTGCCAGAATAGGTCAAAGGCCCGATCGAACAGGGGCAGATGCTCGAATTTGGAAACCAAAATTGTACGGGCAGTATTTTTGAAATCCTCGCGACTGCGAACCGTGATGTAACCCACGGCTTCGACCAGGTCAAGAATTTGGGTCGGCCTGACCGGCACACCCAGCGCACGCAGCATGCGGCCAAATAAAACCATGTTGCGCAGTAGGTGACCGTGTTCAGTTGATGTTAGGGGGGATTGCGTTTCTGGCTGCATCAAGCTACCAATCGGTTATAACCCACTCCCAATTTTGGCTAAAATTTCTCGAACCGCCGCGCCTTGTACGTGCTGAATATCGTCCTGATATTTGAGCAACACGCCCAGCGTGTCATTGATGACCTCATCGCTCAAATCTTCGCGGTCGAGCGCCACCAGCGCTGAAATCCAATCCAGCGTTTCAGCCACGCCCGGCAATTTGTACAAGTCGGCCTGGCGCAGTTCCTGCACAAACGCCACGACTTCGCGGGCCAACTGCTCCGGCGCTTGCGGCACTTTAGCCAGGACAATATGGTACTCTTTTTCAAAGGAGGGGTAATCGATCCAGTGATATAAGCAGCGCCGTTTCAGCGCGTCGTGAATTTCGCGGGTGCGGTTAGAGGTGATGATGACGACTGGTGGCTGTTGGGCCTTAATCGTGCCAATCTCCGGGATAGTCACCTGAAAATCGGACAGGATTTCGAGCAGAAAGGCTTCAAACTCTTCATCGGCCCGATCCAGTTCATCGATAAGCAGCACCGGCTCGATCCCATCAGGGCGTTCGATAGCTTGCAGCAACGGGCGCTTTAACAGGAACTCCGGGCCGAAAATTTTCTTTAGCGCGGCTTCCTGGCTGACGTGACCGGCCGCTTCGAGTAGGCGAATCTCTAACATCTGGCGGGTGTAGTTCCACTCATAGACTGCCGTATTGACATCCAGACCTTCGTAACATTGCAGCCGGATCAATGAACGACCCAGCAGGGCGCTCAGCACCTTAGCAATTTCCGTTTTGCCTACCCCGGCTTCTCCTTCCAGAAACAGCGGTTTGCCGAGTTTCAAGGCCAGGTAGATTGAGGTAGTCAAACTCCGATCGGCCACATAGTTTTGCTGCTGCAGCGCGGCCTGGACTTGATCAATCGAGTCGAAATTGTCTGTTAGGTTCAATTTTGATTTATCTCCGGAATAGTCTATGCAGTTGGTAGAGTTAGGGAATGATGGAGGTATTGTACTTTTTTTAGGGTTTACGGCAAGCAGCAGTTGATAAACTTCAAGAAAATAATCGGGCCATATCCTAACCTTTCTCGAAGGCTACGAGTTCATATTTGTGTTAGGTGGAAATCAGGTCGAAACCAGGTGATGGCAACGTCAGTGACTGTAACTGAGCTGTAACTGGACCATGATAAACTACATCGCAACAGACATAGTGCTTTTTTTATTAGCGTTTTATCTCATTCGAGGGCTACCGTGAAACCTATACTAACTAATGGCAACAACCAAGTATTGACCCCTTACGGGTTTCAAGATGATATATTGTCTACCGTCACCCATGAACTGCGTACCCCGCTCACCTCGATCCGGGCGATTTCCGGCATCCTCCACGACAACCCCGACTTAGAGAATGACCAGCGTGATCAATTTTTAGACATCATTCTTGAAGAAAGCGAACGATTGACTAACTTAGTTGAAGATATGCTGGATTTAGCCGAACTCGAGTTAGGTCAAGCGGAATGGCATACGAGTGAAGTTGATCTGGTTGAGGTCATTTATGACTCGTTGGCGGCAACCGATGAGTTGTTACGCAGCAAACATATCCAAGTGCAGTTTCGGCTGCCCGAAGATATCCCGTTGATTGTCGCCGATCAAAATCGGATTAAACGGGTGACAATTTGCTTATTGACCAATGCTATCAAATTCTGTGATGAAACCGCAGGCTGGATCGGAATTCGCTTACGAGTACGGGGCGATACGATTCAGCTCGATATTAGCGATAATGGCATGGGAGTTAACGCCTCAAAACGCCATAAAATTACCGATGAAGAAACCGGCCATTTAATGGGGAATACCTTTGGTGAAGAGCCGCAAACTACCAACTTAGGCTTATTAGTGGCCCGCTATGTGGTTAATCATTTTGGAGGTAAATTGTGGTTTGAAAAGGGTTTAAACCACGGGGCCACATTTTCTTTTACCCTACCCCTATCCCCATCTGCTGGCTGATCATTCTCGACAGATAGTGACGGGTCGCTTTAATCCGATTCACCATATCCCGACCGGCGCGCCGGACAATAGCATACTCTAAAGTGTGATCAAGCCGGCAAGCATCACGCAGTGAATCAGCGTCAAACATCAGGGCCCGGGTTGATTGAAAAGCGCGAGTCCAGGCCATTTTATGCTCTAACGGAAAGAGCGATGACCAGCCAAAAAAATCACCCGGCCCCAAATAATTCATGACAACCTGATCCTGCCCCGGTATATCCATTTCAATAGCAACTTCCCCTTCTTGAATAAGATAAACCGCTTTACCTTTATCGCCTTGCCGGTAGATAATTTCCCCTTCATGAAAAGCAACTTCTTGAGCGATAGAAGCCAATTTGCGTAGATGTCTGGTTTCCATATCGCGGGTCAGTTCGATTGAGCGAAGCATGGTTAGTGCCCTCAGCTCGGTTTTAGACGTCATTGTAAAACCTCCCTAAACAGCTTCTTAGCCATCTTGTTGTAAGTCATACTATAATACAAAACCTGGACAAATACGCCAGACACATGGGGAGATAAATGACTAATCACCTAACTAGTTTTTAGACTGGCTAAGTAACCAGGCGTTAAAACCCATTTAGTATTTATTAGCAAACCAGCGACTGCCCCCTATTATACATAGGCACAGTTACTTCATCCGGATGCTCAAAATCAACTTTTATTTAGATGAGAAAGCTCAGCGAACGACCATCACCGAGCAAAGGGCATCCTCAACCACGTGCCGGGCGACACTGCCCAGATGAAGCGGATTTAAATGGGGTTGGCTGTGCGCCCCAACAACGATCAAATCCGCTTTTTTATATGCTGCAACCGATAATATCTCGCTAACCGGATCACCCACTGGGACTGAAATCTGGGCTTGGACGCCTCGCTGCTGTAAATAGCGCATAACATCGGTGGCGTAGGCTTCATGGATAGCCGTTATCTCAGGGAGAAAAGCCGGTCGGTTATCTTGGGGGAGATAAGCTTCCACCAATCTGGCCTCAGCTGCAGGCAATTTGACCGGTTCGGCCACACTGACAATGGTAATGTTCGCCCATTGAGGTAGGGCCAACCGGCTCAAAAATTCAACGGCTCGCCGGGCTATAGGCGCCCCATCAACGGCCAGCAGCACCTTAAGCGGCCTGACAAATTCGCCGGGACGAGCGAGCAACACCGCCGCATTGGCCCGATGAACCACTCGTCGGGTGACAGAGCCGATCTTGGTTGAACGGCGGCCCAGCCCCTTAGCCCCCAGAACCACCAAATCGGGCGAAAGTCGCTCGATCCGCTGCAAAATGATCGGCGCTGGGGCTCCCTGCTGCACCTCCGTTTGAGAGATCTGGCCATTAGCTCGCAATATGCCGGCAATTTTGTGTAATCGAGTTTGAGCCTCCGGCCAATCCGGACGAGCGACCGATTTGGCCCGGTCGGGGTGATCCTTAGCCCCTGGCGTTATCCCCTCTTTCTGCGAGGGGATGACCGTCAACAGATGGGTGGTTGATTTGGCAGGCCAGTCGATATGGGCCAACAAATTTACAGCCGCATTGGCATGGCTCGATCCATCATTAGCCAGCACAATTTTTACAGGCAAGAAGGTATTATTCATCATCACAACCTCACAGATATAATCGCTAGGACTTACGCCGTTCTAAAGGTGACAGTCACTTGGGCCTGATAAATCGACTTGTTTGAGCTAAACTGATGCTGATTTATCGACAATAAGTGACTGTTACCTGATTTTTGCGTAAGTCCTGATCGCTAAAAATTTGTCTAAAAACAGTTGCGTATTAGGGCGGAGATAAAGGATTGGGAGATTAGAGGCTGTGTCTAACAATCTCCTTAATCTCCCAATCTCCCGTCTTCTCATCTCTAAACAGAGATGTTATGCAATTTATGTCAAGCTTTAATATCAGGCGACAGTCACTTGTTTCAAGCGTAATGAAGTGACTGTCACCTTTGAACAATAAAATCCCTATCTTTACCAGTGTAATCGAATTTAAACAGAGATGCATCAGGCATCTGGGGAGTTTATAGCCTGGCTAGGTGGTTAGTATTTTTCACTATGTTTGCATTTTTTTAGAAACCCGGTTTTTGAGGCAAAAAGCGCCTCTTTTTAACGCTAAAAACCGGGTTTCTGGCCATAATACTTTAAAGGACAAAGGTAGTGTTTTTTAGACGGATCAAAAAAATGATTATAATACCTATTATTATTTAAAAGGTAAGCCGTGATGACCCAAAACCAAACGTCGGCCATCGATCCCAGCCTCTATCCGAACCGCTGGATCGCCATCATAAAAGACCAGGTAATCGGGGTAGGCTTAACTCCCGAGCAGGCATTTCGGGCCGCCAAACGCACGCGCCCTAAAGAGAAACCATCGCTGCTGTATGTTGACAGCGAGGGGCAAGTGACGCTGCCGCAGGCTAACGCCGCCGATTGGCTAAACCGTCACCCGCTGCTGCGCGAAACAATAGCCCTCCTGCAAAGACAGGGGGTTGAGGCTTATCTGGTCGGTGGGGCCGTTAGAGATTTATTACTAGGCCGGAATGAAGTCATCGACTTTGATTTCGTGGTGCCCGATAACGGCTTGGGAGTAGCGCGACGGGTCGCCAATGGTTTGAAAGCCGCATTCTATCCGCTAGATGCCCAACGCGGCACAGGGCGGGTTGTGTGCGATACGCCGGATGGCAAAATTTACCTTGATTTCGCCTCGTTTCGCGGGCCAGACCTTGAAACCGATCTGGCCGATCGCGATTTTACGATCAACGCCATCGCCATAAGTCTGACCGACCCGCCGCAGTTGATCGATCCGCTGGCAGGACAGGACGATTTGCGACAGCAGGCTATCCGAGCCGCTGCACCGGACGCATTCAGCCACGATCCGGCTCGCGTGCTGCGAGCCGTCCGCCAGGCCACTGAATTCGATTTTAGAGTGACGCCTGACACAGAAACGTATTTGCGCCAGGCTATCCCGCAGCTCAACAACGTTTCGCCGGAACGCCAGCGGGATGAATTGGTCAAACTGCTGAACACGCCCGCCCCCGGTCGCGCCGTGCGAATGCTGCATAATTACGGCGTCTTATCGCCGCTTCTGCCGGAGGTTGAAGCGATGGTGGGGGTGACCCAATCCGCGCCCCATTACCAGACCGTTTTTGAACACACCCTAGCCGCGCTCGATACGTGGCCGGTCGATGCGGAAGGGTTAGGTATCCCTGATCCACTAGCGGACAAGACGCGGCGCTACCTGAATACCGAAGTGTCCGGCAACCTGTCGATTGCGGCCTTAATGCCACTGGCGCTGCTGCTGCACGATACGGGTAAACCGCTGACTCGCACCGAAGAAACCGCGGCCGGCGCGACCAAAATCCGGTTTCTGGGACACGCTCGCGAGAGCGCCCATCTGGCCCGCCAAATCATGAACCGCTTCCGGTTTAGCAGCCAGGCGACCGATTTTGTGACCAATGTCGTTTTACACCATATGCGGCCCTTGATGCTGGCGGCTGAAGGCCAATTAAGCCGGCGAGCCATCTATCGCTTTTTTCGGGATAGCAGCAGCCCTACCTGCCCTGCCGGTGTCGCCATTGCGCTGCATGCGTTGATTGATCACCAGGCCACTTATCCGCCAGGCCAGGGCCAGACCGAAGGCGAGCAGCTGCGTGAGGTAGCCATCCGGCTGCTAACAGCCTATTTTGAAGCTCAAGATCAGGTGGTCGATCCGCCGCCATTGCTGAACGGGCGCGATCTGATGGATATTTTCGGGCTGAAAGAGGGCCGGCTTATCGGCCTGCTGCTGGGCAATTTAAAAGAAGCTCAAGCCGCCGGTGAGGTGGCGGATCGAGCAGCGGCGATCGATTTTATCAAGGCTGACCCGAATTTTGCTCATCAGCAAAGAAAAGATTTATAATGCAGGATATTAACAATCAAGCATTTAGTTTGGTTTAGTTTTAGAAGGAAGGGAGAGGGGTTAGCCCCTAACTTGCTCTCCCCAACTGCGAGGAAGCCATAACGATGGCCAGATTAATTATTTACGAAGAAATCGAAACATCTGAAACAATTCTGGAAACTTTTGAATTATCCAGCACACGGATATTGATCGGGTCTGATCCGGATAACAACCTCGTTCTGCAATCGCCTGACATCGACTCAAGCCACGCCAGCCTTGAACTGCGCAACAACCTCTGGGTATTGCAAGATTTGGGCGGCCCCGGCGGCACAGGCGTCAACGGCAAGGTCATCCAAGGGCCGTATTACCTCACCCATAACGATTTAATTGAACTCGGCCCGATTAAATTGAGTTTTCAAGAAAAAGCGCTGGTGGAAGAGACGCCCCTGGAAGATGATACCCCAACGCCCCCGGTGCCGATCAAAATTGAACCCAGCCCAAGCCCGGTCAAAGGGCGGGTCTGGTTTGCCTTTATCGCCGGCGGCACGCTGGGTGTTATTTTTATTATTATGTTCCTGTTGATTGTAGCCCATTTACTCAACGTGATTGAAATTTCCGATCTGCTGCCGCTGCTGATGATATTGAGTTAGGCAGCGCCGGCGGTTACGCTTCGGCAAAAGCCCGCAGCACGTTGGTATGCGGAAAACGCGCCCGAACCCCCACCACAAAATCCTCCAGCGAGGGGCGCACGTCAAAATAATAAAGATGCGTCTCGTGAGCCGAGTCAGACGCACCAAAGCCTTCAATTAACGCAACCGCGCCGGGTACATCGATCATCAGATCGACCCAATCATACTCACGCCGTTCGGTATCAGGCGACAGCCAGATCTCTTTCAGAACGGCCTGCCGACGCAGATAGTCGATATGCCAGTGCGGTTTTTCAGTGGGCTGGAGATGATGTTTGATCCGGCCCAGCAGTCCTCCCGCGCCAAAGGCGCTGCCCACATACGTATACCAGCCCGCCGGAAAATCGAAGATCCCCAACTTACCGACCTCGATGGTTTGGTTTTCAGGCAGAAAGAGAAGCAACACGTAGGTACCGGTTAATTTTTCATCAAAATTCACGTCAAATCCTGCATTTCTATTTAGCTTGCTGACTGATTTTACGAGATTTTACAACATCAGAGCCGAGTATCCAAACTATTGAAGGAGGACGTTTGATAAATCAGTTGTCTGAACCCTATCTTGTGTGGTATACTCTGCCCCTTCCATAAGCCGAAGTAAGACGGCTGACCGCAGGCCGCCCTGCCTAATTTCGTTTCATAAGGGGCGGCCGGTAATCGTTCCATAAGCGGAGAATATCGTAGTGACACAGTACCCTTTCGGCCAGACATTTACATTCAAGCTATCAGGCTCACGTGCGTGGATGAGTCTGGGATCGGGTTGGGCGGCTATGGCCGGAGCGCTGGCGGCCGGGGTACCCGGTCTGACCTGGGGCCACCTGTTGCAGGTGATCGGTTTGTGGCTGCTGGTCGATCCTATTTTGGGGACGTTGTGGGCGTTGGCCGTTCAGCAGGGCCTATGGCGGCGGGTTACGCAGGCCAGCTTACCGCAACCGGCTGGCCAAGGTTTTTTTCTGCCCTACGCCCAACCTGAATCGATGGCCGGGCAGGTGGTGATCCTGGTGCGTCGCTATCAGGTTTGGTGGCAAGCCTACTACTGGCCTGAATTTGGCGGGCAGGTAGTCACCTTCGGGGTTGGGTTATTGTTAGCCCTGGTTATAGGACTGGTTTTAAGCCCGTCTATTTTTTGGCTGGTGGGGGGGTCGATTAGTTTAACGCTTCTGGCCGGCCAGAGACCCCACCGGCTAACGACTAAGAGCGGGGGTAGAATCCCCTCGATCGTGCAACTGCTTTTGCCCTGGTTAATGGGCGCGACTTTGTGGTCATCGCTGTCGCTGTTTGCGGTGGGGCTGGCGCTCTGTTTTTGGATCAGCTACCTGGGCGGGCTAAGAATTCTGGGAGACCACCCTCGGGCCGAGTGGCTGTTTTTTGGCGGGCAGCTAGCCGTCCTAACCCTACTGTTGGGCTTGCGGGTACTGCCGGGGGCGGCGGTGATAGCGGTGAGCCTGGCGTCGATCGCGATGCTCAAAAACAGTTTCGACACCCCGGCAGTTTGGCTTGATCAGGCTCAGCCTTATCTGATTCTAAGTATGTTGACGGCGGGCGTAGCGGTGGGGGGGTTGTAGAGTTTGTAGAGTTTGTGGAGTTTATGGAGTTGAGAGAGTGGAGGGATATAGTAACTATGAAGGGGCGAGGATAAGTCTCAATGGTCTGGCTATTTGTTATTGTGGGGGCGCTGTTTTTCGGCTTGATCCTTTACTGGCAGTTTATTCTGGCGGAAGGGGCTTACTTTGGCTCAGCACTGGTGGCCCTGCTTTACGATTGGACGGCGGAGCGATACAACAGCATCAAGGCGTTCAACGAGGCTGAAGAAGATTTTACCCTGGGCCGGCCGCTGGCTAATCGACTCTACACCCAGCCGGAGGCCCTGGTACTCGATGTAGCTACGGGTACGGGCCGACTGGCCTTTACGCTGCTGCGCCAGCCGAACTATCAAGGCCGGATTATTGGTCTGGATCGCGCCTCTAAAATGCTGGCTGTGGCCCGCCGCGACCTTGAGGCCCAATATCCGGGCCGGGTCATGCTGGTACAGGCCGATGCAATGGCTCTGCCTTTCGCCGACAACAGTCTGCCCGCCGTAACCAATCTGGAAGCGATGGAATTTTACCCCGACCCAAAACACGGTTTGACCGAGATGATCCGAGTGTTGCAGCCTATTTCGGCTCACAATCCCGACGGCGGCTGGTTGCTAACCACCAACCGGATTGGTTGGGAAGCCAAATTGATGCCCGGCAAAACCTGGTCTCGGCTTCAGTTAGAGGCGATTTTAGATCAATTTCCACTGCGATATATTGATATTCAAATTTGGGAGACAATTTACGACCTAATTTGGGCCCAAAAGATCGAGGAAGAAGCATAAGACGTGGGACGCAGGGCGTAAATATCAACGCGCCACGTTCTACGTCCTACGCTCCAAGTAATTTGCATCTCTAAATGGTTGAATTTTTTTCGACAGGATTATTATTTTTATCTTGTTAATCTTGTGAATTCTGTCTCAGATTTTCACCAAGTTAGAGGGTTTGCGCCCCTCTTACGATGACGCCATCGCGAAAATTCCTCCAACGGTGGTGAGCGCTCCAAAGACCAGCACATCAGCAATGATGAGGCCAATTGAGGCAAACTTGAATTTATCCCGGCTGTTCTGAGCGCGGCGTGAACGGCCTAAGGCAAATCCGATACCAGCTAAGGACAGCAGGGCTGGCACTAAGTGGCCGCCGCTGATCGAGCCGATGCTCTTACCGGTGATCCCGCCGCCCTGAGTGAGCAACATGACATACAGGAAAATTCCCAGCAGCACCTGTATCGAAACAGCGATGTTAGTCAATGAAACCAATCGCCGGTCGAGATTCGACCAATTTTGATTAGCGGCCCAACCGACAACGACTTTGATGGTGGTTACGGTCAGCAATAGAAGCGCTACCCATCGCCAGCCGGAATGCGCTTGAAATAAAAAGAAGTAAAAGGTTCCCATAGGTTTGTGATCTACTTTCTGTGATGACTATGCTTAGTATATCCAATTTAGGATAGGTCAGGAGCCTCAAAGTTCACTTTGATAGACAAAGCCGAGCTTTGCTGCTCCAGAATTCGACTGAATTACGTCTATTTGTGATTTCCAGCACAAGCCGCTTCATTTTAACACGCGTGGCCGGCTCAGACAAACCTACTGCCGCGTGCGACGATCTTCCCAAATCTGCGGCAGGCTAAGGAGTTTGCCCCAAAAACCGTTCGCGGCCATGGCGATATCAAGGCCGAAAAATACCGGCAGCCACACGATGCGTCGCCACAGCGCCAAAGGAGCGCGGACCAGGCTTAACGCCGCCATCACCTGGACCAGCGGCGTTACCAGCGTCACCGCCACCGACCAGCGCGCTACGCGACTCCCCAGTAAGGCTAACCCGCCGGCGGCTACCAAAGCCAACCGATCCAGATACCCCATAGAAAAAATCAGCAGTTCCAATCGGAGTAGAGGCGCTAAATTTTTGCGAGCCAGGAGAGTCTGGGTTTGGTCTTGGGCAACATCGGCAAACCCTCTGGCCCAGCGGGTGTGCTGTTTCCAGTAGCCGCCAACGCTCTCCGGCACGTGATGATAGCTGATCGCTTCCGGTTCAAAACGTGTTTGCCAGCCGGCGGCGGTTAGCTTCAAGGTGAGGTCACTGTCTTCCAGTAGAGCGCCCGGCTTAAAATTGCCGACCTCAGCCAACATCGAGCGGCGATAGGCGCAGTTTGAGCCCAACAGCGCCGGGGCTAACTGCAATCGATCCTTAGCCCGCATGGTGATCATTTGGTGGACCAGGTTTTCAAACGTGGTATAACTGGCCGCCGGGCTGGCCAACGGGTTGCTTACGGCCCGCCGGCCGCTAACCGCCGCTACTTGCGGATCGGCAAAAGGGGCGGCTAGATATGTCAGGGCTGAGGGGAACGGGCGCTCATCGGCATCATAGATGGCGATGATTTCTCCCTGGGCAAAGCGGCTCAATGCCAAATTGAGGGCGTTAGCCTTGCCTTGATTCTGAGAGAGGGAGAGAATGTGCCAATTGGGGCGCGTCGCTGTCCAGGCTTGCAGAATCGACTCACTGCTATCGGTTGAACCATCATTAATAAAAATGACAGTTAGTTGAGCAGAAGGATAGTCGAGTTGTTCAAGAGCCGGCAGCAGACCCGGCAGAGTATCCGCTTCGTTTCTGACCGGCGCCAACAGTAGAACTGATGGTATATTCCGATTATTGTCGACAGGTTTGTCTGTAGTTCGGCCAGGCATTAAGGCAAAAAAGATAAAAAGCCAGCGTCTCGCAGTGAAAAAGAGCAAGATGCCGGAGAGAGGCCAAGCTATCAACTTGATTAGATCACAAAAAAATCGGAGTGACGAGTCAAAACTAATTCCCAATAGAGATTTGACTCGCTTCTGTGGAAAGGCCTGGGATTTGAGCTTAAACCTCATTAAACGCCATAAACTTTATTCGTATTTACTCAGCCGACACATCAAAAACCGAAAATTTCTAGCGGAGATCAGGAGATTAGGAGATTTTATGTGAAAAATTTATCGTCTAATCCCCAAATCCCCACGAAAAATTGGTCGTTGGCCGGACTGCTGAGTAGTGACCTTTATTCAATAATAATCGTATCGTTCAAATCAGGCAGGGCGGCCAGTAGGGCTTCGTACCGGGCTTTTTGGCCGGCAGAGGCGGCCAAGGCAATGGCTTGACGATAAAAAGCGCGGCTGGTCTCCACATCACCGGCCTGTTTGAACTGATCGGCCAGATGAGCATACGTTAGCGATTTCTGGGGCAGATTAAACTGCTTCACTTCGGCCAGCAAATCTTGCGCCGATCGCCCCTCCTGTTGCAGGTAAACTACGATACGGCGATCGATGGCAATTCTAACCGATTGGGGAGCTAACCATTCACGTAATTTTTCATCCCGCTTAAACGAGTAGCTGCTGAGCACAAACCAACGACGGGGATGCTGCTGCATCGCCGCCCGAATGGGCTCGGTTCGACCATAAGTTCCAAACGGAGCCGAGGCCGGCGGATAGTACCAGTTAATCGGCGGTTCCGCTTTGACCGCAATGACCACATCATCAGGGCCAGCGTAATTAGATAACAACTGCCCTACCGCCCGCCAATCTTCTCTAGACTCAGCCGTGTAGTAAGTGTAAAGATCACCAGACTGGGCGATTAGAGCCGGTATGACCAGTAAAACCGGAACTCCCATCGAAGCAAATTGTCTATACGAAAACCAACCACCAGACTTAACCAGCCAGCCGGCCAGCCGGTCGAGGCCGTAGGCGACGATCATCAAATAGGCTGGCAGGGTGTATAAGATGTAGCGTGTGGCAAAAAATGTTCCTCGATAAAGCAGAAAGGTATAAATAAGGAAAATCGGCAGCAGCAGCCAGCCGCATAAAAGCAGCAGGGCTCGGCGATAGGGCTGTCTCTGATAAGCCAGCGACAGCAACCCTGCCAAAAAGAAAGCATTGTAAAATACCAAACCAGATGGACTGGTGGCGGTCAACGGCGTTAGCATATTTTCAATAAAAAAGCGGCTTTCCAGCGGCGGGCCGGGGCCGCGATTGGGTTTTTCATCAGCCGGTAAGGTCAACGTTTCGGGCTGGACGACCACGCTGCTAAATCGATAACTGAGCCGGTAGAGGACCAAAATTCGGCCATTTAGGCCGAAGATAAGGACTAACACCAAAATAGCCAGGGCAAAACAGGCCGTATGCCGCCAAAAACGAGGCTGTCTCAAATGCAACAGTTGGTGACCAGCCACAAACAAGCCCATCGGCGCCAGTAGAAACAGGGTGAAGTAGTGACTCAAGGCCGCGCCGCTTAAACCCACAATCGTCATGAGCCAGTAGCGCATTTTATGGGTTCGATAAACCTGCCACAGTCCTAAAAAGGCGATCAGGGTGAAACAGAGCAATAGAGCGTAGGGCCGAGTCTCCCGGCTGTAGCGAACCGCGAAGAGGGCCACTGTCATCAGCAAAGTGGCGATGTAAGCGACTCGTTGGTTGAACAGGCGGTGAGCCAAGGCAAAAGTAAGGGGAATAGCCAGGACCCCAACAAGGAGGGCCGGCCAGCGCACCCAAAAATCCTGGCGGCCGAGTCTGACCCAACCATACATTAGATAATAGTCTAACGGCATAGCGGCGTGACGCGGTAGTTGGGGGCCAATGGCTGACAATGGCCCTTGGACAATATCTAGCTCCAGTAGTTCATCGTACCACAGACTTTGCTCCCCCAGTTGATGAATCCGCAAGATAAAGGCCAACAAGACCAACGCAGAGACAAACAGCAGAGTACCATAAGACTGGCGGGGGTTAGGTTTAGTGGGATTCGATATCATAAAACTTAATTTGATAAGCGTTTAGTACAGCGTAAATTAAGTTTTTGGGGGTTATTGTCATGGCGAGGCGGAACGACGAAGCCATCTCCACGTTCGGAGGAGGAGATGGCTTCGCTTTGCTCGCCATGACAAAAGCTTAATGACTTAATTTACAGTGTATTTAGTTGGCAGCGTGTTCTAAAGCGGTACACGATTTCATAATCAACGCTGACAAATTGTTAGTTCTGTTTAGCCCACCAGGTGACTGGCGCTTGTTGAGTACAAGGCCAGTCACCTGGATAATTCCCTTCATTAAAGCTGTCAGGGTTCGACTACGGGCTAGAGATCACCCAGCCATAATTCGCCCAGTGGGCCATTATCGTTACGGCCGCCGTAAATGACCATGCCATAGCCCGGGATCCAGACAGCCGCGTGGTTGTATCGAGCCGACGGCGCCCCTTGCGGATCAACCAGGGTCCACGCGCCACTGTCGACATCTAAAATCCAGGTATCATTACGGGCAGTCCGGCTGGCATCCTGTCCACCGAACAGGATCACTTTAACCAGACCTTGCGAGGAGATGGCCGGCACAATGGTATGGTACTGGCGGCCAACGGGCTTAACATCGCTGGCAACCTGACGCCAGGTGTTGCTGGGCATGTCTAATATCCAGGTATCATCCAGGAAGCAGTCGCCAAACGGGGCTGCGCAGCCGCCGTGAATAATCAGCGAGGTACCGGCTGCCGCTGTAGCCGCAAAGAGACACCGTTTTAACGGCACTTGACCGGGGGGTGTAATATTTTCCCATTGATCGGTCGTGGTGTTGAAGCGCCAGGTATCGTCGTAACGCGTGTCGCCAAAGCCGTGCGTCAGGACCAAATTATCGCCGAAATTGCCGCCGGGGCCGCCGTAGCGAGCCACGGGGCCGGGGCCGGCCGTAGCGGTTAAATCTTCCCACGTTTCGGTGCTGAGATTAAGCCGCCAAACATCGCCCAGGTTTTGGTTGCCTTGCGTATGGCCGGTAGCAATGTAGAAATTTTCAGCATTCTGGTCAACAATCATGACGGTGCTAAAACGCGCCGGCGGGGCCGTCGGTGAGTTGACGGCCAGTTGTCGCCAGGTAAGAGTGTCGATATCCAACGCCCAGATATCGTTGTAAATCCGGCTGCCGTCTCGACCGCCAAACAGGTAAATTTGGTTATTAGCGGGGCTGTACTCCATGGCATGCTCATAACGCGGGCCGGGGCCGGCATTAGCCGGGGTTAATTGCCGCCAGGCCACAAAGCCCATCTGGCCGGTAAATTGCGGCTCTTCGACCTGGATGACCATCTCGGCATGTTCGGAGATCAGATCATCCATTTCGGTGTCGCCATCGTCGATCATGGCGCCGGAACCGCCCGGAGCCGGAACCTCAACGACGACCTCACCGTGTTCATCGACAACGGTCTCATCCACTTCGGCAATAAGTTCCTCGGTTGGCACGGCCGCCGGTTCTGTGGCCGGCGGCTCAATATCGACGGGGGCTTCGGCATGCTCGGCGATGAGTTCATCCGTAGGCACAACTTCCCCGGTGGGGGCTTCGCCTTCGGCTGGAGGCACAACTACGGCCTGTTCAGCATGCTCATCGACGACGGCCTCGCCCTCAGCCGGAGTCTCGGCTGTAGCAGGCACTTCTTCAATGATGGTCTCGGCGTGCTCGGAGATCACTTCGCCATCGGGGCCAATCACCGCCGCGCTGCTGGCAGATGAGTTATTTACATAATATATCAAATAGACTCCGACGCCGAACATCACTGTCGCTGTCCAGGCCACAAATGTGGCCCACATCCAGTAGCGGAGTGTTCCTATTTTGCGGGGCAAGATTTTAAATCCGGCCAATAAACAGTAGATAGCTAACAACTGAGCGATGGTTCCTAACGCCCCGTGAATGAGGGGAACTAAGGTTGGAACCTCGGACAAGCCCCCGGAATTAGGGTTAAATACGACGGCTCTAAACGTCGGGATCATTACAAACAAAATAAAGAAGATATTAAGAATGACAATGGGAGCTTGGAGACGATCGTGCCAATGGTAAGCCTTGCGTAATTGGACAACCACCCCGGCACAGAGAACAAGGTAAAATAGAATTTCAACAATAATCGTAATTGTGGCAAATTGCATAGAGGTCTCCTGTAGCTAGCTTAGCTGATTTTCGACAGTTTATGGCATATTTATTACAAAAACTTAAACTCATAGGGGAAAATTGGTGTTCACACGCTGGCGTTGGGTGTGAACGGGTTAACCGGTATACAATTCCGGTAACCGAGAACGGTCACGGAGAAGAACAAACTGAATTATAATAGGTATTAGGTCTAATAAGCAAAGCTAAAGGACCTTTGTGTTTTCTCAAAGTTGTCGCTTCTCCATGCTACTTATACTTAAGCGGTGCGAAAAAAGTGTGAAAAATGGGCCAGTTTTGTAGTAGTCAACGACATATTGCCAAAAATGGACAACAACGGATTGACGAAAGGAGCGGATTTTGCTTGTCTTAATCCGTTTATTGCCACAATCCGTTGTTGTTTTATCGGTACAACATCAGTTTGACCCTACAAAACTGGGCCATTTTTATCAAAAAAGCAGCTTATCAACTATTGACTCAAAAGAACATTCGTGCTAAAATATCACAGTCTTTAGAACATTTGTGTTAATTCTGTATTAACTTTAACTTACCTAATGGAGGTACATTACTGTGGCCAAGGTTCAACAAAACGATGGTCGGGAAAAAGCATTGGCGGTAGCCTTGGATGACCTGAAAAAGCGATTTGGCGAAGGCACAATCATGCGGTTGGGCGACCGGAACGAACTTAATATTGAAACGATTCCAACCGGTTGTTTGTCGCTTGACATTGCTTTAGGCATCGGCGGTCTACCGAAAGGCCGAATTATTGAAATTTACGGTCCTGAAAGTTCAGGGAAAACAACATTGTGCCAGCACGTCATTGCCGAAGCTCAGAAGCAGGGCGGCGTGGCGGCGTTTGTCGATGTTGAACATGCCCTTGATCCGACCTATGCGGAAAAATGCGGGGTTATGATCGATGATCTGTATGTGTCGCAGCCGGATACCGGCGAACAAGCCTTAGAGATTACCGAAGCGCTGGTTCGCTCCGGGGCGGTGGATGTGGTGGTGGTCGATAGTGTGGCGGCGCTGGTACCCCGGGCCGAAATTGAAGGGGACATGGGCGACTCACACGTGGGGCTACAAGCACGGTTGATGAGCCAGGCGCTGCGTAAATTGGCCGGAACCGTCAAACAAAGCGACTGCATGTTGATCTTCACCAACCAGCTTCGCCAAAAAATTGGGGTTATGTTTGGCTCACCCGAAACAACCACCGGCGGGATGGCGCTGCGCTTCTACGCTTCAGTCCGGCTTGACATCCGGCGGACTCAGGCGATAAAAGACAGCGGTGAGGTTATCGGTAACCGGACCAAAGTGACAGTTAAAAAGAATAAGGTCGCGCCGCCTTTCCGCATCTGTGAATTTGATATTATGTACAACCAGGGTATCTCTCGATCAGGTGATGTTTTGGATATTGCAGTCCTTGAAAATATTGTTGACAAACGCGGCGCTTTCTACTCCTACGGGGATACTCGCCTGGCCCAGGGCCGCGAAAATGCTAAAACCTTCCTGGAAGCTAATCTTGACATGATGTTAGAAATAGAAAACAAAGTTCGCGAAGCAAAAGGCCTGCCGATCATCGACCCCATTATGACCGCGGCGGCTGAGAAGGTCAAAGCTGAAAAGAAGCCGGTACCTAAGCCGCCCGCCAAAAGCAAAAGCAGCTCATCTGATAAACAGGTTGCCTTCGAACTTGAAGATGATGATATGCCCACGGACGTTGATTTGGAATAAGCTCTATTTAGAATACCCATAGTAGTAAATTCAACCCCAACCGGTTTCTGAAAACCGGTTGGGGTTTTTGTTTTTGCGGCCCAATATTGACAGATGACAGCTAAGTTAGCTAGCATGGATGCAGTTAGTTCGGCGATAGGATTTAGCTGTGAAATCCCAAGTTACTATCTCGATCCAAGAATGGCGCTGGGTAATCTATGGCTCAGTGGCTATCCTTATTTTAAGCTGTGTGCCGTTTTTGATAGTGTGGCAATCGACGCCGCCAGGTTGGCAATTTACAGGCATCCTGGTCAATCCGCTCGATGGCCATTCCTACCTGGCTAAAATGACACAAGGCTCAGCCGGAGATTGGCTGTTTCATCTTACCTACACCCCCGAAGCGCATCCAGGTGCATTCATTTTTACCTTTTATCTGGCCTTAGGACACGTGGCTCGCCTGGTTGGTGCGCCTAATGTCATCATCTTTCACCTGGCGCGACTGCTGGCCGGCTTGCTGCTGCTGCTTACTGTTTTCCGTTTTGTGGCCCATGTTACTCCCTATCCCGGCGAACGCCGGCTGGCCTTTTGCTTTATTGGTCTGGCTTCGGGCTTGGGCTGGCTGGGAATTCTCTTTGGCGCTTTTCCCATCGATTTATGGGTTCCCGAAGCCTTTGTTCACTACAGTCTGTATGCCAATCCTCATTTCCCGTTAGGAATGGCCCTCATGTTGCTGATCTTGATCGACGTGATCGGGCCTATATCGCCTAGTTCTCACCCCGCAAAGCGGACGCTCATACCGGTGATCGCCGCGTTACTGCTGGCGGTGGTACTGCCTTTCGCTCTGATCATTGACTGGGTCATTCTAACCGCCTTCATGGGCCGACACCTTTTTATCGACCGGAGTCGTTTGCTCTGGACTGAAATTTGGCCTACACTAGGTGTGATTGGCGGGGGTCTGCCCGTGATTCTCTACCAGTACTGGGTTTCAACAACTAACCCGATTTTGGCCGGTTGGAACGCTCAAAATATTACAACCGCTCCGCCGCTATCGGATGTAGTTATCGGGTTTGGATTAATCATCATCCTGGCCGCTGCACGGATGATCGGCATGGTTAGGGGCAGAGCGCAAACTCTGAGCGAAGGCGAGTGGGTGGTTTGGCTGTGGGCGCTCAGTTCGCTCATTTTGCTATATTCGCCCTTCGCGTTACAGCGACGGTTCATCACCGGGTTGCATATTCCATTGAGCATTTTGGCGGCTATTGGCTTGCTGCGCTGGATGGCGGACAAGCGACTCAAAGCCTCGTCACAACGCCTGATTATTATAAGTGTGGTGGTTATTAGCCTGCTGGGAACTCTTTTTGTCTGGAGTCTGCCGATGATAGCCGGCTTGCAATCTCCCGCTGAGTCGCCAACAACGGCACTGCTTTTCATTAGAAATGACGAGCGCGCCGCGTTCGATTGGCTGCGAGCGCACGCCGGGCCGGAGGCGGTCATTTTGGCTTCGCCTCGCATCGGGATGTTCATACCGGGGCAAACCGGGGCCAGGTCATTTTACGGGCATCCATTTGAGACAATCAATGCGGTCGATAAAGAAGCTCAACTCAACGCATTTTTCGGAGGCCAACAAACCTCGACCAGGCCGCCGGTAGATTACATTTTCTATGGGCCGTCGGAGCAGGAATTGGGCCAGCCGGCTGAGCTAACTCAACTGCCGGTGGTCTTTTCAAGCGGTGATGTAACAATTTTCAAGACCCAACAGCCATAAAAGATTAGGTGATAGCTATGCAAAAAACGGAGGTTAAGCAACGAGTGGTGGGTACCATCCTGTTAGGATTAATTTCAATAATGCTCTTATCTGCCGGTCAGACATCGTTAAAATTCGGTCTCAATGCCATTGGCGGCGTCAGTCTGGCGGATGGCGTGGCCGGAATCTTCAAACTGCTGCAAACGCCCTGGATTATTGTTGGGTTTGGGCTGTATGGGCTTAGCGCGGTACTATGGCTCGATGTTTTATCAAAGCTCGATTTTAGTCTGGCCTTCCCGATGGTAGGGTTGACCTATATATTTACGCTGCTGATTGGTCGCTTCTTTTTTGGCGAAACGATCGGCTGGGAACGGATGATCGGGGTTGCTTTTATTTTGGGCGGAATTTTCTTTTTAGTGCGGAGCGGATCGTCGGGTTAAATGGCTTGATTACTCATGCATTGGAAACTCCGATCTCAAAGCCTAACTTTTTTATTAATTATTTTGGCAGTCCTTTCCCTATTTCTGCCAGCCCTACTTAACCCGTTTTTAGTCCTACATCCCACATTTAGTCCTTTTTCTGATACAATGGTCATCCACTGGTCAAAAGCCCACTTGATGGCCCAAAGTTGGCAGCAAGGCCACGGCCTGCCCCATTGGACCCCTTATAGTGTCAGTGGCATGCCACTGGCGGCGAATCAATTAGCGATGCTGTCGTATCCGCCGGCCTGGCTCTTTCTTTTCTTTCCCCTCGAACCTATATTTAATCTGCTGTTTATATTTCACCTGTTGCTGGGCGGTTTTGGTATATACTTTTTACTACGCGAATATCACCTCTCGACCGAAGCGGCGCTGCTGGGCGGCTTGGCTTTTGCCCTCAATGGGAAGTGGCTGGCTCATGCCGCCGGCGGCCACGTCAGTATGGTCGGCGCGATAGGATGGATGCCGTGGACACTGCTAGGCGTGGTATTGCTAACACACGTGGATCGTAGCGCATGGAACGTTAAGTGGCGGCCCAAATTTTGGCCCTTTTCAAGCGCTGCGGCAGAACAAGCCATAAACTTAGGGGAGCAGGCGTTGGCCAATACTCAGACGGGCCGGTCAGTTCGCCTGGCGATACCCTGGCGGCCCGGTTTAATCATTGCTGTGTCGCTGGGCATGCAAATTGTGACCCATACTCTGCCGGTTATTTACACCATATATCTCATTGCCGCTATCGTGAGCTGGCATTCTATAGGGAATTTCAACCAAGCCCGTGAGCAAGCCGAACCGTGGGGCGACTGGCTGCGATCATTTTTTGGGCTGCTGCTCTATTTAGCGGCAGCGGTTGGGGTGGCCAGTCTTTTGGGGGCGGGCCAACTGCTGCCGCTGCTGGAACTGGTCGAATTTAGTAACCGCTCGCTGTCGCCTGATCAGGCGGCGGAATTCGCGGTTACGCCGGTTCAATTGGTGATTGGGCTGCTGCTGCCGTCGGCTCAGGGAGGGCATGAGTTGGTTATTTACTTAGGGCTTATCCCCTTGCTCCTTGTCCCCTTCGGCATCAGCCGCCGGCAGCCGTGGAGTTGGTTCTATGCGGCGCTCCTGGTTTTTACGGTTCTGTTTGCGCTGGGACCGGCTACCCCGATCCACGGCCTGTTTTACCACTTTGTACCCGGTTTTCGCTGGATTAGAACCCCCGCTCGTATTTTTTTTGTAGGGGCTATCGCCACGTCAGTACTGGTTGGGTTTGCCATTGATCGACTGCTAACCACTCGCTGGACAGATAGAGCCCAGCTATGGCTCACGCGCTTAGCCGTAGCGACCGGAGCGACGACGCTCATATTGGGATGGGGTTTAGCGCTTGGTTTCGGCCAGGTTAGTCGAGCCACCATTGGGCTGGCCATCCTGGCGCCGCTGGGGTTGGCTGTTATTCTGCTACGTGTTCGCCAACGACTGGCCGGACAATCGACCGTACTGCTGCTGGGCCTGCTGCTCTACATCGATCTGGCGTCGTTCGATCTGTCGATGATGAAATTCGTACCCCTTGACCAGGTATTGGCTCAAGGCCGGCCGGCCGCCGAGTTTTTAGCCCAGCAACCGGGCCTGTTTCGGGTTTACTCGCCCAGCTACAGCCTACCTACCCAAACAGCCGCCGCTTACAACCTACAACTGGCTGATGGCGTCGAGCCGGTGCATTTGTCGATCTATGATGAATTTATGGCCCAAGCCGGAGGTTATGGCAATGCCAAATTTAGTGTCACGATTCCCCATTTTGGCGACCAACCGCTCGAGAGCGCGCTCAAGGATGTTGAACCGGATTTAAAGCTGCTAGGGCTGCTGAACGTCACCTATCTGGCTTCGGCTTTTCCTATGAATTGGCCGGGTTTGAGTTTAGTGACTGAAATCGACGGAACTTACATCTACCACAACGATTACGCTCTACCGCGAGCGTGGGTATCGCACCAAATTCGCCCGCCGGAGCCGGACTGGCTGGCGCAACTGGCAGGGCTGCCAGATTTAGCGGCTGTGGCGGTGGTCAAAACGGATACGCCGCCAGCCAACGAATTGATACCGTCCAGCCGCGCCGACATTATCACGTACACGGCTGATGTCATCGAGCTTGAAGCAACAATAGAGACACCCGGCTGGTTGGTCGTTAGTGAAATTTGGTATCCGGGCTGGCAAGCTACCGTCAATGGTTCGGTCCAGCCGGTTGAGCGCATCGATGGTTTGCTGCGAGGGGTGTATTTAGCGCAGCCGGGGCCGTATCAAGTGACGCTGCGCTACCAACCGCGCAGTGTAATCTGGGGAAATTGGCTGGCAGGGGTTACAGCGGTGATACTGGGCTTGGTAGTTATGTGGCGATCTCGGCTACATACAAAAATTTCTGCACCGGACGGCTTGTTCTGGAGGGTAATATTTGCCGATCGAGACAAGTTAAACGGTGAGAATCCAGCATTGCTTCAAAATCAAGCTGATTGAACAACTGATAGGGCAGGTCTGCCGGCAAGCCGATAGCTTTATGACCATATCTTTCTGTCAAATCAAGACTAATTTGATCGGCGCCCGGCCGGTCGAATTCTTCGATAAGGATCAATTTTTGCCGGGTGACCCGCACTGCCTCCTCTAAAACGCGGCCCGGATTTTGACAGTGATGAAGCACATAGAACAGCAGCGATACATCGAACCGTCTATTGGCGAAAGGCAACGTCTCGCCATCGTACAGTTGCAGCGGCACCTTGATATCGGGCAGGCGGAGATCGCGGATATCAACGCCGGTAAAGGATAAGTAAGGATTGTGCCGCATCACATGGCGCAAGGCCAGGCCCGTACCAACCCCAATATCAAGCACTCGTTGAGCCTGACTGAGATAGGGTTGATAGCGGCGGTGATACTCGTCTATTTCGGAGATGGCCCGGGCTAGCAGTGGGTTAAGGGGCATGGCCTGAATAATGGCTTCGATTTGACGAATGTGGGGTTGATCGTGAGCATCAATTTTTGCCACCATCTCAACCAGGCTAGCCGGTTCAAACGGGGGATACCCCAAAGGATTAGCCAGCGTTTCGAGTAAATTCAAGGTTTGGCAGCGACAGCGGGTGTAAGTTTCAAACGAGGAATGATAGTCCACAAGCGAGAGAGGATCGTCCCAAAAAGCGCTGGACGCCGGTTCAAGCGCCGGCAGTTTGTCGCTCAGCTGGTGTAGACAATGATGGTGCAGCCGTTCCAGGTGGATTAAATGAGTAATAATCTCACCCAACGACCGGTCGCTTTCTGGCTCACGCCAGGTTAACTGCTCGGTTGAGATATCCTTAAGCAGGAACTGGATTATATCAAAGTTGCGTTGGAGTTTCCGGTGCATGGTTAAATATCCCGCCAGCTTAATATTAAATTGCTGTCTAATCTTAGGCCATTTCCGATAGATTGTAAAGTTTGCCTTAAACGGTTCTTTTGCATTTCTTACTTTTGTGTTAGAATTTTGCCAGCCTGTTAAAACACATTGGGGTGATTGCGGCTGCAATCTCCCCAAATTTTTTGTCATAAAGGAAAGCAGTATGTTTAGAACACACACCTGTAATGCCCTTCATCTTGAGCATGTTGGCGAAGAAGTAACGCTATCCGGCTGGGTCCATCGCCGCCGCGACCACGGCGGGCTGGTCTTTATCGACCTGCGAGACCGCTGGGGCCTAACCCAAGTGGTATTTGACCCCGACACCAACCCTGAAGTCCATAAACTGGCTCAGACACTGCGCAATGAATACGTCATTCAAGTCAAAGGCGTGGTCCGCATCCGACCGGAAGGACAGGCTAACCCTAACCTGGACACCGGCGAAATTGAAGTTGAGGGTCGGGAACTCGCGATTCTCAACAAAGCCAAAACGCCGCCGTTCGACATCAACAAAGAATTGCCGGTCGATGAGATGCTTCGGCTGCGTTACCGCTACCTGGACCTGCGTCGAGAACGCCTGCAGCGCAATATTGTTTTGCGCCACAAGGTTGTTCGCTACATCCGAAACTTTTTATCTGACGAAGATTTTGTCGAAGTCGAAACGCCTATTTTGTTCAAAACTACCCCGGAAGGGGCCAGGGATTATCTGGTGCCCAGCCGGGTGCATCCGGGCCAATTTTACGCCCTGCCCCAAAGCCCGCAGCAGCTTAAACAGTTGTTGATGGTGGCCGGATACGACCGCTATTTCCAAATTGCCCGTTGTTTCCGCGACGAGGATCAGCGTGGGGACCGCCAGCCGGAATTTACTCAGCTCGATGTGGAAATGAGCTTTGTCGATCAGACGGATATTTTAGATATTATAGAACGATTGATGATCGGCCTGGTGGACACGCTCAGCGACGCCCAAATTATGACTAAGCCTTTTCCGCGCTTGAGTTATTACGATGTGATGGATCGCTATGGGCGCGATAATCCAGACATCCGGTTTGGGTTGGAATTGAGCGATATTAGCTCGCTGGTGGCCGATAGTAGCTTCAAAGTATTCAGCGACACGGTCAGCCAAGGCGGGCTGGTCAAAGGCATTAATGCCAAGGGATTAGGCGGTTACAGCCGCAAGCAGATCGATGATCTAACCGACTATGTTAAAAACTTTGGCGCGAAAGGGCTGGCCTGGCTGGTCGTCGAAGCGGGTGAAGCCGGGCCGGTAGCTGGACGATCATCGTTTGCCAAGTTTTTGGCCGAGTCCGATATGGCGGCCATTATAAGCCAACTGGCCGGAGAGCCGCGCGATTTACTGCTATTTGTAGCTGACAAGCCGGCCGTGACCAATGAGTCGCTGGGGCGGCTGCGTCTGGAATTGGGCGATCGATTGGGGCTGCGAGACGATAATTTACTGGCTTTCTGCTGGGTCATCGATTTCCCCTTCCTGATGTGGAATGAAGACGAACAGCGGTGGGATCCAAGCCACCACTTATTCACCGCGCCGGTCGATGAAGATATTCCCCTGCTCGACACCGATCCGGGCCAGGCGCGAGGCAAGCAGCACGATTTGGTGCTCAACGGCAACGAAGTGGCCGGCGGCAGCGTCAGAATTCACCAGCGCGAGCTGCAAGAGCAACTGTTCGGTTTAATCGGGTTGGAAATTGATCACGCTAAGAAACAGTTTGGCCATATGTTGGAAGCGTTTGAGTACGGGACGCCCCCCCACGGCGGGATCGCCTCCGGTATCGACCGGCTGGTGATGTTACTGGCGGGCGAGCCAAATATTCGCGAGGTGATCGCTTTTCCCAAGAGCCAGGCCGCGATGGATCTTATGGCCGGCGCTCCGACCGAGGTTACTGAAGAACAGCTCAAGGAACTGCACATCAAATTGCGTTAAGGAAGACATAAAAGAGCCAGTCATCATCGGGGAATGGCTGGCTCTTTTTGATTCAGGTGACTGTTTCCCTAATTCGCATTAACTAACTCCAGGGCATCGGCGGAAACCCAGCCTTGAAAATCGTGGCCGGGGAGGGAGACTCGCCGCCAGTTGTCGTGGCTTTCTAATTGGGTGACTTCGGCTCCGGCGTGAAGATCAAATTCGACCACATACTGATCGGCGCCGCCAGGGCCGCTCATCACACTAACCTGCTCGGCCACAACCACGGCAGGAGGATAGGCGTATTCATTGTAAAGACGGTTGGCAATGGAGATCACCCCTACGATCAAAAATAGGCCAATCACCACCATCGTCCACAGGCTGACCTGTCTAAATCGCGGCAACAGGATAGCCACAACAGCTAGCCCGCACAAGAGAAGCCACAAAACCAAGGCCAGCATTGAAGCCTCGTTGAGTGTCAGCCAATCTTCGGCGACCCGGACGAAATTGGTCATAGCGCCGTCATTGGCAGCTTCCAACTTGTCTAGGGCTTGACTGCGGGCCAGCGCCAAATTGGCATTATTATCTACATCGCGGGGATCGAGACGGTAAGCCCGCCGGTAATTGAGGATCGCTTGGCCTAGATGGCCTTGTTTGAAATAGGCGTTGCCCAAATTGTAATATAAAGCGCTGTCTTGAATACCGGCAGCGACCATGGTCTCATAAATCTCAACCGCTTGAGTGTAATCTCCGGCCTCATAACTTTGATTACCGGCTGTCATAGCTTCAGTTGGACTCACGGCCTGGGCCGACACGGTGGAGACCGTTACCACCAAGCCGAGCATTAAAGCAATCCCAACTAACCACACCCGTGTTGAAAATAGATATTGAACCATGACCATCACCGTTTTCGCCGCCGGCTGAATGTCTTTTCCAGCTCATCAATAAGATGTTGGGTTTCCAGGATAATTGACTCGGCGTCTCCGGCTGAAATCGGGGCAAAACGGCCAATATCAATCTGGTGAAGCAGGGCTTCAATTCGTTCAATTTGCCTGGTCTGCAAGCGTGACGCCCGCAAGAGTTGAATTAATCCGCCGGTTGTGAGGCCGGTGGTTGGTTTGTTAAGTTTATCGGACAGGTAGCCCAACAATGCCCGACCGGCGGCAGCAGCTTGTTCTTTCGAACCGACAGTTTTGGCGTCATTTAAGATATTGAGGGCCTGACGTTTAGCTCGATAATCACGAGCAAAGGCCGGGTCTTTCTGCAATCGCTGCTGCCGGTGCTGCCAGATCTGAACCCCGGCCACTAAGAAAAGGGGGACGATCCAGGCCATCCAATAGACGACCTGGCCGATCACGGATAAGGCCGGCCCTACATTCAATGAGGTCGGTACCGGCTTAATATGTCGAATATCTGAAGCGAGCAAATTAACGGGCTGCTCTTCATTGTTGAAATCGACTACAGTAGGCAAAGCCGGCTGGGAGTCATCGGGCAAAACGGTAACCGGAATAGGCTCGGTACGAATGGTATTATAGGCTTGCGCATCCGGATCATAATAACTAAAGCTGACCGGTTCGAAGATCAGTTCACCGGCCTGCCCCGGCACAACCAACCGCTCAAAGGTACGCGTACCCGTTACCTGGCCGTTGCTAGCATCAATATCGGTAAAGGATTTACTTTCAAACATACGCCACTTATCCATTTCAGGCAGGGTTGGTTCAGCCAGCGTTTGAATATTACCTGTACCTTTAATAGCCACTATCAGGGTCAGAGGATGGTTTACAACAACCTGAGAGTCGCTGAGGCTAGCTTCGATGGTATATTGTCCCACCGCCCCGCTGAAATCTTCAGGTTTATCCTGTTCCGGAAGGGATCTAACCTCGACTGTGACCGGTTCGGTTTCCAGACGAATATCAGGGCTAAGCAAGCTGCCGGGAATAACCAGGCTAGCCGGTTCAATGGTGATCGAGCCTAAATTGGCCGGAAAAAGGGCGGTTATAATTTCCGTAACCATGTAGGTGTTGCCGTTAACTTCCTCCGGGTGATGAAGCGGCGCAATAATCTCGTGGCTCCAAAAATCGGTAAACGAGGGAGGGGTATAATCCGGCTGGCCGAAGGCAAAGCCTGAGGCCTGATAAATTTGGAAGGTGTAGATGATCTGTTGCCCTAAAAAAGGGTTTGTATTATCGACTTTAGCTTTAACAAAAAATTCTTCGCCCGGTAAAAGTTTAGGGGCATCCGTATCGGGATTGGCTTGATTGGGCGGCATGATCGGCGTACCACCGCCAAAAACTTCCAGTTGAATGGGATCGGTCTGGTATAGTTGGCCATCAATATTGACACTAATCGAACCGATTTCCACCGTACCCTCGCGTAACGGCTGGAGGCGATATAAATAAACACCCTGAGAGGTCATCTGACCGTTAACAATGCTGACTTGAGTGGAGGCACTACTACTAACCACAATAAATTCACCCAAGTTGGTTAGATCCGGCTGAGGAATTTTTAAAAAATCACCGGTCACAGTCACGGTGAGGACCACTTGTTCATCAACAGTCAACGTGTTGCGATCAACTCTGGCGGTAATGGGCGATTGAGCGTTGCTGGGAGAGGTGAGTAAAATCGAAAGCAACCCGACCAGGAGTAAAGCAACAGTAAGCGAATTCGATTTTTTCTTAACGATATGGGATGTGGCGTTCGTCATTTAAGTTTACCAATCTTCGGCCGGCGGCAAGCCGGGAGCAAAAAAGCCCTCTTGCAATCGTTCTTGTAAGGTTTGGCTGTCTTGACCTAACGCATCCAAAAGCTGCTCGGCCTCACTTGGGGTCAAACCGCGCTGCCCACCACTATTCTGAGGTTGATCTTGATTCGAGCCGGATTGGCCATCATCATTCTGTTCGGGTTGGCCTCCCCCACCTTGCTGATCCTGATCGCCGTTTTGGCCCTGATTAGGTTGATCGCCTTGCTGGCCACCCTGGTTGGGTTGATCTTGACCTTCGGGTGGCGGCGGTTGGCCGCCGCCTTGCTGTTGTTGCTGTTGTTGTTCTTGCTCTTGATTTTTCAAGGCCAACTCAAGATTGTATTTGGCATCTTGATCATCGGGATTGAGGCGCAGGGCCTCTTTATAGGCATCGATTGCCTCAGACCACTGCTGCGTTTGAAAATAGCTATTGCCCAAATTATAGTAGGAGTTTTGAGCTAACGCCTGATTTTCCTCTCGCTCAGTAGAGCGAATCGACTGTTTAGTCTGCATCTCGGCTGATTCGTACTGGCCCTGGCGGTAGTAAGTATTGCCGGAATTGTAGTAAGGCTCGGCCAGATCAGGGTTTTCCTGTTTAGCAGCGGTATAATCTTCCAACGCTTCGAGATAGTTGTTTTCCTTGAACGCTTCATTGCCCTGGTTATTATAGCGGGCGGCGGTGGAACCGCAAGCAGTTAGCGTAACTAAACCGGCGAATACTATTGTTAAAAAATAAGGTGATCTCATGGGTCACGCCCTTTGAGTTTGAATAGAACGCCGAACTATGTCGGCTGTTTCACACGACTATCGCTTAAACCTTCAGATGGCGTTCTGACGGCCCTAGCCCACGCGCGATCCGGAATCAATTCATGAATAATAAGCGCCATCACGGCGATACCTAAAAACCATTGGAATCGCTCGATACCTCGAGTTTCAAAGCGGCTTTCCAATTCGCTGGTTTGAAGCCGGCCAATCTCGTCGGCTAACAAATCGACTTCTCTTCCGTTCGGAGCCGCCCGAAAATAGGCCCCATTCGTAATAGCGGCTATTTCCTGCAAAGTGGTTTCATCCAGCCGAGTTAATACGGTTTGGCCACTACTATCTTTTTTATATTCGATGAGATTACCCAGATGGTCATATTGTGGAATGGGTTCGCCGTCGGGGGAACCAAAGCCCACCGTGTAGATGATAATACCTTGATCGGCGGCAGTTTGGGCCGCACCTAACACATCAGTCCGATGATTTTCCCCATCAGTTAATATAATGATAACCTTTTGGGTAGCGCGTTCCTCATTAAAGCCATTAATGGCCACTTGTATCGCCTCAGCAATATCGGTACCCGGCCGAGAGATAATACCGGGATAAGCCGCATCCAGGAAAGTACGGGCTGTGGCAAAATCTGACGTGAGTGGAAACTGCACAAACGCAGCGCCAGAGAATAATACCAATCCCAGTTCGTTGCCTTCGAGGCGGTCCATCAATTCCGAAATTTCCAGTTTAGCCCGGGCCAGTCGATTCGGTTTAAAGTCCTCAGCCAGCATACTTTCCGAGACATCGAGAGCGACCATTACCTCAACACCACGCCGCTCGATGTATTCAACCTGGCTGCCCCAGCGAGGCCGGGCCAGGGCCAAGACCACAAAGATAAGAGCGATGAACCACAGCCGGCTTTGCCAGCGACGCCCCCGCCAATTGACGCTAGCACTGAGCCGGGCAATCAACTCTGGCGACCCCAACCGAGCGATAGCCAATCGATGGCGTTTAGACAAAAGATAAATCAAGGCTCCGACCAAGCTCAACGGGATAAAACATAATAAAAATGACGGTTCGGCAAAAATTCTTAGCATGGTTTATGGTATTTTACGGAGCAGCGTCCGGCGGAGAAGCGCTTCTAAAACCAACAAAAATGCAGCGGGTAAAATAAACCAGACCGCTAGCTCGCTGTAACGGGTGAACGTTTTGACTTCTACTTGAGATCGCTCTAATTCATTAATAGTATCATAAATTTCTTGTAAGCCAAGCTCATCTTCCGCTCTAAAATAAAGGCCGCCGGTAATATCAGCGATTTCTTTGAGCGTTTCTTCATCTATTTCAGAATCGCGATATTCGATCCGCCCATCGGGAAATGGGAGGGCAGCCGGACCGGGCCGGGCGGCTCCAATGGTGTAGACTCTAATATCAAGCGCCTTGGCTATTTCAGCCGCCGTCAGTGGGTCGATTTGCCCAGAGTTATTCGCCCCGTCGGTCAACAGAATAATAACCCGGCTTTCAGCTTCGGAGTCACGCAGCATGTTGGCCCCATTTGCCAACCCCAAGCCGATGGCTGTACCGCTGTCCAGGCCTATATCCCATGACACCTGGGTTTCGTCAAGGATGCGCTTGAGGACATCGTAATCCAGGGTAGGCGGGACTTGGCTAAAAGCCTCAGTCGCGAAAATAACAAACCCAATCCGATCATACTGGCGATCATCGATAAACGAGTGGATAACCTGCTTGGCCGCACCCAGACGATTCGGCTCAAAATCGAGAGCGGCCATACTCCCGGAAATATCTAACACAATGCTGATATCAACTCCTTCCCCAGAGATAATCTCGCGCGCGCTGCCGGATTGGGGACGGGCCAGGGCCAAAATCAACAACACCAAGGCGATAATTCTTAAAACCGGCAAAATGAAGCGCAGCCGCGGCCGGATTGAAGGGACGAGATGGGTAGTCAACCGGAGATCAGAGTATTGTAAGGTGGATATGGTCTTACTTCGGCGATGTCGGATCGATTGGATGATAATTCCCAGCGGAACCAACAGCAGTAACAGCAGCCAAGGGGTCGCAAATCGAAAAATCATGCCGTGACCTCCTCCACTGTTTCCTTGGGTATTTGATCATCAGGCGGCTCAAGTATCGGCGTAGTCGATTGAATAATTTTGCGCGCTTGTTGGATCAGCTCGTAAGCATCCTCTAATTGAGGCCGAAACCGGGCAAATTTGACCAAATCACTTTGGGTAAAGATTTCAATAAATTTACGCCGTTGATCTTTAATTGAAGCAGAATGCATGAACGTCAGGCGCAACTCATCAGTGGTTCGTTCTAAGGCTGGAATCTGATAGCGTCCCTCAATGTAGCGGCGCAAACAATCGGTAACCAGGGTATAATGATCCTTATATAGTTCTTTAGCCGGCAGGTTGAGCGCCTCAATTCGATCCAACTCGGCATAGGCGATGACTTCCGGGGGGCGGGTATCGATTGGCGCCGGTACGGGCATGTCGATGAGTTGATGACGCTGCTTTAAGCGATGATAAAGCCAAAAACCACCGGCTGCAATAAGCCCGGCAATCGGCAAAGCCACTAGAATGGACAGTAGCACCCACGGCCAAATGGGAGGCACAGGCAGGATGGCTTGCTCTTTTATATCCCGCAGTTCGGTGTCGTCTTCTACTAAAATACTGTCAATATTTAACTGAATGACGGGAGCAGCTAACTCTTCTGAGGTGCCATCGGTTAACAGGTGAGTAACTAGCAGGCGTGGAGTTTGATATTGGCCCGGCTCAAACAAGGTGACCACAATATCTTTGCGGGTAATGGCCACATTGTCGCCCCGCCGGGACACTTCCGGCTCAGATTGGGAGACTACCTCGAAGTCGCCCCAGGATTCACCTTCAGGCAAGGTGGGCATTTCTACATAAGAGTCGGCGGGGTGCCGGACTTCTAAGCGAAGGGTGATGCGATCACCCACATGAAAGGCCTGGTCATCCGGCGGCGGTACATAAAAAAAGCTCACTTTCGCGTCGAAAGATTGAGCCGCCGCAACGGTGAGGAAGAGGATCCACAGCGCCGCCAGAATACCTAGAGTTGATATTAATCTTAAAAGGGTCGGTTTTAAGCTCTTCATAGATCGACTTATCGCCGCATGCGTCTGGCTCGCTGCTCAAAGAAGTTAGTCAGCGGAATCACGTAATCGCTGTCGGTGGTGATGTCAATACGGTCTACTTTGGCCTTCCGAAAAACGCGCTCTCGAGCCGTATGCAATTCAGTGACCCGTTCTTTGAACTCTTCGCGCCATTTGCGGTTACCGGTATCAACCAGTTGAATATCGCCAGTTTCCGCATCTTCAATGGCGATTAACCCCACATTGGGAAACTCTTGTTCGCGGGGATCGGTCAACGTGATGGCGATGACATCGTGCCGGCGGTTGCTGACCTGCAAAATGGAGCGATAGCTATCGGGCGGCGTTAGAAAGTCTGACAAAAGAAAAATAATACTGCGCCGCTTGAGCATATGATTGAGCGTTTCCAACCCCAGCTTTAAGTTTGTTCGGCGGCCTTGGGGCTGGAATGCCAGCAAATCGCGGATCAGGCGCAGGACGTGCCGTTTCCCCTTGCGCGGGGTAATAAACAGCTCAATTTGGTCAGTAAATACTAATAATCCTACTTTATCATTATTAGAAATGGCTGAAAATGCCAGGACCGCGGCTAGTTCGGCGGCAATTTCTCGTTTGAAGCGAGTAGATGTGCCGAATTGACCCGAGGCGCTGGCATCGACCAGCAGCATGACCGTCAATTCTCGCTCTTCGATATAGCGTTTGACAAAAAGCTCTCCGGTACGAGCTGTGACATTCCAATCGATGGTACGGACTTCATCACCAGGCCGGTAGGGCCGTACTTCGTCAAATTCGATACCCCGGCCTTTGAAAATGGCATGATATTCACCGGCAAAGCTGGTATTAACTAATCGACGAGTCCGGATTTCGATCCGCCGGATTTTTTTGATAAGCTCTTGGGTTAACATAACCGATCTATTTAGATGATAAAGATCGACAAGGCCTGATTAATCTCTTTCAAATACGCCTCATTGATTCTCTATCATACATCCTTCATCGTTGTTTTCTAGGGAACTTCAATTTGGTCCAGGATACGCTGTACGATATCGGCGCTGGTGATCTCTTCTGCTTCGGCTTCGTAGCTAATTACAATGCGATGGCGTAGAATATCGGGCGCGATTTGCTTGATATCTTCCGGAGTCACAAAACCTCGTCCTTTCAAAAAGGCATGAGCCCGAGCAGCCATAATCAGATAAATAGTGGCGCGCGGTGAGGCCCCAAAATTCAACAGTGGCTGTAAATCAGCTAAACCACTCTGGGCTGGATAGCGAGTGGCGAAGATCAGATCGAGGACATAATCTTTAATCTTTTCATCCACATAGATCTGGCGAACTACATCCCGGGCGTGCAGCAGTTCTTCCGGTGTGGTAATAGGCCGGACCTGGGGCAAATCTGCTCCGGTCATGCGGTCCATTATGACCCGCTCTTCCCCACGCGTGGGATAACCTACAATGACCTTAAGCATAAAGCGGTCAACTTGGGCCTCTGGTAAGGGATAGGTCCCTTCCTGTTCGATAGGGTTTTGGGTAGCCAAAACCAAAAATGGCTCCGGCAGCAAATAAGTTTCATTACTAATGGTTACTTGCCGCTCTTGCATCGCCTCGAGTAGAGCGCTTTGCACTTTAGCCGGCGCCCGGTTGATTTCATCGGCCAGAATAAAGTTGGCAAAAATAGGGCCAAGATGGGGGGTAAATTCATTAGTACGAGGGTTATAAATTTCGGTCCCGATTAAGTCGGCCGGGAGTAGATCAGGCGTGAACTGAATCCGTTGAAACTGCCCCTGAACCGCCTGGGCCAGGGTTTTAACAGCCAATGTTTTAGCCAGACCAGGCACCCCTTCTAATAAAACGTGACCATCGGCCAATAGACCGATGAGCAAACGCTCGATCAGCTTTTCCTGGCCGACGATAACTTTGTTCACTTCGGCAATGAGACCTTGCAAAAACATTGCCTCTCTTTCAACGGCTTCATTGAGTTGGCGTATCGCTGTCATTTCCATGTAAATCGCCGGACCTCCAAACGTAATTTTGTTTTTTTCAAAAAAAAGAGATTAGCTGCTGTCGCCCATAAGCAACTAATCCTCACGAATCAAGTTTAATTTTAGCCAACTTAACCGGATTTTTCAAGAATTTTGACCTGTTTCTAATCAAACTCTAAGTTTTCAACGTATTAAGAGTAAATAGGTCAAATATGCTATCGTTTTTGCTTGAAAAATCCTGACAAAGTTATATAATAAGAGGTAATCGGTTAGGATAGTTGAAGTAATTAATTTCAGTCGATCAGGGGGAGTGGCTGATCCAAATTAATGGAGATTTGCCCCTTCCCGGTGAGTCAGTGTGTTCAACTGAATTCACGTAACTGCTCAAACCCTATGGGAGGCGAAGTAAGTGGCAAGATATCAAATTTTGTACTGGGAACACATCCCCCTGGGCGTAAAAGCTACAGATGTAAACGGTACCGTTCGGGAAAACCTGCCGCCGCGTTTTCAAGAAGCGGTCGAAACAGCCTCGACACGCGCAGGCCATAAGAGTGCAGCCCAGTATACCTCAATGTTCAAGTGGGGCGAGGAGTTGGAAATGGAAGGCACGGCCAGGGAAGTCGCCTCTTCAGTTGCTAAGAAATTAGATGAAACGTGGGATGAAGAAACCGCGCTAAAAGAATACTCAGCGCGATAACTTTTAGTTATTCCCATTTCAAGTTGAATAGATAAAAAGAATGAAAAACAGGAGTGACACGTCACTCCTGTTTTCTTGGCAAGACGTGCCTACGCCCTTTCATCATTCCTAGTTTGGCAGCCAAGCCAGCACTTTGAAACCGCTGTCTGTTTCAATAATATGCTCCACCGGTTGGAGTTTGGGATTAACGATGACCAACCGGTATTCAGAAAACCCCTGCCCTTCATCATCAACAAAGGCCACCGCTTCTTCATTTGGTGAAAAAACCGGAAGTGATCTCAGCTTCCCGTTGATCGAGTGATACCAGATAGTAGCTTCCGCCTCGGCTAAATTATAGTAAATCAGCTGCCCTTCTTGAAAAAAGACAAATGAGTCGCCTCTGGGGGACCAGACAGGAATAAAGTTTAGCCCTTGATCGTGCTCTACGAATGGCGTGCTGTAGATCAACGTTTTGGTCGGATCAAGCTCTTGGGTAGAAATCAACCACACTCCCAAGTGCAGGCAGTCATCTGCCTCATTATCCGATGGACAGTCTTTTAACCGAAACGGTTGGTAATAAAGGGTATAGCGACTATCCGGCGACATATTCGCCAGTTGGCTGCCGGAGGGAATGTGATAGGCCGGGGTGTGATCAATGCTGCGACTAAAAAACCGTTTGGGATGGCTGTAAAGCAGCACATCGTCGGCCGACCAGCGAAGTTCGAAAATCTCGTCTGTGGAGAGCGGCCACTTCTCAACCGCCGCTGTCGCCGGCTCAAAACTGATAAGCCAGGGGGAGACCTCCTTTTCGGCTCGATTGGGCAGTTGTTTATAGCCTAATTTACATCCGGAGGCGTTTAACCCCTCGGCGCAAGCCGCTGTCCAGGCCACCGCCACCGTTGGGTCGATGTTGGCGGCCTTGATTTTTATTTCTTGAGAGATCGGGTCGTAAACACGCAGTTCAGTCTGGTTGCTCTGTCGATCAGCTACACCATAGGCCAGATGAAGTCCATCGGGCGACCAACTGACAGCACTATCAATCCAGCGATAACCGTCACCGATCGGCAGCCGGGCCTGACCGCTATCCCCGGCGCCGGCGGCAACTTTGTAGAGACGGTCGCTGACAGCGACCCAGCATGGACCAGGAGTTTGTCCCAAACAGCCGGGCGAGGGTGTAATTGATTCACGGGCTGTAGCCGGACCAACACGCTCTAAATTTAGCGTGTCGATATCCATAATATAGACCCGCTCCCGGGTCCAGACCAACAGCGAGCCAGTTTTAGCCGCAGCAGGTTGATAAAAAACCGTCGCCAGAATAATTAGTAGGATAGCTCCGGTCCAAAATAGAAAATTTTTCCACGGCGATGTCATGATGGCTTTAACCATCGTTAAAGCATTCATTCTTGATTATTTTCACTCTTCCTTACGCAAATGGGTCAAAAATTCCTGAACAATCTCAGACAGTTGAAGTTTAGCCAGATCGTGCTGCTCCCGCAACTCGGCCTGGTGCTGAATGAGCCACATGTATAAATCGGTTTCAGAGCGGTTGGGAAAATGGCTGATTACCCCTAAGGTACGCACAGCAGCCGAGATCGGCAGGTAGACATTGTCATACCAATCTGCTGCGGTCTCAGGCAGTGAAACGGGTAATTTAGGTTGAGCTGGAGCTGAAGCCAACAACAATGATAGCAAATTACGATGAAGTTCGATATGATGAAGCAGGTTGCGATAGCCACCCAGCTCCGTGAAGTCAATATGATGTTTAGAGTCGGGGCGGGTTTGGTCCAGATGGGTTTGCTCTAAAAAATAGGCACACTCTTCTTTAATCAGCAACTCTCTAGGGGCAACATCCGGCTCCAAAGAGATAGAGCTGGGCAGTTCGGTCACATAGGCTTGAATGGTTGGCCACCCCAATTTGCGGGCGACTGAAACCCGATGATTGCCATCTTTGACAAAGTAGACTTGGTCGACTTTATATACATCAATAGGCGGAAACCCCTTGCCAGTTGCAGCCAAGGTGTAAATATTCCGCCAGCGTTCCTTATCCCGTCTATCACCGGTACGAGGCAGAAAGTGGCGGGTGAAGTCTTCATACCGGCCAGTGCTGCCGGCAATGTGGTCAAGCGGGATATCTTGTAAGCCTTTGTAGGTTGATTGGGTTAGGCGCAGTTTCTCTACAATCTCATCAAAGGAGAGTAAATGCATGTTATGTCCGGTGATGAGACCCATAACAATTTCTAAAAATCCTTTGAGCCGAGCCTGACTAAATTCAGACTCACTTTTAATATAAGCTAACGTTTCGGCATCGATATTGATAGACTCCATTGTCTAGCTCCTTGAATGAGAGAGAGATAGGTTGGTGAAGATCTGAATAATGTTAATTTTCCTACCGCCTAGTCTCTCCCCTCCTCTCTATGATTGGTTAGTTGGTTAGATAATTGGTTGGTGGCCGCGTAATTTCCAGCCAACTATCCAACTAACGATCTAACTTTTAGGTTTTGTTTGGACAAACTTTAAACCGCCGTTTTTTTGCTTTTGAACTTTCAAAATTGTTCCAGGAGACGGGTTTTCCTCCAGGAGAAAATCGGCTAACGGTTCACGCAGGTGTTTCTGGATAATGCGGCGCAGCGGCCGGGCGCCCCATTCCGGCTGGTCGTTTTGTTCAAGCAGCCAGGTTTTGGCCGACTCGGAGATCTCCAGGGTTAGATCGCGCTCAGCCACCAGTCGTTTCTCACTTTTCAGCAGCAAATCCATAATGTCGCGAAGATTTTCAGGGGTGAGCAGGTGGAAGAAAATAATATCGTCGAGCCGGTTCAAAAATTCGGGCCGGAAATGCTCTTTAACGGCCTCTTCCGCAGCCTCGCGAGCTATGGCTTCATCCAAGGAGGGATCGGCCAAGAAGCGCCCGCCGATGTTGCTGGTCATCAAAATGACACACTCGCTGAAACTGACCGTGGTGCCTTTACCATCGGTTAAGCGCCCCTCGTCCAAAACTTGCAGCAAAATGTCAAAAACCTTGACGTTGGCTTTCTCGATTTCATCAAACAGCACCACGCTGTATGGGCGCTCGCGAACAGCGTCGGTTAGTTGCCCGCCGGCTTCATAGCCGACATAGCCCGGCGGCGAACCGATTAACCGGTTGACGGACGAGGCTTCCATATATTCGCTCATATCCAGGGTGATAAGCGCATTCTCGGTGCCAAACATGAATTCGGCCAGGGCCTTGGCTAACTCCGTTTTACCAACCCCGGTTGGACCTAAAAACATAAACGAGCCGATCGGCCGTTTGGGATCTTTTAAGCCGACGCGGGCCATTTTAACCGCCTGGCTTAGCGCCTGCACCGCTTCATCCTGGCCGATGATGCGCTTGTGAAGATGATCGGCCATATTTTTGTATCGCTCACGCTCATCGGCTTGCATATTGGCGATAGGAATACCGGTCAGCCGGCTGGCGGCGTGCATCACATCATCCACATCGAGCTGGCCGTCTTGCGCGACCTGGCCACCTGAGTCGACTTCAACATCGACCTTTAATTGGGCGCAGGCGCGATGGAGCAGGTGGACAGCGGCTCCGGGCAGCGGCTCAACCGTGTAATACCGACCCGCCAGCCGGGCCGTTTCAGTTAGGCTTTCGGGTGTAATTTTGATTTTATAATCCGCTTCAAAAGCTGGCCTTAAGGTCTTAAGGATCTCCGTGGTTTCAGCGACTGTAGCCGGCGGAACTTTGAAGGGGTGGGTGCGATCGGTGACCAAATTTAATTTGGATAATTTCGCAAACTGATCATCGGTGGCGGTGCCGATAATAGCCAACTCATTACCCAATAACGCTTTTTGCAGTTCATTAAAAGCCAGTTGGGAGCCGCCATTAAAAAATCGGATAATATCGGGCAAAAATAGAACACCTGCTTTAGCCGCGGCCAAACCGGCTTGTAACACGGCGTAATCGTCATCGACCAGGGCCTGTTCGTTAAGTTGAATGACGGATTTGATACCGGTCGGCCCTTGGTTTTGGGCTAATAGTTTGGCCAGACCCAAAACCAGTGACCGCTTACCTACCCCGGTAGGACCCAGCAAGATCAGGTGACGATTGACCGTCATCGACAGCAGATTAGTTAAATTAGCCAGCAAGTCTGTCCGCAAGTAGATCGGCCCTAAGCTGCCGCTTTTGGCTTTAGCGACCAGATCGACAAAGTTGAGCCCATCGACCACGACTGAGGGGCTGGCCATCGTTTCAAGAATGGCTTGGTAGGTGATACCTCGTTTGGTGAGCAGCCAGTGCGTTCCCACTTTAATCTTCGACATGATGGCCAGCGCGTGCGCTGTGTTGCACTGTTTTTTGCCTTGTGACTCGGCCAGGGTTAAACCTTCGTCGATGACGGTTAGGATTTCATCGCTGAGGGGAACGCGCAGGTTATTGTTTGTTACGAAATCGAACCGTTCATCCCGGGCCTGTCGCTCACTGGCCGAGCGCTCAACGTCATAGACCAGACTGTTCCAATCAAAACCGCGTTCGCGGCTGAAGGTTTGGAGAAGTTGGTAAGCTTCGGTGTGAGGCAGTTCAAGAAAAGCCTGAAGCAGCATTTCCGCTGTCATGACTTGTTTTCGCTTGGCCCTCATCAATAAGGTAGCCTTGTTGAGCGCCAATGTGAGTTGATTAGAAGGAAATCGTTTACCCAGAGTTCCGCGTTTTTCGGTCAAAATTTTGCTCCAGCCATGACAAATTTCTTAGTAACAGTTCAGGTGATCGGCGTTTAAGTGCAGCGTTGAACGCCGCTAAGCGTTCTCAACACGCAAAAGTACCCGTCACCTGGTTATTTAATAAATTCGTTACGTAGACATTATATCACACGGCGCAATAGGCACACAACTGTTTTTACAGGCGCATAACTTGTGTAGTTGACCGATTATTCATTTACTGCTATAATCGGCCAAATTTGTTGCTAAGTTTTCAAACCTCAAGACCACGCTTTAAAAAATATTTTCCACAACCTAATGTCGACTTCTTGTGACACGAATGGCTACGGGGCCGTCTCAAATTCAGAAAGGAGGAGACGTAATAACAAATCTTACCCAAGTTTTGTTGAATTTACGTACGATAGTAATTTCAGATTAAATCATTCAAATATTAAATGAGGAGAAGTCAAATAAGCATGAAGAAGAACGTAATAGTTTCAACCATTTTATTTTTAGGATTAAGCCTTTTATTGTCGGCCTGCGGGGGCGCCCCAGTTGTTGAAAAAGTAGTCACTGTTGAAGTCGAAAAAGTGGTAACTCAGGAAGTCGAAAAAGAAGTTAACGTAGAGGCCGAAGTTGCCGAAGCCACCGAAGAAGCAGCTTCAGGAGAAGCAGTGGCCGAAGCTACCGAAGAGACCGTTGCCGAAGAAACGACTGAGGAAACCGCGGCCCCGGCAGCTCAAACAAGTGGAAGCACATTATCTATTGTTAAAGATCGCGGTGTGCTGAACTGCGGCGGGAATGCCAGTGTGCCTGGCTTTGGATTTCTTGATCCCGATACCAATGAATTTGCCGGTTTTGATATTGATTTCTGCAAAGCTATTGCTGCCGCCGTTTTAGGCGATGCTGAAGCTATCGAAGTTCGCGCCACTTCAGGCACTGACCGCTTCCCGGTACTGCAAGCCGGTGAAGTTGATGTACTGGTCCGTAACACCACCTGGACAATCAGCCGTGACACCTCTCTTGGTTTCAACTTTGCTCCGGTCAACTTCTATGATGGGCAAGGCATGATGGTTCGGACCGATTCTGGTATTAAAACTCTGGCCGATTTGGAAGGAGCCACTGTCTGCGTACAGCAGGGAACCACCACTGAAAAGAACCTGGCCGATGTGATGCGGGCCTTGGATGTGAGCTACGAGCCTGTAGTTTTGGCCGACCAGCCCGCCACTCTGGCGGCTTATGCCGAAGGCCGCTGCGATGGCTTCACCACCGATAAATCGGGGCTGGTTTCTTCACGAACGCAACTGCCCGACCCGGAGGCTCACGTTATTTTAGAAGAAACGATGTCGAAAGAGCCTTTGGCCCCGGTGGTTCGTCACGGAGATGATCAGTGGTTTGACATTGTCAAATGGGTCACGTTTGGCGTGATCGATGCCGAAGAATTGGGTATTACCTCAGCCAATGTTGAGGAAATGGCAGCCACCAGCGAAGATCCCGTTGTTCGCAACCTCTTGGGCGTTGAAGGTGATTTAGGCCAAGGCTTGGGGCTTGACAACGACTTTATGGTCAAGGTCATTAGCCAAGTCGGCAACTACGGCGAAATTTATGATCGCAACCTGGGGCCTGACACCGTTTTCAACTTACCCCGTGGTCAGAATGCTTTGTGGACTGAGGGCGGCTTGATGTACTCGCCCCCGTTCCGTTAAAAATTATTGGGTAAACACAGCCCGGCAAAATTGCCGGGCTGTGTTTTAGGTCATAAACAGGATGAGGAGATAGATGGCATCAACTTCCCCAAACATTAAGCAAGAAGCATCCATTCCTTTTTGGCGAGACGTTCGAGTTTTAGGCATAATCGGACAAATTGTTGTTACAATGCTGGTTATCGTTTTCTTCGCCTGGCTGATTAACAACTTTGTCGAGAATGCGGAAAATCAAGGGTTACAAGTAGGTTTTGATTTTCTCAACAGTACTGCCGCTTTTGATATTGCTGAGGGCATTGAATACGAGGCTACCGATACGTTTGGTCGAGCGCTGTGGGTGGGTGTGGTCAATACAATTCGGGTCTCTTTGATCGGTATTGTGCTCACAACCTTGTTAGGAATCGTGGTCGGGATCGCCCGGCTGTCGAGCAACTGGCTGATCAGCCGTATCGCGACTGTCTATATTGAAATTGTGCGAAATGTCCCCCTTTTAGTTCTCCTTTTTTTCATCTACTTCGCTGTTATTCTCAAATTACCCGCCGTCCGAGACAGCGCCCAGATTTTCGGCCTGCCGGTCTATCTGAATAATCGAGGTATTGCGATACCGGGCTTAACAGCAACCAGCGGGTTCCCTATATGGTTGGCCTTCATTATTTTAGGTGTTATTTTGGTTATGGTGCTCTGGACAATTCAGAGCCGTCAAGAAGAACAAACCGGTGAGCCTCGCAACAAACTCGGAACCGCTGTTTTTGCTTTTCTTATCGTTGTGTTTATTGGCTGGTTGGTTACAACGACATTTGTAAGCGATCAAGCTATTATGGTCAGCACATCCAAGAACATCCAGGGATTTGATGATTTTGAAGGTATCTATCTGGCCAGCTTGGATACGAATGCGCTTAGAGAGTCAGGGCTTAGCGCCGCTACGGTCAATAGCCTAGACTCCACCGCCAGCGTCGGGGCCTATCAAGCAGAATTAAAAGGGCTATTAGACTCAGGCGCTCTAACCCCTGAAGAGGCTGAAATAGTCAACAATCGGCTGGATATTCTCGATAATGGGGCGGTTACGCTGTGCTCTATAGAGAACAGCGCCGCCGAAATCAATGCGGCCAGCCAGCTTCGACAGCGTCATATTCCGGTTGATATTAAGAGTTCTGATAGTATGCGTCAGGCCGGCAGCGCCTATGCCAGCGGTGATTGTGATATTCTGGCCGGTACTCAAGCCGAACTAGCCGCCGAACGCTCTATCTTAGAGGCCCCAGACGCCCACGAACTTCAAAGGGTGAATGTTCCGCCATTAGTTATGAATACACCGGCTCCCGCCGGATTTAATATTCAAGGCGGGCTTAAATTATCTCCTGAATTTGCTGCGTTATTGATTGGCCTGATTGTCTACACCGGTTCCTATGCGGCTGAAATTGTGAGAGCGGGTATCCTGTCCGTTTCCAAAGGCCAAACCGAAGCAGCCCGGGCCTTAGGCCTTAACGAAACTCAACGCCTACGCTTAATTGTCTTGCCGCAGGCTATGCGGGTTATTATTCCCCCCATGACCAGCCAGTATTTAAACTTGACCAAAAACTCTAGCTTGGCTGTAGCTATTGGTTATCCAGATTTAGTGAGTGTCGGCAATACAGTGCTTAACCAATCTGGCTTTGCGGTTCAGGTGATTATTATTTTCATGATTTCTTATTTGACGATTAGCCTGTCGATATCAACTTTCTTGAACTGGTATAATCAGAAGGTAAGACTGGTGGAACGTTAATTACCTTATTTAGGTAACGACCCATTTTCGACAGCGAATTATGAGCTTATGTGGGATATGGAGTCATTAAAGAGGCAAAAAGGGGTGAAATCATTATCTCCTTCGGTTCAACCTGCCAAGTTGTTTAGGCTTCATCAGGATGTACAACCCGCCGAATTTATTTTGGAGAATGATGTCTGTACTATAGGTCGCTCTTCTATGTGCGATGTCGTTACGCCCCTACAAACTGTATCTCGGCTTCACGCTAAGATAGAACTTGAGGGTCCACGTTATGTTTTGCACGACATGAATAGCGCCAATGGGACGTTTGTCAGCGGACGTCGAATTCTTGAACCCCACTTGCTGCAAAATGATGATGTAATTGGATTGGGAATGCCAACCCCTTTATTACGATTCCACGATCCTGATCCAACAGCGCCTGTACAAAGTCAACTCCGTTACGACGAACGAGCGATGGTTTTCTTCTGGAACCAACAACAAATTGATTTAACAGCTCAAGAATTTCGACTTATGTATCACCTCTATCGACATACCGGCGATGTTTGTACCCGTAAAAGTTGTTCTGAAGCCATTTGGAATCGAGGGTATGATCCTGGCTTCGACGATGATAATCTTGATCGAACTATCAGTAATATTCGAGGAAAACTACGTAGTCTTGACTCGAGTGTAGATCCAATTGAAATCATCAAAACACGACGAGGTTTGGGCTACGAACTTATTCTTTAGCGTTAAGCTGATTTAATCTTCTAAGTACGGAGCATATCATCTCTCCGTTTCCGCGAAAGCTACAACTGGGCTATACACCAGGGCGGAACTAAATGGGCAAGTCGCTAGCAGTAGCACGCCCGAGTTAAGCAACTGAAGCTCTTACTACAATTGGTCAGGACTTACGCAGTCCCAAAGGTGACAGTCACTTGAACACGCTAAATCGACCTATCTGAGCGACTCAGATGTTGATTTATTGACAATAAGTGACTGTCACCTGGGTTTTTGCGTAAGTCCTGTTGGTAAGGCATGTCCACCCTGGTGTACTGGCCAAAATCACCCCGCAATACTTCCAACAAACCCAACTACCCATTCATCAGTTCTGTTTCTTCCGCTTAAGACGAAGGTATTAAAACCGCTGTCTCCCCAATATTATGTCGTAGCGATTATCTTCCCCTATCCCTTACAATCATTAAAAAACCTTCGCTGATCCTCAGTTAATCAGGAGGTAATTTTCCTGTACGCCGGCTACTTTTGCTGATAGACTGAGGATGTCAGCAAGACAAAAAGCTCGAGCCGAACTTTAACAAATAAATCAATAGTTGCTCGTTGGGGAACGCGCGCGAACCGCTGCGGCGGTGGGGATCTCCATACTCAGTGAGCCTCTAACCTAAACGGAGGTAAATTGAGATGTTGAAGCAACGAATCATCACGATCTTAGCCGGAATTGCCTTAACCTTAGTGGTAACCGCTTCGTCTGGAGTTGTAACCGATGTACTCGGATTGTCACTAACACCCCAGGCTCACGCATGTGAAGCGTCTGGCAGTTCCGGGGGCGGCTGCTAAATAACTATGGCTAGTTTGTTGTGGCTTATTAGGTTTCCTTCTAATAAGCCACAACATCTTTGGCTAATAGTGACGAGGTTTAATAAAGTAGATAAGCGAATTAAGCGGTTGAATGTTCACCTAATTGTTGATGGTAATATATAAATCGTTCTTGAAGGTCTTGATACTGCATCATCCGGTTTTGCCCAATCAATTGTTCTACCTTTTTTAATAAAATCTGCGCTTGTAGTAAATTTCCGGTAGCCAATTCAAACTCGATCATTTCCATTAAGGTTCTGATCTCACCCTTTCTGTTATTTAGGGTTCGCCACATATTTAGCGATCGCTCCAAATATTGGTTAGCTTTTTGCAACTTACCTTGCTTAAAATAGAGCACGCCCATATTATCCCACACTTGAGCTAATCCCGTTGTATTTGAAAAGTGTTGAAAGATTATTTCCGCTTGCTTGGCATAATTTTCAGCCATTGAAAAATCTCCGGCTAACCGATAACTAACCCCCATATTCATATAGATCGTCCCCATATCCGTTTCGGCCCCGGTTAGTTGAGCTTGATGCAGCGCTTTTTCCAGATAGAACATTGATTTGTCAGGGTATTTTATCCAGTTATAAAGTCCACCTAAGTTGATGTAGCCGCGCATTAAACCATACTCATCTTGCATAGAACTCCACAGTTTACAGGCTTGCTCAAGATGCTTCTGCGCCTGATCCCAGCGCTGCTGCCAGGTATATAAAATACCGAGGTGGTTTTCGGTATGTGCCCGCCCATGAGCGCTATTTATCTGCTCAAACAAGCTCAAAGCATGACAGCATAGGGCTTCCGCCCGGTACCACTGCCCCCGTTCGATATAATAATAGCCTAAATTTGAGCAGATACGGCCTTCATTAAATCGATCACCGAGTTGACGGGTCAAATGTAGGGTCTGCCGGTAACAAATGACAGCCTCTTTGAAACGACTCTGTTGAAATAGCAGACGGGCCAGGAGCACCGACAAATTGATACCTTTGCCTGTATCATTATTTTGTTCGGCCGCCTTAGCCGCCCGACGTAAAATCTGGTTCCAATTGTCCCAATATCCACGCTTTTCCATGTATAAGGAGAAGGTCATAATCAATTCATATACAGAGGGCCAGGCTTCTTCCATATCGAGAGCGTAAGCGATCGCTCTAATAACATTAGCCCGTTCTTGGTCCAAAGCCGGCACATCAGAGATCTTTTTGCCGACCCAGACTTGCCAATATTGCAAATTGAGTAGGATCCCTTTCCGAAAATAATCAGTTCGATTTTGTGCTATGGTTAGGCTGCAATGTTCCATCTAATAGCCTCATTTAGCAAAAATGTTTCAGTCAGACGATGGATCGTATAGCGCCGTTCTTCAAGATTACCCTGTACCTGTATTAAAGATAGTCTAGCCAGGTGTTGCAGCGCTTCGCCAAGTGTATCGATATCAAGTTGGGTTAAGGCCAGTAGCTGCTCTACCTCGCCATCTTGAGCCAAGGGCATCATTAAAAAGACCCGTTGACTAACGGGATCCAACATATCCCAGGCTTGCCAATAAATGAAATTGTATAACTCATCAATAGTTTTGCCCCGGGCTTCTTTAAGACTACCCAAAACTTGGGATAAAGGCAACACCGAGATTTGCCCAACGACTAATTTAAGAGCTAACGGATTACCTCCGACGACCTCATAAATTGGTTTCAGCTCGGCATCGGAAGCGTTGGTCAACAAAGAAAGTCCTCGAATACTGGCTTCATGTCGAATAAAGCAGTGAGTCATCTCCGGGTCAAGCTCGGTTAAACTATGGCAATACACATCGGGGTAGGATCGCAAACTGTGGCGGCTAGTCAATAAAAACTTGGTGGGGGTGGCTAACTCACGTAATAAAGGTAGGAGGTTTTGATAATCAGCGGCCGTTTCCAAGTTATCAATTACAATCAAGTAGGCATCTTGTTTAAGCAATTTAGTTAAAAGCGTGTACTTTTCTTGAGGGGATTTGGCAACAGAACTATCAGCGTTTAGTTCATTAAGCAATGTATCCGTCAGAGCTTCTCGGGTGAGGGCCGGCGAAGCTTTCTGCTCCAGCCCAATTCCAGGAAGATAATCCTGTTGTTTGGCGCTAACCCAGATAACATCATAAAATTGATAGCTCAATTCTGAATGACGGACTAAGGCAGTAGCCAAAGCAGTTTTGCCCAGACCACCCAAACCTTCAATTGAAACCAGCCAGCAGGTCTTTGATGAAACGATGACTTTTTGTAGAACATCAACGTGATTATCAAATCCAAATAACGGCGTCTCAGGGGGTAGCTTTAATCTTTTCTCAAGACTGGTCTGATATTCACTTCTAGCCTGATGCTCGCGCTCTTGGATAATCAGCGCCAGTTGTCTGATAGCTTCTTTTTGCTTACGATAGGCCGTGGACAAACCTATATTGAGTTGGTTAGCGACGGCATGCATGACTAAGCCATCCAAAAAACGTTTGCGTAAGAGTTCGGCTTCGCCTTGGTACTCAACGGCCAAAACTCGTAGCGCCTCAAAAAGAATTTCATTTGTAACTTGACGGGCGTTATCGGTCCCCCTATTCCGGGACCGATGAAAGAGTTGGAGATAATCAAGAGGACTGGTTTGGTTACTCGCTTCATGCCACATCTTTAAAGCGGTGTGAATATTACCTTCAAGTTTCAATAATGATGTTAAAGTATCCATAAACCACCCCCCAACACTCTGATATGCTCATCATATCATAACTCTCAAGCAAAAACAACGGTACTGGAAGACCATAGGGATAAAAGTGAGAGTATGTCGAGAAACAACGAAAAAATGATGGGAATCAGGCGCTTTGTTTCTAAAGTATACTAATCGTAACTTGATCCAGGGAGCGAGTATGTTTCAACCGAATGGTTATATATTTGTCCTATGGGGAAATCATTTTGAAGAGGCCACCGCCACGATCTTCGTAACCGAATTACGAGAAGCCGGGCTGCGGGTTAAGGTCGTTGGTTTGACTCCTCAGCGTATTAGCGGCTCTCATGGTCTGGCCTTAGTCCCTGACTTAACCCTAGATCAAGCATTGTCATTAGCCATTAAAGTGATCTGCCTGGTAATTCCTCACACGTCATCCGGCCTCAACCGCTTTAAAAACGATCCACGTCTGCGTCACCTGTTTAGCCAAGCATTTGAAAATCAGGCCAAGTTTGTGATCAGCCAGCTAAATGAAACTGATTTGCCTAATCTAAATATGTTTCCCGGATCGTTAGCCGATCAGATTATAGCTTACCCCGTTAATAAACCCGAAATGGTGGGGTTTGCTCGCGAATTAGCTAATTCATTATTAATGAATTAACAATTTGAGATCGGAAAAGTGGAGCCAAGATGAACAAAGTCAAATAAAATTCAAAGATTATATGTTCAGAAGCAAAAATCCCTCTGGGGGAGGGATTTTTGAAGATTTTATAGCCAGGCGGCGGTACAACCATCTGACCTTTTAACTTGCCTTAATATAAGGCAACTGCGCCGCCTTGTCAAATAGGCGGCTTTTTGTTTTTTGGAATGACTGTATACCGAAAGGAGTAGAATATGCTTTTGGTCGAGCCTAAAACTCCACCAATTTTACAAGAGTTGGGGATTGATCCTCAACAAGGACTGACTTCGCAGCAAGTTCAAAACCATCGCACAAGATTTGGCTCAAACAAAATTGATCTACCTCATCCTGAACCCTGGTGGAAGAGTCTGCTTGAGAAATTTCAAGAAAATCCAATCCCCATTCTAGTTGGGGCAGCAATCATTGCCATGATTACCGCCTTGATTCAAGGTCGATTTCCCTTTGACGGTATTGCCATATTAATTGCGGTAATTCTGGCTACAGGCGTCGGCTTCATAAATGAGTACAAAAGTAATATTGAATATGAACAGCTAAAGCTAAGTCGAATTGATATTCCGGTTACCGTAACTAGAGATGGGACAGAAGCGAAAATCAAGGTAAAAGATATTGTTGTCGGCGATATTGTTCACTTGGAACCTGGTACAAAAATTCCGGCGGATGGCTTGCTACTGCACAGCGAGTCGATGTTCGTTGACCAATCGCGCTTTAACGGCGAGGCTGCTCCAGCGCTGAAAAATGCAGACGACCAACAGCTTTATGGCGGCACCGATGTCGTGGCTGGCACCGGCCTGATGATTGTCACTAAAGTGGGCAATGAGAGTGAATGGGGCCGAATAGCTAAAGAATTAGCAACCGAAGAACAAGAAACAACGCCGCTTGAGGAACGGTTAAATAAATTAACCGAACTCATTAATAAAGTCGGTACCATAGCCGCTATTGCCATTTTTGTAGCCCTTGCCGTCGAATTTGTTGTCAGTATTTTCTTTTTTGACCAGACAATCTTAACGGAAGCCGGCGCTCCATTGGTCTTGGGTTTCAATGCGGCTACGGCCGAGCAGTTTCTTCAGTTTTTCATCATTGCGGTAACAATCGTTGTTGTCGCTGTCCCGGAAGGGCTGCCTATGGCCGTAAATGTCAGCCTGGCCCTTAGCATGAGAAAGATTCAGGCAGATAACAATCTGGTTCGTAAAATGCTGGCTACAGAGACGATTGGCGCCGCTGACGTTATTTTGACTGATAAAACTGGCACTTTAACCGAAAACAAAATGACAGTAACTCAGGTCTACCTGGCCGGCCAACGGTTCAAAGATGGCGATGTCATTAAACTGCAAAATCACCCTAAATATAACTTAATCCAACTCAACTCAGCCGTTAATTCCACAGCTCACTTGATTACAAAAAATGGCCATACCACCCCGGATGGAAATAGTACGGAGGGCGCTTTACTATCCTGGGTAGCTATCCAGGGCACGGACTACAAAAAATTACGGAGAACCATAAAACTACTGAAACGTATCCCCTTTGACGCCGAAATCAAACGCATGACCAGTATTGTTCGAGCAGATGGTCAACTGATTGTACTTGTCAAAGGCGCTCCTGAACGAATTCTTCCTTTGTGTTGCTCAGTTGAAACAGATGATGGTCCCGTCCCGATTGATGAAAATAATGAGGCTATTCAGAGTGAATTAAATTATCAAACCAACCAGGCCATGCGCTCTCTCGCCCTGGCTTACAAAATACTGCCTGATAACCCGGCCTTAATCGAAAATCAAGAAGGCGAGTTGACGCTGCTGGCTTTAGTTGGTATCACCGACCCCATGCGGAAAGATGTTCCGGAGGCGATCGAAATTGCCCATGGCGCGGGAATTGAAGTCAAAATGGTTACGGGTGACAATGCGCGAACAGCAGCCGTATTGGCCGAACGACTGGGGTTGCTGGACCAAGACTCTCTTGTGATGGAAGGAGAAGCATTTCGCCAGCTTGAAGATAGAGAAACCGATCATATTTTACCACGCTTGCGCGTCTTAGCTCGGGCTGAGCCATTTGATAAACGTCGTCTGGTTAAATTATTACAAGCTAAACGGCAAGTCGTGGCCGTAACCGGCGATGGCACCAATGATGCTCTGGCTCTCAAAGACGCCGATGTGGGTCTAGCTATGGGGTTAAATGGCACAGAAGTAGCCAAAGAAGCGAGTGATATTGTGCTTTTGGATGACAATTTCTACAGCATCGTTAAGGCTGTACACTGGGGCAGAGCTCTATACGAAAACATTCAGAAATTCCTCCAATTTCAGCTAACTATCAACTTATCAGCCCTGCTGACGGCTTTTCTTAGCCCAATGCTTAACATTTTCTTGGAACCCCTCTTTGGTATCCGTCTCTTAGAAATACCGCTAACGGTAGTTCAACTGCTATGGGTCAATCTCATTATGGACACTCTGGCTGTGCTGGCCCTTTGTCTTGAAGCCCCCGTCAAAGAGACAATGCAGCGCAAACCGGTCGGCCGGAATGAGGAGATCATCACGCCCATCATGAGACAAAATATTTTGGGGATGGGATTATATTTTACTCTGGTCCTACTGACTTTAATGGCCACAAACTTCTTAGGCGCGGATAAAACAACGAGAGAGTTTTCCTCGGTAGTTTTCACGACGTATGTCTTCTTTCAAGTATTCAATTTGTTTAACGCTCGGGCACTCCATATCACCCGCTCGCCTTTTGCCGGCTTATCGTTGAACTCCAATTTTGCCAGGGTCATGATCTTGATCGTGGTTATCCAAGTCCTTTTGACCACTTTGGGCGGTGAAATTTTTAATACCGCGCCCTTAAGCTGGGGGATGTGGCTAAAAATCATCCTGTTGACGAGTACCGCGTTGATCTTTGGTGAGATTGTGCGGTGGATTCGACTGTCGTATATGCAGGCAAAACCCAGTGCTTTACAACCTGCCGGGGCCAGATGATAAATAGCATTTCTTAAGATCATTTATGTTGGAATTGACGGGACAGCAGTGACGCAACCCATTTCATAATTTACTAAAATCTATGCCAATCGAAACATACCAGGAGGGTAACATGGCACAAAAGATAGATCGCACCCAAATGCATGAAGTACCCGCGGTGCAAATTGTAGAGCCTTTTGCTAAGGTCAACTATTGGGATATGCCCAACGGCGGCGGGCGTATGATTCTGGCATTCATCAAAATGGACGTTACCCGCGAGGGAGCCAAGATGGGTATTGCCATTGACGGATCAGGCTCAATGGAGGATTTGTTTGGCAAAAAGCCTTTATCCGCCTTTATCCCGGCGCCGCCCAACCACGTTAGACCGGCTGCCCAGGCGATGAGTACTTATCTGGCCAAAAAGTCAGCCGACGGCAAGGTCGCTATTATCTATTGGGCTACCGGACCCGGCGGCAAGGATATTCAAATGCTGGGTGACCTAACCGCAGAAGAGGCGGGAAAATTCACATTTGATCCCCCGGCTCACTACGGCACCGGCACCCAACTTCTGCCGGCATTGCAGTACTTTACCGACGGCCAACAACGACGAGACCTATTCGATGCCCCTTGGGGTATGTACGTCTTTATCACCGACGGCGCCATTGAGGATCTGGAGGCAGTCAAGCAGTATTGTACTCAAATGGCTAAAGATATCGACGCCGGCCGGCGCAACGACCTCAAGTTGGTTATCATTGGTCTGGGCAACCAGGTAGACAGAGAGCAAATGGACGAGTTAGACGATTTAGAAACCGGGACGGAGGTTGACCTCTGGGATACGAAGCTTGCCTCAGAGATGAAAGACTTATCCGAGATATTTGCTGAGGTTGTCGAGGAAGGAACCATTCTCGTGCCGGGTGACGGTATTATCAAAGACAATCAGGGCAACATAATTATAGATTATCGAGATACAGGTCTGCCAGGCATCCTGGAGTTCACCCTACCCCCTAGTTCCAAGTCGTTTCATTTGGAAGTTGCCGGAAACACAAGTAGTCAACCATTACCTTAAATAGCTTGAGGAGATAAAACAATGGAAATGGATTTTGGCGGTGCGGAAAGCCGCCGCTTACCCATTTACTTACTGCTCGACACGTCTGGCTCGATGGCCGGCGCACCGATTCAAGCGGTCAACCAAGGGGTCAACCTGCTCTACAATGAGTTAATGAATGACCCCAGCGCTATCGAAACAGTCCATATTGCTGTCATCACCTTCGACAGCCAAGCCAAGATGGTCATGCCTTTAACCGAATTGACCCAGTTTAATCCGCCTAATCTCAACGCGGGAGGAACCACCTCCCTAGGCGCGGCTTTACATTTATTGGGGAGCTCGCTGGATCGGGACATTGTTTCAAACTCATCTAACCGCAAGGGCGACTATAAACCGTTGGTTTTTTTAATGACCGATGGTATGCCCACAGACAATTGGGAACACCAAGCCGATGCCATCAAAAATCGGACCAAACAAAAAGTGGCCACCATTATCGCTCTGGGGTGTGGCGGCGGGGTAGAAACGAGTACCCTCAAACGCATCACCGAGGTCGTGCTGATGATGGATAGTGTCACCCCGGACCAAATTACACAGTTCTTTAAGTGGGTGTCGCAGTCAGTCTCTACCGCCAGTGTATCGGCCCAAGCGGCCGGCGGCGGTGAGGCGCAGGCGCAGCTCCCACCGCCGCCAACCGGCATCCAGGTGGTCTTATAGCTAGGCGCTAATCGTCAAAGAACTATACCAAACCGCGAACGATCTTGATAGTTTGATGGTCTATGCTGTTTGTCTATATACATAGTTCGGTTCGGTTTAATTAAAAGGCAAAATATTATGAATCACAACTCATCTGTACAACCGTTGTTAGCCTATCTAGTTGTAGATCGTACCGGGTTGATCGAGGGACGTATCAACATCATCCAGAATCAATTGGATGCATTGAGAACAACACTCCACCACAATAAAGTGGCCCCAATTCGTATCCGGCTTAAAGTTGTCGAAGCCTTTGCGGCAACGGTTGGCATGATCGAACCGACACTCTCACACCGCCTCCAGTTATCTGGTCGGTCGCCAGGATGTGATCTAAAAGGAGCCACTCGCGAAATTCTGAATAACTTACAGAAGGCCCTAGATGTGGGGCAGAGCAGCAAAATTGAGGTTATCATTTTGTTAGCCGGTAAACCGGCGGGTGATTGGCAAGGCGGCATTGACTCCTTGGCAAACCGTGGTGTGCGTGTTAGCGTTATCGCATTTGATACGGAACAAATGATCGATAATGAGACATTAAAGAAGATCAAAACGCAAGATGGCGTCATTTTCCGCGAAACCAGAGTTGACCACGACTCTATCGAACAGATATTTGAATGGATTGCCGAGAGTTTACAGCACTCAGCAACATCAACGGATCGGGTACCTCCCGCCGAGGCACAAGCCATATCGCCTTCTCCACTAAATACCCAGACAACTCCCCAATCCACTCCTGTTCCTCAGCCGCTTCCAACCCAGTCTCAAACCGCGCCCCCTCCCCAACAAGATTCAACGGCTTTGAAGACGATAACCCTCGATCAATCGTCCCAGGTCGAATTACCCCCTACCCCCGAAGCGCCAGCAACACCTATATCCCCTGAGACACCGGTGATTGCAGAAGTTGCTGCGTTTCCGGCTGAGCAGGTTGAACCGCCACCGATGGACGTTGCCGGAATGTCGTCGGAAGAAGTCAAATTAGAAGTGGCGATACCAGAGCAGGGAGCGAGCAGAATCGTTCAGGAGTCGGTATCTCCTCCTTCAGGTGACTTGTCACTCAATGAAGAGCATACGCTTTTTAAGGTTAAACCGCCTGAAACCTTCCCTTCTATTGAAACCGTTTTAGAGATGGATATAGAGAATCCATCACTAAAGGAAGAGATTGCAGAGACAACGATTGAGGCTGCCCCGGCGCCGCTTCGAGCTACAAAAGGGGGTGTAGCCACCATTTGGGAGGACCGAGAACCCATCGATCCAAGCGATCCGGTACCACACACCGATACCCAAATCCTGAACGCGATCGATAATTGGCGCATTATTGGAGCCAGCAGGCGCGGCAAGATGCATGCCCACAAAGGCATTTATCGTGAAGACGCCTTTGCCTTGGACCAGATTAACGGTTGGCACCTGATGGTTGTGGCCGATGGGGGCGGCTCTTGTCCTCTTTCTCGGGTGGGTTCTCAGTTAGCAGCCAACGCAGCCATCACAGCGATGGCCCAGATCATCGAGTCAATGGCCGGCGCGACATTGCCCTTAAAAAAAATAGGCAAGATAGTTTTAGACGAGGGGGTGGAGCAGGGCTGGAAAGCACTGAAGACCGAGGCTGAGCAGCGGCAGGTTCCTTTGGGGCATCTAGGGACCACCTTTCTGGCAGTAGTTCACCGGCCCACTGAACAAGGCAGCGTTATTGGCGTGGCCCAAGTGGGCGACGGCCTGGTTGTTGCTGAATTTACCGACGGCTCCATAAAATCCCTGGCCGAGCCTGACGTCGGAGAAACAGCCGGCGTAACCCTTTTCCTGACGAGCAAACCCTGGCAAGAATGGCTGCATAGAATCAACGTAGAAACTCTGGCAACATCGCCACAATTATTGGCCGCGATGTGCGATGGGGTGGCTGATGACTTTATCCCCTTTGAGCAGCATCTACCCCAGTTATTCGATAGATTAAAACACGTCATCAAGCAAGAACAACCCCAGCAAAAACTGCTTGAGTTATTGGGTTATGACAAGCGCGGTTCTTTCGACGACCGCACCCTGGCCCTAATTTATCGGTCCAAAGCTGAGTCAAACCCTACAGCGCCAGAAGAAGCCAAGCCAGTGATCGAACCTTGGACTGGCGAACAAACCGATGAAAAGCATGCCAACGACACTGAATAAAAATGGAAACTGACGATGATCGTTACTCTGGCTGATGGTTCTAAAATCGAATGTGAGGATCAACCTTTTGCCGAAGGCGGAGAAGGGATTCTCTTTGGGGATAAAGCCGGCACTCATGTGATCAAACTGTATAAAAACGTGGACCCCCAACGTTTAGCGGCGCTGCAAAAAATTATTGGCCCTGAATACAGCGTTGTGCTGGGCGAACCCTATTGGGATGAATTGTTTGCCTGGCCTAAAGCCATTATCACCCAACCGACCTTAGGACTAACCATGCTACGAGCCCCTAAAGGCACCATGGAACTTCGATGGTTTTTAGGAGCCAAACAGCGTCAGGTACTGGCTCAAAAGCATGGATCGGCCAAATTAGGCAACTGGCTGAATAATCTCTCTTTGGCTATTAAGATGGCCCGGGTAGTAAAACGGATGCACTTTCGGGGGCTGTGCCATTCAGACCTCTCGTTCCGCAATTTCTTGGTTGATCCCCAACAGAACCGGGTGGTATTGATTGACTGTGATGGGCTGGTAGTACCGGGTTTCCTACCGCCAAATGTATTGGGAACACCGATGTGTATGGCTCCGGAACTTATGGCCCAGATCACCTCGCCCGGAGCAAGAGTCGATCCGTCGTCACAAACTGACTTGCATGCCTTATCGACCCTTATCTATTGGCTGCTGTTTCAACGCCACCCGCTCATTGGTCCCAAAATGCACGCCAAAGATCCGGCTCTGGATGAAGCTTTAGCGTTAGGCGAACGCGCTTTATTTATTGAGGACGCCATCGATAAATCCAATCACATTCCCAATCTGCCTGTGCCTTACACCTCGATGTTAACCTCGGCTGTGCAAGAGTTGGTTGAAAAGGCGTTTGTGCATGGTCTTCATAACCCGGTCAAACGCCCTTCAGCAGCCGACTGGGAACGTTTTCTGGTCCGTATGATCGATGCGATTGTCAGTTGCGATAATAAAAGGTGTCCTTTAGGCGCTTTCGTATTACAGCCGCATAAACCGGCTCGTTGTCCCGCTTGTAACACGCCGCTTAAGAATCCGCCTCATATCCCTATTCTGAACTTTTATCAACCCCGTGGCGGGCGCAAGGGACACTTTCAGAATGACCGGGGGTACACGCTGGTAGGTTGGCCCGACCGTACCCTGCACGTTTGGCACGCCAGCCCGGCCCATACTCCCGGCCCAAATGTTGACCATAGCCCTAAGGCTCGGCTGGAGTTTGACCAGCGCCAGGGCAAGTGGTACTTGCAAAATACCGACTTACCAGAAGTACGCTTGTTAGATGGAGTCCTGGGGCAACAAGAGATTCACCCTGGTAAACGAGTCGAGTTAATTGACGGCGCCAGATTACTTTTAGGGCCTCCCGACCAATGTCGCCTGGCTTACGTGGAAATGTTAAAACTGACATGAACCCGACGAAAGGATAAAGCAATGTGGCATGCGCCCACAGCGCATATCGTCAGTGATAACCTAAGGTTAATTATCCGCAATGCGCCTGACGGCGCAGAAATAACCGTACCTCCTGGCGAATTTGAAGGACCTTTTATCTTTGATCGGCCCGTGCGCCTGGTCGCTCATGGCGATCGGCCCGAGTCAACCACACTTTGGACTCGCCGAGGACCGGCTCTGATCGTGCGCAGCGCCGGGGTTTCTTTAACCAATGTCAACGTCGAATTGACGCTGCCTGAAGCGCACCAAGACGCGCTCCTTTGGTACGCGGCGGGGTGTCAGCCTGATACAACAGGCGCTCAGATTCAAGGACGGATGGAGCCAATGGGAAAATCATACAATAGTGGAGGGTGGGATTTACCGGCCCTGATAGACCTGGGGGATTTACGAGCTAAATACCCCATTACTTTACCTATGGTCGTCGAAGTACCCGGTCCAGCCCAGTTACGAGGCGACCTGGCCAGCATGCGTATCGAGCCTACTCGCTTGCTCACCGGCGGGAAGCACATGATTCAGGTGGGTATCCCAGGCGAGAGACTATTTAAGGATACGATGCTGGCCGGCCAGTTGATCATCGAGTCGGGGGGCGACTCTCGCACTATTTGGATTATTGGTCGAGTGCTAGAAGACGAGTTCAAAGCCTGGGTCTGCGACAAAATCATTTTGGTTAGTCAAAGCGGGCGCAAGTATGGATTTGATTCTGGCATGCTGCTGGGCAAAGAACAACTCCGCGGCGAAGCGGGCGTCAATCGTATTGACGAGAAACAAGCTTACATTCTCAAAGAACCCAGCGGGATTTGGAGTCTTATCCAGCCTTTGCCGGTTAATCTGCCTACTCTGGTTAATGGTCGGCCCGTCGGCGTTGGGCAGCGGCAATTGCTCAAAGGCGGTGAGATTATCGAGATTGGCGACATTAAACTGACGGTCGAGACCAAAAAAACGCAACTGCCGCTGACAGTCGGTGGCCAGGTTGATTTTGGCAAGCTCAGTACACGGTCGATGGCCTCGCCTCCAACAATTCAAGTGAAAAATAATAGCCGGTTCAAAAAATGGGAGGGTACGTTACGGGCCACAGTACCCTGGTTAGAGATTCCTCAACCCCAAGTAGTCTGTCCAGGGGGTAAAGCCGTCCAAGTGGCTGTACAGCTAGGGTCAGGGTTGGACGGCTTGCCCCGACAAATGATTAATTATACTGGCGCTCTAATGTTAGAAGGAGGAAACGAAACTTGGGCAATTAGCGCCCAATTGGACGTGGATATTGAAGAGGGCCTGCAAGTAGAGCCAACCACGCTAGACTTTGGTCAGGTCAGTATCCCTAACGCGATTAAACCTCAACAACTGCGCTTGCGTAATACCGGTAATGCTCATTGGCAAGGGTCGATTCAACTCTTAGTTCCTTGGCTGGTCGTCAATCCGATCAACCTACAGTGCGCCGCCGGACAAGAAACCATCGTAGAAGTCCGTATCACCGACCCGATAACTTCCTTGCCTGAAGGCCCCAATATGATCGCTGAGGCTCTAAAAATCGAGGGACAAGGGTTAATGGTACCTGTTCCCGTCCGGCTCCATTTCAACAGGCCCAAAGTTCAACTTGATGTTAAACCCCGGAGCCTGGATTGGGGTCAGGTTATGGACTGGCGCGCCGCCAAACCTCAGACCATTTATTTATACAACAGTGGTAATAAAGACTGGCAAGGCCAAGCCGAAAGTAAAATTCCCTGGTTAGAGGTTAAGCCCACAACACTTCGCTGTCCGGCCCAAGGTCAGGCCACGCTTACAGCTTGTTTAACCGAGCAATTTCAAGGTCTGGCGGTGGGCGAACAGAAAACGCCAGCAGCAATCCGAATTGAGGGAGAAGGATTAACATTTTCTGTTCTGACCCAGTTGGTTGTTGAAGCGCCCCAAATTCAACCTGATACGACTCTGATTAATCTGACTTTGGACGATCGGACGGACCTACCTCATTACGCGTTGCGGCTACAAAACCGGGGCGGGCAAGATTGGCATGGTACGGTCAAAAGTACGCTCCGCTGGTTAGGGGTTAGCCCAACCGACGTCACCTGCCCGGCCAACAGCGAGGTTGTTATCGATGTGTCGCTGGGTTCCCAGGTTAGCGTGTTCAAAAGAAGCCGCACGGTCAAGGTCGCTGACGCCATTCGGATAGAAAGTGGAGGCGCACCTTTGCTCATTGGCGTATGTTTGGAAATCAAGGCACCGATAGCCGCCAGACCCGATCTTTCTATCAAACGACCTTCTCCCGCAAAAGGCGAACCCAAATCGATAAAGAAGAAACCACCCCCGGTAACGCCGCCGCCAGAACCCTTAGTCATAGATTTTGGGCGGGTATCGGACTGGTCTGGGGTGCTGCCCAGCCAAGAAATCCGTCTGACTAACAGCCAGTCTCACCCAATGGAAGGTACGGTACGCAGCACTCTACCCTGGTTAGAGGTAACACCTGCCAGCTTTTCCTGTCCGGGAGGGCAACAAGTTGTTCTCACTGCCCGGCTAACCAAACAAGCGGCCGGGCTGCGACCCAAGAGTTACAGCGTAGCCGATGCGTTGGTTATCGAGAGTGGCGGCAAAAAACGTTTGGTCAAGGCTCAGTTAGAGGTGATTAAAGTGTCGCCTTCCGGTCAAATTTCATTGCCAAACACCCCACCCAAATCGACAAAGAAGAAACCACCTCTGGTAACGCCACCGCCAGAACCCTTAGTCATAGATTTTGGGCGGGTGTCGGACTGGTCTGGGGTGCTGCCCAGTCAAGAAATCCGCTTGACCAACGGCCAGTCTCATCCAATGGAAGGTACAGTACGCAGCACTCTACCCTGGTTGGAGGTAACACCTGCCAGCTTTTCCTGTCCGGTAGGGCAACAAGTTGTTCTCACCGCCCGGTTAACTAAACAAGCGGCCGGGCTGCGACCCAAGAGTTACAGCGTAGCCGATGCGTTGGTTATCGAGAGTGGCGGCAAAAAACGTTTGGTCAAGGCTCAGTTAGAGGTTGAAGCCTCAGCTAGATCCCTGACCATGAGAACCATTTTACCACCAAGAGAGGAACGGGGTACCGGGTCTGCTCACTCGGGCAAAGATCACCAACCTAAAAAGGTCAAATCGAATAAAGATGGTCAAGCACCCCCCGCACTCCCTGAGTCCTTAGTGGTCGAACCGGCCTCTATTGATATGGGTACAGTCAGCAATTGGAGCGGCCCGTTTCCGGCTCAAGAGATCAAATTGAGCAATGGGTTAAAAGCAGACTGGCGCGGGACTGTTCATAGTACCGTACCTTGGCTGAAAGTGGAGTCTGAGGAAATAACCTGCGCGACCGGAGCTACTATAAGTTTAAAAATATCATTAACCTCACATGGAGCGCGCCTGCGATCCAGAACTTACTTAGCACCTGATGCCTTGGTAATTGAAGGTGAAGGACAAAAATTAGAGATAGAAGCGCGTCTAACGGTGAGCTAACCCTATATATTAATCAGGAGTCCAAGCTTAGGAGGCATAATATGGGATTTTTACAGAGATTATTCGGCGGTTCCGCTTCTGAGACGCGGCAAGATAAATCCTCTGGAGCCAACCAACCACCCCCAGGAGCCAGAATGCAAACGTTGGCTACCCAATTGGTAGTTGAGCCGTTTAGCAAGATCAACTATTGGGACCTGCCCGATGGGGGCAAACGAGTTCGAGTCTATTTCTTGATGGAGCAACAAATTGAAGGCGCCCAGACCGGAATGGCCATTGATGGCAGCGGCTCAATGCAAGGGAATTTTGGCTATGAAGCGTTACGGCAGGTCAGAGAGATGACTGACCAGGATCGACGCGCTATCCAGCGGATGGGCCTTACCTCTGAACAACAAATACTGCCCGCCCTGGTAAAGTTAGGGGTGTTTGCGATAGTCCCCCCTGGCCCAAACATTGTCCAAGAGCAAGTCCGCAAGATGACAGAGTATTTGACCAAATTTGACGCAGATGGCGGCACAACCGTTATTTACTGGGCGACGGGCGATGGCCGTCAAATTGAATTAGTGGGCGACTTGACCGGTCCCCAATGTGCCATGTCCAACTTTCCCGGCCCTAAACAATTTGGCAGTGAAACTCACCTGCTCCCCGCGATTAAATATTTCGCCGATCGCTTCTCCGATGCGAAATGGGGGATCTATGTTTTCATTACCGACGGCGCGTTGAACGATCTAGATGCAGTTAAACGCTATACGGTTCAACTGGCTCGTGATATTGCCAGGGGCAAACGGAATGACCTTAAATTTATCCTCATCGGCGTAGGCGATGAAATTGATGAAAGCCAAATGGAAGAGTTGGACGACTTGAAGGCCGAAAGAGACTTATGGGATCACAAAATTGCCAAAGACATGAAAGTTTTGGCCGAAATTTTCGCCGAAGGCGTTAGTGAAAAAGTTATTATTGTCCCTGGCGATGGACTTATTAAAAGCGCCAACGGAAGCGTCATCAAGGACTATCGAGATACGGGCCTACCGGCTTTGATGTGGTTTGATCTGCCTGCTGGCTCCCAGTGGTTTACATTGGAGGTTGGCGGCCAAGTTGTCACTCAACCGCTGGCTGCCGGAGTACAAATTCCAGGGACCCAACCAGCCCCAACGCCAGCCCCGACATCAGCTACAGTGGCCTGTCTTGAGTGCC
>JACKAT010000030.1 GCA_020634935.1 Anaerolineales bacterium
ATGATGACTATGAGCTGCTCGTAGCTCGGCGCGAGAGCGCGGGACAAGCGATTCTTGATCAGGCCCGCCAACAACTGGGCGAAGTCTCAATTCTCGTTAAAGAGGAATTATTGGAAGAACCGGCGGCTGAAGCGATTCTAAATGTAGCTCAGATTCGTCAGGCCGACCTCATTGTGATGGGTACGCGGGGCCGGAGTTCATTAGAAGGACTGCTGTTAGGCAGTGTAAGCCAAAAAGTTATCCATCACGCCGATTGCCCGGTGATGGTGGTTCGTTAAGTTGATATACTAAGTAATACGAGAAAGCCATGGAAAATGAAATCGTCACCCTCGATCCGGCTGAATTAGCCGATCGAGACGCCTACCGGCTGCTTATTAGTGTCATTATCCCGCGCCCCATTGCCTGGGTATCATCGATGGGACTTGATGGTAGTCACAACTTAGCCCCCTATTCTTTTTTCAATGCGGTCAGCGGCAGCCCGCCAACGGTTATGTTCTCGGTGGGACAGCGAGCCGGTCAGCCCAAAGACACACTGCGCAATATCCAGGAGACCGGTGAATTTGTGGTGAATATGGCCGATCGTATTCTGGCCGATAAGATGGTCAAGACAGCGGGTGAATGGGGGTATGGGGTTGATGAGTTTAGCGTAGCCGATTTAGAGACAATTCCTTCGGCCAAGGTTAAGCCTCCTCGAGTAGCGCTCGCTCCTATTGCTATGGAAGCCAAAACAACCCAAATTATCCCCATTGACGACTCGGCCAATACGCTGATTTTGGGGCAGGTGGTTTGTTTTCATATCCGGACTGGATTACTGCTGCCCAAAGGCACGGTTGATGCCAAGCTGTTTAACCCTGTCGCCCGGCTAGGCAGCGCCGACTATGCGACTCTGGGTGAAATTTTAACAATTTTGCGGCCCCAAGTGTAGCCATATGACTAATTTCCTAACTTTCCCCTAATTTTCCCATTGCGCTAATCCTCTAGCCGTGTTATTATCATACGCGTACATCACAGACCCTAACCACCATTCTGGTACCTTAAATTCAGAACTTACGCGATGCAGATTTCTACCGCGAATTTCGCGAATTGTATAGATATTTTTATTTTCTTTTGGGCCGATTCGTGAAATTCTCGTTAGATTTTTAGACGGCGGCCAGTTAACCGGGCTGTACCTAAATTTTTGATCGCGATCCTTGTTCAATAAGTTAATGGCTAGAGTATGGATGCAAACGTTCTTTCTCAACCTAACCAGGTCGATGGAATTTCCAACGAACTTCAAAAAGTTCTACAGCGAATTGCCGATGATGTGGTGAACAGCCTTGGCTGTGTCGGCGCCATGGTTGCTCCGCTTGAAGAGGGGAATGCTCTTCCGGTGCGGGCTTATTCGGTGGGTATCAACAATTCGCTGCTCAAACAACTTGAATCCAAATTAGGCGTTAGCTTCCTCAACAACGAATGTGTCGCTTATCTGGATGACAATCGATTTAAAGATAACCTGAGTTTTCGGGCCGTTAAAGGGACAAATGGCCGCCCGGAAAAGTTTGTGGTGTCGGACAGTCTCTACGATTTATTTCGCCCCATTGTCAACCGCCCCCTCTCAAATCTAGCCCAGCAGTTAACCGGAATTAAACAGGTTATTGCTGTACCATTTTTTCTCGATGATGAAGTGGTCGGTAACCTGTTTGCCGCCTCACGGGAGCTATTTTCCCAACGCGACATTGACTTTCTCATTGCCTTGGGATATCAAGCCGCCACGGCTATCCGCAGCCAGCGGCGTTTGGCTGGCATCCAAACCTTGGAGCGGGTGGTATTGGCCTTGCAAGCCGGCATGACTGATGAAAAGCGCGTTCTACAAATTATTGTCGATGCAGTGGTGCATGAGTTGGGGTATGTCGGGGCAATGGTCGCCACGTTAGAAGCCGGTAACGCTTTACCGGTTCGGGCCTATGCGGTCAGTATGGCCCAAAATTTGATTCAAGAATGGGAAAGCAAACTGGGGGTAGGGTTTGTCGGCCCCAGATCAGTGGCTTACCTGAACGATGACCGTTTTAAAGATAACCTCAGTATTAGAGCGGTCAAAGGTAAAAATGGCCGTCCCGAAAAATTTGTGGTCTCCAACAGCCTTTATGATCTGTTCAGACCGGTGGTGGCTAAGCCGTTGGCGGCTTTGGCTCAAAAATTTACGGGCATCAAGCAAGTTATTGCCGTGCCGTTCTTTTTGGCGGATGAGGTGGTGGGCAATCTCTTTGTGGCCAGCCGGCGCTCTGAATTCACCGAGCAAGAAACGGAGATTTTAACCATTTTGGGCCAGCAAGCTGCTGTCGGTATTCGTAACGCGCGCATCTACCAGAAATCTGAAGAGCGCCGCAAGGTGGCGCAAGTGTTTGCCGGTATGGCTTTTAATTCCACTGTTCAGGTCCATACCCTTCGCAATCATATTGGGGCCTTTCGCATGTATCTCCAACTGGTTGAGCCGTATATTAAAGAGCGCGTCGCTAATGAAAGCATGCGTAACTTGGGGGATGATATCGAGTTTCGTTTAGGTAAAGCGGCTGAAATATTAGATAACCTGCATGAACCGTGGCGTGATCAGCCGGAGACATGGGTTGAAATTAATGCGTGCTTAAGACAAGCCATCAAGAAGACGGTTCCAGCACCCCATCGTTTTGCTGTATCGCCGGGGATTAAGGTCGATCTGTCTCTGGTAGAAAATTTGCCTTTGATTAAAACCTCGCCAGAAATGTTAACCGAAGCTTTTAAGATTATCATCGATAATGGCCTGGAAGCGATTAAGGAAAAAATGAGCCAAAACGGCCAGGATGCCCATTTGCGGATTGAAAGCCATCGAATTAGCGAGGCCATCGTTCAGGTCATTATCCACGATAGCGGGATCGGCATTGCCCCTGAAAATTTGAGCCGAATTTTTGAAATGAGGTGGTCAACTAAAGAGATCGGTATGGGGTTTGGGCTGTTTTGGACTAAAGAATATATCGAAGGTTTAGCCGGCAGCATCGATGTGGAAAGCGTTTGGCAGCAAGGCACTACATTTAAGATTACCTTGCCGATAGAAAGTTGACCAAACTCCCATCTCCGGCTGAATTTTCATGCCTCGGCTCTCTCTACTCCACCTGGCTACAGGTGAGCTGTTAGACTTTCAAAATTGTCCACTAATCTAATCGCATTGTAGCATACAGTTGAAATACGACGGCACGATCGGCAGTTGGGATTGAGTTTGTTGTAGTTGGAACAGGTCAACAAAATTTCGGTGTTTTTAACCAGATGTTTGAGGTATAGCGATTTTTGTGCGGCAGTAAACGCCTGATCCAACTCATAAGTCAGCAGGTTAATTTCGACGGCATGATAGAAAAATAAGTTGATGGGACAATGAATGCGGTTTATTGTCTCCCGACCAATCATATTATCTTTTTAGGTTATCCTCTCGTTTCAGGATAGCATTAGGCACTAACCCCGCCTTGACCGCCTCTTCATAACTCATTGCCGCAGTGGAAGGTGATTTGTCAACTCTGTCTTTAGGTTGAACCGGCTGGTCTTTGGGTAAAACAGCAGGCGGCTCTGAAGCTGGGAGATTGACTGCGGTTACTGATTTGTCAAAATCAAGAAAGGCGGAATCCATGGCTGTATTCAATTCACTCAGGAAGTGTTCGTTTAACTGCTCGGTCATTTTAGAGGTGGATGGGCCTTGAAAATTGGCATGGTGTTGAGCTAGCGGAACCAACTCCTCGGCCACTTGTTTGGTATAATACCAGACAATGCCCGGCTTTGTTTTTATGCCAAAAATAACGGCTAGAAATAGATCACCGTTGATATCATAGGAATATAGATTAAACTTTTCACTTTCATGGTGATTGGATTTAAAGACTGAACAATTTGCGGCAGCCAAAGCGCCTAGACTGCTGACATCAAAACCTTCGGTGCGTCCCACGGTTTCTATGGCATAACCGCTGGCGTTTAACAGCATAATACAATTGGCGTGGGCATTACGCAGTAGCTTTTGTAAAACCTGCTGCAGCGCGGCCACGCCGGAACTGTTTTGTTTAGGCGCCGGCGGAGCTTCGACCTCGACCACTTGGGGTGAGGGGACATCCTCCGACTCGGACTGACCGATAGTTTCTGTTACCACCTGTCGGAGCTGGGTGACTTTGAAGGGTTTTTCAATATAGCCGTGGACCCCTAGTTCCGCTAGCTTTCGGCGAAGCTCCATCGTACCGTAAGCCGTCATTAAGACAATTTGGGTTTCGGGGGCGCGTTTACGGACCTTTTCGGCCAACTGCAAGCCAGTTACAGAGGGCATTTTATAATCGGTCAACATCAGATGGTATTGGGTTTGATCGATTTTTTCCAGGGCTTGTTGAGCACTGCTGGCCGTTTCAACGATGAAATTTGGGCCCATTTTTCTTAGGCTGGCGGCTAGCACAATGGCGACTTTGGGTTCGTCATCGACAATGAGGATGTGTTTTTCTGAGGTAGATTTCATGGGAATGTGGGTGTCCTTTTGATTAGTAGGTGATGATTTTGTTATCTCTGGCGTACCGCACCAACTCGACCCGAGTACTCATGCCGAGTTTGCCCATCAGATTGGACCGGTGACTTTCTACGGTGCGCACGCTGAGATTTAGCAGCCGGGCAATTTGTTTGTTAGTATGGCCTTGCGCGATATAGCGCAAAACCTCCTTCTCTCGCGTGGTAAGGGGCTCTATTGATTTTTCGGAGGCGCTATATTCAGGCGATACGTCGCCAATCAAGGCCCGGGTCATGGCCGGATGGACATAAAGTTCATTGCGGGCGACCGCTCTGATAGCATCGATCAACTCGGTCTCCACCGCTTTTTTCAAAATATAGCCCGATGCTCCAGCCCGAATAGCCTCGCGTAGTAAAATGTCCTCCTCATGCACGGTCAAGATCAACGTTCGGATGTGAGGCTGTTTTTGTTTAAGCCGCGTGGTTACCTGAATGCCGCTCACACCAGGTAAGCTTAGATCCAGTAAAACAAGATCGGGCTTTAAAGCTTCGGCCAGAGCTAAAGCTTCTTCGGCGCTGCCGGCTTCACCGACAACGTTAAGATCAGGTTCAGTGCCGAGCAAAACGCGCAATCCGGCCCGGAGAATACCATGATCGTCAACTATCAGAATGTTGATTGGCATAAGGTATCTCCACATAAATGGTTGTGCCGGCTCCGGGACTGCTTTCTATCTCAAAAACGCCGCCCATCATTTCAGTTCGCTCTCGCATACTCAATAACCCCAACCGGCCACTGGTACGAGCTACATGATTGGGATCGAACCCGCTGCCGTTGTCCTCGGCAATCGTGACGATAGAAGCTTCCCGCCGTTCGATTAACACTGAAGCGTGAGTGGCCTGAGCGTGACGGACACTATTGGCCAACGCCTCCTGAACAATTCGATAAAGGTTGATTTCGATCGTCTGGGGCAAGCGTTGATGCTCTAACCCGATGGTTTCGAAATGTAAAATTAAATGGTGCTGCTTGCCAAAACTTTCCACAAATTGGCGTAGAGCCGGCACCAGCCCCACATGCTCCAAAGTAGCCGGATGTAAATCTTTGGCCAGCCGGTGCAAATTCTCTGAAACGTATGATGTGGTGCGACTCAACGCCGTAAGATGGCCCCGAATAGCTTCCGGTTTATCCAGGTCTTGTTCTAAAAGGCGCAGTTCTAACTTGAGCAACGCTAACGCCTGGCCGGCTTCGTCGTGCAGTTCACGGGCCACATAGCGACGTTCCTTTTCCTGCACTTCTACCAGTCGATGGGAAAGTGACTGCAAGCGTCTGCGTCCGATGCTGACCTGCTCGAACAATCGGGCGTTTTCCAAGGCCACAGCCGCTTGGTTGGCAAAAGCCTGGGCCAATTCGGCGTCAGTTGGCCCATAGGCGTTGACTCGATGACTATCAAGGGTTACGTAGCCAATGACTTCATTTTTGGCAACCAGCGGTACGCCCATCCACCCCCGAATATATGTCAGGCCATTTTCCCATGTCGAAAAATCGGGATCAACGCGGGCATCCGGCAAAATGACCGGGCGTCCGGATTTTTCGATGCGCTGGTATAAAACGTTGTCAGCCGAGTGATGAATGCGGCCGACCACTTGTTTTTGTTCAACCTGCCGGCCTCGACCGGCCACAATACGCAGTTCCTGATTCTCCTTCAGAAAAACGCAAGCCGAGTCATAAGGAATCACCCGTTCAAGGTGAACTAAAATTCTTTCTAAAACCTGGTCCAGATCAAGCACCGAGGTTAGTGTACTGGTCGCTTCGCGCAGCATTTCGCCCTGCCGGTGGGCCACGCGCTGGGCTTCAAACAGCCGGGCATTTTCGATGGCGTTGACCGCTGGCATCGACAACCAGCTGAGCAACCGCAGATCGCTTTGGGTAAAAGTACCCGCTTTTTTGTTGATCACTTCGATCGCCCCAATTGTTCCCCCTTTATTTTGCAACGGATAACATAGGATGGACGATGTGGTGAAATTGCTCTGTTTATCCAATTCGGAGAAAAAGCGAGGGTCTTGCGAGGTATCCGGCACTAAAGCGGGTTCGCCATGCTCCACCACCCAACCGGCCACACCCTGACCCAGCGCCAGCTGTTTACCCAATACGAACTCAGATTTAACCCCGGATGACGCTGCAAAATGGAGATAGCCGCTGGCTTTATCCAAAAGAGCCACCGAGGCTGACATGACGTTGAAGAGGCGTACGGCATGGTCAGTGATGATGGTCAGCGTTTCAGGTAAATTCAAGGTCGACGTAATAGCCTGGCTGATCATGCTCATCGACACCAACTCCTCAACCCGCTGCCCGATTTCGCGATAGAGGCGGGCATTTTCCACCGCCACTGCTGCCTGGTCGGCCAAAGTTTGCAGCAGTTGCTGTTCGGCTGTTGAGAAAGTATCGGGGGCAGCCCGTTTCAACTTTAGAAGCGCTACTTCATGAGTGCCTACCTTCATCAGAACGGTCAACTCGGTGCCATCTACATTATTGGCTAAGGAGTTGGTTGTGCCGTTGCCGGTTGCGGCCCGATATTCAGTTGCGTGACTGTTGGTTACCAGTAAAGCCACCGATTCGGGTTGGCATATTAGTTGTTGCTCGGCTGGTTGCCCATTGACCTTTGAGGAGTCGCTATCAGAGGCTATCAATTCATAACTGACAGTTTTAACATTGAGGAGCCGCGCTGCCGTATCCAGCACTCGCTGGAAAATTTCCGGTTCGTGACGGAGGAGATTGAGTTCTTGCCCTAGTTGGTAAATTGCCGCCAGTTGTTCTTCCAACTGCTTACGCTGCGTTATATCACTCACCACACCGTAAATAGTTCGAGTTTGGGTTTGAGGATCATCATGAACTTTGCCGCTGTCGCGAACCCAAATAGTTTGCCCGTCAGCTCGGATCAAGCGATATTCAACCTCGCTGTTTTCCCCTTGAGCTAAGCGTTGGGCCTGAGCCGCAGCTATGGCCTGGTCATCAGGATGGATGACTCTGGCCGGCCAGAAGTTCCAATCGCCGGTGAATTTTTCCAAGGGGTAACCGGTTAACTGTTCAGCATGGGGAGAAATGTATCGATTAATGCAGGGGCCGCTATCGACCACCTCGCTAATATAAATGTGGTCGCTAATGGATAGAACCGCTTGCCGGAAAAGGGCCTCGCTGGTTTTGAGGTCCTCCACCTGGCCACGGAGTTGTTGAAGTTCGGTAACTAACTGGTCTCTTGATTTACTTTGGTCGTTCACTAGTGTTCCTGATGAGAGTCTGAATCGGATCGGATGACGGGTCGAAAAAATATGAATTTGCTTACGTTTAACTATACCAAGAATCGCCAAAACATTCCAGTTTCAAAAAAAATATTGAATCAATATTATCGAAAGGTTTGACTCTATGCTACAATTATTGTAATATGTCAGCTTATGGGCCGGTGGCGGAATGGCAGACGCAGGGGACTTAAAATCCCCCGAGGCTTGTACCCTCGTGTGGGTTCGACTCCCACCCGGCCCATCATCCACTTTGTTGTGAATTGCGTCCTCGGCACTGGGGACGGGGCGCGGCTGTAACGATTTAAACCTCACCCTTCTTCGTTCCTCCTCTCTCGCCAAATAGGAGATGCTTGTGACCACTCGATTAGTTAAAAACGCCGAGATACTTGTTACCATGAATGCGGCTCGCCGCGAGATAAAAGACGGTGCTCTTTTGGTGGAAGATCACCGCATCGAATGGGTCGGCCCGACTCAAGACTTTGAGGTTTGGGCAGCGGCTAACCGGCCCGATCTGATTCAAACCGGCTGTGACCAGGTAATTGAGGCTGGCGGTTGTGTAGTGCTGCCTGGGTTAGTCAATTGTCACCATCATCTATACCAGACCTTAACGCGTACTATTGGCACCGGCAGCGGCAAAATTCTGTTTGATTGGCTGAAATTCCTCTACCCGATTTGGGCGGAACTAACCCCGGAAGGCGTCTACACCAGCGCCAAAGTGGGTTTGGTGGAGTTAGTGCTAAGCGGCTGTACGACTGTGGCCGACCATCTCTACCTCTATCCCAACGGCAGCAAGATTGACGATGAGATCAGCGCCGCCCAGGATGTGGGGGTGCGGTTTCACCCCACGCGTGGCAGTATGAGTCTGGGCCAAAGCCAAGGGGGGCTGCCCCCCGATCGTGTGTGCGATACGGAGCCTAACATCATTAAGGATTCGATTCGCGCCATTGAAACCTTTCACGACCCCAACCCCTTTTCGATGCTGCGGATTGGGCTAGCCCCCTGCTCCCCCTTTAGCGTCACCGAAAATCTAATGCGGGAGTCGGCCGAAATTGCCCGACAGTACCCGCTGGTCAACCTGCACACCCATTTAGCCGAAACCAAAGATGAGGATCGGTTTTGTCTGGAAATGTTTGGCCGGCGACCGATTGACTATGCCGAGTCGGTCGGTTGGGCCGGTGAGGATGTCTGGTTTGCCCATATGGTCCACCCTAACCCCGCCGAAATCGAGTGGCTGGCCCGGACCCGCTCGGGTGTCTGTCATTGCCCCAGCAGCAACATGATTTTGGCCTCGGGCATCGCGCCGATACGGGCCATGGTCGATCAGAACGTACGAGTTGGTTTAGGGGTTGACGGCTCGGCCAGTAATGACGGTAATCACATGTTGGGTGAAGCCCGCCAGGCGATGCTGCTACAGCGAGTGGGCTGGCCTGGCTTCGAGTCTCGGGCCGATCGCTTTACCGCTCGCGAGGCGCTCGAACTGGCTACCCTGGGTGGGGCCGCCGTTTTACGCCGGGATGACATCGGTGTTTTAGAGGCCGGCAAAGCCGCTGATTTGGTGGCTTTTCGTGTCGATGATTTGGCTCACGCCGGTAGTTTGGCTGATCCGATGGCTGCCTTAGTAACATGCGCCCCAGCTCAGGTTTGGCTGTCAATCATCAACGGTCGGGTTATTGTGGCTGATGGGCAATTTTTGCCTTTTGAGCTGCCTCCCGTGATCGAGCGACACAACCAACTCAGCCGGTCTATGCTGGAACGGGCCGGGGTATAATTCGATGCGAAAATTGGATTATCTACAGCAAAAAAAACTCACCCCGACTGATGAGTTACGCGATCTACTTAAGCAGCTAGAGGATGGTCAGCCCCAACTTAAACAAATAAACCCCACTCAGGCTTTGATTACACTGCGGAATCTGGACCAAGCTTATCAACTGTTTAGCCAACTGGAAACGACCGGCGCTGATTTAGCTGCCGAACGAGGTCGATTTAATAGTATTCAGGCCCATTTAAAAAAGCGTGTGGGCCTCTTTCTGAAAGGTTTAGGCGGCGCTTCGACTCTGGAGGAGTTTCGGGCGAAACCCGCTCCACCGCGCGAGCGCTGGTGGTGGTTTATCGATGAGTTAGTTGCGGCTCAACAGCGGCTCGTTCTGAAGCGGCTGGTAGTGACCGCTGTTATTGCCATAAGTTTATTAGCCGGCCTGATCATTGCTTTCAAGACCGTGTGGGCTCCTTCGCCGGAAGCTGTGGCCCGCCTTGAGGGGGAAGATAATGCTTTCGCTGCGTTTGATGAAGGCAATTACGTCGACTCTATAGCGGCTGTTGACCATGCCCTGACGATAGTCCCCGACGATCCGGGGTTATTAGTTATCAGAGGCGTGGCTTTGGAAGCGCTGGGACGAGCAGATGAGGCGCAGCAGAATTTTGATAAAGCCCAAACCCTATTCGAGAGTCCAATCAATTTTCACATAGGGCGAGGACAAATTTATTTGCGAACCAGTCAGTTCGAGAAAACCGAAGCCGAAGCTAGGTCGGTGCTGGCATTAGATGAAACTAATGCAACGGCTTGGTTGCTGCTGGGGCAGTCGTTAGAACTACAGGATAAGCGAACTGAGGCTATCACAGCCTATCAGCAAGCCTCTGAGTTAGCTGTAGCCAGTGGTAACAACGAAGTGGTCGTCTTGGCCCGACTGGCTTTAGGGCGAATGAGCAGCGCACCTTGACAGTCGAATACAGGCTTAGTAAACTACTCATCGGAAGAACTGATTCTTAATGACAAAGGATGTGTATAGAGGCCATGAAAACTATGCTGGCGCTGATGGCAGTTTCCAAATTCAATGAGTTGACGTTAACCGCCGCAGAGCGTTTTTACCAACTTAATTCGGATACAGGCACCGATACTGATACTGACACCGAGACCGCCACCGATATCGATCTGGAATTTGTGGTGGTTAGCGACGAAGAATTAGAAAGGCCTTATCGCGTCATCATTCACAATGATAATGTGACCACCTTTGAATTTGTGATCAATATTTTGGTGACTGTTTTTACCGTAACCTTTGCGCGAGCCACGCGTATTGCTTATGAAGCACACAGTCGAGGTAATTCCTACGTTTGTACGTTGCCCTTGGAACAAGCCAAAAACAAGGTGTTCAAAGCTCAATACGCGGCTCGACAGCAAGGCTTCCCGCTTACGTTTACGATAGAGCCGGAATAAGTTTTGAAGCGTTCGGTTCTTAACATTTAATCGGCTTTTTGTTCCGGCTGGCTGACAAAATCGAACGTTTGCCCCATAATTGTTAAATTTACTTGACCTTGGCCTGTAAGCTGCCAGCTTAGCTTATCCGGCGACCGCTGCCATTCCAGGCTCAGGCTATTAAAGCTCAGTTGAGAGCCAAGCTCAGCCGAAATGTCCATTTTAGCCCTCAGCCTCTCTTCAGCCAGATTGTAATCGAATAGGGTTTTGAAACGTTTTTGGGCAACGATGCCAAACCCATCATCTAGCGTAAGCGTCCCCTCCGCTATAATTTCAGGCGCAAATTTAGATGCGACTTGAGGCTCACTTAGCGCCTGATCGTAAATAGCGATGTAATAGTAGTCGCCGGCCCACGGTCGCTCACCAACCAACTCGTTAGCCAGAGCCAGTCGATGAGGATTACCCTCCCAATTGGCGAAGCTGCCTTCCCCAATTTGCTCAACGCGTTGAACCCCATTGACATAAATGCAAACTTCTCCTGAATAGCGTCGAGTGACAACGACATGAGTTAGGTCGGTGGTTAAGGTTTTGGCTGGGGTGGTGGTGGAAGGGATGCCGTTTAAATTGGTCGAACTGGTTCGTATTCGGGCATCGTAAACATCGGAGGGGGCATCGTCCCACAAACCTTGACCGAGAGTAAAATTCCGTCGGCCTGTGTTCTGTGATAGGGTGATGATACGCGCCGGACCTTCTTGGGTAGTGTTGGTCGGTTTGATCCAGGCTTCAATAGCCAACTCATTGGTTTTTTGGCAGGCTTCTACCAGGCGTTTTATAGGATTTGCCTGGCCTTTTTGGATCGGGGTTGAGGCAATAAGGGAACTCTCCTTAGGGTTGACCATCAATCCGCCGTCAAGCCAATTTACCACGTCTTTATCCTCAATGGCCAAATTGATGGGTTGGCCTGCGTCAAGGGCGCTGTCAAAGATGGTGTTACCTGAACCTTCATCAAAAGTAAAAAGTACTTGAGGACTTGGGGCATCAACCGCCGGTTGGCTAACGGTAAGCGCAGCCAACTCTAATACGCCGAACTTTTTAAGCTTCAGCAGGCTGGGATCATTCGCTTGATCGTAATAAAACCGCAGGCCAAAGTCAGGTAAAAATTCTGCTTGGAGGACAATATCATTGTTAAGAAAATTAATCGTAACCTGACCTGTGGCGGTTAACGTGGTGGTATTTTCAACCTTACTTTCAACAAATATGAGATTGAGACCTTTAAAGACCTTATCACCAGTCGGCCCAAAGGTATTGGGCTGAGTGATAGTTAAGATCACTTTATCGTCTTTGTGAATAAGATTCACCGCAAAATGGGTGTCGAGGCTGAGAAAGAACAGGTTGAGCTTGGCGTAACTGGTGCTTTTTAATCCGAAAGCATCATTAGCCAACTGCTGCTCGACTAATTCAAAGGCGCTGATTAAATTTTGTGTTTCGGGATCGATAAATTTGATGCCGTCAGTGCGGATTTGATAACGGTAGGCAGGTTTGGCAAAAGTTGAGTTGGAAAAATCAATGTCAATTCTACCGGTACCCATAATTATAGGGGTATTGGACATTTATAGCTCTCTCCTCTGGTTTTCTTTCCGAAAATTCATTCGGAAAAACCAACTTTTCGACATCTAATAAACTGTCAATCATCATCGGCGCGGTGGCAGGTTTTCGTCCTGGTCTATTGATTAGGACGGCATCTATCCCCACATTGTTAGCCCCAACAATATCATCGAGGTAGTTATCACCCACGTAGAGAATCTGATCGGGGGTGACATTGGCTTCTTCAATAGCAATTTCGAAAATTCTGGGGTCGGGTTTGGTTACACCTACTATAGCCGAAACAATAACAAAGTTAAAATAGTCAAAAAGTTCTAATTTAGGCAGAAGATCAAGCAGATGGGTTCCATAATTAGAAATGATCCCCATCGGTACCCCTCTCGCTTTGAGGCGATTTAAAATGGGAAGCGTATCGGGAAAGTGGCTGTCAAAGTAATTGTCTTTGAAAAGCAGCCACATCCGCCGGGCGGCAGTGGAGTTGTGGGGGAAAAGATCATTAAAGATGGTTAACCACCAGTTGTTGATACTATCATCATCCAGACCAATACCAACAACTTCATCTCGCCGAATAGAAAGCGTGTGGATCATTTTGCAGCGCAATTCTGTGGCAGATGGATAAGGGTGGGGTGTATCAACCGTTGCTAAAAATTTAGCAAATGGCGCATCGTCTTCGAAGCCAACCAGGGTCCCCCCGACATCAAAAATTACAGTGTGGTAACGACGACCGTGGAACAAGGGAATTTTAACCTTATTGGGATTTAAAGATCTGAAAGAACCCTAGCGCAATTATAGTGAAATTATGGACAAATGACAAGCTCGAAGCTCTAAATAATCTGACGACGGAGTTCGTCTCGGCGCACTTTGCCTGAAGCTGTGCGGGGCAAGGTATCAATGAAATGGATCAACCGAGGGAGTTTATATCCTGCCAGGTGCTCTCGGCTAAAATCCATTAACTCTTGGGTTGATAATTGAACTCCATTTTTGACGACGACAATAGCCGCAACCCGCTGGCCCCATTCGGCATCTTCAACGCCAAAAACACAGACCTCGTCTACCGCCGGATGCTGGCCTAGAATTTGCTCAACTTCAACCGGATAGACATTTTCACCCCCTGAAACGACCAAATCAGCCCGCCGTTGGACTACCCACAAGTCACCCGCGTCATCAACATAGCCCATATCTCCTGTGTAAAATTCGCCCTGACGCAGTACTTTTTCGGTAGCTGCGGGCTGATGATAGTAGCCACGCATCACTGTTGGCCCGCTCACCACAATCTCGCCGATTTTTCCCAGTTGAACATTCTGGCCGGTTTCATCTGCCACGCGCATCGTGACAAACATCAACGGTTTACCGACGTGGCCCGGCTTGACGGCCACTACGTCGGGCGAAGCTGTCGCCACCTGCGATGCGGCCTCGGTTAGACCATACGTGGTGGCCACCGGCAAATTAAGCGCTAGACACCTTTCAACTAAATCCGCTGAAGCCGCCGCTCCCCCCACCAATACACAGCGCAGTTGAGAATTGGCCAGCTGATCGGGCTGAGATTTTAGCAGCCGGTGCAGCATGGTCGGTACCACTGAGATGAGGGTCACGCCCTGGCAACCCAGGGCGTGACCAACCCTATCTTCCTCGAATCCATTTTGAAGTACAACCGCCGTTCCATACAAGCAGCAGCGCAGAACTATCGCCATACCGCCAACGTGATAGAGAGGCATACATAGCAGCCAGCGATCGGCCGGGTCGGTACCCAGTCGATAAGCCGAAGCCGTAGCGCTCCAGAAATGGTTATTATGGGTTAGCATTGCCCCTTTTGGCTGCCCGGTCGTGCCGGACGTGTAGATAATCCCCTGAATATGCCTCAGGTCAAGGGGTCGCGCTTGCCAAAGATCTGCCTCCGCCGCCGGAACATCGAGGAGAGAGCTAACCGTCTCTGAGGCATCGACCGATAAAATCTGATCAACCTGCCCGGCTAATTCAACGGCAAGCGGCTCGGTTTCACGGTCGCAAATGAGGATGCGGCTGTCAGACTGGTTAACTTGCCAGCTCAATTCTGTTTCAGTTAGACGGATATTGAGCGGCACAATCACCGCATTGAGTCGAGCCAGGGCGTGAATCAGGGTCACAAACTCCACCCGGTTCGGCATCAACACGGCGACATGCTGGCCGGTGGTGACACCCCTCACCGCCAGTTTGGCGGCTAATTCGGCGACCAAATTGTTTAACGCTGCATAATTCCAGCTTTGATCGCCAAAAATTAGCGCTATTTTTTGAGGTGAAATATGCGCCCTATGGACCAGCCAATCAAGCATAATCAAGTGATCGGAGAATGAAAACTGGTGATCGGAGCTTAACCATTACAAACTTAATTATCAATTGTTAAGCTCGCCAGGGGTACTTCCGGAAGTTCGGATCACGTTTTTGAACGAAGGCATTACGGCCCTCTTGCCCTTCTTCTGACATATAGAAGAGCATGGTCGCATGGCCGGCCAACTCTTGCAGGCCGATTTGGCCGTCGCAATCGGCATTGAAGGCCGCTTTGAGACAGCGGATGGCGATGGGGCTTTTGTCCAGAATTTCTTGGGCCCATTGAATTCCCTCGGCTTCAAGTTGCTCGACCGGTACTACTTTGTTGACCAACCCCATCTCGAGCGCTTCTTGAGCACCATACTGGCGGCACAGATACCAGATTTCACGGGCTTTCTTTTGGCCGATGATGCGGGCCAAATAGCTGGAGCCTAAGCCCCCGTCGAAGCTGCCGACTTTTGGACCGGTTTGACCGAAGATGGCGTTGTCGGCGGCGATGCTCAAATCACAGATGACATGCAAAACGTGGCCGCCGCCAATGGCGTAACCGGCCACTAAAGCGATGACCGGCTTGGGCATCGAGCGGATTATTCGCTGGAGCTGCAGCACATTGAGCCGATCGACGCCCTGATCATCGACATAACCGGACTCCCCCCGCACCTTTTGATCGCCACCGGAACAAAAGGCATATTTGCCGTCTTTAGCCGGGCCATTGCCGGTGAACAATACCACCCCGACGCTTTGATCTTCCCAAGCATCGCTGAAGGCTTCGATTAGCTCAAATATGGTGGCCGGCCGGAACGCATTCCGTACCTCAGGCCGGTTGAAAGCGATCCGGGCCATGCCGTCGGCTTTGTGATAGGTAATATCTTGATAGTCTTTAACTTGAATCCAATCTGTCATTTTTTGCTCCTTTATTCGCAAGATAATGAGGACGAACCGGCATCAAGGGGTTAGCCTGACAAGCGTTTATCGGCCTCATGATTAAACCTCAATGTGGGTCGAAAAATTATGTTAACTTTTGGGTTACTTTGTTAATGATTTTACGACGTAACTTTTCGTGTAGAACCGAGTCGGTCTGAACTTCGATAACTCGAGACGTAGGCGCGGCGATCGATTCCTGGAGGGTCTGTCGAAATTCAGTACGGCTGGTCACTGCCGTGTAATCGGCGCCGAACATGCGCACCACGGGTTCAAAAGTTAAGCCGTGGGGGGTGACAAACAGCTCGGTGAACGGGGGGTCGAAGTTGGCAATGGGTAGCCGGTGAAAAATACCGCCGCCGTTGTTGTTGATTAATACGATAGTCGCTTTAACCTGATTGCGTTGTAAAGCCAGCAGGCTGTTCATATCGTGATAAAAGGCTAAATCACCAATGACCAAAACCAGCGGATAATCGGTCGTTTTTGAGGCGCCCAGAGCACTGGCAATGGTTCCGTCGATACCGCTCGCCCCCCGGTTGGCAAAAACGCGCAAATTTTTTGGATCGGGTGGGACAAACTGATCTAGGTGGCGCACCGGCAGGCTGCTGGCCACATACAGGAGGGCGTCGATGGGGAGCAGATCGACCACATCAGCTAAAATTGCTCCTTCGAAATACGTTTCGTCTCGGTTTTTGGCAAAAACTTCTTGAGCCGTTTTTTCTGCCTGCTCAAATTGAGTCCGCCAGGAGCCGTTTTTTAATTTGATATTTCTCAATTGAGAGGCTACAAAGCGACAGGTCATGGCCGGGTCGGCCCACATGTAGTGGGTCAACATATGGGTATCGTCCTGCCACAGCCCGCTGCCGCTAATCGCTATCTGCCGGCAGTCGGCCCAGGTCGCCAAATGATCACCTAGGGCTTTTGAGGTGGGCATTGCCCCAAATCGAATGATCAGATCCGGGGACTCCCAACGGGAGGTGATTTCGGATTGAAGAAAGGTTTCGTAACTCCCCAGGATCATGACATCATTTTGGTTAAGATGCGGCCCAAAGCGAACGCCGGATAAGGCATCAGCCAGAATCGGGTACTGAGTCACTTGGGCCAGTTTGCTGATAGCCTGTGGAAAATCGTTGCCGTCACAGCGCGGTCCGCAGATGATCAGACCCTTGGGGGCATTTTGAATAGCATTGAGTAGCAACTCAATCTGCTCGGCAGAGGGCGCGACGTTGCCTTGGCTGATCCGGGTAAAGGGCAGATTGTTGATCCGGCCATCTACGCGATCATGGCGAAGCTGGTCAAGCATATCGTTGGAGTCTGGAATCGGCTCTAGTGGCTTGCGAAAAGGGAGATTGAGATGAACCGGGCCTGGGGGCAGGCCTTGTGTAGTAGCCACCGCTCGGGCGGCCAACGTCCGCAGCGAACGCATGGTCAGGGGCGAGGGGTCCGCTTCCGGCAGCCCAACATCAACAAACCAGCGTACGTGATCACCGAACATCTTAAGCTGGTCGATAGTCTGGTTAGAGCCGCTGTGCCGTAATTCGTGGGGGCGGTCGGTGGTAAGGACGAGCAGCGGAATTTGAGCGTAGTAAGCTTCGGTAACAGCCGGGTGAAAATTAGATGCGGCCGTGCCTGATGTGCAAACCACGGCTACCGGCTGGCTGCTGGCCAGGGCCATCCCCAGAGCAAAGAAGCCAGCGCTGCGCTCATCCAACAGCGAGTGAACTGAGATGTCGGCATGTTGAAAAAAAGCGATCGTCAGCGGCGTTGAGCGCGATCCGGGCGCAATGCAAACATAGCGAAGCCCGGCCCGGGCCAGCTCATCGACAAAAATTTCAGCCCACAGCGTACTGCGGTTGGGTGCGGTCATGCTTTATTTGCGCCTCCTAAGGCATCGCTCAACGGTTTGAATTTGAGCTGCGTTTCTCGCCACTCTTTGTCCGGGATCGAATCGGCTACAATCCCGGCTCCGGCGTACAGTAAAGTTTCCTGGTTGACTGTTACCGCCGAGCGAATCGCCACGGCAAATACACCGTTTTGCTGGGGATCAAGCCAGCCGATGGGAGAGCCGTACCAACCTCTGGAAATGGGTTCGGCTTCATTGATGATCGATAAAGCCACATCTCTGGGACGGCCGCCCAAGGCCGGGGTGGGATGCAAGGCTTCGATGACCGGCAGAATGCCTTTGGTGCTTTTCAATTTGCCGGTAATGGGTGTTTTCAAATGCTGAATATTGCTCAATTTCAGTAAGCTAGGCTGCGGCGCTATTTTCAGGCGGGTTACAATAGGCCGTAGATTTTCTTCCAGAACATCAACCACCAGGCTATGTTCGAGACGTTCCTTCGGGTTGGCCATCAATTCCTGTCCCAAAGCGGTGTCTTCTTCGTTAGTCTTACCTCGGCGGATGGAGCCGGCTACGGCGGCGGTGCGCAGTTGGGGTTTCGAGACTTCGGCCAGCAGTTCGGGAGTCGCCCCATAAAAGGCGTGGCCCGGTACCGGTTCAAATAGAAATCGGTAGCAGCCAGGGTAACTTTGCTTGAGGCGGCTAAGGGTATCAATTGGGTTAACGGTTTGCCGGCTCTGCATTCGGCGGGCCCGGGCTAAAACCACCTTATCCAGGTCGCCGCGCCGGATGCGACAAGTAGCTTCCGAAACCAACCGCTCCCACGTTTCAAAGACCATTAAATCTTCAACGGAGCGAGGCGCCTGGCTGGGCGTGATAACCAATGGTTCCGGTTCATCTAAATCGTGCAGGACCAGCAGCCGGCGGATCTCTTCGTGCATCCGCCAGGCGATCTCCTGCGGATTATCTTTAGGGCTGATCGCCTGATTGATCGTCAACCAAGTTTCTTCATGGTTAAGCCGGATTAGTTGAACGCGCGGCAGCATAAAACGCGCCGCCGGAAAGGCCGACCACAGCGCCTGGGGTTTATCTTCTACCTGAAAAGCAAATCCACCAAATAAACGAGGGCCAACCGTGTCAGGTGTGCTATCATTGAGGCAAATAATATTTCTAAATAATTTCCACGACTGCTTGCGAATCGACTCGAAGCGATCCGGCCCATCGGCGTAAAGCATCGCTGCCGCGTCATAGCCGGCTAAGCTCACCGATAAATTATCACTTTCCCAGTAAACTCGAGGTGCATTTTCTACCTGGCTTAAAAATTTCAGCATAGGAATTGAGGGCCAGCGTAAACTATAGCTGATAAAAAGGTGCTTTCGTTGATTAACGGCAGCCGTGGCTAGAAGTTCAAGTTTGTCAGCCATTTCAATAGGCAGAGAAACAGCAGTTTGGAGCATGATGGACCCTTTCTCATTAATGTCAGCTTGATTTTTCAACAATTTCGATCGGCGTGATGGCCAGACCGTCAATGTCTGCCTCCGGTACACCAATGCCACGCAGCAGCATCACGCGTAAGGTCAGTAAAACGCGGGTGGGTTCAGGTTCCCCTGTCTGCACCCAGCGGATAACCACTTCGTTAATCGCCCCCATCCAGGCAAAGGCGACTACTTCCGTATCGATGGGCGGAATCTCGCCGGCAGCTACAGCCTGATCGAGGTAGCATTTGATGAGATTAGCAAAGCGCTGATGCAGTTCTGATCGCTTCTCTTCGAACGCTGCGCCTAGCCCGACCGCCTGGATCAAAAATATTTTGGCCAGACCACGATAGCGCCCAAACGTCTCCAGACAGGTTTTTAAAGCGGCGTTGACTCTGCGCACGCCACCCTGTTCCTGATCGACCGCGCCGGTAAGTCGGCGCTCCAGCAAATCGGCAAATTCGTCGATGAGGGCCAGGAAAATTTGCTGTTTGCCTGGAAAATAAAAATAGACCGCGCCTTTGGAACTACCCGATTCTTCGACAATTTCATCGACTCGTGTATCATGAAATCCTTTATGGGCGAAGACTCTTATTGCGGCATCAAGAATACGTTTGCGCGTGGCTTTAGCTTTATCGGAAATGTCGTTTTGCATCATTGTTATCACTATCAATAAACCGACCAGTCAGTCTAAAGTGAAAAATAGCACGAATTTTCAATTTTGTCAAAAAAAAGAATTGGTTTCAGTAAATATTGAAAGAAATGAAGTTCATCAAATTTCTAAAGTGGTGCTGGGTTTTTATTTTAATTGTCAAAAGTTAGGGATAAACGTATACTATTAACACTTTTAAGAAGATGCTCAGGGCTGTCACTCGATTAGCCCGTTTTTTATCTTAAAAGACAAAGATCTTAAAAGATTATATCCGGTTGATTGAACGGCTTGCTATATGATATAATTTTCTGGAGCCGCCTGCCCAGATCGACTCGCTTATCATCAAAATCATTGCAGGTTGGAGTGAAACTTATGGCTACATCGCCCACAACCCCATCAACAACCCGGGAAGAAAATGCCGATTCTGAAGCGCGCCGCAAAGCCATTGAATTGACTCTGGCCTCTATGGCGAATGTTATCTCGCCCGCTCAACTGACTTACTTTTCTAATCGATCGATTGCCGAGGTTGAGGCCCTTCAGGAAGAAGTCTCGGCTGTGGTGCCCGCCGGGAATATTGTGGGGCTGGTTATGAGCGGGCTGGTCAGATTACGCGATCGTACTCTGCCGCGTGATCGCGCTAAATCCGATGTAAGCGCCTTAATGCGTGGTTTGGATATGCTGCCGCGCCATATCTTACCCAGAACTATCTATGGCACGCTGTTCGTGGGGCCGGCGGCGGTGTTATCGGCCTATCAAAAGCTGTTAATGCTAACCGGTAAAGACCCGGACAGTGCTTTTCCAGAGGGGTTGTGGCAGTTCTATCTGGAATTTGCCTTACGCGAGGACAGCGCTCATCATACCAATGAAACGTTAGGTTTTCAACAGGCGCTTAAGAATTACAATCTTAACCTATCAGAAATCGACCAGTTAGCCGCTTGGGTTTGTACGGTTAGCCACGCTTATTTTCAATTCGATGACTGGCTCTTTAATGAATGGCGAGAGCGTGTGTTGCTTTACTTGATTGATGAAGCGGTGGCCGAAGCCAATTTAGGTCATAAAATCTCATTTAAGCGCATATCTCAAGCCTGGGCTACTCAGCGCCCTTACCGGCGCGGTCAGGACGCGCAGCCTGACGAAAATTTTGCTCAATACCGCCAGCGTCGTTTCGATAACTTTTTTGAGAGCCGGTTTACACTGCTGCCCGAGGCTCAACAAGAGCGACTTCAGGGCATTTACCACCAACGGGTATTAACCGAACTGCCGGCATATCAACAGCAGTTGAGTATTTTAGCCACGTTGGAACCGGACAAATATCGCGAAAATAAGCGGGTGGTGCCTTTGTGGCAAGCGCGAGTCGGTATTATACTTAAAAACCGTTACTATCTGATACCAGCCTACCTTTCAGACCAAATTGGTAGACCTGTTTTGTTCGAGTCCGAATTACCAGATAGTAAATTCTACCCCCTTCAATTGGATTACAATGGCAGCTTGTACGATCTTGAAGGGCATGCGTTAGATGTTAGTCGGTCAGGTCAGATTTTTCAAAAGAATACCAAGCAACTGATTGGGTATTTGCGTCCCGCCTCGTTTCAGGCAATTCGTCGCCAGATTGCGGCTATTTTTGAGCATGCCGCCTCAGTTGAAATTGTGGCGGCCGGCGGCCTTGACGATCAGCTCATTTCGATTCGCCGGGTAGAGCAGGAACAGGCCCGCAAAGTCCTGCCCAATGATTTGGCTCGTCAGGAAATTCAGGCGATCAAATGTGCTCCAGTGCTGATCAACTGGGATGAACAAGCCAGAAACCAGCCACTGGCTCATATCCGGCAGCATAAGCGCGGCATTGGCGATCATGCTTTGACTATTTTCAAAACGCCGGAATCTGTAGTCTTTGACCAATCTCACATTTTCTTTGATGGGTTGTGGGGCATGGCCGTTTCTGAAATCTTAACCGGAGAAGCCATCTCTTGGGCCGGGTATTTCAATACCCTGTCGCAGCCAAAACCGGTCAGCGAGCCGCCTTATTATCTCAACTTCAAACCTGAGTTGGCCCTAAATGAATTTAATAAAGTTGCCGTTGTCGAAGTTTCGGCGGAAAACAACACGATTAATATGAAAACGTTACATATGCTGCGTGATTTACTGCCTAAACGCCATCCAGACCTGAAACTAACCGTTAATGATATCCTGGTCCTGTATCGATGCGCGTTTGGACTGGATTACCGGCCTGCACCGGCGTTGGAAGATAAGTTATTTGAGTTGAGTATTCAAAATAGAGCTGAAACCCAGGACGCGCATCAATTAATCCATGCAGCTTTAGCTAAAGCGCAGCAAAACAATCCGTCGATTGTCATCCCCATGGATGCGATGTCGGCTCGCCCGCAGGAGCGCTTGTACCCGACTACCTTTCGCAACCCGTTCACCGAACTGTGGGGCCATTATCAGGAGGCGTCTGACACGTTGGAACAATACCATCGCCACAAGACCCAGAAACAATGGGCCGATTTCTCCGCCGCACGACGATCGCTGCTGGCCCAACTCAATTACTTTGGTCAAATCATGCGGGCCTACAAACGGGTCGCCCTGGAAGGAGGCAGCACCAGTACCGCGATAATGAAGTTGCTGGCTCACTTACCCAATTCCCTTTTAAGGCTGCTAGATGAGATTCCTCAGCGAGTGGATATTCTGAACGAAGTGCTGAAAGGCGAAGAAGTCTTCTCTAATGGTGGTCGGGTGGCCAGAGGTTCGTCAATTTCACGCTTTATTAGCGCCAAGGATGACAGTTATAACAAGGCTCTGGTTTGGGGCGTCCTGACCGATGATCAGGACATGATGCACCTTTCGCTGCGAGATTTCCGGCCGCATGTGGCTGCTTTGCGGGCCATCAATAGCGCTGATCTGGCCGAATTAATAGTTCAGGATTATCTGGATGCCTTCGCCTCGGGCTTTAACCAATTTATCCAACGACTGCTCGATATTCTCAACGCCAACGCAACCCATAGCGTCGAGGAGGTGGCAGCATGAGCCAAATCGATCCGCTGATCGGCACACGGCTTGGCGCTTATGAGGTTGTTGAGGCCATTGGCGAAGGTGGGATGGCTCGCATCTATCGCGGCTTTCATACAGAGTTGAATCGCTATGCTGCTATCAAGGTGATCAACTGGGGCTTGCAAGAAGATCCGGAGTTTACCGAACGCTTTCGGCGCGAAGCGCAGGCTATCGCCAGCTTGCGCCATCCTAATATTGTTCAGATTTATGATTTCGGGAAGCATGCTACCGGCTATTTTATGGCGATGGAGTTTATTGAGGGCAGTGATCTGGCGGTGCGGCTGCGCCAACTGAAGGCCGACCGCGAGCTTCTCAGCAAAGAGCAGATTATACGGGTCATCAAAGATGTCGCGGCGGCCTTAGATTATGCCCACGAACAGGGCGTTATCCATCGCGACGTTAAGCCTTCCAATATTATGATTAACCGCCGGGGCCAATCGATTTTGACCGATTTTGGTCTGGTCATGCTGCCGGCTCATGCCAGCCAGGCCACGCTGGGGAACACCTTTGGTACGCCTCACTACGTTGCCCCGGAGCAGGCTATCTCCTCAGCCGCCGCTGTGCCTGCCAGCGATATCTACTCACTAGGGGTTATTTTATTTGAGCTAACCACCGGGCGGCTACCTTTCGATGATGAATCGCCCCTAAGTGTGGCCCTCAAACATGTCAGCGATCTGCCGCCCTCGCCCAGAAGTATTAACCCTGATCTGGAACATAGTGTTGAGGACGTTATCCTCCGAGCCCTATCTAAAGATCCGTCCGATCGATTCATCTCAGCCGGAGATATGGCCTCCGCTTTACAAGCTGCCTGGGGCAACGGGGTGCCAGCCCCACTGGGAGCCTCGGCTCCGATGCCCGGCCCGATGCTGCCGCCAGGGGTGCCGCCGGCGGCCGAGGTTAAAAACATCACCCTGCCGGATGTGCGTTCGGTCTCACCCGTGGCCGATCGCCCCCCTGATGTGATCACCAGTGAACAACTAGCTGCCCAATCGAAAAAGGAAAAATCTTCTCCTAATTGGCTGCCTATGGCATTTGTTGGCCTGGGGGGGGTTGTGATCGGGGCGTTGTCCTTGCTATTATATAATATAATGATACCCCCACTTTCCGCATCAACTCCAACCTCAATGCTGACATTTACCCCGACCCAACCTTTAGTAGCAGTTAGCAATTTAACCCCCATTAGCGTCTCGCCACCGACTGAAGAAGGCCAATCGGGGCAGTTTTTCGACACTCCCTCCGCAACGCCAATACCGACATCGACAGCTACACCACTACCGCCAACCGATACTCCCACCGCTGTCCCATCCGCCACCCCGCTCCCTATTCCGACCGATACGCCATCTCCCATCCCAACAGACACCCCGACTGCTACTGATACCTCCACCGCTACGCCATCCTCTACGTCTACCAATACACCTGTACCCTTTACCCCCACCCCAACCCTGTCCCCCACCCCCGAAGGCTTGACCGGCAAAATTCTGTTTAAAACCGATCGCAGTGGGCGGACTGAGCTGTATCAAATGGATGGCAACGGACGTAATCAGGCGCCGTTAGACCGCAGCCAGTGGGGGCTTTATACCCAGTATGAGCAAGCCCTGCCGGTTTCATCCAACGGCCAAAATCGCATTGTCGTTCGGGGCGAGGGCCAGCTCGATTTGTGGTGGGTTTTGCCGGATAGTCGTGAACTGCGGGTGACGAGTACCAGCCAGCCGGAATATGACGCCGCCTGGTCGCCGGTCGATAATCGCATTGCCTATGTTTCAGAAGAAACCGGCAACGGCGATATTTACGTTCTCAACTTGGATGGCAGTTCCAAAATTCGTTTAACTCAAAACACCAGTGATTTTGACAAACACCCGACCTGGTCGCCGGATGGTAGCCAAATCGCCTTTTGGTCCGATATGGGCTTTGCCCACAATCGACAAATATTTGCAGTTGATCCGGCTACCCGGGAGATCACCAGCCTTTCTGACAATCCCTTCAATGATTGGGACCCGGTCTGGGTTCATTAATTACTCGGCAAGGCTTACCCGCTATGAATTTTCAACAGTACCCCTTCCCGTCGCAACGAATGCCGGTAATGGCCGGTAATGGTCTGGTGGCGACCAGCCAGCCGCTAGCGGCTCAGGCCGGGCTGCAAATGCTGCAAAACGGCGGCAACGCGGTCGATGCGGCCATAGCTGCTGCGGCCGCGCTGACCGTGCTCGAGCCGACGTCCAACGGCATCGGCAGCGATGCTTTTGCTCTGGTTTGGGACGGCGTCAAACTACACGGCCTCAACGCCTCCGGCCGGGCGCCTCAAGCCTTAAATGCCGAGGCTATTCGAGCGCAGGGGCATCGCATCTTTCCCAACCACGGCTGGCTGCCGGTCACCGTCCCCGGCGCACCCGCGGCTTGGGGCGACCTTAACCGGCGTTTTGGCCGGCTTGAACTGAGCCAGGTGCTGGCTCCGGCCATTGCTTACGCTCGAGATGGGTTTCCGGTCTCGCCCATCATCGCCGAGTATTGGGCCTTGGCCACCGAACGCTTCTTCCCCCTCCACGATCCGGCGGTGTCCGGCTGGAAGTCAACTTTTGCGCCCGGCGGTCAAACGCCTCAGGCTGGCCAGCGTTGGAGCAGTCCCGGTCACGCTAAAACCTTACAAACATTGGCCGAGCGGGGTATCCACGATTTTTACGAAGGTGAAATTGCCGCAAAAATCATCGACTTTGCCGCCCAAACGGGTGGGCTACTGACCGCCGCCGATCTGGCCGGCCATCATAATCAGTGGGTGGAACCGATTGGCGTTGGTTATCGCGGCTATGAAATTTGGGAGATACCGCCTAACGGACAAGGTTTGACCGCGCTTATCGCCCTGGCGCTTCTGGAAGGGTTTGATCTAGCCTCTCTCCCGCACGGCGGCGAAGAGTCAACCCATCTGCAAATTGAGGCGATGAAGCTGGCCTTCGCCGACGCCGAACGCTACATTGCCGATCCCGACCATGCCGAAGTGCCGGTAGCTGGATTGCTCGACCCCGGCTATATCGCCGCTCGTCGTTCGCTTATTGGCCCTGAAGCGCGATTGCCTGAAGCCGGCCAGCCCCCTGAAGGCGGCACAGTTTACCTGTGCGCCGTTGATGGCGACGGAATGATGGTCAGCTATATCCAATCGAATTACCAGGGGTTCGGCAGCGGTGTGGTTGTGCCGGATACCGGCATTTCGCTGCAAAATCGAGGGACTTGTTTTAGTTTAGCGCCGGGGCACCCCAATGAAGCCGCCGGTGGAAAACGTCCCTACCATACGATTATTCCCGCCTTTCTTACCCGCGACCGGCAACCTATTGGCCCATTCGGCGTGATGGGGGCGTTTATGCAGCCTCAGGGACAGACCCAGGTGGTTGTTGGTACGGTAGATTATGGCTTGAATCCGCAAGCCGTGCTCGATGCGCCGCGCTGGCGATTTACTGGCGGTTTGAATGTTGAACTGGAATATGGCCTCCCGGAACACGTAGGCCGAGGGTTAACCGCTCGTGGCCATCGCATCAGCCGGCCCATCCGGCGTGGTGGTTTTGGTCGGGGCCAGATCATCTGGCGGCTAGATGAGGGCGTTTATGTAGCCGGTAGCGATATGCGCAGCGATGGCTGCGCTGTGGGCTGGTAGTCAATGACCTCGCTGCCTCGACCGGAGCCGCCATTGGTGCTTACGCTCGATATCGGCACCTCTTCTACCCGAGCCATGCTGTTTGACTGCCTGGCCAAACCCGTCGAGGGGGTGCTGGCCCAAGTCCCTAATCACCTGCAAACGACGGCCGACGGCGGCGCCGAATTCGATCCTGTCGCTTTATTTGATGGTGTGGTTAGGGCGATTGATCAAGCCTTATCTCAAGCCGGGCCATTAGCCGATGCTATCGGTGGGGTCGGCCTCGACACGTTTGTAACGAACTTCATGGGTCTCGATCAGACGGGGCAGCCCATAACCCCGCTTTATACCTACGCCGATCGACGCAGCGCGGCGGATGCTGAGGCCCTACGTCACGAATTCGATTTGGAGGCGGTTCATAATCGTACCGGCTGCCGCATCCACAGCGCCTACTTGCCGGCTCGTTTTCGCTGGCTGGCGCGCACCCAACCAGAGGCGCTTAAAGCTGTGGCCTACTGGCTGTCCATCGGTGAATACCTGTTTTGGCAGTTCTTCGGCAAGCGGGTCGTTAGTTACTCGGTGGCCTCGTGGAGCGGCTTGCTTGACCGCCGCACGCTGGGCTGGGACGAAGCGTGGCTGGCGGACTTGCCGGTCAACATCGAACAGTTTTCCAAGGCGACGGATGTCGATCAACCGCTGCAAGGTCTGAAACCGGCCTGGGCCGAACGCTGGCCTGCCCTTAAGTCTGTGCCGTGGTTTCCGGCTATCGGCGATGGGGCAGCGGCTAACGTGGGCAGCGGCTGCACCACCCCGGAGCGATTGGCCCTGACCATCGGCACCACGGGGGCGATGCGGACGCTGGTAGACGAATCGCCGGAAACGGTGCCGGTCGGGTTGTGGCTATATCGGTTGAATCGGCGCTACGGTCTCCTGGGCGGCGCTACGACCGAGGGTGGCAATGTCTTCGCCTGGCTGAACCAAACCCTCAAACTTCCCCCTAATTTGGAAACTACCCTGGCCGCTATGCCGCCGGCCGGTCACGGCTTAACCTTTCTCCCCTTTTTGGCCGGGGAACGGGCCCCCGGCTGGCAGGACGACGCCCGGGCCAGCCTCATTAATTTCACACTGGATACCCAACCTATTGATATTTTGCGGGCCGGCTTGGAAGGTGTGGCCTATCGTTTTGCCATCATTCATCGCCAAATGCAGCCCCACTTACCGCCCGATCACCAAATTATCGCCAGCGGCAGTGGGCTGCTCAACTCGCCGGCCTGGATGCAGATCATGGCCGATGTCCTCAACCGGCCGCTGATGGCCTCAGCCGAACCAGAGGCCACCAGTCGCGGCGTGGCTTTGATGGCGCTCGACGCGCTCGGTTTGACGGAAGACAAACCCGTCTCATTGGGCAAAACCTATCTTCCGCGCAGCGATTACCACGCGCAGTATCAAGATGCTCTTGAAATACAGGTTAATCTCTACAATCAGCTAATCCAGCCATAAAACCGTCGCTGATTAAGCGATTGGAAGCATGTCATTTCGCAGCCGAAGGCGGAGAAATCCCTGTGGCGATACAATGAAAAATGATTTGGCTGGGAAAATTTCAGGTTGTGGCTTCAAATTTTCCCAGCGAATGTTTCATTTATAGCTATGCCTGAGGGATTTCTCCGCTGGCGCTGCGAAATGACATGAAGAATATCAAATGCCAAATTCACGTTAAAACGTATTGTTGCCCATTGCCTGCATGGCCTATACTCGTCCAAGGAGATTAGGCGAAATAGCTTAGGAAATCTCTTGTTATATAGGTTAAATAGCCTAATTGCTCTCGGTGATATGTCCCAAATGAAGCGAATTAGCCCGTATTCTTGGCCTGAATACTTACTTTTACCCTACGCTTAAGCAACATCGCGTATTGCCTATTGAAATACTAAGCCAAATGGCGTATAATGGAGACGACTTAGGAAAGGGAAATAATCGAACCGATGAAAAGACAACTTGCCATCTTTGTGACTGTTTTTTTGGCCTTGTCGGCGATGTGGCTGATTTACGGCTCAAAAGTGGTTGCCCAATTCCGCTTAGACTCCCGAATGGCGATTGACGAGCCGGGAACCCAGATTATTCTAACCCCAAAGATTTCAAATATATCCCAGGAGTACTTATTGGAAGCCCAACGGGTTGTCACCAAACGGCTTGATCAACTCCAGCCGGCTGAATATTATCAGGTGCTGACGGACCACAGCTATCTAGAGGTTCATCTCACCGACGCAGAGGATACGGCTCATCTTATTAATATTGTAACGCGGGTGGGTGAGGTGGAATTTATCGATGGGGGCAGTGAACCGCCTATTGGTAAATTTGTCGAAACCACCTCGGTGGCTTCACCGGCGAGCGGAGCTTATCAAACGCTTTTTTCCGGTCAAGAAATCATGAACGTACTGCCGCCCGAAGACGGGCAGCTTTTCTATCAAATTATCCCCACTCCAGCCGCTGCTCAGCGCTTCTCTCAATTTATTATGGCTCATCCCAATGGATATATCTGTCTGGTCATTGATGATGAGGTCACTAACTGTTCAAAAATGTACTTTTGGTCGGGCGATACGCTGGAGATTTTACCCAATTTGAGCAGCGAAACCGGATTTAGCCTGTCGGATTTAGGCGTTTTTCTCAACAGTGGACCGCTGCCGATATCGTTGCAAGTAATTACCGATTAACTCTTGAAAACAGGTGACTCTCACCTGTTTTTTGTTTACTCAACCACCCATTCTCCCAGAACCACCGCGCTTTCGCCGCTCTGATCATCGATGACGCCCAATCGGGCAAACGTCTCCGGATGATAAAACCCCACCAGCAGCCGGTAGCGTCCCGGTCGCAGATCCGGCGGTAGGGTCAGAGCGGCGCCATCGCGCACCGCCTCATCGTTTTTGAGCAAATCCCCCCAGCGAGACGAAGGAACTTTATTGTCGTAAATGAAGTGGTCCGCCTGGGCAATCGTATTGTTTTCACTATCGCGTAGATGAACCAGTACCTTGGCTCCAAAAGGCAGATTGCCCTGCCAGAATAAGGTCAGGTATATCACCCCACCGGGAGTCGGCTGAGACGGAATGGCGGTATAGCCTAATAACCGAGCGCCGCCGTCAAATTCGGCGTTGAGGACGACCTCTGCTTTCTCGGCCAACGGCCAGCGATCGGGCCGGCTGCTTAAAGCCCACACCCCGCCTTCGCCCCATTGTTTATCCATTTGTTCCAAAATTTGCTGCTGTAAGTAGCCGTCGTAGCTGTTGAACAGCCAAAATTCTTGAGTAACCAGCCAAATCCGGTGGTCGCCGGTCAAGACCTGATTGAATGCCTCAGCCGTATCGAGCCAGATGGCTCCGGTGTAGCGGTCGCCCAATTCGCCGTCGGGCCGCACGATGAGCTTGGGCGATGACTGAACCAGGTAGTAGTCGCTCTGATCAAGATAGAGCCAACTGGCCGGCGGATGCATGCTCATGACCTGATCGCCCTCCGCCAGATTGTCCCGGACATAATTAAACGCCTGATCGTAGCGATTCCAGCCGCCGCTGCCGCTGTCGAAGATGTAGGCCAGCGGCGGCCAGAAGAGTAGGGTCAGCAGAATGGCCAGAATTGCGGCTGCGCCTGCTTGCCACTGCTGCTTGTAAGCCGTAGACCACGGAACTAAGGCGACGATTTCCCGGCCGCCGTGCGCCCCCAGCAGTAGAAAAATGCCCTGAATCTGCATCAATAGGTAGCGCGATCGCTGCCAGTGCGGCTCGATAGCTAAGACCAGTACAGCCAGCACAGTAACAAAAATACACCCCAAAAATAGGGCGCCGACGTCTCGCGAGCGGCGTTCCTCTTTTAGAAGTCGAACCAAACTAATAGCTAACCCCACTAGTGTCAGTGTCAGAATAGGCCTGTGGGGCCAATCGATGAAGTAGGTTCCGTAAGCTTCCCAGGCGTGGCCTAAGTCCGAGGGGAATTGCAAGAATTTGTTGCTCAATGCGCCGACTTTAGCCTCAAGACCCTGGTTTTCGGTCTGAAACTCGACGCTCGGCGGCGGCTGAAAAATGACGCCGGATGACATCGCCAAAGCGAAGACAATTAGCAAGAAAATGGCGTCGCGCAGAATCTTTTTCTGCCAGTAGATGACGTTGAACCACCATAGCCCAAAACCGGCCGCAAACCAGCCGGGCATCAACACCACCGTCGAAAAATGAGTAAGCAGCGTTAGCCCATAGCTCAGGGCAAAACCGAGCCGGTATCGAACGGAGTTGCGGGTCAAGCCCAACCACAGCAGCGCCACTGCCAGCAGACCGAGCCATTGCGCCAAGGTGATCATTCTGGCCCGCCCGCCCCATTCAACCGATTCCAGACTCACCGCCAGCCATAACGCCGCCAATAAACCGACCCATTTTGAGCGCAGTACCCGCGTTCCCAGCCAATAAACAGTGACCACCGCCAGCGTGCCAAAGATCACCGCCGGCCAGCGGCCGAGCGCCTCGCTGAAACCGAACAGCCGGAACAACCCCCCGCTGAGGTAGGAATAGGGCAACCCCGGATCGTACATCAGTCCGGTTGGATAGCGCGGCAGCCCTGTCTCGGCGATAAATTTGGCGGCGGCCAGGGTGAAAAATTCATCGATGTGGTATTGGAACAGCGTCAGGTAACGCAATCGGAGGGCGAAGGCGACAATAGCAATAAAAAGAATCGGCCATTGATAATTGATAATTGAAGATGGGGCGCTCGATGCTGGGGAGGCGCTGGTCGTTTTCGACGGGTGTTCATTGTTCATTATTCATCATTCATTATTCTAATTTCAATGGCGTCGTTGGGTTGGGGCATCCCTTTGGCATCGGTCGCCGGGAGACGAACGCCGTCGGTGGGGCGATATAGACCGATGGTTATCGTGTAGTCACTGGTTATAGCCGCCGGCGCATCGAGTTGGTGCTGGCTGAGAACAACATCGCCGGGCTGCCAGGCCGAGGTGGGAAAGAGACCCTGACCGGGTGGAACATCACTCTGGGCTACGAGTTCGCCGGCCGGATTGAGCAGATGCACAAAAGCGGTATAAGCTTGATCAGGCGCGACGAGGGCTTGCCAGTATAAGGCGACCTCAAGCCGGTTTGCCTCAATTTTAGGATCGTAGCCAAGCAGTCGAAACTGGCCATCGAATGTGGCATCCACCTTATGCGGTCCCGCGTAAATGGGCCACTCTTTTGGCTCGACCCGGAACGTGGTAATGGCGCTGGGAATAGCTTCGCCGGCCAGATTGCGCACCGGCAGCGGTGTCAATGTATCCGGCAGAAAGAGGCCGACATCCAACCTTACCAGGGCCGGCACGGGTAAGCTAGCCGGCAGTTCGAGCGGCCACGTTTCACGAATAACCTCGCCGGGCCGCCAACTGGTGGTAGGCCGCTCAGGATCAACCGGCGGGCCGTTGACCAGCGCCACCCGCTCATCACCGAGAAATGCCTGGAGACTGATATAGGCATCTCGATCCAGGGCCCGGATGGCCTGCCAGTAGAGGGTGAGGGTCAGCGTGTCGGCGGGGTGGATATGGCTCGGAGCGAGTTCATACGCCAGCAAGCGCACGTGGTCGTAGTAGGTGTGTTCCAGCGGCGTGGCCGAGGCCGGAACGGCCTCCGCCGCCAGACGAGCGAAGGCCACTTCCGGTTCGACGCGTTCAAGCGCACCGCCGGCCGCCACCTCGACCGCCGACCAGCCGGCGGCAAAATCGACAGTTTGCCAACTGGCGTCAGACAGCCGGACGCCGATTTGAAGATCGTACAGACCGGGCGGCAGGGCCGCGCCGGATAGATAGCAGTCGCTCTCGACCACTTCGCCGGGGGTATGGGCGGCCGGCTCAAAACCGGGGCGAGGGGTACAGGCCAGCCAATCGCTGTGTTGAGACTCATTAGTCCATAATCGAACCGCCAACGGCTGCTCCGTTTGGCTGAGATTTTCCCAGATGAGACGCACGGTCACGGCCTTCTCGGCTTCCTCCCACCGGTAGCCGAACAGCCTCAGTTGGCCGTCAATTTGAGCTACTTGGGGATCGGCCGGGAATTGGATCGGGTTGGGATAGATTTGCGCGTAGTCAATACCATCTATCGTAATGACTTTCTCGGGTGGGACATGCTGTTCAAAGTAGCGAATCACGCCGGGACTGGGATCGAGTTTGCGCTGCGACTGCTGGATGTAAAAAATAATTTTGTCGGCGCGGGCCCAGTCGCCGTTGGCATCCAGGTTGATGCGGGTGCCTTTGAAGCCCATCAGATAGTGAAAAAAGCGGCTGGCGACGATCATCGATTCCGGGTTGTCCTGGCTTTGCAGGTAATCGGCGACCTGATCCATGCCCTCGCCCCAGCCGATGCGGGTTAGCCGGCTGGCGACCGGCCCGCCGCCGGCCAATGGATTGAAATAGGAAAAGTAGTACGGATGAAAGGGCAGCGCAGTGGCGAGTTGGATTGCCAGCAAAACGCCGCCGGCCAGCCAGATGCGCTGCCGAGGCCAAGCGAACTGCTGGGCGGCGTGAAGATAGGCTGCCGCCGCCAGTACGTTCAACGCCGGAAAAGCGGCCATCAAAAAGCGATCTTGTTTGTGGCTGCCCAGACTCATTCCCCCGACATATAGAGCAGCATAGGCCAGCACTGCCCACAACCCCAGTTCATCGAGCCACTCTCGCCATCTTGCCGGTGGAGCCCAGCGGCGGCGAACGAGCAGCCACACCCCCAGCAGCAGCCCGATCAACATCAATGGTGTGGTGCGCAGGATGAAAATAACCGGATAGAAGAGCAGTCCGGGATCTTCATCTAAAACGGTTTGGCCGAGGAAAAATATTTTGACCCCTTCCTCACCCACTTTACCGATCAAGTAGTTGGCCATCAGGCTAAATGTGGGGCCGGGTACGGTCCAGGTAGCGGGCCACAGCAAAATAAACGTGGCCACTGCCGTCGCTAGCCAGCCTGCTATCGTCAGGGCAAAACCGCGTAAGACAGGTCGCCACCGGGTTTCGATATAAAGATGCCAGATCAAGCTGATGACTCCAAACATCGGCAGCAGCACCAGCGCCTGCGATTTGGTCAGCCAGGCCAGCCCGCCGAAAATGCCGGAAATCAGCAGATGAGGCCAGTAGCGCTGCTGCCGGTGGGCAGCGACGAGCGCCAGTAGCGACAGCATCATCAAGCCGGTCAGCAGCCCCTCCGCCCGGTTGACCCGGCTGTCGCTGAGGTAAAACGGGTCGAGGCTAATCAGCATCGAGGCCAGCAAGGCCAATCGCTGCCCAAAGAGTTTACGCAAATACAGAAATATACCGACCACCAGCAGCGTGTTGGTCAAGACCACCGGAAACCGCTGGAGCCAGAGGGTGTCGGTGCGATCCCACTCGTGGATTAGTAAATAGACGCCGGCATCGCCGATCCAACTCCCTTGCAAAATCGAGCGATAGAGCGAAGCCAGAAACAACCAAATCGTTTCCAGCCAGACCGGGAAGATACCGGGATAGCCGTCGCCGACAAGCGTACCGGGCAGGTCGCCGGCCAGCAGCGCCCGATAAAAATCAACCGCCCAATTCCAACGGTCCGGTTCGTCAACAACCCGGAAGACGTTAAGCGAGGTTAATCGCACAGCGGCGGCCAGGATAAAGACGAAGAACGTTTCGATATAGAATTGGTATTTTTGTAAGACGTTATGTTTTAGCATCATGTTAAGTTCGTAGCGTTGGTGGAGTTAGGGAGTAAGGGAGTTTATGGTTACGGGGATTGTAAAATGATCGTCGCCGTTGGGCAAAGTGAGGCGTTCGCCTGTTTCGACGCGGTAGAGCGCCAACAGTAATTGATGTGGTTCCCGACCGACATTGGCCGGAATGTCCAGCATGATGGGATCGACCACAATTTCGCCGGTGGCCCAAGTTGTCGTCGGCGCATTCCCATCGAGCGGCATACCGTCCCGTTGGGCGATCACCTGCTGCTCGGCGTTGAGTAGTTGGGCGGTTAGCGTATAATCGACGTCAACCAGCTTCTCGGCTTGCCAAACCAATTCGAGGTCGAGTGGTTGGCCGGGCGTCACGATCAGGGCCGGCGGCTGGATGTCAGCCTGGCGCAAGCCCAGCAGTTCGATCGCTTCGCCGAATTGCGTATGGGTCGCCAAATCAAGCGGCGGCGGTTCAAATAAACGGGGCCGGCCGTCAACCGAGACGGTAAATAACGTGACAGGCGGCTCGGTTCTCAGACGGACGTCAAGCCGGTAGCCGCCCGGCGGAACGTTGGCTGGCAAGGTCAAGCGCCAGGGGTCGCGGATAATGTCGCCGGCCTGCCAGCGGGCGGTTGTGAAGTTGCCGGCCGCCGGTAGGCTCTCCCATTGCGCCCGGGTTGTACCGTCGGCATCAACCAGAAGCAGTGAAACGAAGTAATCAGTAGAAATCGTTTGTCCGGCTTGCCAGTACAGCACCATTTCACGCGTTTCGCTTGGCTGCCACGCTGTGGCTGTTGGGGGCGGGTCGAGTAGGCCCAACAACTTAACTTTGCCATCGAGCAGCGGGATGTTAAGCGGTTGCGCCAGCGACAAATCGGTTACGTCCGGCGGCGTCTCGGGTCGATCAACCCTGACCTGAACATCCGCCAGCGCCAGTGGGAAATCGCCCACGCGCTCGCCGGTGGCCGGGCGGTCGATCCACGATTTGAGGTAGTAGTCGCCGGGCGGCGTGCCGGGGAACACGATCAAGGTGAATTTATCAGAGGCGACCATGCCTTCCTGCCACTGCTCAAAGGGCAGGCGAGTCTCTGTACCGAGCGGTTGTCCCAGCCCCCACCCCTCGCCGTTGTAATCGACCAGGTTGAGGCCAATCGGCTCGTCGGGTGATTTGCCCAGCCACTCCCAATAAAGCTCGACTGTGGCGGCCTGATTGGGCCGAAGCGTTTGGATGCGGTCGCCGGTTTGGCCCAGTAAGTTGAAGCCCAGCAGTTCGGCCTGACCGACCAGCCGGGCGTCATTTTCGATGATGCGTTGGAGGTGGAGCGACGGGTAAATCCAGGCGTAGTCGAGCCCGTTCAAGGTGACGACGTGAGCTGGCGGAACCGCCTGATAAAATTGCAACGCGCCGAGAGTCGGCAGTTCGCGCTGGATTTGGTTGATGTACAAGATGACGTAATCGGCAGCCAGGCCAGGTTTGGGCGTGCGCGAGATTTTGGCCTCGTCGATTTTGTAGATGGCGTGGCCGTCGAAGTAGGGTTCAAAGGTGGTGCTGTACCAGGCCACGGCCTCGGTGTCCTGCACGCCGGGTTGGCTGTTGAGCCAGCGCGCCGCCTCGTCCAGTCCCTCGCCCCAGCCGACGATGATCATTTCGGCGGCTTTCGGCCCGCCGCCGAGCAAGCGGTTGTAGTAGGTGAAGTAGTAGGGGTGGGTGGGCAGGACGAGGGCGAGTTGGACCAGGACGAGGCCAAGAATGAGGAGAGATTGGAGATTGGAGTTTGTAGAGTTTGTAGAGTTTATGGAGTTTGTGGTGTTTGTGGTGTTAATGGTATTAGTCGTGAGAGTGGCGAAGAAGGTGGTGTAGCCAAGGGCGGCGAGGGTGATGAGAGCGGGGAAGGCGGGCAGGATGTAGCGATCTTGTTTTTTGCCGCCGATGGTGACCAGGCAAGCGAAGGCGAAGGCGAAGGCCAGGAGAAAGAAAATTGTGAATTGTGAATTGTGAATTGTGAATTGTGAATTTTTTTTGCGGAACAGCGCCAGGCCCATACTAAACGCGAGCAGCAGCCAGCCGAGCCAGATGATCGGGGTGGTTTTGAACAGGGTGACAATAGCGTAGAAACTGGCGCCGGGGTCAGGTACAGGGTGGCCTAGAAAGAAGCTGCCTTTTTGGTGGGGGCTGCCGGAGGCGCGTAGGGCATCATTAGCGATGGCGAGAACGCGGCCAACCGGATCGACCCACATCGCCGGCCAGAGCAAGATGAAGATAGCACCGGCGGCGATAGACCATACCGCTACGTCGATGATCGTGGCTCGAATGGCTTGGAGCCAGGTTGGTTGCCGGTGTATGTGCAGAATCAGAATCGTCACGGCGATGAAGGCTCCCAAAAAGAGAGATGGGTATTTGCTGAGAAAGGCCAGACCACCAAGGGCGCCGGAGAGAATTAAGAATGGAGAATTAAGAATGGAGAATTCGAGATTGGAGATTGGAGATTGGAGATTGGGAGATGAGGAGATGGGGGATTGGGAGTCCGCAGCAGGAAGGGCGCGGACGAAGGCGAGGAGGGAGAGCCACATGAAGAGGGTGACTGGGCCGTCGTGGCCGAGGATGCGGGTTAGAGCCAGGGTGAAGGGATCGAGGGCGATGAGCAGCGCGGCCAGCAAGGCGGCAGGGCGTCCGAATACGGCGCGACCCCACCAGAAGGTGAGGCCAGCGGCCAGGGTCGCTAATAAGACGATCGGCAGGCGAATCAGCGGTAGAATGGCCGGATCGAGCGGATCAAACGGGACGGCCGCCAGAAAATCGGTCAGGCGGCCGGGAAAGCCCTGGCGAGCGTACTCCAACAGCAAGCCGATGCTGCCGACCCACATCGTGGTAACGCCCGGCGCGGGGCTGTCGAATGTGGCGGCCCAATCGGCGCGGGCCAGGGCCTCGAGAAATATAATTGAGCGCCCGAACCAGGATTTTGGCTCATCGGCGGTCAGGAAAACATTCAGATCGAGCAATCGAGGAATAAGAGCAATAAGACAGACTAGAATCGTGAGTAGAACGTCGCGTCTTTGCGCAACCTTATCTATCTTGGAATCTGAATTCATTCTACTCAACTTCCAGACTTAACCTCTAATTTTTCTTGCAACCAATCATGGAGTATACCGGCGACCACTTGATTTCCTAAAACGGTCCAATGTTTGTCGTGAGGAAAATAGAGAGACTGTTGATTTTCATTAGTGTAACGAATTAATTCGGACTGTAAATTTAATAGGTCGATATGATGGCCGGCCAACGCCCGGCGAAACTGCATTTCAGGGTAATCCGGCTGAGTCATAGACAAGTACGGCATCTCCTGCGCTCGCGCTTCTTGCTCGGCGGGTGGGAGGGCCAACAGGTCGATCACATCAGCCGAGTCGATTAACACCACGGCTAACTCGGCCCCATCCGCTTCGACCTCTTGCTGGAGGAGTTTGATGGTCTCGAACGTCACCTGCCAAGCGTAGGCGATGGTTTCATTCTCTCGGGGGAACTGCTGGCGGAAGGTTTCGTTGTCTAAAGGAACATACATATGGATGTTGGGTAAATTTTTGTTGAAATAATTACCTTGCCACCGGTTGAACAGCGGGCCAAGCAGCATATAGATCCGTGAGTTCAAATATAATCGATGCAGATTCTCGGCCAATACCTTTTGAAATGGCGAGCAAGTCCCCACAGTCGGTTTGAGACCGGGGGCATAGACCCAAGGTTGGGGATCTAGCCGGCCTTTGCATAACGGAAAATAGGGAGAATAGTAAGCGACATCGTCAAACGTGACGCTGTGGATCGGTATATTATCATTGAGATCGTTGCCGATATAAAACATTAACAAGACTAAATCCGGTTGAAACAGCCGGCCCTCAGACCGGTAATAGAGCAACTGCTGGCCCGTGCCCCAAGCCGGGACGCCGGCGCTGATAACGGAGTATTGCTTCCCTTGGCCGGAGGTGTTGAGTTGATCTTCCAAAATTTGGTGAGCCGTTTGCGGTTCGGTGACTTGCCGCGCTTCGGTGAAGGAATCGCCTAGCATCAGAATCCGGTAGGTATTGGCCGGTTTGGCAAACGGGTGCTCCGTATCGTGCATGCCTAGACTGTTGAGTTGAAAGGGGTGGTCGTAGCCGTCGGTATCCAGTAGTTTGAATTCGTTGGCTCGACCGCGCCAGCCGGTAGTGGCTGAAAAGCGGGTCGTATCGGGCTTGATCACCAGGTGCAGCCCCAGTTCTAAAACCAGCAGAACGGCAATGATCGCACCTACACTCACGGCGATATTGGTTGTCAGACTACTCTTTACTTTTGGGGTGGGGGTAGTATCAATTTTAGTATTCAACCGCACCTCTTGTTAAAACTGATTTATTCAAATAACGTCGCTGCTGTTAATCAAGTCACCACAAATAAAATCCAAATAACTGCATTAGGATAGTTTGCATGAACACCAAAAACATCAGCACATTTTCTTCACGGAATGATAAATTTAGCTTTGATAAATAAAATGCCACAGGAAAAAACAGGTAAGGATAGATAAACATTCCAATCCTGGCTGTTTCTCCGGTACGAAATACGCCAGCGGCAAAAAGCAGAGCGAAAGTAAGTAGAGAAAGTTTGCTTAACGCTATGAGACGCGATCCATCTGCCGGTTCTTTGAATCCCCGTATCATTAGAAGCGCCAAGAATGGCGTAAAGAACAAAATCAATTCGAGAACACCTTCAATTCGGGTAAATACGTAGGAGATTGGACTGACCAGTAATAGGAAACCTTGACTTAATTCGATGCTTTCGGTGTGGGAGGCGCTAAAAAAAGCGGCCCAATAATTGAAATCGAAGACCAGGTACAGCCACAGATAAAGCAGCCCGACTATGATGGAAATCCCTAGCGCTTTCCTAAATTGCCAGCGGAGTAAATCGTATCCAAAGACGATAGGTAGGGCAAAAATCACGCCAAAGGTGAGCATTGAGGCCAGAAATAGAGAAATCGAAGCCCCTACAAAACTGATCAGCCAATTACGCTGAAAATAGCAGTATAAGAAACCCAGCAAAAAGGCTGCAATCAACGCATCAATACTGGCAATATAATAAATTTGAATGCTTGGAATTAGAATAAATAACAGGGTAGCATATAAAGCAGATGATCGCGAGATTTCTGTGACAAGAATACGATATAAAAAGAATATACTCAAAACTATTGATATAACACCGATTGCTATCGATATAGCATTGATATTATGTAAAATCCTTTCCAACGTGAAGAAAGTGATCAACGTACCGGGAGGATGGGTTTTCGTATGCTTGTGTAACGAGAGATGTCTCTCATTAAAGTTGGTCAGAATATCCTCAACGCTCTCGAAATCCATCGCATCGTGATAATATTGCGTACCACGATGGAGGTGATCTTCGATAATGGGCCAGGAGAAACCATTGTACCAGCCCTGAATAAGCGTGCTGCCCATAAGAAGCAAAATACCCCCCGCTATTATGGGCGCCAAGCCATAACGATAGCGGGGAAAGTATTGTATAAAAATGACGAAAAGTACCAATACTCCAATCGCAGTTAATAAATTACCGATAGTTGGCCAGCGTAGGTTCATCATACTGACTGGCCAGTGATAAGGACAGTCAAAACTGATAACATGTTCACATAGAATATGTCTCACCAAAAAATTACCCGCAAGAATGCTCAGCCAAAAACCCAAAAATATCTGAGATATATTTTTGAGCCCACCAAACATTGGAGTACGAATCCCCTTGTCAACGGTATCTAAAAGCTTGTAGCGCTGTTGCCAAGTAATCGTTCCGGTTGTGACTATGGTTACTAATGCAAAAAGGCTAACGCCAAGTAAAGATAGAGGTGTATGAATGATCTTATTGTACCAGCGAGGCATAGGTTTAAGATTGATGTTGTCTAATTCAAGCGACAGGTTTTGTACCCCAAGTACAGCAACACCAATTTCTATTTCTGCACTGGCTAAGTCAGTAATAAATTGGTATTGGAAGGTAGACCAGAGTGGGTCGGCTAGCAATGCCTCTGAGGTAGATACTTCATCAGCCTGAATTGGAACCCCACCACGATCAAATTCTGTTATTCGCAGGATGAGTTTGTCAGAACTGTACTTAGGTGCCATTAAGCGGTAGTCAAAGCTAATGAGATAGGTTTGAAATGGTTTAACCACAACCCTTTGGCCAATCCCAATCCAGTTTTCAGAAGCGCCAGTTGATAATTGTAACAATAGTCTGGTTTCTGGCTTTTGCTCAAGAACTTGAAAGGAAGCATTTTCGGTGTTAACCACTTGCCAGCCTTCCAGTCCGGCATCAAACTGGGAGTTGAGTAACATATTTGAGGCAGGGTTCGGATAAATTGCAGCAGATAAAACTAACAGGATAGAGATAAGAAGAAGCCAGATAGATATTTGGTATAACCTTCTTTTTGTCATTGCTATAAGACTCAAGAGTTTTTGGTCAATCAACCACAATAGTGGTTAAAAAAATTGTTGTACCTGGTTCTTCACTTTCTTGAGTTACCGGCAAACGCTCCAATGTTTCCCAATAGTACCAGCCGATCAGCAGTTGATATTGACCGGAAGGCAAGTCGGTAGGCAGCGCGATTGTGACTATATCGGTCAGCCATTCGCCGGGGATCCAGGTGTCGGTGGGAAACGCGCCGTCGCCAGGTGTGACATCGGCTTGAGCGACAGTGTTGCCGGCAGCATCGACCAGATGGACAAAATTCGTATAGGCCAGCGGTCGCTGCTGTTCGGCCTGCCAGTAAAGGGTGACGGTCAAAGCCTCGCCGGGATGCGCCGGCTGGCTGCTCAGATTGTAGCCGTGCAGGACAAGCCACCCATCGAAATTAGCCGTCAGCGGCTGCGGAATCGAGTCGGGCGGCGTCAGACGGTGGACGCCGATGTCGGCGAATTTGACCGGCTCGGCCTGATCGACTGCGACCCACAGTTCATAATCGCCGCGCGGCATTTCGGCGGGAAAATCGAGCGAATAGTGTCCTTCCACTGACGAAGGGCTGTTTGGCGTCAACAGTGGCCCGTCGGTTTCACTCCAAACTGTACCGCCGGCGTCGCGTAGTTGAATGTGGACGGTTTGGGCGGCGGCTTCAGGCGGCGCTTGCCACAGCAAAGTGAGTTGATGCCGATGACCGGGCTGGGCGTAGCGAGCGTCGGGGGTTTGAGCCACCAGATTGATCGGGCCAAAGGAAACATCTTTGACCGGCCTCGGCGGCGGCAGCAGATAGACATAGGCGTAATCGACGCCGTTGAGCCGAACCGTGTGATCGGGCGTTCGGGCGGCAAAATAGGCCAGGTTCTCGGCGGAGGGGTGCTGGTTTTGAATTTGCCGAACGTAGTTAACAGTGTAATCGGCAAAATCACCGGATTTATGCTCCGAGACGCCGCCGACGAAGTAGGGGTGGAAGGCTTCTAAGACATATGAGGCTGCTGATTTAGCGGCAGCGTCCGGCTGAGTGTTGAGATAGGCCGCCGCCTGATCTAGCCCCACCCCGCCGCCAAATCGGGTCAATTTGGGTGCAATATAGGGACCAAGAAATAGGGGATTGAAATAGGTGATGTAATAGGGATAGTAGGGCATCAATAAAATCAAAGATGCCGCCGCGATAACGACCGGTTTCAGCCAGGCTCGCAGCCGGAGCCAGTTCAGCGCGGCGATCAGGCCAAACGCGGCGATGGTCAGCAGCGATGGCCAGGCCGGCAAATAGTAGCGGATGTCGCGGGTACCCAGCGGGATCAAGGCCAGCAGCATCAGCAGGCTGAACAGCAGCAGCCAGCTTAGCGCTGACCGGGTTTGGCCAGACTCCGGCTTGTAGCCGCGCAGCCAGGCGACCAGCGCCCCTAGCAGCCCCAACGTGGGGAGAATGCCCCACCGCAGCCAAAAATTGACCGGGTAGTAAAGAAAGCCTAACTCCGGCAAGCGGCCCGGAATCAAGGCCGGGATGAACGGTCGTTCGTCTTGGCCGGCAGCCCCGGTGGCCGAGGTTTCGGTCAAGCGGCCCAGTGTGCCGAACGGGTCGGCCCACAGCGCCGGCCAAACCGCCACAAATGTGATCAGCCCGATCACCCCCCACAGAACGGCCCAGCCCAACAGCGACCAGCGGCGGGTGTGATAGATTTTCCAAAGAAACAACAGCCCCACGAAGGGGACCAGAATAAGCGAGGTCGGTTTGGTCGCCAGCGCCAGCCCCAGCGCCAGACCGGAGAAGATCAGCCAGCCAGGTTTGTCGACCTGCATATAGCGCAGCGCCGACAACAGCGATAGGTTGATAAAGACCGTGACCAAGGCATCGTGATGGATAACCCGCGAGTGGTTGAGAAAAAAGGGGTCTAAGGCCAGCAGCACGGCGGCGGACAGAGCGATGACGTTATGGTCGAGGACGCGCCGGAGCATACCATAAAACGCCACTACAAATAGGGCCGTAATCAAGGTGGTGGGGAAGCGCAGCCAGGGATAAAAACCCAGCGGCATCTGTTCGGAATGGGCGTAGGGTAGGGCCGCCAGATAGTCATCCAACGGGACGGTCGCGCCGTCGGCGTAGTATTTGGCGATCAGGCCGGCCGCGCCGCTCCACATCGTGGTGACGGCCGGGGCCAGCACATCGACTTCCGGTGTGGCGATCTGGCTGGCGGCGGCCCCTAAATCGCCGCTGCGCAATGAGGCTAAAAAATGGGCCGAGCGCAAAATCCACTTGGCTTCGTCGCTGGCGACGTAGGCATTCAAGGCCACCACGCGAGGCACGAAGGCCAGCAAAAAGAGCAGCACATAGGGCAGAATATCCAGCCATTTTGGGTTTGGCCATTGTTGTGAGGTGTGAGCCATCGTTACTTGGCTCCCTCGTCGGGGCAGTTGGAGGCGGCAATGGGCTGCGCGGTGATCGCCTGTATCTCTAACTCGGCGGCGGGCTGCGTGTCCAGATGCAGGTAGTTCAAGCCCGCTTGCAGCGACAGTGGCTCGAGCCGGTACGGTTCGGTGGAAATAGGGCCGGGAGTTGCTATCGGGATGTCGTTGAAACGGGCCATTAGCGTCGCCGGCTCGGCGGGCGGCTCAATCCGAAATTCCAGCGCCAGGCAGGTTGGGGCGTTGGCGAACAGAAAGAGGTAGCCAGTTTCTCTTAACCGCATGGCGCTGCCGTCGTGGATGACCTCCCAATTGTCTTGATCCGGCAGAACCAACAGAGGCGGCAGGTCGCTGGTTGCGGGCGACGCCGGATAGACCTGTAAATCATCGCCGGTAAACGCGGCCGGACCTAGCAGTTCAGGCAGATAGGCTAAGGTCTCTTGGGCCGCCCGGTCGGTCATCAAATCCGGGTGGGCGATGACCTGATCGATCCGCAGCGCCGCCAGAGCCGCTCGCCGTTCGGTAGCAGTGGGCAGCGCCAGCACGGTTTGGTCGGGAATGGGGGACACCAGTTGATTCAGAAATGCTTTTAACTCCACCGTCCCCGGCGGGTCGCGTTCGATATAGCCGCCGGCCAGCGGTTGGCGGTGGGTGGTTTGATAATACATGGCGTAGTTGCTGGCCCGTCGCGAACCGGTGACGGGCATTTCTAAAATTCCTCCGTTTAAGGGCATCGTCATAAGCTGATGATAATAGGCCGGTGTGGGACGGGTGTCAAGTGGAAAAGGCCACAGTGGTAAGTATTCCAGCGCGATCAAGCCGGCTAGGCCGATCATAAGCAAGTTAGCCGGGAGCGATCGATCCCATAAGTTGTAGAGATAGGCCGCCCCGGCCGTAGCCATCACGCTGAGACCCAGCATAGCCGTCATATTCAAGCGGCCGGGGGTGCGGCTCCAGGCGAAAAAGGGCAACTCGCTGAGCAGTTGGTACGGCAGCGGCCAGCCGGTATCCCGACCGGCGACAATGAGCGTTGGCCCCAAGGCCAGCAGCGCGGTCAGGGCGGTCAACACCAGCCAGAGTCGAGTCTGACGCCAGCGCCGCCACAGGCCGATCCCGGCCAGCAGCAACGCGATTAACCCCATATAGTTGAAGCCCTCTTCCAGAGCGCGTTCGCGGTCGAGGACGGTGGTCATCCATTCCGGCGGTTGCCCTTGCCAAATAGGGTGAAACGGCGACGGCGTCAGGTAGGATAGCAGATCGGCCGAATGTTCGCCGGGGTCGTCGGGGGTCAGAAAGCCCAGGTTTTGGCCGGTGAGATCGGCGATCATTGGCCCGGCGAACGGTAAAAACAGTACCCCGGCTGCCAGCCAACCGAGCAGCAGTTGCGGCCACGGCTGCCCGGAGAAGCCCTTGTGCTGCCAGATATGCCCTGCCAGCAAAACCAGCGTCACCGGCAGCAGAAAATAGCCGACAAAATTGGGGTGGCTGATCAGGGCCAAAAATAGGGAGATCGCGTAAAGGGCGGCCAAGCGCCATCGAGGTCGCTTGAGCCACAACCACAAGGCCAGCGTGTAAAGCGGCAGAGCAAAATTAAAAACCAACAGTTGGTGGCCGGCGATGATATGGCCTAACCGGGTCGGGGCGAAGGCAAAAACCAAGCCGCCGATAAACGCCGCTTGGGGCTGCCCGATGACATCCCGGCACAGTAGATAGGCGGTCAGGCCGGTTAGAATGATGGATAGGAGGATGCTAAGGTTGTACGTCGCCGTTGGTCCGACCAGCCCCGTCAGAGGCAGGCCAAAAAGTGGGGCTAAGGCGTGGACCCACAACACCGGATGAGACGCCCCCAGCGGAAAGTACATCGCGGTCACGTAAGCCGGCGTTTGGTGTTGGTTGAGCAGCGCCTCCCAGAACCACCAGTAGAGCCAGACGTGCTGAAAGGAGTCGCGGCCGTCGAAGCCGCCGACCGGCCCGCCCAGATCGGCCACAACCGGCCAGGTTACGAAGACGGCCAGCAGGGTGTAGCCGGCGGCGACGATCAATAATTCTTTTCCGATAGAAATGGTTCGGTGGGTCATTGGCGCAATCACTGGCTTATACTGATCGGGCCGAGCAAAAGAGCGTTTTCGCCGCCGGCGTCATCGAGCAGCGGCAGCCGCTCCAGCGTGTCCAGCCGGTACATCCCGACCGCCAATTTGTAATCGCCTGGCGGTAGATCGGGCGGCAGGTCGAGGTGGACGACATCGCGCACCACCGCGTCGACGCGCCACGACCCTGTTGGGACGATGCCTTCATAAGGTTGGTGGTCGGCCCCCAAGATGGTGTTGTTGTTGGCGTCGCGTAGCTGCACAAAGATGGTATAGTCGGTATCGACGGGGGCGATGGCTTTCCAAAACGAAATCAAGGTCAGCCGTTGGCCCGCGGCCGGATGATCGGGCTGTACGCTGTAACCCAAAAAGCGAATGGCCTCTCCCAGTTGGCTGTCTTGAGGATACTCCGGGTTAGGTGTGGTTTTGATCTTGGATACGTATAGCATGGCATTCTCGTCGTACCGAAAGCGGCCCAGATAGTTGATTTCGGCCCATTTTTTGAAATCGGGGGTGAAGCGGGCAATGCGGCTGTCGGTGGCCACAATCTGGCAGTCGTGTTCGGTGCCGGCGACGACCAGATCGGCCAGGGTCAGATGGCCGGATCGGAAGCGGTTGCTGGAAATTTCGGCTAGTTCCGGCGGCACTTGCCGGCCGCTGAAGTAGGCCAGCCGCATGTTGTCGGTGAGCAGGCAGTCGCTGGGGAGGGTGACAGCATCGATAAAGTTCAGTTCTTGCTCCTTGTTGGGCGGCGGGCCACCGGCCAGCAGGGGCGACTCGCCGCGCCAGCCGCCGGCCACAGTGGTCAACGTGGGCAGCAGATAGCCCAACAGCAAGACGGCGGTAACGGCCGCCAACCCTCGGATGGGCCAAGACGTTGTTCTTAGCTGTTTGAGCGCCAGCCAGCCATACGACACCGCCAAACCGGCCCAGATAGCCAGCAGCGGTTCGAAGACGATGAAATGTTTGTTGCGCAGAGGGCGATGCACCAGCAGGGTGATCGCGGCCAGGGTGAACCAGAGCAGCAAGGTGTAACGATCTTTGGTTTTATGGATGAACATCTGGATAAAACCCACCAGCGCCAAGGGTAAGAGCCACAGATTATCTTGGACAAACTCGATTAACCGGCTGAGGCTGGAGGCCCAGTAAGTGGCGTCGTCCATAAAGGCTTCACGAGCGGCCAGATGCTGGCCGAGCGTTTGATCGTAGAGCGCGTGAAGATCGTACCGCAGGTAAAAGACCGCAATGGCGGCGATTAAAGCGCCGCCCCAAATCAGGCCATCGACCACAAATTGTCGCCAGCGGAAGCTGCGCCAGGTTGCCCCCACGCCGTTGGCCGGCTGCCAGGCGGCCTGGGCCAAAATAAAGGCGATCACGCCCGGAATAAAAGGCGATTGAATCTTGGTCAATTGACTGATTGTAAGCGTTAGCGCCGACAGCGGCAGCAGCCAGCGCCGGCCGGTGTCGCGGTAGACCATCGCCAGCCAGACGGCAAAGATAGCGCCGGACATCGACATTTTTTCCGATAGGATACTGCACGAGCCGAACGAGTTGGCAATGACAAAGGCGGCGAACAAGCCGGCCAAGGCGGTGCTAAGACGCCGGGTGAGCAGGGCGACCGCGACGGCGGTCAGCAGCGCATAGCCAAAGGAGGCCCAACACAGACCGGCCAGCGACGGCCACAGCACCCAACTAAGCTCTAGAAACAGTGGAAAGACGGGCGGGTAGGTGATGTAGATTTCCGAGTACGGTTTGTAGCCGGCTTGGATCAGACGCAGCCACATCAAATGGGTCGTTTCATCGACAGAGAGGTTGACCATATCGGCAAAAGCCCAGTTGTACCAGGCAGCGTAAGCCAATGTCACGGCCAACCCCAGCCAAAAAAACAAGGTGGCATAACGGGTATTCGGTTGGGGGGAGGGTGACGCCGTTTGTTTCATATAATCTTATGGTTCCGGAGTATAGGATAATTCGGCCGACAGATTAAACGGCAGATCCAGGCTTTGGTCTGGATTAGAGGCATTGGCGATGGGCAACCGGCTGCCGTCGGCGGCATCGTACAGGCCGAGGCGGAGGGTGTAATTTTGCCACGGCTCGTCGAAATGAACCGGCAGCGGTACGATATCGCGGATGACGACCTCGGGTGTCCAAATTGAGGGCGGATAGTTACCGTCGAGCAGGCGGCGATCGACCTGCTGAATGCGATTACCATCGGCGTCGAGGATGTGAACAAAGAGCGTCGGCTCCACGGCGGGCGGCGTGCGGGGCAGCCAATCCAGAACGAGCAGGAGTTGGCCGGTGGCGGGATCGGCGGCTACGGCGTAGCGGGTCAGTTCGATGTTGTTGTCACCCCAGACGGCCAGCGGCGGTTCAGGCCGGCCCGGTTCGTTGAGTTGAACCTGATCAAACCGCAGGGGAAAACAACCGGAGTCGCCGTGGCACAGATCATCGTTGACAAAATTGTAGCGATAGATGCCGGGCGCAACGGCTCGCGTTAACGTGGTGTACTGGCCGGGTCGAGTAACCATGACCCGATCGCGCGGCAGAATTTCCGAATCGAGCGACATCACCGTGGGGCCGGCCATCGGCGTCACAGTCAGTGTCCAGGAAAGGTAGGTGGGCTGTGGCACGTAAACGTACACGTGGCGGGGCGAGTTGGACTCAGGGAACAGGCCGTCGCGGGTCCAGTTGGAGGCGCGGGCGAAGACGATGGGGTGTTGTCTCGGCTCGCCGGGCGGCGTTTGGTAGACGCTGATTAGTTCATCGTCGTAGATGGCCGGGCCGAGCAGGTGGTCAAGGAAAGCGGTTTGCTCTTCGTCAAGGGCATTGTTGGCCATGTCTTTATGCAACACGACCCTGGACAGCCCCAGCGCGTTGAGCGTAGCCAGCCGGTCGGCGTCGGTGGGCGAGGTGAAGGCCGGGACGGCGGTGGCTGGGCGGAAGAGTAGATCGACGAAATGCTCGCCCCATTCCACTTTTCGAAAGCGGCGATGAATGTAGCCGCCGACCATCGGCTGGCGGTGGAACGTTTGGTTGAACATGGCCAGGTTGACCTCTTCCTTGTTGCGCAGCGGCAGATCGAGCATGCCGCCGGCAGGGACTGTTGAGCCGGCTTGGAGTTGTAAATAGTAAGGGCTGATGGTCGGGGTGGCGCGGGTAAAGGGGAACATCACCAGCGACTCGGCCACAAACCAGGCGGCCAGGCCGGCTACGGCGACAGTCAGCAGGCGATGGGACGAGCGGGTGAGTAAATAGGCCACGCCGTAGGCGCTCAGCATACTAATGCCCAGCATCAAGGTTTGGGTCAGGCGGCCGGTGGTGCGCCCCCAGGACAGCGGCGGGATTTTAGCCAGTACGGCGTAAGGCATTAAAATGTAGCTTTGCGACTCGCCAATAGTATAGGTGAGCACCTCGCCGCCAAATTTGAGGAACGGCCCTAAGGCCAGAATGCCGGTGACGAGGATCAGCCAGAACCAGAGACGGCGCTTAGTTTTGGGGATGGTGAAAAAACCAATGGCGGCCAGAATCAGGGCGGCCAGCCCAATGTAAGTCACATTCTCGTCCAGATCGACCGGCGGCAAATATTGCCCTACGGCGGCCGGAATCAGATGGTAGGTAGATAGGATGGGGTTCGTCCAGGAGGGGGTCAGATACGCCAGAAGATCGGTCGAGTTGTCGACGATGCCACTGGCCTCCAGATCGCCCTCGGTTTGGCCCAGTGTGGCAAAGAAGTAAGTGTAAAAAGGGCCGACCATCAGCCCAAAAGGCAACAGACTCCACAGGCCGCTCTTGATCACGGCCGGCCACCAATCCGGTTGGGGCGGGCTGTAGGTGCGCCAACCCCAAATAAATAACACTAAGGCGACCGGCAACAGCCAGTAAGCGGTATGCATAACGTGAGTCAACGCCAAAAAGCTGGCTGTCAAGCCGACCCACAGCCCCCATTTGCGGCTTGGGGTTCGGACAAATCGCCACATCGCCCAGGCAAAGAGCGGCCCCCAGTAAATGGTGATGTGATAGAGATGGCCGGTGAAGGCGTGCGCCCAGCGATGCGCCGTAAACGCAAAAATGACCCCCCCCACAAAACCGGCAGCTCGATGGCCGGTCAGGTTGTAACCGAGCAGGTAAGCGGTGAAGCCGCTCAGCGTGAACGACAGTAGCACGTGAAAATTGTAGGTGGTTGATGAATTGCTGATCAGGGTGATGGGCAGGCCGAGCAGATCGATGTAGGGATTGACAAATAGCAGCGGATGGTAGATGCCGTCAGGCCAGCCCAGGCTGGTGACATGCGAGGGCAGTTGGTGCAGTGTCAACAGCGCCTGCTTGGCCCACCACAACTGCCAGACGTAATGCAGTACATCTTTGCCCGGCTGACCGTAGGCGTTCTGGGTTATATTCCAAAACATCGGATGGGTCAGGCCGATGGCCAGCGCGGCGTAGGCGGCCAGGATGAGCCAATTTTTGGTCCAGGGGGTTAGTTTGGGCATCGATCGAAAAATTTACGCGCTTTCATCATTATGGGTTGGGGGTCGACTCAAAAATCAGAATGCGGCGGCCGTGGTCCAATTTATAATTGGCCATGAGCGTCATCAACGGAAACTCTTGGATCATCTCGAAATCTTCTTGGCGCGTTACCTGAAAATAATCGGTTAAAAACGGTAAATGCTGCACCATTTGGGCATCGATGACCAGATAATCGGCCTGGTTCTCATGCAAAAAATCGCTCAAACAGTCGATCGATTTACAGGTAATCGGAATCTCTTTTACGATCAGCGAGGTGCTTCTGGCTCGCCAGGCGGGAATAGTATGGCTTGGTCCACTCACCACAGTGACTACGCCGGGCTTTAATCCTTCTAAACCGTGCAGGAGTTCATCCAGACTCTGGTTTTCGATTTGATCGACCTCGTACACGTTCCATACCGGAAATTCGGCGGCCAAGGTTCGATACCCAACAATAATGCCTATCATTGAAACCGTAATTATAGTGACATTTACAATCGAAGGAAAATACGTTTGAATGGGCTTAAGCGGCAGGTTCATGATCGCCCGGTAAAAAATAAGGCTGACGACCACGCTGATCAACGGTACGACGGGGATGACGTGCCGGGGAAAATTGGAGACCGGCGCAAACCAGGCAAAAAAGATCAACCAAATGGGGATGACCACCACCGGAATGAGCAGGTTATTGCGCAGCCGGGCGTCCATCGTTTTGAAAACGGCTAATGGCGCACGGTCAGGGGATTTAATCCAAGTGAATAAATAGAGTGCGCCGGCTGCAACCAACAGCAACAGCACGATAGCGGGCGAAATAACCTCGCCCTGACTGTTAAAAAGGTAGGTCATGCCCGAAATAAAGCGGTTAACGATATCGCCGATGGTGTGGGTCGCCAGAAAGGTGCTTAGGTTTTTGTCGGGCGCGATGTAGGAGTCGTTCCAATCATCATACCAGAACGCGTGCGAGGAGTTGTAATTGTAAAACGGCGTTCCCCAGGTGATGGTGTTGTAAATCAGCAGCGGCGAGGCCGCCAGCAGGTAGGCCGCCAGCACCCCCACCAGCATGCGCCAGCGCCGCCAGTAGCCGGTCAGCACGACCCAGCCGAGAAAGCAAATCAAAAGAAGCTGCGCCGTACCTTTGGTCAGATAAGCCAGACCAATCATCGCGCCCATCAGCCAGAAGTGGCGAGTCGAGTCTTTGCGCGCCCCGGTATACCAGAAGTAATAAGCCAGCACGATAAAAATCAGCAGCAGCGGCTCCGATATGACGCGCGTCATTGTTTTCCAATAACCTCGATTAAACGCCACGAGGGTCATCACCATGAGGGCGACGGTGGGATTGAAGGAGCGTCTGGTCAGGAACAGGATCAGCAGCAGCACCACCGTAGCGAAGCCCATATTCATGATTTTGGCCGTAGAAAAATAGACCCAATCCGTGCTGGCAAACGTACTTAGGGTCAACGGCAGCAGCATATGTCGCATGCCGTCGGTCATGCGAACGCCGGCCTGAATATCTAACCCCAGTAGTAAAAATGCCCCCTCATCCGAGGCGGAGTTCCAGGCTTTGAGTAGAAACGGCCAGGCTAAGCTGTAAAACGCGGCCACAACTAACACCACGGCGGTATAATAGGTTGAGGTTTGAAAGGTTTTATTGTTCATTTGATAGCCAAAACCGTATCGAGCTTGGGAAAACGGGTGACTTCGCTGTTGATGTTTTGGTCGATGAGCTGGACGACTAGCCGGTAGTCGCCGGGCGGCGCATCGGCCGGCAGGGTGAGCGTACCGGACCACTCGATCAGAGCGTCCGGCTGCCAGGCGATTGGCTCGCTGGTCTCCCAGTCGCCCCATAGATTACCATCGGGCGCAGCCAATGCTACCCGAAAGGTTTCGTTGGCCGGCAGTAGGCCGGTTGTGTGCAAAAAAAGCGTCAATTGGGCCGAGTCGCCGGGCCGGCCGGGTGGGGCCGGCTGCCAGTTATAGCCCAGCAGCCGGGCGCGACCTTCGATGTTGGCATCGCCGTCCGGCGACGTCTGCATCCGGGGCGTGGCATAAACCCAGACATAGGGCGTGCCGCGATAATCGACCTGAAAAACCGGCTCTTTTTTCTGAAAATAGGTGTAGACGGCTTCATTCGGCTTTTGGCGCTGGGTTTGATTGATGTAAAAGATGACGTAATCAGCCTCTAATTGACCTTCGCCGCTGGAAGAAAAACTGGTGGTGTCGGTGGTGAGGTAAGGCCGAACCATATCGCTGTACCAGCTTGATACTTTCAACTGGTTGGCATTCGGTTGAGCGTTGATCCAGGCCGTCGCCTGCTCCATGCCTTCGCCCCAACCTACCGGCACTTGCTGCACGGCACTGGCAAATCCCCCCAGCAGCGGATTGTAGAAGGTTAGCACGTAGGGATAATTAGCGATGGCCGGCCAAGCCTGGGCCGCGATCACCAGCAGTCCGGCCACGACGGCGACGATGGTCGATGGCCAGCGGCGTTTTCGCCTCAACCCGTCGGCGACAAGCCCGATAAGCCAGTTCAAGCCGAAGCCGGCCAGCAGCAGCAGCGGCGGGATGACGCCCATCAGGTAGCGATCCAGCTTTTTAGGGCTGGCATTGGCCACCAGCCAGAGAAAAATATGTAGGCCACCAAGGCCAGCAGCGTCTTTTGCTGAAGGGGCGTTGTTTTACGCCAGCCGAACCAGGGCCAGATCACCAGCGCCAGCAAGCCGACCATAACTGGGATGGTCAGCCGGTAGGCGATCGCCACCGGATAGAACAACCAGCCGGGGTCATCGCTGATGTGGCCCAGAAAGAAAGTATCGTGTCCTTCGCCCAGTTCGCCCACATTGAACGCTTCGACGTAAATTAGCCGTAGCGTTTCTAGCGGATCGACCCACATCGCCGGAAAGAGGAGGACGAAGGTTACTGCACCTACCACGCCGGCGATGACCAGCACGGTCAGCCAGAACCGCCAGCGACGATCGGCGACCGCGCTCGCTAGAGCCAGGAGCGCCAGCCAGGCAAAAATGATCGGGGCCGGCAGCTTGGTGAGGACGGCCAGCCCGCCCATAATGCCCGCCAGAACCGCGTGGCGCCAGCTTTGCTGCCACCATAAACCGGCAAAAGCCAAAAATGACAGCATCATTAGGCCGGCGGCAGCGGCGTCGCCGTTGACAATGCGGGAGTGGCCCACAAAAAAGGGATCGATGGCCAGCAGCCCGGCCCCCAATAGCGCCGACCCGTCACCTAGCAGCGGCCGGGCCAGCCAAAAGGTACCGACCACCACCAGCACGGTGATCAGCACCGGCGCGAGGCGCATCGAGCCGACGAGATTGGGGAGATCGTCTAGCTGCGCTTCGACAAAAGCAGCCAGGTTAGGGGCGTCGCTGGTTAGGTATTGGCCCCACAGCACCGCTGCTTCGCCCCAGGTGATAGTGATGCCGGGGAAGAAGTGCCAATAGGTGGCGAATAAATCGCCCCGACTTAATCCCAGTGTAAATTGGCCGGCCCCTTCGATCCATTTGACTTCATCGATAGTCATATAGCCGCCCAGGTAAGGCAGCCGGACGATCAGGGCCAGCAGGAAAAGGCCAATGCTAATCAAAAGGGTTTGGCCTTTTGAAAAAGAGGACACCATATTATTGTAAAACTCCTATCGGATCATCTGCACTGTATGCCACGTTTTACCCCATTAGCTTCGCAGAGAGGTGTTTTCGCTTTAGTATCCTCATTTTCGTCGGGGTTACTCGCTGGGTTGGCCGAGTTGAACCGGCTCCGGCAGCGTTTCAGCGCCGATATTGATCAATTCGTCGCCGATAAAATAGTACAGGCCGATCAATAATTTATACGAACCGGGCGGTGTGTTTTCCGGAATGGGCAGGTCGTAATGGGTGAGCATGATCTCTTTGCGATCCAACTGGGAGAAGCCCGGCTGAGGAGCGACATCAACCCCGCTTATCCGTTGACCGTTTTCATCCAGCAGTTGGATAAATACCGTGTAGTCGTTGACGGCGGCTGGCCAGGCTTGCCAGGCCAGATCGATCAGCAGCCGGTGGTTTTCCAAGCGACGGTCGATGCCGCGTAGCTTGAGAAAATGCACGGTGTAATCCAACGGCTGAAAATGATCAGGCATAGTTAGCCGGCGAGCTTTGACCATCCCAATGGTCCGATCACCCACGCGCAGTTCGTACTCGGCGCGAGGTAGGTCAGCCGGTAGAGCGAACTGATGGCGGCTAACGACCACGCCGGGAGCCGGCTCGACGACGAGGCCAGGCGCGTCAAGGGCCGGTTCGCTGTCGGGCAGGTGTAGGGTTAGGGTGATCGGCCGGTCGCCCGTCGTTGAGATCGCATCGGCGGGCCACAGCAGATCGACTGCATAGGATTCGCCAATCGGCGCATAAATGGAGGCAGGTCGATAGGCCAGCGGCCCGGCCCCTTGGCTGGTCCTGGTAACCGGCGTCATCGCCGGCCCCTGATAAATCTGCGCGTAGTCGATGCCATTCAGTCGAACGTGATGCAGCGCGCCTTGATGTTCGAAATAACGCAGGATTTCCGTTGAGGGGTAGCCGCTTTGCGACTGCTTGATGTAAAAGGTCACGTAGTCCAGCTCCGGGGAATCTGGCGACGCAATCTGGCCTTGGAAAAATGGGTGGAGCGTGGCCGTGTAGCGCGCCCCGACCTGATCGACATACGTCTCCGGTTGGGCGTCGAGCCAGCGGCCGACCTCATCCATGCCCTCGCCCCAGCCGATTCTAACCATGTGCGGGGCGGTCATCGCGCCGCCGAGCAGCGGGTTGTAATAGGTGAAATAATAAGGCGCGTACAGGAGGGTCAGCACTATCGCCGCCGCCCCCAACCCGGCCAGAACGAACGCCGGCTGAAATCGACGCAGTAGATACAGCCAGCCCCAAGCCGCTACAAAACCGAGTGCCGGAAAGGTGGGTAAGCTGTAACGCGGGCTGCGTTTGACGCCCAGACTCATAAATAGGCCAAACAGCAGCGCGAAGAGCGCCAGCCAAAATAGATCATTTTTGATAAGGCGGTTAAGCGTAATTGTCCGCCGCCGAAACATCTGCCACCCGCCAATACCGGCTAAGATCAGGCCGATGGTCACCGGCAGGCTGAGTTTGTACGCCCCGTTGACCAAATAATAGCTGTACCCCAACTTCGGGATGGTCACAAAGGGCTGAATATCGGCGTCTTCCAGGCCGGCGGACGAGAGAAAGGCGTTGTTGATGACATCCCATGTTTTGCCCAGCGGATCGACCCAGGCGGCTGGCCAGCCCGCGATAAACGCCAGCCACAGCGAACCGCCCCACACCAGTAAACCGAGGCTCCAAAATTTGAGCCGAGCGCGGTTAACCCATACATCGGCCACGGCGATCAGGCCGACGAACGGGATGAGGAACATAGCCGTGGCCTTGCTGAGAACGCCCAGGCCAGCTAACCCGCCGGATAGGATGAGCCAGACCCAGGGCATTGCCCTCACCCCAAATGAAGGAGTCTCCCCTTTAGAGATAGATGTCTGGAGCATCAAAGCTTGCTTTGATCGTGTTTGACAAAGCAAGCTTTTTCGCTCCGATACATTTAAAGCCTGCCTGGCGCACAAAAACGACAGCAATGAGGCCATCATCAACATTGTCACCAGAGCGTCGTGGCCAATGATGCGCGATACTGATAGCAGGTGCGGATCGGTCAGCAAAAACAGCGCGCCGAGCAGAGCTAGGGGACGCGGCCATAATTTGCGCGTAAGGCCGTAGATCACAGCCGCCATCGCCGCCGTAAACAAGGCCATCGACCAGCGCATAATGATCAGAATATCAAGATCGACTTTGTTTCGGGAGAAGGAGAGCAGCCATTCTAAAAACGGGCGCTGGATATCGGCCTGGTGAAGCTGGTAGTAGACAGCTAAACTGGCCGATCCCAACCAGGTGGTGGTCACGCCGGGTGTCAGCCAAACCGAGGTGCCGGGGTAGTTGCCGGTTAGATAGGCATGCAGGAATACGCCGGAGCGGTAGACCCAGTTGTGTTCGTCGGCGGTGACGAAGTGAGCCAGATCGGTGGCGCGCAGCCACAGGGCCAGCCCAAAAAGCAACAATGTGATCAGCCCGTCGATTGCGAAGCTGGTGCGGTTGGTATTTGCCATAAGCCTCAATTATAGAGGTCGGTCGGAAAGAGTAAAATTTGTATAGGTGAAAGTTATTGGTGAGCGGCCGGCGGGGGAAGAGACCCATTCCCCAGGGCGAAAATAGCCGTGGTGGCCAGCAAGTTTTTGAATTTGCTGTAGGTACAGGGTTGAGCGCCGGCCAGATAAATCTGGCGGTCGATGGAGAAGTTTTGCTGGCGACAGAAGCGGCTAAAGTCGGTGATGGTGAAGGCTTGCCAGCGCGGCGCGGCGTACCAGGGTTGGGGTAAATCCGGCGCTTGGGGAATGCGGCCGGTCAGTAGGAGATGCAGCCGGCAGCGCCAGTATCCCCAATTGGAAAAACTGACGATACCCTGCCGCCCAACGCGCAGCATCTCACGGACAATTCGGTCGGGGTTGTCCACATACGGCAGGGTTTGGCTGAGGATAACGTAATCGAAGCTGGCGTCGGGATAATCGGCCAGCCCTTCTTCCAGATCGCCCTGGCGAACACTCAGACCGCGCTTGACACAGGCCAGCACGCCGGCCTCGCTGAGCTCGATGCCCCGCCCGCGCACCTGTTTTTTTTGCACTAAATATTCCAACAAAGCGCCATCGCCGCAGCCCAGGTCGAGGACTTTGCTGCCGTTGGGGATCAGTTCGGTGATGGATTGCAGGTCAGAGCGAAGCATCATGCGGAAATGGCGGAGGGGGTGGCATTGGTTTCAGTTAGGTTCGGTTCTGCTTCAGGCTCAGGTAGAGCAACAGCTTCTTCGCGGCCTAATCGCCCCAGAAAACTGCCCAGCAAGTTGGTCATGGTCTCGACTTCTAATAGAAAAGCGTCGTGACCCCAACTGCTTTTGATATCCAAGTAGGTTACATCGGCTTCAGCCGCGTGGAGTGCGCTGACCAACTCTTTGCTGTGGTAGCTGGGGTAGAGCCAATCACTGGTGAAGCTGACCACCAGGAACTTAATGTGGGTCGAGTCAGCAAAGGCGGCGGCCACAGAGCCGTGGACAGCGCATAGGTCAAAGTAATCCATCGCCTTGGTAACGTACAGATAGCTGTTGGCGTCGAAGCGGCGGGTGAAATTGTGGCCGTTGTATTTGAGGTAGCTCTCTATCTCAAATTCCGTTTCGAATTCGTAGCCGTATTGCTCGATGTCTTTTAGACGGCGGCCAAATTTCTGGTGCATCGACTCATCGCTGAGGTAGGTGATATGGCCGACCATGCGGGCCACGGCCAGCCCGGCATCCGGTTTGTGATCGGATAGGTAATAGTCGCCGCGATTCCAGTAGGGATCGGCGTAGATGGCCTGCCGGCCAACCTCGCTCAGCGCAATTAGCATGGGGCTGTGACGTGAGGTAGTGGCGATGGGAATAGCCGCTTTAAGCCGCTGCGGATGGTGAGCCGCCCACTCTAATACCTGCATCCCGCCCATCGAGCCGCCGGCCACGCACAGCAGTTGGTCGATGCCCAGGTGATCGATCAACTTGACTTGGGCGCGGACCATATCGCCAATGGTGACCACCGGAAAGTTTAAGCCGTAGGGTTGGCCGGTGGCCGGGTTGAGACTGCTCGGCCCGCTGGAGCCGTAGCAGCTACCCAACACATTGCTGCAAATGACAAAGAAGCGGTTGGTGTCGAAGGCTTTGCCGGGGCCGATGCAGTTATCCCACCACCCCGGCTTGGGGTCGTCTTGGTCAAGGGTATGATACCCGGCCGCATGAGCGCTGCCACTAAGGGCGTGGTCGATCAAAATCGCGTTAGAGCGATCGGCGTTCAGCCGCCCGTAAGTTTCGTAGGCAACATCAACGGGTTGGAGCGTGGCCCCGCTTTCTAATTGGAACGGCTGGTCTTTAGAAAAGGTGAAGATTTGGGGTTTAACAAGCCCTACGGAGTCATCGGGAATCATGGCTTACGGTTTCTCTATTGTAAGGAAAAGACCTGACAGGTTTTTAACTACTAGCTTTGACTAACCATTAGTCCAATCGGACCGGATCGTTCTCTTAAATGTCATTCGGAGACCTGCCAGGTCTGAATTTTAAGTTATACGACTTACTTCGTTGCGGCGGACAAAGCCTGGTCCAGATCCCACAGAATGTCGTCGATATCTTCGATGCCGACGCTGAGGCGGACGAAATCGGCCGAAACGCCGGCGCTGGCCAGTTCGGTCTCATTGAGCTGGCTGTGGGTGGTGCTGGCCGGATGAATGGCCAGGCTCTTGGCGTCGCCCACGTTGGCCAGGTGGCTGAGCAACTTCAGGTTGTTGATAAAGGTCTCACCGGCGGCGCGACCCCCTTTGATGCCAAAGCCCAAAATTGCCCCAACCCCTTTGGGTAGATACTTCTTGGCTCGCTCGTGATCCGGATGGCTGGCGAGGCCGGGGTAAGTAACCCATTCGACCGCCTTATGATCAGCCAGGAATTCGGCCGCGGCCTGGGCATTGTTGCAATGGCGCTCCATGCGCAGGCTCAGGGTTTCCAGCCCTTGCAGGGTGGTCCAACTGTTGAAGGGCGCTTGACAGGCGCCGATATCGCGCAGCAGTTGCACCCGCGTTTTTAGAATGAAGGCTGGCGGGCCGAGTTGGGCGTAAATCAGGCCATTGTAGGAGGGGTCGGGCGTGGTGAAGTTGTCGAAGCGGCCGCTGGTCCAATCGAAGTTGCCGCCATCGACGATGACGCCGCCGATGGTGGTGCCGTTGCCGCTGATAAATTTGGTGGTGCTGTGGGTCACGATGTTCGCGCCCCACTCGAACGGGCGGCACAGATAAGGCGTGGCAAACGTGCTGTCGATCATCAGCGGGAGGTTGTGAGCTTTGGCGATGTCAGACACTTCATCGAAAGGAAAGACCGTGATGTCGGGATTGCCCAGCGTTTCACCGTAGATGATTTTGGTGTTGGGTTTGATGGCCTGGGCAAACGCAGCCGGCTCGCGGGGATCGACCAGCGTTACCTCGATGCCGATACGGGGGAAAGTGTAGTTGAACTGGTTGTACGTACCCCCATAGAGACGGCTGCTGCTGACGATGTGATCACCTGCGCCGCACAGGGCTAAAATAGCCATCGTTTGCGCCCCGTGACCACTGCTGGAGGCCAGCGCCCCCACCCCGCCTTCCAGCGCCGCCAGCCGCTGCTCCAGGACATCGGTGGTGGGGTTCATAATGCGGGTGTAGATATTGCCAAACTCTTGCAACGCAAACAGGTTGGCCGCATGCTCGGTGTTGTTAAATTGATAACTGGTGGTTTGATAAATAGGGACAGCCCGGCTGTGGGTCGTTGGGTCCGGCGAGTAGCCGGCATGAAGCTGTCGGGTGGTAAAGCCAAATTGCCGTTCGTTTTCACTCATTGTTAGTATCTCTCCTTGATAATTTGATAAACGAATCATCTCGCTAAGGCTAACTGGCGACAAAAATAAATGGGTCCAGTTTCCTTAAATGTGCGAGGCGCCACCAGGCTAGCCCGCTTGTTTGATAGGCTTTCTCAATCAAACAGCTTAAACTGGACCAATCTAATGGACAAAATAAAACCCTCTCCAAAAAATGAGAGGGATTGTTTGGCCATGACACCCACCTCTCATCTTCCAGAATTATTCTGACGGAATTGGCACCCTGGCCCATCAGGCGGATCGATTACCAACCTATGCCGGGTTGCCGAGGTTTCATCGGGCCGTTCCCTCCACCTCTCTGGATAAGAGCACTCTTTTCGATTGTTGAGGGGTGAATATAGTACCGTAACTATTTTTTGTCAAATAGCGTTTTTATATTATGGCAAGGCTAAAGATAGCAACAAGGTGACGGCCACTTGGGCAAAATGCTCATCTGCTCGACGAAATTTTAGCCATGCTGTTTATATGCGTAGCCGCTATAATGATCGTATTCGTAGGTTAAAAGTATTATAAAATTGAGTTTTATTGTAACCATATTCATGATATACTGGAATATACACATATTTGACGACCGTTGCAACAAGATTTACTCATGACCGGAACCATGTCCAACATTCAGCAAAGTACCTCAGTTGACGTTCAAAAAATTCTGGAGCAGTTAGCCGCCCGGCCCGTGCAAGTCATTGCCGAACAATGGCCTGACCTCAATCCCGATGACGTTCAGATAGCCTTGGCCTATGCCGCCTCTCTGGCCCGGCAGTCGTCTGAGCCTCCGGCCAGTCCGGCCCCATCCATTGCTAGTGAAGCCGCCGCCAATCTCAATTTGAATAAAGTGTTGGTTGTCGATGATACCGAAGACAATTTGCTGCTGATGAAGTACATTTTTAAGAAGAGTGATTTTACTTTACTCACTACCTCTGACCCCAGAGAAGCCCTTGCTTTAGCCAAAACGGAACGACCGGCTCTAATTGTTAGCGATGTGCAAATGCCGCGCATGAGCGGGTTTGATCTGCTGCAGTCGCTCAAAGCCGACGCTGTCACGCAAAATATCGCTGTTATATTGGTTACGGCTTACCATCGCAGTTCGGGGCATGCCAGCCAGGGGCTAAATAGTGGGGCCGATGATTATATCCAACGGCCGTTCATGCCTGATGAATTTATGTCGCGGGTAGAGGCGGTCATTCGGCAGAAACGGGCCGAAATCGAGACTCGCCAGCAGGCGCATGGCGCCGTCCAGCGCAATATTCGGCTGCAATGGGTTAATGAATTGGCCTTAGCCGTTAACTCCTCGCTGGAATTATCGGAGATTTTTGTCTCCTCGATGCAGAAGCTGTCGCAGTTGTTGCAAGCCGAAGCGGTATCCATTGTCATGATTGTGCCGGACCGCCAGGCGTTAATTATTAATTTCGCCTCCCGAACCGGCAGCAGCCTATCCGTGCCGCTTGACTTTGATTTAGCCGGACAGAGCGCCACCCGCCCTGTTGAAAAAATTGTGGCATCGATTGTCTCCCATACCTTTAACCAGCATGCCCAAAGACTGGGCGTTAACGCTCTACCCGGCGACCATACTGTGCAGGTCATCCCTATGCACAGCAAAGAGCGGTTGGTGGGGGCTATTGCGATCATCGACAAACAAGGGGAAAAGCTGAATGACGCCGATTTGATCATGCTCAATTCGGCGGCAGGGATTATTGGCGTAGCTATGGAAAATGCCCGGCTGTTGGAACAAGCCCAGCAGCAGGTTGATGACCTGATCGCCCTGACCGAAATTGGCCGAGCCCTCACCTCTAACCTTAATCTCGACCAAGTTCTGAAACAGACCACCTTGTTTATTCAACGCTCACTCCAATGCGAGGCTGTTTCGCTGTGGCTGCTCAGTGACGATAAAAAAGAACTGCTTTTAACCACGGCCTCCGGAGTAGGTTCCGAGCTGGTCACGGGTTTTCGTATGAGCATCGACCAGGGGATTGCCGGCCACGTGGCTACCACAGGCGAATATTACATTTCGACGGATCTGACGCAAGATAAGGTTCATTTTAATAACGTCCCCAACCAGGCTAATTATACGCCTCGTTCAATTCTATCGGTTCCGGTTCAGGCCAAGGGCCAGATTATCGGCGTCATGCAAGCGCTTCACCAAAACAGCCATTGGTTTAGTTACGAGCATTTGCGGTGGTCATACCCTGTCGCTAATTTTGTGGGGATTGCGGTTGAAAATGCTCGCCTTTTTCAAAAAGTACAGGCCTTTAGCCGCCATTTGGAGCAGATGGTTTCGGCTCGCACCAAGGAACTGGCCGAAGAAAAAGAAAGAACCGAGGCTATTCTGGCCAGCATGGCTGATGGCCTGATCGTCTTCGACGCTGAAAAAGGGATCTTAACGGCTAATAAAGCGGCTGAACAGATGCTTGACTTTAAATTAGCCGCATTTAAGGGCCAGCCGGTCGGGCCGGAACAGTTAAAAAACCCTATTTGGAACTGCATTAACGATATTATTAATAACGATGAGTTAATTACCACCGCCGTGGTCGATGCCCCGGACCCGCAAACCGGAGCGGTGCTATCGATTCAAACCCATTCGGCCAAAGTTCGCAACGAATACGGCCGTTTAATTGGAACCGTCATTGTGCTGCGGGACATTACCGCCTTGACCGAGGTTGAGCGGATGAAATCTCGCTTTATGGCCGGGGTGACGCACGAACTTAAAACACCGCTATCTATTATTCGATTGCATTCCAAAAACCTGATTGCTTATGGCGAGCGATTACCCGCGCCCAAACGGAATAGCCTGCTGAACGCTATTCAAAGCCAGGCCCATCTACTGGGTACCCTCATCGAAGATATCCTGGAACTGTCTCGGTTTGACGCCGGCATGATTGAAACCAAACGCGAGCGAATCGATCTCCGGCTCATCATCGATAAACTCATCAATGATTTACGGCCGCTGGCCGAGTCGAGTCATATTATGCTAGAATGGCACAAGCCGGCAGTTGAATTGGCCTTGATGGCCGATGCCCTTCAGATCGAGCGGGTTAGCCGCAATCTGATCGACAATGCTATCAAATATACGCCAAGCGGCGGGAAGATTAAGGTCACTGGTGGGGTGAATACTATTAAAGGGAAAGAATTTGTCTTTTTACAAGTGACGGATACCGGCATGGGCATTCCAGCCGATCATTTATCCAAAATTTTTGAACGATTTCATCGCGTTGATCCGTCCCACACTATTCCCGGTACGGGCTTGGGACTGGCTATTGTTAAGGAAATTGTGAATACTCACGATGGTGACATTCACGTCGAAAGCACCCTGGGTCAGGGCAGCACCTTCACGGTTAGACTGCCTGGCCCCAAAGAATCTTAAACCAATTAAGGAGCGTGTTATGGATACCACGATACAGGACCAAAAATCTCTCATTATGGTCGTTGACGACAACCCTGAATTTCTTGACGGAATTGAACTAACGCTTGAAATGGAAGGGTTCAAGGTTTGGACAGCTAATAATGGCAAAGCTGCCTTGGAACAGCTTGAGAAAGCATTTTTACTTAAACAGCGTACCGGTGGTTCCGGTATGGAAGGCTTACCGGATTTGATCCTGGCCGATATTATGATGCCGGAAATGGATGGCTATGAATTCTACGATAAGGTTCGAGCCAACCCCTTCACCAATCATATCCCCTTCATTTTTCTCACTGCCAAATCAGGGGATGAAAATATCCGGCAGGGCAAGGAACTGGGAGCAGACGACTATTTTTCCAAGTTAGCCCCGCCGGAAGATCTGCTGGCGAGTGTCAGAGGTAAAATCAAACGGATTGAACAACGCCGGCAAATTAACGAGGAAGTGGTGGGGGACCCCACTAAATCGTTGATGAGCGGCTCATTCGTGGCCATTGCCGTCATCGGCTCACTGGTGATGGCGGCCTTTTGCCTGGGCATTGCCTTTGCCACCGGCTTTTTAGGTTTGTAAACTAAGCGGTTACTCATATAAAAAACCTCGGCAGAGATGCCGAGGTTTTTTATTGTCTATTAATCTTTCTTTCTTTGGTCTCTTGCCGGGCGGTACTCAAAAATGGAACAAAACTGCTGCCGCCGGTGCCGTAAGCCGCCCGTTCGTCATCAGGCGCTTCGTTCATAATGTAGCGAACCGCAATTTCCAAATGCTTTTTCCTAAATTGATCGACTGCGGCCAGACAATCATTATACAAGTCAGCCAGGGCCGGATAAGTCAACGCTTGGGCCAGGACAAATGGCCTGACCGATGGCCCGTTTTCAACAGCCTGCACAAAATTTCGATGCGATGGCGGCATGTAACGGCGCATTTCCTGCATAAAGGAGCCGGTGTGCGGGCTGAGATGCTCAATGCCCAAACCGGCGTCGAGGGCCGGTAAGAGCGAACTCTGCGCGGCGCTGCCGCCGACAAAATGCTGCGGCGTTTGGCTGACACCTTCATAGATAAGGCCCGCTTCGTCCCACCCGGCAATAAAGGGGCGAATTCGGTGGAAGAAAATGTAAGGGCTGCATTTTTCCGGAATACGCAGCAAAACCGCCTGCATATGACCCAGCGCTATTTTTAATTTTTCCAGACCGGCCATTAGCGCTTCCACTCGACCCGAACTTACGGCGGTTTGGGCTTCAACAATCGCCGCGACGGCCGGCCCGCCCCGCGCCTCGATTGCCGCCGTGGTCACATAAAACCAGCGTTCGTCCAAGCCGCCCAAAAAGGGCTGTAGAGTATCGACATTGTCCAGGTCAAACGGCCTGTCCTCATCGATCAGCCGCCAATTGTACAGCCCCAGCGAGGCGTGCGAGGCAATCGGCGGCCGGCCCAATTTTTCGGCCACCTGCCACCACGGCCCGGCAATCGACCGAGGGATCACTGTGGCCGGCGGGTTCTCGCCCCACACATAGCTCTGGCCAAATACCGACAGCAGCAGCATGGCTCGCCGCCAGTGGTCGATCGTTTCCAGCCGGTTAAGATCAGGCCTAGGCAGCCGCTGGAGGGTTGAACGCAGGCGGCCGGTCATCAGCAAAATCGGTACTTGGGCCGCTACCTGTTCCCACTTCTCAAATTCGGCTGGCAGTTGCTTTAGGGGCGGGTGGCCCAGCAAAAACCCCCGCTCTGGGTCGATTTCATAATCAGTTGGGTTAGGAATTTGATGGTGCAAAATTCACTCACCGGGTTAGGTTATACTTTTGACGCTAACGATAATACAGCCAACTCACTGTACCGGCAACTCGCGCACCCCCCACCAAACGGTGTCCTCGTGAAAATCGAAATATTTTGTTCGCAGCAGCATTAGCGGCCGGCTGGAAAATAAACCACCCGGCAGCAAGGCGTTGTGCAGGCGAATAGAATAATAATAGCTCGGTGACAACGCTACTGCCTGGGCGTGTTTGGCGCTGCGCGACCAGTGCAGCAGCCCGGCCGGATCGTCGAACAAAACCAGGTTGCAGGTATACCCCGGTTCAACTTCCAGAGTACAGTAACAAATCAAGTTCGGATGTTGGGGAAACTCTTCAATCAACTCCTCATCAATATTATCAACCGGCCCGCGATCAGATGTGGGCCGTTTTACCCCGCAAAATCCAACCGCATAAAAATCGTCATTAGCCTGCAAGCGATCCGGCTGGGCGACGGTGATCCGAAAGTAACGGCCTTCCTGCTCGGACAAGTAGATTACCATCGGATAAAGCTGCGGGCTAAAGTGTTCCGGCTGAGCCAACAAGAGATAACGAACCTTGTCCGCTATGTATTGAAGATTGGCCAGATCGGCGGTACTGTTTTTGGGATCGGTGAAGGGGCGTCCTTGAATGACCTCAGTGGGTTTGAGGTGAACAAAATCGGTTCTCATCAATCTTCTCCAATAGTGATATTTAGTTTTAGTTGAAGTTTATGTAGTTAGGACTTACAAACCCCGGTGACAGTCACTTATTGTCAATAAATTAGCCTCGGAGTGATTCAAACAAGGTCGATTTAGCGTGTTTAAGTGACTGTCCACCTTTGGAACGGCGTAAGTCCTGGTAGTGAAGCTTACCAAACACAGCCAAGCTGTGTCGAAATACCTTGAGCTGTTTCTTGCAAGGGCTGCAAGAATGAGAGAACTTCATCTGTTCCGATACGGTAGGTGGGGCCGGAAATAGTTACTGCGGCGCAGACCGACTGGCTGTGATCGCACACCGGCGCCGCCACGGCGCTAACGCCCGGTTGAAGTTCCTCGTGGACCACCGCATACCCCTGCTCTCGTACTTGAAGCAAAGACTGAAGCAGTAAGTGGCGCGTGACCACCGTTTTTTCAGTAAACCGAATTAGGGTGTCGGGCAAAGCTTCTCGCTGCTGGTCGGGGGCGAGGTAGGCCAGCAGGACCTTGCCCGCCGCCGTACAGTAGGTCGGCGTACGTCGCCCCATGCGGCCGATATACTTAATGGGCCGGGGACTGGTTACCCCATCGATGTTGACACATTCACCGCCATCGAGAATGACGATATTCACCGTTTCCTGCGTTTTCTCGGCCAGCGCTTGGAGATAGGGGTGCGCCGCCTGCCGCAGGTCAATGTTTTCCAACACAATGCCGGCCAGCGTGACCAGGGTCAAACCCAGCCGGTACTTGCCGGTTTCCAAAACTTGCTCAACCAAGCCCTCTTGTTTAAGCGTAGTTAGCAGCCGCGATACCGTACTTTTGTGCAGCCCTAGCTGCTCGCTAATAGCCGT
>JACKAT010000031.1 GCA_020634935.1 Anaerolineales bacterium
CTGCCCTTTTCAGTCGAGCGAATCAGGTTGCACATCGGCTGGAAATTGCTGGCCCGCGTAACGGGCTGCCCGGATTTGCTAACCACCATCGCCGCCAGGCCCATAGCTTGAGAAAACGTATCTTGAATACGTTGGAGAACGTGAAGGTCGATAATATCTTCAAGGTGAGGCTCGCGGTTAATCACACCATTGTGTTTCATCGAATCGCTCTTAATTTCAACTAGGCGAGAGAACTCGCTATTGCTAATTGTATTGGTTTCCCTGAAAATAGACTGAACAGAAATCAGGGGTTAGGTTGGACTCAATATGATAGGTAATTTAAAACGGGGATGCCCGACAACATAGCAAAATCTGACCAATTTGTCAAATTGCCTCTTGGCTGTGAATGCACCGTTGATTTGGACACAAAAATCCGTTGATTTGTCGATTGAACCGCAATCGATAATCAATTATGATGAGACTGATCCCTTTACTCTCAGGGTACATACAAAACATAAAAAAACAATGATCCATTTTCAAGTAATCCCCTCGTTGAGTGTGGTTGAGCTACCTGAGCGTGAAGAACCGCAGATGAACTGAAAAACGCGGATAAAGATGAGAGAAAATCCGCGGATTTTAGCCAATCCGTGGTTCTCAGCCCGCCCCAACACTCTGGCGGGAGACTATCCATTTTCAGGGAGGAAAATAAGATGGCTTTACAGTCCACTAAAAAAATAGGTCGATGCCTGCGCCAAAGTAGATAGGTTGAGCCAGCACCGAAGCTGTTCCCGGCGCCTGAAGTCCGAATCGTACGGCGCTAACTTCCCGGATATCAATGTTCAATCGTTGGAACGCTCACGATTTCATTATTTGAAAAAAATGGACCTTGAATTAAGCAACTTGCATCCTTGATAATAAATCTATTCCAATAATTATTAAGCCCGTCTCCCAGAGTTCTTAATTCCTTTCATCTTCTGAAATATCATTCCTAATTATTGCCTCTATTCTGATATAAGATAGCAATGGTGTTATCGTGTCTATGCCGACGACTTTAGCCGTAATCCCCATTTCGCTGCCGACGGTTCGCTGCCAGGCCTATGGTGAAAACCTATGGCCGATGGTTCAATCACCCGCTATAGCGGCGAGTTGCACCCTGCGGCTCTTCGGCTAGGCAAAACCCGTATCAATCGAAACCAAAACATCTAAATAAGGGTACATTGGTCCATAGAGACCAGTACCCGTAATGAAATGGATATAGGCAAAATTAAAGGAGATAAATCATGAAAGCAGCTGTTTGGCACGGCCAACGAGATGTTAGAATTGAGAACATACCTGAACCGCCCGCGCCGGGTGAAGGTGAGGTTAAGTTACAAGTAGGCTGGTGCGGTATCTGCGGTACGGATCTGCACGAATACGCCGCCGGTCCCATCTTTACCCAGGTCAACCAACCTCATCCCCTGAGCGGGCGATTGGCTCCGCTCACACCCGGTCACGAGTTCGCCGGTACGGTGGTAGAAGTGGGAGCGGGCGTGACCGGCTTCAAAGTGGGGGACCGGGTCAGCCCTAATCCCCTGCTGCGCTGCGGAACGTGCGCCTACTGCCGGCAGGGACTGCCGCATCTGTGTACCCAAATTGGGTTTATGGGCTGCCATTCCGACGGCGGCTTTGGCGAATTCGTTAACGTCAACGTCGAACGCGGCAGCCGGCCGATACCGGTACTCTATAAGCTGCCGGATAACGTGTCTTTAGAGGCCGGGGCGATGGTGGAACCGTTGGCGGTGGGGGTCCATGCCACAAAGCGTGGCCACCTTCAAGATGGTGAAACCGTGGTGGTGGTTGGGGCCGGCCCTATTGGCATTTGCACCATCCAGGCGGCGCGGGCGGCCGGGGCCAGCCAGATTATTGTGTTGGAAACCGCTGCCGGCCGGCGACATTTCGCCGAAGAATCGGGCGCAACGACGGTGATCGACCCCACCAGCACCGATGCGGCCAGGGCCGTCCAGGATCTGACCAACGGTCTGGGGGTTGACTGCGCTTTTGAGTGTGTCGGAGCTGAGCCGACATTGCGGGCAGCCCTGTCTACGCTGCGCAAAGACGGTCGGGCGGTGGTTGTCGGTATCTTCGAACATCCGGCGGCCGCCGACTATTTCGATATCGTCTTCTTTGAAAAGACGATTATCGGCACCTTTGCCTATCGCGACGAGTTCGATCTGGTCATCGAAATGCTGGCCGATGGGCGCTTGCAGCCGGAGCCGATGGTTACCGGTAAAATTGGGCTGGATGACTTGGTAGCCGGCGGCTTTGAGGAATTGCTTACCAATAAAGAGGGCAATGTGAAGATTCTTGTCGCCCCTGAATAGGTGTTTTTTTCTGGCTAATTTTAGGTAGCCCCCCGTTGAGTGTGGTTGAGCTATCTGAGCGTGAAGAACCGCCGATGAACCGAAAAACGCGGATAAAGATGAGAGAAAATCCGCGGATTTCGGCCAATCTGTGGTTCTCAACCCGCCCCAACACTCTGGCGGGAGACTATCTCATTTCAGAAATCGTTCTATTCAAAAGATTGGCGCTCTTAAAAACCTAACTGGAAAGGAGGTGATCTAGAGGTTGGGATCGTCGTCAGTCTCACAATAGATCTCGTTGACAAAATCTCAATTGAAACCCATTAAACAAAAAATCATCGATGATTTTATGAGTCAAAGGAGAGCCTTATATGGATATTAGTCATGACAAGCTGCTATGGATGTATAAAACCATGCGCTCGATCCGCGCCTTCGAGGATCAGCTTCATACTGATTTTGCCGCCGGCAAAATTCCGGGTTTCGTCCATCTCTACGCCGGCGAAGAAGCTGTCGCCACCGGCGTGTGCGCTAACCTCACCGACAGCGATTTCATCACCAGCACCCACCGGGGGCACGGTCATTGCATCGCCAAGGGAGTCGATATTAATGAAATGATGGCCGAAATTCATGGTAAAGCTACCGGCTCTTGCAAGGGCAAGGGCGGTTCGATGCACATTGCCGACGTTAACAAAGGAATGCTCGGGGCTAACGGGATTGTGGGCGGTGGGCCGCCGCTCGCCTGCGGGGCCGGTCTCACGGCCAAATTAAAAGGAACCGATCAAGTGACCGTTTGCTTCTTTGGCGATGGCGCATCGAACCAAGGCACCACGATGGAAGGTCTCAATTTGGCCGGAGTTTGGAAGCTGCCGGTTGTCTTTGTCTGCGAGAACAATGGTTACGCTGAAACCACCTCGCCCCAATATTCGGTCTCCGGTCAGGATATTGCCGCCCGCGCTCGTGGCTTTGGCATGCCCAGTGCGGCGGTGGATGGGCTGGACGTTTTCGCCATCTACGAAGCGATTCGGGAAGCAGTCAGTCGAGCCAGACGAGGCGATGGGCCAACGTTCATCGAAGCGCAAACCTATCGCTATTACGGCCACTTTGAAGGCGACACCATCAAATATCGAGACAAAGATGAGGAAGAACAATATCGGTCTCGTGACTGCCTGCAACGGTTCCGTGGCGTTGTGCTCGAGCAAGAGTTGCTAACCCAGGCTGAATTGGATGCGATCGATGCCGAGGTGAAAAAGACCATCGCCGAGGCCGTAGCCTTTGCCGACTCGAGTCCAATGCCGGATACTAAAGATATTCTGGCCGATGTGTACGTCAGTTTTCCTGAAAAAGAAATGTGGCCTTTCCAAGCCGTGCCAGCGTGATTAAGGAGATAAAACGATGACTGAAAGAATGATAAGTTACCGTGAAGCGATTAATGAGGCGCTCCGTCTGGAGATGGCCCGCGATGAAACCGTTATTTTGATGGGCGAGGACGTAACCGGCGCACCTCACAGCGACGAACCCAATCACCTGGATGCTTGGGGCGGCGTATTGGGCGTGACCAAGGGATTAGTGCAAGAATTTGGACGCGATCGAATCCGCGACACCCCCATCACCGAGTCAGGGTTTATGGGCGCCGGCGTCGGCGCTGCCGCCACCGGGCTACGTCCGGTGGTCGAGCTCATGTTCATTGGGTTTATGGGCGTCTGTCTGGATCAGGTGGTCAACCAGGCCGCCAAGATGCGGTATATGTTCGGCGGTAAGGCCAAAATTCCCCTAACGGTGCGGACGATGATTGGGGCCGGGTTCCGCGCTGCCGCTCAGCATTCCGATTCGATCTATTCGACCTTTGTCCACTTTCCCGGCCTAAAGGTGGTTGCGCCGGCCACCCCGGCCGATGCCAAAGGGCTGTTGGCCGCCGCTATCCGCGATGATGACCCGGTCATTTTCTGCGAAAACAAGATTCTGTACGATACCAAGGGACCGGTACCGGAAGGGGAATATGTCATTCCATTGGGCAAAGCCGACATCAAGCGTGAAGGAACAGATGTCACGATTGTCGCCATCTCGAATATGGTGAACGTGGCTCTGAAAGCCGCTGAGCAAATGGCCCGTAATGGCGACGCCATCAGCGCTGAAGTCGTCGATTTGCGCAGCTTATCGCCGTTGGATGAAGAGACGGTGTTGGCGTCAATCAAGAAAACGGGGCGGCTGGTTGTGGTCGATGAAGATAACCCTCGCTGTAGCGTGGCGACCGATATTGCGGCTTTGGCGGCTACACAGGCCATCGAGTACCTGAGCGGGCCGGTGCGCTTGGTAACGGCGCCGCATACGCCGGTTCCTTTTAGCCCGGCTCTGGAAGACTTCTACGTGCCGACGCCAGCCCGGGTGGTAAACGCCGTAAGAGAAACGATGATTTAGCCAACAGCAGGTAACTGGGTAGCAGGTTGTTGGGTTGCGCCACAACTTTGCTATCCGGTAAACCTGCGTTCATTTCACACCGGAGGACAGCTATGGCAGTTGAAGTTATCATGCCCAAGTGGGGACTGAGTATGCAGGAGGGTCACATTGGGCAGTGGCTTAAGCAAGAGGGCGAGGAAGTTAATGAAGGGGATGAACTGGTCGAAGTAGAAACCGAAAAAATTACGAACGTGGTTGAGTCGCCGGCTTCCGGTATTTTGGCCCGAATCTTATACCCCACCGGCGTCGAAGTGCCGGTGACGCATGTCATCGCCATTATCACCAAACCCGGCGAAGCGGTTCCTGAAATCATCGAACCCGGCGCTGCGGCCCCCGAAGTTGCGGCTGCCCCTCAACCGGCAGCGCCAGTCGAAGTCCCGGTGGCCGCGGCTCCGGCAGGCGAGATTCGAGCGATGCCCGTGGCCCGTAAAATGGCTAAGGATCATGGGCTAGATTTAGCGAAAATCAACGGCACGGGACCCAACGGGACCGTGACCAAAGAGGATGTCCAGCGCGCGTTAGCCGAAAAAGAAACCCCCAGCGTTCGTCCGCTACGGAAAGTGTCATTCTTTAGTGAAGGGCATCGCCTGGACGGGTTGCTGTTCTCCCCGGATAATGTGAAGCCCGGCGAGCAACGGCCAGGGGTGGTGTTGTGTGTCGGTTACACCTACCTCAAAACGATGGTCATGCCGGACATCGCCAAAATCTTGAATAAGCTGGGATACGTCGCGCTCACCTTCGACTATCGAGGTTTTGGCGATAGCGACGGCCCCCGCTGGCGGCTCATGCCCAACGAACAGGTGAACGACGCCCGCGCCGCCTTAACCTTCCTGGCCGATCAGCCCCACGTCGATCCCGAACGACTGGCCGTGATCGGGATTAGCTTGGGCGGTTCGAACGCCGTGACCGTTGGCGCTGTTGATGCCCGCATTAAGGCGGTCGTCGCCATCGAGCCGATGGGTGATGGCCGGCGTTGGCTGTGCAGTTTGCGCCGCTATGCGGAGTGGATGGATTTTGAAGATCGGTTAGCCGCCGACCGCTTGCAAAGAGTTAAAACAGGCGCGTCTGAGAGCGTCGATCCGCATGAGATTGCCATCCCCGACTCGGCCTCGAAGGCGTTTTTGGATGCTGTCGCGAACGAGTTCCCGCAAATGCAGTGCAAAGTGCCGTTGGAAACCGCCGACGCGCTGATCGAATACAGCCCGGAATCGGTGGCTCATCGAATTGCCCCGCGACCACTACTGCTTATCCACGGCCGGCGCGATCAGATGGTGCCGGTTGAGGAGTCGATCAGTTTGGCGCAGGCAGCCGGGCCGTCGGCCCAATTGGAATTGATACCGGACATGGAACATTTCAATTGGGTGATGCCCAACAGCCCCGGCTTTAAGCAAGTAACGGATCTGATTGTTGAATTTTTGCAAGAGAAGCTATCGGCCTCATGATCACCGTCGGGATTATTGCTAATCCGGCGTCCGGAAAAGATATTCGGCGGCTGGTCGCCCACGGCTCGGTCTTTGATAATGACGAGAAGGTTAGTATTGTCCGTCGCGTTTTGCTGGGACTGGAAGCCGTGGGCGTCGAGCGGGTCTGGATTATGCCCGACTCGTTCGGGATTGGTCTCAAGGCGCTCCACACTTTGAAACTCGAGATTGAGGTATCCCTGCTGGACATGCGCCGAACCTTTTCCCAGGAAGACTCCCGTTTAGCCGCCCAACAGATGGTCGAGAACGGTGCGCGTTGTCTGGTGACGTTGGGCGGCGATGGCACAAACCGCATTGTGGCTAAAGCCAGCCGCGATGTGCCGTTGATGCCCATCTCAACCGGAACGAACAACGTTTTCCCCAATATGATCGAAGCGTCGATTGCGGGCTTGGCGACCGGTTTGGTCGCGTGTGGGTATGCCGGCGAAGCCGTTCGCCATGCCCCCCAGATCGATGTCATTCAACCTGAGGCGAGTCACAATGGTCGCCAACCCGAGGTCAGCGATATCGCTCTGGTTGACGCCGCCGTTTACGCCGAACGCTTCATTGCCTCACGCGCCATTTGGGATGCCTCCAAAATTCGGGATGTGGTGCTGACCAGAGCTGAGCCGGGGAACATCGGCTTATCGTCGATTGGGGGTCATTTGCTGGGCGGCAATTATCAACCGGACCAAGGCGTGTACTTAAAAGTTGAGCCGGGTAATCACGGAACGCGAGTTGTGGCTCCCATCGGCCCCGGGTTAATCCGAGCGGTCAACGTAACCGACCATCGTTTGCTCTCGCCCGGCGACGAAGTGGTCATTAACCATTCTGAACCGTGCGTCTTAGCCCTCGACGGCGAACGAGAAATTCAGATCAAGCCCGGCTCACCCCTACGGCTGCGTCTGAACGCCAACGGTCCCCAAGTCATCGACGCTCATAAGGCCATTGAACTCGCGGCCAAAGCGGGCTTCTTTATCCAACCGCCGCAAGAAGGTCCGGATTAATGTTGGCCCCTTTTGCCTTCCTCTGAAAATGGGTAGGCCAAACTTAAGTTTGGCCTACCCATTTTTATTGTGGTTGCTGTTGCGGAGCTTCTGTCGCACTCCCTTGAAAATACAGGCTTGGAGCGTCAAAGTTTACTTTGACCCTGCCTGAATGACAAAGCCAGCTTTGTCGCTCCAATAAAATTTCATTGCCGGTGCCGTCTCAATCGAGACGGTCCGACTCCTTCCCTGCCGAAAATTCAGCGTCAAATCGGCAGATCGATGTGGGCTTGCAGGGGGTCGAAACGGTTTATGACGACTATCGTTAAGCTCTATCGAGAATATCCGCCACAACTTCAGCGATATCAGCTAATTCATCGTCTACATGGCTGCCGCCATCGCGCCAAACGGGAGCCCCATTTTTCGGCTTGACGTTCATATTAGTTAACCACTCAACACGCTGCCAGGCGCAAGGTCGAGCAATAACGGGGATAATGATCAACCCTTCGTTCTTTCGCCGTTCCAGTAAGCGAGGGACTTCATTATCTCTAATAAATTTGGAGTTAAGGAAATTTTTGGTGATCAGTAAAATAGCCACCCTAGCCTGGCGAATAGCTTGTTCAATGTCCTCTAGCCAATCCTGTCCCGCTTCGATCTGGTCATCAACCCAGACATCAACCAAACCGTCATAGGCTAAAACACCCAAGTGAGACATGATTTCTTCCTTCTCCACTTCATCTTTGTGGCTGTAGCTGATAAAGACGCTGGGCCGGCGTTTTTCTTCAGCTTCAGTGAGAGGAAGCGAATTGGGCTTAATTGCTTCGGAAGTATGGGTATTGTGCTGCGTTCTAACCTGTTCAAAAGCCTTTTTAATGCCTAAATCCAGGGTTTCCGGATCAAGCCTGTCTTTAGAGATATAATGGCCCAATCCATAAGCATCCCTCAGGGTTAGAATATCTTGAGGATTTATGCCGCTGGCTCCGCTGATGATAATGCAGGCCATATCAGGATACCTTCTTTTGATGATCGGAAAGATTTCTATGCCGCCGGTTTGTTTGTTTTGCTGAGCACTGGGGCCAAAATCCAAATCGATGGTTACCACCGAGAAGGGTTCTTTATTGTCTTCCGCTATCTCTAAAGCCTGTAGGGCCTCCATAGGATTAGTTACAGAGTGCCAAGTATGCCCTAGTTTTTCGATGGCAATCCCAATTAATTCCCGGTAAATGGGGTCATCATCAATAACCAGAATTCTAAGATTATCTATGGGGTTGTTTTTATCAGCCGGATTGATCATCTCTGTCTCCTGTTTATTCTCTAAGGCTATATCGAGGCAAAGCGGGAAAGCCCACAAATGGTTATGGATACTGACATTAGGGACGATGACCTGATTTATAGACTCTCATTGGGAATAGCGCCTATCTCGTCTAGTAATTCTTGCGGGTCTTTAGAAATTGTACCTGTTAATACCTTAGTTTCAAGGGTAAATTCTAACTTTGGCTGGTTATTTTTTGCCTCTAACTGTCGGGTAAAGGGATCAGAGCCGACCTGGGCAAACTCATCCTTTATCCAAGCGGCGATTTTTTCGGCAGAATGAGAGAAACTATCCTGGCTCGATAAGACTAAAAAGGCGGGATCAGCCCCATAGTCTTGGCGTCTAAGGTGACCAATAAAAAGCTGCTGATCTTGAAACTTATCCCTTGTCCGCTTTAAGATCGTTCCGACGAATTGCAAAATAGGGGTTTCTTGGGATCCGTTAGCCGTTATAAACTGATTAAATCCTTTTATAATTACGTAAATAATCGTCCATTGGTTTTTCCAGGAAATCTTCTCTTTAATTTGATCGTTAGTCCAATGAGCCTGAGGCAAATCGGTCATGACATCAAAATGTTCTCTACGCGTTAATTCAATCCTTTTTCCTAAATCTTCAGGGAATTTTCCCACGGTAATACCGGCTACTTTGGCCGATTCGAGAGCTTTATGCCAATTTCCCTCAGCCCTGTTTAACGCATTGACATCAGTATCGATAGTTGAGATGGCATCCGCTGCTTCTAAATAAAATAGCGCTGTTTTAACCGCATTTTTGTATTTTTCGGGGTCTAATTTATCTTTTTGGTAGAAAGCCAGGACGTTATATTTGCTGTAAGCATCGATGCCGTAGGAGAGTAACTTTTCTCCAGATACAATAATCGATAGAGATAAATTCTTGTTCTTTTGAAGTTCTTCCAATACCAGCATCCCCCCCGCTTCTTGAGCCTCCCTATCCTTTTCCTCAGTTCTATGGGTTTCTTCCGGGCTTAAAGCGATATCAACCGAGACGAAATCGACAGGGGTTGATTCAAGAATTTGCTTGGCCTCAGCATAATCGAAAGCTTTTTTTATGACACCTTGAATAGAGGGAATTTCATTCAATGCTTCTTCACAGTTAAGCGTGAATAGGGTGTTATACATGCTGTCATCTTCTACAATCAAAAGAGTTCGTTTTCGACTCACCATAATTTTACATTCCTTTTGCTGTTGTCTGTGAAAAAACGAATAGATTAGAGCATCTTCTAAGCAGCTTTTACCGGTAACTGGATCAAAAAACGAGTGCCTTCCTGCCAAATGCTGTCTACTTTGATAGTTCCATTTAATCCTTCAATATAGTCTTTCGCCCAAAATAAACCAAAACCCATGCCCACTTGTTTGGTAGACCATCTCATTTCAAAGGCTTTGTCCAAGTTTTCAGGTTTAATCCCAACCCCATCATCACGAATTAATACGCTTATGACCGAATTGTTATGTTCGAGTTGACTCTCAATCCAGATGTTACCGCTGGGGCGGCCATCTTGAGACTTTTCAGAGATGGCTTCAATCGCGTTTTTGATCAACACTCTAAAGGCTTCAGTCAGCATATCGGATGATGTTTTAATTGAAGGCAAGTTTTCAGACAGCGAAGTATGCATTTGAATTCCTGCTTGCCCTTCATTACGGCCCGTGTTTGCGCCAGAAACTTGAATGAGTTTTTTCATCGCACGGGTTAAACAATCATTTACATCAATTTCCTTGTCTGGATGCAGTTGCCAGGGCTCATGCAGGTTATCTAACGTATTCGTGGCCTGCTCTAATTTCTCCACCACACCGTGATAGAGTTCTTGAAATGGTTTCTCTAGTTGTTCTGGCTTCAAGGCCATTTTTACGAACATGCGAAACGCCCCTATCTGATTGCGCAGCTCATGAAGCGATGCCGTTGCCCCAAAAGCCATCCTGGCAAATATTTGGGCTTGCTCACGCCGCTCTTCAGACTTTCGATAGAGCTCTTCGATGGTATGGTAGAGTTGGGCATTACGAATGCCAATGGCCGCTTGCTGTCCGAATGCCTTCAATAATTCAATCTCACCGGCGGTAAATGATTTGGATCGACTGGCCGCAAAAAGATTACCTTTGACTTCTCGTTTAGGTGATTGATCATCTGAAGTGATTTCAAGAAAAAAAGGGGCGGCTATCACTTGTTGAATACCCAGCGCTTGTTGAATACCATCGACAATGGGTTTAGACGCAAACGGAGCTACAGGCGTGAAAAGACTATATAGGTCATCACTCGTGACCGGCTCCCCGGCCTCGACCGCTTTGATACTGAGATTATCTTTAAATTCTTCTTTATATCGATATGAGCGGGCAATATCAGGATCGGTCAGGCTAACTGGCGTTCCTTTGATTCTTGAAATATCGGCTTCCCATCCTTTTATTTGCTCCCCACTGGCAATTTGAGGATCGATATAAAAAGCCCGTACCGGCAGAGAATCATCCTTTTCGTAACTGGCGACCATGGCCCCCACATAGCCGAGTTGATCGACGACGCCTCTGGCGATGTGTCTTAGGATTTGGGTTTCATCATTGAGATTGGTCTGAATTGTATAAACAAGACTATAGGCCTCAAGAATTTGTTCGCGGCGTTGCTCAAGTTGGATTGCGGCAGCGGCTTGCCGTCCAAAGGCTGATAAGATTTGGATATCCGTTTCCGTAATTTTACCCCGTTTGGCCGCGAAAAGGTTGCCCACAATTTCTTTTTTATTAGATTGATCATCTGAAGAAACTTGAAGAAAGAAAGGGGTGGCTATCACTTGTTGAATCCCCAAAGCCTCTTGGATACCCTTGATCAGCGGCTTGGACGCAGCCGGCGCTACGGGGATAAAGAGACTATATAGGTCATCGCTAGTAACCGCCTCTCCGGCCTCTACGGCCTTGATGCTTAAATTATCCTTGAACTCTTCTTTATATCGATATGAACGGGCAATATCGGGATCGGTCAGGCTAACTGGCGCCCCATTAATTCTTGAAATTTCTAATTCCCACTGTTTTATTTGGGCCTCACTGGCAATTTGAGGATTGATATAGAAGGCCCGTACCGGCAGCGAGTCACCTGGCTCATAGGGAGCTACCATGGCCGCGACATAGCCCAGATCACGAACCACATCCCGAACTATTCGCTGGAGCGTGGCATCTAATCCCGTCCCCCTAATGGCTTCGATCCTGGCTCTATCCAGATAGGCAGATTCTGCAAATTGATCAAATGCGTTTCCCATCTTGTTTTTCATAAGGCGATAGGAAACTTTTCGCAGCCCCCACGCGATCACGGGTAAATTGGCGAGCCAACCCAGTAACTGAGAGTCGATGATCTTTGTCCGTAACTTTTTGGGCTCGTCCCCGCCAGGAATTGTACTAGCCATCTGAAAGCCTCATTATTTGTTTTGGATTTTGTTTGAGAAGACGCTGGATTTTAATAAAATTGCCCGAAGTGACCTGACGCTTCAAGAGTAGAAGTTCTGGAAAATCACTAAATGGCGACGGGATGAGGAAGGAGGAGAACGGAGTGCCCGAGGTCGAAACAATATTAAAATACCTATTGTTAATTGTAACGAATCTTTCTTTGGCTGACAATAGGACTATAATATCTGTCGCGTTGCATAAACCAACGTCTGTTTCATAAATTTATTGTCATCATTAGAAGTTACGCAGTTGGCGATCAGCCCTCCCTAAATCCCTCCCAGAGGGAGGGACTTGCTCGGTTCTTCCCCCTTTGGGCTTATCGTTACACATAAGTAGAGTAAGTAGAGAATAAGGAGAAGATTAGCCTAAGGCAAGAAAGAACGATAAGATAGAGAGCCAAAAAATAAACAAAGGAAAGCTAAAAAGGTATGTCCGATCAAGAAAGAAACTGGGTCGATGAAGAAATGGACAGTCTGAAACTAGGCGACGAACGGTTGGAAAAGCGGGTTCGGAAAATCATCAGAGATTTTAGTCAAAATCCAACAGCATCGATACCGGAATTCTGTGGTGACCGGGCGGCAACCCAGGCGACCTATAACTTACTGAGCCAGAAAAATCTCAAGGCCCAAGCCATTCCAGCGGCCCAACGGCAAGCGACAGTGCATCGGATCGAACAGGGCGGCTATCGGCTGATCCTGGCGGTACAAGATACAACCGAGTTCAACTACAGTCATCATCCGGCCACCACCGGCTTGGGAGGGTTAGACCACCCGAGCTATCAAGGGTTTTTTAGCCACACGACCCTGGCGGTCACGCCCGAGGGCTTGCCCCTGGGCTTGTTAGCGCAAGAAAGTTGGGTTCGAGCTAAACCTCAACCGGATCAGAAACAAGCGCGCGCCGCGCGACCCATTGAACAGAAAGAGAGCTACAAGTGGTTTAAGGGACTGGATCAAGGCACAACTAATTTTCCGGCAGGTGTATCCGTTCTGACTATCTCTGACCAAGAAAGTGACATCTTTGAGTACTTTGTCCACCCTCGTCCGCCGCAAGTCGATGTCCTGGTTCGAGCCTGGCGGGAGCGGCAGGTTGAGGCCGAGGTCAGCTCTTTATGGGCTACCATCCAGAGCAGCCCAGGGCAGGGACGGGTCGAAGTCGAGGTCTGTGCCACTCCAAAACGGGTAGGTCGACTGGCTCGCTGCCAGGTTTATTACAAACAAGTCACCTTGAAATCCCCTCAAAAACGACCGGGACTACCACCTGACCTAAAACCGGTCACCTTGGGGGCCGTCTTAATCCGAGAAATGAACGCGCCAAAGGGGACCAAGGCCATTGAGTGGTTGTTGCTAACTACCTGGCACATTGCCAGCTTTGAGCAAGCTTGCCAATTGATCGAATTCTACAGTCGCCGCTGGCTTATTGAACGCTTTCACTTTGTCCTCAAAAGTGGCTGTGCTTTGGAACAACGGCAATTGAAGCAAGAGTTTCGCTTGGAGCGCTTTCTGCTGCTGGCTAATGTCGTGGCTTGGCGCTTGTTGTGGCTGACCTATCTGGGCCGGATCAATCCCGATTTACCCTGTAGCGTCGCTTTAGACCCGGCTGAGTGGCAAGCTCTCTATTGTTTTATCCATAAAACCGCGCTTGCCCCCCCTCAGCCGCCGTCTATCCACCAAGCCCTGTCTTGGATTGCTCAGTTAGGTGGTTTTCTGGGTCGCAAATCTGATGGGGCACCCGGTGTTAAAGTTCTTTGGCGCGGTTGGCGTCGTCTGTTCGATATTACTCAAGCTTGGCTTATTTTTAACTCCTCCTAACTTACCTCACTTATGTGTAACGATAAGCCCACAGGGGGGCGTTAGAGGGGGGGCCAACCGGGCAACGGCGTAACTCCTAATAATATCAGGATTTACCGTTAGCCATAGGCCTTAGGTTAGCTTAGGCTGTATTTTGAGATAGATTTCCGGACAATTTGGAGGACTCCATTTGAAATTATACGCCACTCTTTCGCTCGTGATCACCCTTCTTTTGACCGCCTGCCAAACCACTCCCCCGCCCCCTCAACCCACACCCACCGAAATTACAGCGCTACCCACCGAAACGCCAACCCTCTCACCGGAACTCACAGCCCAACCAACTAACCAACCAACAGCCCAACCAACCAACAATCCAACCAACCAACCAACTAACCAATCTCCCTTCCCCACCGAGCCCCTCCCGCTCGACGCCTATCCGCGCCCGCCGCAGGACAACGGTCTGGGCATTCACTGGAGCACCCACCTCTACGCCCAATCGGACGAGGCGACGGATTATTTTGTCAACGAGTTGGTCGAGATGAACATCAAGTGGGTCAAGCTGCTGGTCGATGGGCTGACCAACCGCGATTACGACTTGACCATTGATAAGCTGGTGACTAACGATATTATGCCAATCATCCGCATCTACCAGCAGTGCAACACGCCCTACGACCCAGATGAACTCGATGCGCTGGTACGCCACTATGTTGAAAAAGGGGTCTACTATTACGATCTCTATAATGAGCCGAACCAGCCCGGCGAGTCCGGCGGCTGGTGTGACGACGAAACCCCGCAGCCTGAATATCTGGCCGAAATCTGGGCCGACGCCGCCCGGACCATTTATCTCGCCGGCGGCTATCCGGGCCTGCCCTCTTTTTTCGCGCCTAATCAAAAGGAAGAAGGCTGGCAGGAATCCTTCTTCTACCAATTTTTCGACGCGCTGCGCAAGCAAGGCAATGAGGATGTGCTCTACTTTTCCTGGGGATCGATCCATAACTACAACATCAATCACCCACCGGCCTATCCCTATGATGAGGTCAACCAAACTGGCCGCTTGCTGACGCCGGAAGAAGTTGAACGCTACCAGTTGGACCCGGTGGAAACTCAGACAATGAATCTCAACCGGGCCGTGGCCGGTATTCTCAAACACCGGCTTCTGACGGAAGAAGATGCCGAACGCTTTCATCTTAGTAATTCAGAAATCGAAGCAATCAACCACAAATTCACCGCCGGGGAGTTGATGGGCTTCAACCTCTACAATGACTCGACCGCTTTCTTGCACTTTGTAGCCTATCGCAATCAATTTTACGACTTGTTTGGCTTTGAGATACCCCTGATTTCCACCGAAGGCGGTGCAACGCGTGGGTCGTCGGAAGATCCGCGCTATCCAGAGGTCGATGGTCAAACCGTAGGCGATTGGACTCTCTGGTCGGCCGATTACATGCTCAACGACGCGCCGGACTATTATTTTGCTACCTCAACTTGGCTGCTGGCCCAGGGCGCGCTCGATTACGAAGAGCCGGTCTGGGAAGGCAACGCCTGGTACCACGACCGCGCTGGTGACCAAGAGCCGGTCGTCGCCGCTCTCAAAAATCGTCCCCGTAAAGACAAGACTCGCCTCCTGTGCGCCTCCGACGATACGGACTGCCTAACCCAAAAACGAAGCTCCCAAGCTTCCAACTCCAATCTCCAATCTCCAATCTCCAATCTCCAGTCTCCCATCTCCCTGGCCGACTACCCCCGCCCGCCCGCCGACAACGGTCGCGGCATCCACTGGTCGCCCACCAACCAGCGCCTGCCGGAAGAGGTCGTTGATTATTTTGTAGGGGAACTTCGGGCCATGAACATCAAGTGGGTTAAGTTTTTGCAGGATGATCAGCCTACCGTGACCGATCCGTATTTGATCGACCAGCTTGTGGCCAACGACATCGAGCCGGTGATGCGCGTCTACAAACCGTTTAACGAGCCATACCAACACCTGCCCGGCCTTGTGACCAAGGCCAACGCCAGGGGCGTCCACTATTTTGAGCTGTATAACGAGCCGAATGTGGCCGGTCCGGCTGGCGGTTGGCCTGAGGGTGAACCGGTCAACGTGGAGCGCCTGGTCGGATGGTGGATTATGGCCGCGACCGATATTCATGAGGCTGGCGGGTTACCCGGTTTGCCGCCGCTGGCCGGGGGGGGTACGGTCGATGATATGATTTTTCTGGGCCAATTTCTGGACGGCTTGCGGGCCAGAGGACGTGAAGATTTGTTAAGTGGCGCGTGGATACCGGTCCATAACTACTTCCTCAACCACCCCCTCGATTATCCGACCGACCCGGTCAATGTGGACGATGTGCTGCTGACTGAGGCGGAAATCGAAACACGTGACCTGACGCCTGAGCAGGTCGAGGCCATCAATGACGCCCGCCGCAAAGCTAAGCTGCCCAGAGAGCAGGGCGGCTTCTGGGTCGGCAACACCATCGATAAAGACTCGAACGCTTTTCGTAAGTTCGATGCTTACGCTGACATCTTTTTTGGTCGATTTGGTTACTATATTCCGATTATTAGCACCGAGGGCGGCGCTACGGCCGGCGCGGCGGAGGACCCACGTTACCCGCCGGTTCGAGCGGTAGATGTTACGACGCTGACGCTAGACGCCTACCACTTTATGCTCGACGAAGCGCCGGGCTACTTCTTTGCTCAAACGCCGTGGCTGCTGGCTAACAGCGCTGGTGAAGCCGGCGACGAACGCTTTGAAAACGCCGCTTGGTATAAGGATCGCGAAGGAACAACGCTGCCGGTCGTCGAGGCGCTTAAGGCCGATCCGCGTAAGGGTGAGGTGCGAGAGTGGCAAGAGCCGTCGCTACCGACTGAGGATTGACGTAATTACTTCCCCATCTTTACGGGTACCCGAACTATGTTGCCCTCTTCGTCTTCCCGGACGGTGTAAAGATCTTCCGGGCGAGTAACGCGGTCGATAAAAAGCACGCCGTCGAGGTGGTCAATCTCGTGGTGGACCAACACGGCGTCAAATCCCTCAAAGACGCGGTCGAACGGCTTGCCGTGTTCATCCCAGCCTTTGACCCGCAGATAGTGCGGGCGCACCGTCTCGGCAAATAGGCCGGGAAAGCTTAAGCAGCCGTCGAAGTCTCGCTCCTCGCGGCTCGCTTCCACAATTTCCGGATTGACTAAGGCTATCGGCGGATCAGGGTTGCCCTCGCCTTCGGCCGTGCTGTTGAGTCTGACCACCGCAATGCGGCTGTGGATATTAATTTGCGGTGCAGCCAAACCGATGCCGTTATCGCAGTGCAGCAGCGTATCTTTGAGATCGCGAATGATTTTTTTGCCATGCCGGTTCATCACGCGCACCGGCTCGCTCTTTTTGCGTAACGCGGCTTCATTTTCGCTATACATTACAATGGGTTTGACCGCCATAATTTCTAAAAACCTCGATTATTTTTAGTAAGCGTTTAGCTATCAGCCTTCAGCCGTGAGCTTTGTCGCTAAAGATAACGTTTGGGCCTTCATGACCGGCTGTGAAACTTAAATATTTGCCAAAATAAGTAAAAAGCTGACCGCTGGCAGCTAATGGCTGAACGCTTACAATTTTTACTCATCCATCAAATAAACCGACTCGGCGTAGTACCTGGCCTGACTGTTGCCCAACTTTTCGATAACCAGTTGGCGCAGCCATTTATTCTTTTCCAGCAGCGACTCGTCCGATCTGAGATAATCCAGCCCAAGATTAACCCGCAGCACGCGACCCGACACGATGAAGCGGGTGATGCCGGCCGGTAGAAAATGGCCGGCCTGGACAATCTGCAAAATTTGCTCCGTGGTATAGTTGCCGAAAACAACTAGAGCAGCCATGTCAGGATACTCATCACGTAGGTGGTCGAGTTTGCCCTCCAGGGTGCGGGTGACATAGCTGGCGTTGATATAGGTTTCGGTCAACTGATTTAACGCCTCCAGCTTGTTAATCCCCGGCCTGGCCTCAACCAGGTAAAGTTTGTTTTCGACAGTGCGCAGAAAGCACAGCCCGCCGTACTCGACCATTTCGTTATGGACATGCTGGGGATCCGTTTCTCGCAAAGAGACAGCCGGAACAGCATTAAGCAACTCCATAAGCTGTGGTAATTCTATTTGTCGAATGACATGATACCAGCTTTGTAATTCAAGTCCAGTTTCAGATGAGGCCAGTTGCACTAACAAGTGTGGAATTTTCATGGCCTTTACAGCCTTGACGCGAGTGGCTCCATCAAGCACGACATACCGATCATCGGTCCCAATCACCACCGGCGGATTAGCCAGAATACCGTCTTCCTCCAGTCGCTGTACCAACTGTTCGACCCGCCGGGGGTCGGTGTTTTCATGCGGGACAACTTTGTCAGTGGGTACGATGCGGAGTAAAAGAGGATTATCGACCGGCACAGCGTCGATAACATCAATAATTTGCTGCGCCACGGTGATGGCTGCCAGATTTTGGGCATCCTCGGTGCTGGCGGCGACATGCGGTGTGGCGATAACCCGCTCATGCTGGGCCAATTGGCTGTCGATGGCCGGCTCTTTGGCGAAGACGTCGAGCGCCGCGCCGGCAATGAGACCTCGATTCAAGGCATCGAGCAGCGCGCCCTCATTGACCACCGTCCCTCTGGCTGTGTTAATGAGATAGGCACTGGGGCGCATCAAGGCTAACTGCTCGATCCCGATGAGATGTTCGGTTTCCGGTTTGGCCGGCACGTGCAGGGTGACGAAGTCTGACTGTTGAAGCAAATCGTTCAAGTCAACCGCCTGGACTTTGGCCTCCAGGTTGAGTTCCGGGGTGGGACGACGCTGATTGACCAACACTTTCATCCCAAAAGCCTGAGCGCGAATAGCCACTTCACGGCCAATCCGCCCAAAACCGATAATCCCCAGTGTTTTACCAAATAAACCAGTGCCGATGAGTTTATTCTTTTCCCAACGCCCTTCCTTTAAGCTCGTGTCAGCTTCGGGTAGGTGTCGAGCCAGAGCCAGCATCATGGCCATCGTATGTTCCGCTACAGCCCGGGTGTTGGCATCGGGGCAGTTGACTACTTTGATGCCGCGTTTTTGGGCCGCATCAATATCGATATTATCCAGACCCGCTCCGGCCCGACCGATCACTTTCAGGCTGTAAGCCCGCTCAATCGCATTGGCCCTAATTTTGGTGGCGCTTCTGACGACAACGGCCTCATAGCTACCGATGATCTTCAGTAACTCATCCGGCGTTAAACCGATTTTTACATCGACATCGGCATGCTCGCGAAGAAGTTCGATACCCGCCTCCGCAATACGGTCACAAATCAGTACGCGGGGCCGGCGACGATTGGCATCCATTGGGCTTTTCCTTTCTATAATTGGTCTTAGACTGAAAGTTAAAATTTACAAGCGGGTATTAAAAATAATTTGGGGTAAATAAATTGCTAATTGTCAACTGATAGGTTTAAGTGACAATTAGCAATCTGATAACGCTAAATCGATTTTTAGGGGTTGTATTAGCCTATTGGCTATTTTTAGTTGAGATCACACACCCGTGGTAAGCCGATTACTCGTTCCGATGTCATTTCACTAATAATGTTTTCGCAGTCCCCCCGGCCAATTCCAGCCGACCAAATGATGCATTGCATGCCTTGAACCTGAGCAACTCGAAAGACATTGGCCTGAATGGGGATAATCGGTTTTTCATTGCCGGTGGGAGGATAACTCCAATTCTCTGTATTGGTGCTATCCAAACCGCGCAGGGTGTTCAAACAGTAAAGTTCATCGGGTTGTAAATTGGCTTCCTCAAATTCAAATACAACTGCTCCATCAAGCCATACTAACCCATCGCGGGGACCGATAATTTTGGGAGCAGGCAGCAAGACGATAGTGGGCATGGGTGTTGGCGTTGATGTCCCTACATCGATGGTTGACCGGGCCGTGGGGGTTGGCAGCGGCGGGACCGATGGTAAAGGCAGCGGCGTGGAGGTAAAGGTGGGGAGAGGGGTTGCGGTGTCAGGTACAATAAGCTGAACGGCCACCGGCGTGGGCGTTAAGGTCAAGGTAGCCGTCAGTTCAGCCGCGATATTGGGCGATGTCTCTACTGAACTACCCCGATAAAAAACAAAAATAGCTAGTGGGCAGATCAAAACCGCCGCTACGCCCACAATGAGTCGGTTTCTGAGATTATGCGCGGGAGGGGGTAGCCAGGCTTGTAGGTCTCGGGGAATAGTTCTTTCCCGTTTGATCCGGTAGCGGAGGCTGCGGATGGCCATCTCCGCGTCCTGATGATCATATCGATCCGCTTTTTTATACAGCTTAATAGCTTTGTCGCTATTGCCGGCCAGTTCAGCCTCAAATCCCTCTCGGTAGAACCGGTGAGCGAATGTGTCAGACGTATCCTCTTCACCGGAAGCTGCCAGCAGTTCGCCTTCGATAGCAACAATTCTATGTCGAATCTGATGAGTTTGATTGATGGACAATTCAGGCACGGCTGCGGCAGCTTCTATATAGGACAGCTCACGGTCTCTTAGATTGGACAAAGCCGTGTATAGAGCTTGCAGTTCAGCCTGCTTTCGGATGCGCTGTTCGCGTGACAGCGAGTCGCCTGGGTGTGACATACAGCTTTACTCTTTATTAGAAATTTCTACGCTTGGTGTACTTAGCGGATAGCCAACTGACTCCCCTGAGACGTTTTCCAGACGTCAATTCGGGCCGGAAAAGCATCTTTTAATTCATCGATATGGGTGATCACAATAATTTTTTCAAAGTCATCTTGGATGGCATTGATGGCTTCAACTAGCCGCTCTCGCCCCTGTACATCTTGGGTGCCAAAGCCTTCATCTAAAACCAGCGTTTGCAAGCGGGCGCCGGCTCGACGAGCTAAGATTTTGCTGATGGCTACCCGGATAGCAAAGTTGATGCGGAAGGCTTCACCACCGGAATACATTTCGTAATCGCGAGTGCCGATCTCATCGGCAATCCGAATATCAAGCGTTTCAATCGTGCTGTCACCGCTTTTGGCTTCGCGCTGGGTTTCAAAACGAATATTCATCCGGCCATCGGTCATCCGGGTCAGTAAGCGGTTGGCTTCATCTTCAATTTCAGGAATAGCGCTTTCGATGAGTAAAGCCTGCACACCCTTTTTACCGAAAGCCACTTGCAACTCTTTATAAATGGCTAGCGCTTCTCGAACCTGTTGCAACTGCTCTTCTTTTTTAGCGCGTTCTTTAGCCTGATAAGCGATATGATCTAATTGTTGTCGGGTTGAGGCGACCCGGTCTTGAGCCAGGCGATGTCTAAACTGGGTCGCATCTAAGGCTGCACTGGCCTGGTTCAGCTTCAGATTAAGCTCGGCCAACCCGGCCGTTTCGATTTCTAGCTCAGCCACTCGAGTGCGATCAGCGGCTGTTTGTTCTAACAACCGTTGATACCGGGCCTGATCGCGCTCCTGGCGTTTTTCTTCTTCTTTGATGCGTTTGTCAGCTTCAGTTAAAGCGCGCCCCTCGTCTTCAAAGGGGAGCAACCGTTCAACATCGGCCTGAGCCTGATCGTGTTCGTTCTTATTATACCCTAATTTGGCTAATTCTGCCTCAACATTTTTGAGATTGTTAAGCAGATCGAGCGCAAAATCTTGCCGTTCAAGCCGCCGTCGCAGCTCAGCCTCCTGAGCTTGGCTGGCAGCCAGATCGACGGCGGCTTGCTCGGCCTCTTGCAGCAGTTGCTCAAGTTGGGCCACTTTGCGCTGTAATTTAGCCGTCTCGCGCAGCATTTTTTCATTATTAGCCAAACTGTCCTTCAATTGGGCTTGCTGATCGACAATTTCCTGCAAACGGGTCCGATTGGCTCGAAATTGATCGCCCTTGGCTTTCCCTTCAGCTTGATACTGAGCTAAAACCTCTTGGCGATGAGTTTCATCCAAGGGGCGTCGGCAAATCGGACAGTTGAACGAAGCCTGCTCCAACTGAGTCAAGCTATCCTTAATATCTTCCATTTCCTGCTTGAACTGTCGATTTTGCTCAGTCAAGCGAGCCGATTCTTCAGCCAGGGTTTGCTGCATAGCCCGCTGCTTTTCTTGCTCATCTTCCAAAGCAGTCAAGGCCTTAAGTTCAGTTTGGGCTTGAGTTAACTGCGATCGCTGGGTTGCCACGTTGGCAACTTTTGGCCCCAGCATGTTAATTCGAGTCTCAACTTCTCGCAAATCGGCTTTGATTTTAGCTTCGGCTTCGCGGCGAGCGCTGTCCAGTTCATACTTTTGATGGGCTAATTCAGTCGACTCACGCAGCCGTTGATCCCAATCTTTTAAGGCTCTGCGGGCTTGGCTTAATTGATCCAAACCGGCCTCAATTTCGGCCCGACGATTGAGCACAGTTTTAAACGTTTCAATCGCCTTCTGGGCCGTGGCAATTGCTTCATCTAAATCAGCCATGTCGGCCTGCGCACCTGACAGCCGATCTCGCAGGTCGTCAAGCTGGCGCTGCTTATCGTTGATGGTTCGGTGCTGATCGCGTAAGCTTAGATGGGCTTGTTCGGCGATTTGCAATTCCTTATATAAGGAAGCAACCTCCTTTTCCGCTTCAAGCAGATTAGTCCGATACTCCGGCTCGCGGGCCAACTCGCGCTCGATTTGGCTTATTTCAGCTTCGATGATGGCTGCCTCGCGATCCTTTTCATTAGCCCGCTGCTTGGCGCGGTCGGCGTAAAGATCATAAATCGCCAGCCCTAAAATGTCGCCTAAAATTTTTTTGCGTTGGGCCGGCGCCTTCATTGTAAACTCATCGGCCCGTCCTTGCAGCAAAAACGCCGAATTGATAAAGGTATCGTAATCCAACCGCATGATTTCGTTGATTTTTTTCTCGGTGGCCCGCAGGTTGCTTTCAGATAGAGTTCGCCAGCCGCCAGCATCCTGAACCTGAAAGCTCAAATCGCTCCGGCCTCGCTTACTGGCATCCCGTTTGCGGATGATCCGGTAGATGTTGTTATTCAGATCGAAGGTATACTCTACCTCCATCTCAGTTTGCCCTAACCGGATCAATTCATCGTCTCTTTTGGCTCGCCCCTTACCCCAAACCACCCAGGTGATCGCATCGAGCAAGCTGCTTTTGCCAGCGCCATTTTCACCGGTCAAAGCCGCCAAATGCAGACCTTGGAAATTTAACTCGGCATCTTGATAAGCCATAAAGTTGCGAAGCTTCAATTTAATTGGGATCACAAGTTACCTCTACTGTCTCAATTCATTAATCATGGTATGTTACCACGTCCTAACTAACGGAGCAATTGAAATCGCGTTGTTCTGGTTGACATAAATTTATGTGTTATGGTATACTTGACCATAATATCAAATTGCGTTAAAAGGCCACTTTGCAAGGAGAGCGCCCATGTCAAACCTGGATGACCTTCGGAGCTCATTTGAGTACAATGATGACGATGAGGAAAATGAGCCTCAAGAAGAGTACGAGGCTGAAATGATCGATGAAGACGAAGAAGGGGAAGCACCCCGCCGCCAGAATCCGCTGCGCCTTATTATTTTAATTCTGCTGGTACTGGTGTTATTATGTATTCTCTGCTTCTTCCTCTTGCCCCGGCTGCCATTTCAAATTCCGGGAATTAGCCCGCCGGTGGTGAACAACCCTCCCACCCAACCGACTACTCAACCGACTAACGAAGGCGTGCCTCCTGGCGAAGAGACCGGTGAAGCGCCGCCATCTACAACACAACCTCAAGAGGGAACTGTTGAAGCTACCGGTGAGCCACTGCCGCCAGGCACAACCGTCGAACCGTCTGGTGAGGGCGAGGGAGAAGTTACAGAGCAGTCCATTGTCGCTGAAGCCACGGATGAAACGCCTGGGGGCGAACCAACCGGCGAAGCCACCGGTGAACCGCCGGCTGCTGAACCAACCGGCGAAGCCACCGGTGAACCGCCGGCTGCTGAACCAACGGGCGAACCCACTGGTGAAACGTCGGCTGCTGAACCAACCGGCGAACCGACCGGTGAACCGCCGGTTAGCTGCGACGGCAATATGCCGCCCATCCCCGATGCTAATGGTCCCTACAATGCTATGCAGGGTAAAGGGCAAGCGGTTGTCATCTTTGACGGCAGCGGCTCCGCTGATCCCGATGGCGCCATTGAGACCTATACCTGGGAATTTGGCGATGGCACCCCGACCGAGGATGGCCAGAGTGTCACCCACGGTTACAAGAACAACGGTACCTATCAGGCAACCTTGACCGTCACCGACAACTGCGGGGCTACGGCCACCGATACCGCCGATGTGACCGTCGTCGGGCCAACCCCGCCTTCGCAGCAGGAAGATGCTGACAGCGAAGAGTCTGACGATGAAGCCAGCCAAGAGAATCCGGTCTCTGTCGCTGCCGCTATTCAATCGGCCTCAAATGCCGGGACGGTGGGCTTTTGTTACCGGGTTCAATACGGTGATACGTTGTTCGGTATCTCCGAAGAGTTCAATGTGCCTATTCCCGATCTCGCGTTCCTCAACGAGATTAATGCGGATTACTACGTTATCGAAGGGCAGGGCCTGTTCGTTCCGACCGGTCAGCTTAGAGAAGGTCCTAACATTTATATTGCCCAGCCCTACGATACCCTGGACTCGATTGCCTTTGAGTGTGGTCTGGCTCCAGCAGTACTGGCTGAGGCAAATGGCATGGGCCTGGACGCGGGCTTGCAGCCTGATCAAGCTGTTGTAATTCCACCTTGGACTTACTAAATAGTAGGTAAATTAACAAGCGCCCCGACCAGCTTCGGGGCGTTTGTCTTAGAAAGATAAGTTGACATAACAGATTATTTTAGCCACAGGATTTGGAGCAGGCCATGGAAAGATTTCAAGAAAATCGACGGGTAATTCTCATCGCGCTGTTGGCCTTAGTGCTGCTCTGTTTGGTGGGAGTGCTCATTTACAACGTGTTTTTTGCTGCCGGCGGCCAAAACGTGGCCGGTGAACCCCCTACCGCTACACCGGTCTCTACCGAAGAGGTTGAGGTTGATACGCCAACACCGGAGAACACCACTCCGACTCCCACCCGTGTTATTTCAAGTGCATCCGACGAAGAATCAACTGAGGAAGCCACAATGGAGCCGACAAGCGAAGCCACGACCGAGCCAACCGCTGCCCCCACTCCGGCCTCGGCGGCTTCGACAGCAGGTGGGGCTGGCTCGACTGGTGGGGGGGCCTCAACTTCAACCACCCCGGTAGAAGTAGAAGAGGAAGTTGAAGTTGCCCAAATTGAGGAGGTCCTCAAGAACGGCGGCTTTGAGGAAGGATTTGGTGATGACGGCATCGGAATTAATTGGCAAGGCTTTAGTAATAACCGGGGGGTGGTGGCCTTCTCTGCTGAGTCAGCTATTCCGTTTGTAGAAAGTGGCCAGTCGGCCCAACGGATCAGCATCGATGAGGGAATCGAGCCCGATCAATATGGCGGCATCTACCAACAAGTAACCGTGACTCCCGGTCAGGTATACACCTTAACACTCAATGGTCAAATTCGTTCTGGCTTTGGCGATATTATCGCCAGCAGTTACGGCTATCGTCTTCAATATGCTATCGATTACAATGGCGGCCAAAATTGGCGAGCGCTTCCATCTGAAGAGTGGGTAGAGTTGCCCTGGGATGAGCAGGGATTTAATGCTGATGAGTTCACTTTTTCTGAGTTTAGCACGCAGGTTACACCCACCGCTGATACGATGACGATTTTTATCCGGGGTTGGAATAAATGGCCGGACCAGAACTTGGGAGAATACACCCTCGACAGCCTCAGCTTGGTTGGACCGGTGACCCGCACGATGACCATCACGCGTATGGAAACCGCCGCAGCGATGACCTCAACCGGTCAGGGAACAGGCTCATCTGGTGCGGCAACCGGTCAATCTGAGGAGCTGGTCGATGGGGCCTTACCCGTAACCGGTACCGACGATGGCCCACTTATGCAAGACGGTCGTTTCTGGGGGGCGGTATTGGTGCTGTTGTTGTTAGTTTCAGGAGCGGTCTATCGCGCCAAGTGGAGTTGGTCACGCTCTAACCGCTAAAAATCAACTCAGGCGACTGGCACTTTTGCTGATGACTGCGATTAAGTGCCAGTCGCCTAAAATTAGCGGAATCAACAACTCGTTTTTGGGAGACCGTTTTCACCTGCTATGATAAATGAGGCCAGGTGTTGATTGTTCTCAACCAAAACGAGTTGTTTGTTTTTAGGCAGTCAGCTTTAGCCCCAAAGATAATGTTTGGCCCCGTCTGTCCCACTCAGCACCCCAAAGATTTGCTAAAACAAAGCAACAAGCTGATAGCTGACGGCTAAGGGCTGACCGCTTACATTTTATTGCTCGATAGGTTGCTGTTTTTAGCCTCGGCTATATCATGTAGACTTCATTTGACTACCGATTCGATGGGAGCCGTCTTATGCATGTCGATGTGACAACGTACTATTTGGAGATGACCAACCCCCGGCAACTGCGCCCCAAACCCAGCAGCAACCCAAATTTCGAGATCAAACAAGTAGAAATCCCCCTGCCCGAGTTGAACCAATTTCTTTACACAACGGTGGGTAAAACGTGGTTTTGGACCAACCGGCTTAACTGGACCCTTCAGCAGTGGACCGCATGGGCCGATCGACCGGAACTCAAAACCTGGATCGGCTATTTATCGGGGACGCCGGCGGGATATTTTGAATTGGAAATCCAACCAGCTAATACGATTGAGGTCGCCTACTTTGGGCTTCTCCCCCGGTTTATCGGTCAGGGATTGGGAGGAGCGCTTTTATCGGCGGCTGTTGAGCGGGCCTGGGCTTTAAACGCGGTTCGGGTGTGGGTCCATACCTGTACGCTTGACCATCCGCAGGCTATGGCAAATTATCAGGCCCGCGGCTTTCGCATTTTTGCTCAAAACAACCATTCACAAGAATTGGCCGAACCCATTAACGGGAATTAGACTCGATGCAGGGTGTGGTAGCTGCTTTTTTGGTGACTTTGGGTATTAGTCAATTGGCGGCAACGGGGTTACAACTGCGGGGAGCCTCACTTGCTGGAGGCAAGCGATGGTTAGGTAGCCTCTTGGGATTAGGGCTGCTGATTTTGGGCGGCGTTATTTTGCCCGATTCATTTGTTGTTTTGCTCTGGGTCCCGATTTGTGGTTTGTTGGCTGTTGTTGTTCTTTTGTTAGGTGGCTCTTTTGTTTGGCCACCCCCCCACCCCAATCGGATATTCGATGCGAATCATCCCGTCCACGGTACCTGCCGTCGAGTCGAGATCGCCGACGGCGACGACCAGATACCGGGCTATTGGCTGATGCCGCCAGGTGGCAGTCGGGCGGCGGTTTGTCTAGTCCACGGTGCCGGCGATACCAAAACATCATTCAAGTGGCGGCTGATTCGGGCTTTACTGGCTGAAGGGTTGGCCGTTCTGACCATCGATCTGCCTGGCCACGGTGACTATCGCCATCGCCTGCTAGCCTATCCCGAAGTCTTGACCACGGTTCCCGCCGCGCTTCGATTTCTACGGGTACAGCCGGGGATTCAGCGGGTGGGAGTAGTGGGTATCAGTTTGGGTGGGGGTATCGCCCTTCGATCCCTGGCTGAACGAACCGCTGCCGAGCCTGATCTAGCTGAAGCCCTGGTTATCCTGGAAACGCCCATTCGTCTGAACTTTAGTAAAGCGCTCTTCTATCGCGAGATGTGGAATACTTATTATGGCTCGCCTGTATTAAACTTGCTGCGGGAGATGTCGGTTAAGCAGGTGTGGGATATGTGGCATCAGGGTGGTTATCGAACCCGGCACAGTACCAGCAGCTTATTCACTCTGCTCGATCCCCTGGCGAGTATCAAACAGCTTAATCGCCTGCCGATTTTACTGGTCTACAGCCGGCGCGATCGGGTTGCCCCGCCGGAGCACGCGCAGGCTATGTATCGAGCGGCGCCACAGGCAACTTTGATTGAAACAAAAAAGGCCAGCCACGTAGTGCTGACCTTGATCCCGACCGTAAATTGTCAGATAGCTAGCTGGCTGAAAGAGCAGCTAGCGGCAACTTGAGGTTAATAGTAGGTTCTGCCATCGGGCATTATCGCCCCTTGCAGCTTGGCTCCATCCAGGATGGCCCCTTCCAAATTGGCCCCTTTCAGGTTCGCATTTCGTAAATCAGCATTGCTTAAGTCGGCGCTGCGCAGGCTGGCCTCTTCCAGATCGGCGCCGCGTAAGTCCGCGCCGCGCAAGTTGCTCCAGGCTAAATCCGCCTCACGTAGCAGCGCCCGGCTCAAATTGGCTTCGCTGAGATCGGCTCCAACCAGCCATAACGGGCCATTTGCCAAGTTGATCAATTGGTATAATTCTCTTTGAGAAAATTCCATCCGACTCCATCTGCTCCCTTAATTGATTTGTCTGCTTCTTCGAGCACCGGCTAGAGTAGCCTCTAAGGAAAATTTCTTTTGCAATTTCCAAGGCTGACCCGGTTGTTCCCAACGCCGCAACTCCAGATGCTTAACTCTGAATATAAATTGTGGTTCAAATCCTTGCAAATCTTGCCTGGCCTTTTCCTGCTCAGCCTGCTCAGTAAATTTTCCCAAAACGATATGGGGGAAATAATCCTTATCCTGGCCGGGACAATATTTCAAGGGACCTGTCAATAAATTTTCGCGAAGTTCTATTAGCACGTCTTTACCGGCCAGAGCCGGCAGGCGAATTTGATAATCGATATGCCGATAGGTATCCCATCCGGCAATCGAGACTTTAATCGGCGCGAATGTTTCTCCTACATTATGCAAATGATTATAGAGTATCTGCGGTGGATCGGAAAATTCAAAAGGACTGAGGATACTGATATGTGGCGGCAGCACATGGGCTAGCGGATCATACCTTTGGCGGTGAGGATTAAGCGCAGTGGCCAGAGCTAGTGGTACGGGTGCAATTAACGTATACATAGAAACTATCTCCAAACGTAGGATGGATGGCGGCTGAGGCTGAGCGGCCAGACCTGCCGAGTCTAAGGCCGCTCTGAATTTAATTTCTATTTATTCAGGACTTACGCAGCCCCAAAGGTGACAGTCATTTGACCACGCTAAATCGACCTATCTGAGCGACTCAGATGTTGATTTATTGACAATAAGTGACTGTCACCTGGGTTTTTGCGTAAGTCCTGTTATTATAACATATTATCAAATTATAAGCTGGATCGAAAGAAAAGGTGAAGCTGGTTAAGGAGCCGGTATCCAGCCCTGCGAGATGGCATAAGCGGCTGACAGAGCAAACGTATTCGTCAACATATGCATCAAAATGGCAGGCCAAACGGAGCCGGAAACTTGATAAAGAAAGGCAAAGATAGTACCCAAGATAAAGATAGGCAGAATAGAGGTGGGGATAATGTGGGCCAGCGCAAAAAGCCCGGCGCTGGCCAGGGCCGCCTTAGGCCAACTCCAGCGTTTACGGAGACCGGCAAACACAAAGCCTCTAAAAAATATCTCCTCTACTACCGGGGCAATGATAGCGCCTCCAAACAATAACATCAGGGGGAAACCGGTGTCCTGAAACATCGGCGCAATATCGGGCTGGATTTGTAAGCCAAATGTCGCTAATAGGGCCGCATAAATCATATTAAATAAGAAAGATAACGCCATAAGACCGCAACCCAGGCCAACTGCCTTGGGTTGAAAACTACGCAGCCCCAAATCAGACCATTTGGCTCCATATTTGTAAATGGAGAAGTACCAGACAGGCGCCAGCAAGAATAGCGTGCCAACCACCACGATCAGACTCGGATCGATGAGCAGGCCGGCAAATTGGGCTAATCCGCCTAAGAGACTAATGGCCGTAATCCACACTACCGATAGGACCAGCGCCCAAATGACATCTTTGGGAGTCCACGGTGGATCGCTAGGTATATTGAAATTGTTTTCCATGGGCGAAATAGTACCACGTATTAGATAACGTGAAAAGTGGAGATAGGCTTCAAACAAAAAGGCCGGAATAATCCGACCTGATTCCTGCCACTCATTTCATTCAGAAAGGTCTACACTATGGTTGCACTTTTTTAGAAACCCGGTTTTTGAGGCAAAAAGCGCCTCTTTTTAACGCTAAAAACCGGGTTTCTGACCATAATACTTTAAAGTGCAAAGGTAGTGAGGTCTATAAAAACCCCATAAAATAGATAATTAACCAGCCGCCCACCTGACTTCGACCGACAAACATACCTAATAGGGCGGCCAGAGCCACCAATAACCCTAAAATAGTCAGGCTCATACAGCCTAAAATGAACCAGGTATTCTTGTTAGCGATTGACACAGATAGAGGTGATGATAACTGACTTTGGGCTGCTACCGGTTTCGATTCAAAAAAGACGGGTTGATCGACAGTGGCTGGATCCACAACGCTGTTAGTAAACAAAAAATCCGTATCACCAATGCCGATTCGATCTTTATCTTTTAAGCGCGTTGGCTGTTTGATCAGCACCCCATTTAAGTAAGTGCCGTTCGCACTGCCCTCATCTTGCAAAATGAACGTGTTATGAGCTAGGCTGAGCTTGGCGTGGTGGCGCGAGACTTTTTGGTCAGATACAACAATGCTGTTTTCTCGATCCCGGCCTAAGTTGACTTCGCCTCGCAGGGGAAACGAATGACTAACCCGGCCATTAGAAAGCAGCACCAGGTAGGCCCTGATTTCCGGCTCTTGTAAAGTTAGTTCCTCACTGTCTTCGTCTGAGATATAGCGAACCACGGAATTTTACCACCTATTTCTCGCATTGTTCGATTTTGTAATATTAATACTTGACCATAATGAAGAATACGGTTATTATATGAAAAAGGCACAAATTGCCCAAAAATTCATGACCGTGTAGAAATATGGGAGATTGAGCCATTTCATCGGATGAAATAGAATATACAGAATCAAATAACCGTTTGTTCATACTTATCGCTATAGCGTTAATCGGGTTGATCTGTATCGGGTTGGTGGGGCTTGGCGGCGCACTTTTTTTCGCCCAATCCAAGCGGGCACAGGAAATAGCAATCGCACAGACGGCGGCAGTTCCACCCACCGTGGTCCCGCCCACCGATACTCCCACATCAACCATTACCCCTACCCCTACCTTCACCCCTGAACCTACTGCCACCAGTACCACTGTCGTTAGCGCTCAAACGGTCGCTCAAGTTGAGGAACCCGCCCCTGCTGAAGAACCTTCCGAAGGTGATGCGGGTGAGGCAGGTAACACAGCCCAGGTAACACCAACTAATACGATGGTGGTCCCGCCAACCTCACCTGGCGGCGAGTCGGGATCGGCAGCGGTATCTACGCCCGCAGCGCCATCAGAAGTCATGCCATCAAGCGGCGGTGTTTTACCGATCACAAGTCATAATTATCTGCTTTGGATTAGTGGTAGTTTAGTGGTCGTTTTGCTTGTTTATGGGGTATTCTATCGCACCAAATAATGGGCGCGAACCTACAATATAAATACACAAAAAATTGAAAGAGCGGCATTCTTAACGAATGCCGCTTTTTTTGCCAAAAGAGAACCCGTTATTAATCCTTAAGATATCTGCCGATCGTCGTCAAAAGCCGGTTAAGGTCAACCGGTTTGGTGAAATGTTCATTAGCCCCGGCAGCTAAGGCTCGCTCTTTATGCTTGGCGCTGGCCCAAGCCGAAATCGCAATAATGGGGATGGCTTGGGTCTTATCTTCAGAGCGAATCACTTTAATAGCTTCAAATCCGTCCATTTTTGGCATGCGCAGGTCCATTAAAATCAAATCTGGCAGCCAAGATTGGGCTTTTTCCACGCCTTCCAGGCCATCACTGGCCACGGCTACTTCAAATCCATTTAGCTCTAACATTTGAGCTAAAATATCTCGCTGGGCTGGATGATCCTCTACATATAATACTTTTGGCACTGAATGTACTCCGGTTCCGCTTATTTCGATTTTGTTAACCCGAGTCGCTACTAGGTGACAGCCACATTGAGCAAATGATGACGAATAAAGACTTATATGATTGAATTTACATCTTTTAAGTCACTGCCAGCTTGCGGCGAACTCAGATATTTAGGGGTCTCTGGTGGAAATAGATAATACCCTTTATCGGGGTAATTATGTCAGGATCCATAAATTTAGACTGTTATTGATTGTAACAAATTCAAACAATTTTTTCAAGACTAACACAACTATATAACGTTGTCAAACCCAACTGGTTTTATGTTACGGGCTCTAATTTAAGCCGATTATGGCGAAAGGCGCTGAATAACCCAACTATCGTCACTCTGCCGTACGTAACGAAAACGGTCGTGTAGGCGGCTGGGTTGCCCTTGCCAAAACTCGATCATATCCGGTAATAACTGATACCCCCCCCAATACAAAGGCCGAGGAATTTCTTTACCTTTAAATTCGGCTTCAAATTCCTTTACTTCCACCTCTAATTCGGCTCGACTACGCAGGACCTGGCTTTGCTTTGAAGCCCACGCCCCGATTTTGCTGCCCTCCGGCCGGCTCTTGAAGTAGCTATCAGACTCCTCGCTCGACACCCGGCTAACCGAGCCGGTAATCCGTACCTGTCGGTGTAAGGCCGCCCAGTAAAATGTCAGCGCGGCATGCGGATTTTCAGCTAGTTCTCGCCCTTTTTGGCTCTGGTAGTTTGTATAAAACACAAAGCCGCGCTCATCGTAATCCCGGAGCAGGACTGTTCTGGCCGACGGGACGCCATCGACAGTGGCCGTAGCCAGAGTCATGGCCTGGGGTTCGATGATATCGGCGGCGATAGCTTCATCGAGCCACAGTTTGAACTGTTCGAGCGGATTCGGCTTTAGGGTATTTCGCCGCAGCGCGGGACTTTCATACTCGATCCGCCGATCGGTTACCGAAAGGTTATTCTCTGAGATGCTCATCGAGTACCTTCTTCCTACCCGGCTAGGGATACAGCGCGACGGATTGGCTCACCTTGGGAGATGCGCTGCGCAAACGCCGCCGCCATAAAAAGAACGAAAACAATTAAGACTAGATCAGCTAATAAAAGATGGATTAGTTGCAGCCAGATGGGCGCTAACAACACCACATTAAAAGCCCCAACGAACAATTGAATGACATACAGGCCGGTCAGCCCTCTTGTCAACTGTCTAGTGGCTGGCGTCGATCGATAAAAGTTAAATAAATGGGCAATCGAAATAAGATAAGCCCCCACCACGATCGCTAATATCGGGTGGTAAAGCCGCAAGCGAACCAGAAAGTGGGCTGTCGGCGAAAACTTTTCTCGTAGACCCTCAATTAGCGAGGTAGCCGGAAAGAGCGTGTCGCCCAGCGCGGTCACCGCCCCGCTGGCTCCCAAAAACAAAATCGCCACAAATCCGGCCCAGATGGCCCACCCCAGCCAGCCTTGCCCGCGCCATTGCACCGGCTGCCCGCCCGACGCCCACCAGGCCGTCAACGTCAGCACGCTTAACAGCAAAAAGGTATTAACCAAATGTAACGCCCCTACTACCGCTCTGGTACCCGAGTCGTTATAGGCGACCAGTTCAAACAGCACCAACCCGGCGCCCAGCAAGGCTTCAAGAACCAGGAAACCCAACGACAACTTAGCCCCCAGCCGAACCACGTGGCCTTTGGGATAGCTGCGCAGAGCCCACACCAGCAAAATCACTACAGCGATCAGCGCTAGCCCGCTGGTTATGCGGTGGGTAAACTCAATCAGCGTGGCTGTTTGGGCCGACCAGGGAATAACCTCGCCGTTGCAAGACGGCCAATGGCTGCCACAGCCCGCGCCGGAGCCGGTAGCTCGTACAAATGCCCCCCACAAAATAACGAAAATGTTGAGCAAGAGCGTTCCCCAAGCGAACGCCGCATATCGATTGATGCGAATCTGCATGGTTTGTCTTCCTAATCTACTGGCAACGTCTCAATAAATAGGGTCATATCATAGCTTAATATGAGCAAACAACCAAGTTTTACCTTGATTGTGACAAATTTCTCAGGTTAAAACAACTGTCCTTGCTGGGGGATTTCGGGATAGCTAGTTTCCAGACCGATCATCTCTTTAAATCGATTGCACGTCCGGGGCGAATGGCCGGAGTAGTCGTTGTTGAAGAAACCGTAAATGGTTTCAAAGCGGTTTAGTTGCGGCTGAAGTTGATCGATCCACCAGCGCAGTTGGGGGGTGACATCGATCTGTTCCTGACCTTTGTACGCAAATTGACCGTGCTGCCCCAGCCAGCGAATATACAGAAAATCGGTCGTCGGGACAACCTGCTTAGGTACATCGACATATTCGGTTGAGACCCAACCCATTTGATGCGCTGCCAACAGCGCCGCGGTTTGAGGAGTAAACCAGGATGCGTGCCGAAATTCAACCGCATAGCGCCACTCCGCCGGCAGCGCGGCGATAAAAGCGTTAACCGTATCGATTTCTCCTACGGTCAAACTGGGCGGAAGTTGGATCAATATCGGCCCTAACTTGTCGCCCAGCAGGCTCATTGTCTCCAGAAATGTCATCATCGGCTCTATCGCGCCGGCTAGACGCAAGTCGTGGGTAATCTGGCGCGGCGTTTTGACGCCGAATTTGAAGCCGGGCGGCGCGGTCATCGCCCACTGTTGCACCCGTTCCGGCGGCGGTGTGCCGTAAAACGTCGAGTCCAATTCGACGCTGTTAAAGATTTGGCTGTAGTGCGCCAAATACTGCCGGGCGGCAATTCCAGGTGGATAGAAAACCCCATTCCAATCTTTGTAACTAAACCCCACCGTGCCTAAATACCACTGAACCAAGGCTAGCCTCTTTTCTTAACCTTATTTCCACTTTGGTGTATTATACCCCATATCGACATCCTGGCGAGAAAACTAACGAATGACGACCTCATTATCATCCAAAGCTGTGGTCATTACCGGCGCTTCGACCGGCATCGGCCGGGCCTGTGCCTTACATCTCGACGAGTTGGGGCTGCCTGTTTTTGCCGGGGTGCGCCGGCCAGCCGATGCCGTTGATCTCCAACAGGTCGCCTCAGCCGGCCTGACGCCCCTTTTTATCGACGTTACGGACCAGGCTACCATCACTGCCGCCGCCGAGCAGGTTCGGACCGCGTTGAACGGCAGCGGCCTGGCCGGGTTAGTCAACAATGCCGGTATAGCGGTCGGTGGTCCGTTGGAATTCTTGCCGCTGGCGAAACTTAAGGCGCAGTTTGAGATCAATGTGCTCGGCCAAATGGCCGTGACCCAGGCGTTTTTGCCGCTGCTGCGCCCGGCTCGGGGGCGAGTGATCAATATGAGTTCGATTAGCGGTCGGATAGCGATGCCGTATTTAGGGCCGTATGCCGCTTCTAAATTTGCGCTTGAAGCTCTAAACGACTCGCTGCGGGTGGAATTGAAACCTTGGGGCATCGAAGTGATTTGTATCGAGCCGGGAGCTATCAAAACCCCCATCTGGCATAAATCGTTGACAGAGGCTCAAGTCATGGCTGATGGGCTGCCGCAGCAGGCCGAGAAGCTGTACGGTCCGGCGATGGCGCATCTCGTCGAAGCCGTTATGCGTCGAGGCGAAGGGGGCATTCCGGCTGAAGAAGTCGCCAAAGTGGTGGCGGAGGCCCTTTTAACCCATCGGCCTAAAACGCGCTATCTGGTGGGCCGTAACGCCAAAATTGGGGCTTTAGTGGCCTGGCTTCTACCCGACCGCCTCAGAGATTGGGTGGTGTCACGGCGCCGTACTTATGGGGATCGGTGAAAGATATAACTAACTCAAGTTGCCACCTTGACGTCCAAACGGGGAGTAAGAAGTAGGAAGTAGAGGGCCAAAAACGGCTTACTTCCTACTCCTTACTCCGTACTCCTGGCGGGCTTAGGGCTGTAACGTTGGTTTTTAGTGAGGTCTGAGCAAGGTAGCAACTGGGGTTAAGTAATTTTCATAACTAACTTGTGAGTTTGAGACCAGGATGAATAGACAGGATTTACAGGATTTCCAAGATTAAAATAAGGAAAAATCATATTAATCCTGTTAATTCTGTCTAAATTAATGTAACAACTTAGAGTTGAAAACTACTTAACTATTCAATAGTCGTATATATTCAGCCATCATGTTCGTTTGGGACAAAATAAGGCTGAGGCGAAGGCGAAAGCTAAGGCAAAGCCCATGACGACGTAGTTCAAGCTTATGAGCCTTTTCTTAGCCTCAGCCTTCGCCTTTACATTAAACTTGTGTTAGCAGTGTAGCCATCATTCAAAGGAGCAACCTATGTCTGAAAAACCATTTAAAGCGTTACTGTTGGAAAAAGATAACGATGAATTTAAAGCGTCACTAAAAACCTTGTCTCTGGACGATTTGCCGGAAGGCGACGTGTTGGTCTCGGTGGCCTACTCCACCTTGAACTATAAGGACGGGTTGGCTGTGACCAACAAAGGCAAGGTGGTGCGAGGGTTCCCGATGATACCCGGCATCGATTTAGCCGGCACCGTCGCCGAGTCGAGTTCGCCCGACTACAAAGTGGGCGATCAAGTGGTGCTGACCGGCTGGGGGGTCGGCGAGAAGTATTGGGGCGGTTACAGCCAAATGGCCCGCGTTAATGCGGGCTGGTTGGTGCCATTGCCGGCCGGTTTGACCCTGGCCCAATCGATGGGCATTGGCACGGCGGGCTTTACCGCTATGTTGAGCATACTGGCTCTGGAAAAGATGGGGCTAACCCCCGGCGATGGCGAAGTCGTCGTGACCGGCGCTTCCGGCGGCGTGGGCAGTATCGCCGTGGCTGTTTTGGCCAATTTGGGCTATACCGTCGTCGCCTCCACCGGCCGGGTCGAGTCGCATGATTACCTCAAAGAACTGGGCGCGGCGGAAGTGGTCGATCGCTCCCCGTTTGCCCCGTCCAAGCGACCGTTGGAGTCGGCCCGCTGGGCCGGCGCGGTCGATACTGTAGGCGGCGAGATTTTGGCCTCACTGCTGAAAACCATGAACTCCGGCGCTAGCGTGGCGGCCTGCGGCAACGCCGGCGGCTTTGACCTCCCGGCCACCGTCCTCCCCTTTATTCTACGCGGGGTCAACCTGCTCGGCATCGACTCGGTCATGGTTCCCTACGAGCCGCGCGTCGAGGCCTGGCGGCGGCTGGCCCAAGACCTGCCACTCGAGGCCCTGGATCAGGCCATGCACATCGCCCCGCTGTCGAATATTACCTCACTGGCTGAAGATATATTGAAAGGTCAAATCCGCGGCCGGTTGGTGATTGATGTCAATGCGTAGAGTTTAGTAATCGCTGAAGAAAAAATGTATTTATTCAGTAGGCAAGGTGACTGGCACTTAATCGCCATAATAGCCGCGTTATATTCCACTCATTGGTCTCGATCCGAGCCAAAGTGCCAGTCACCTGAGTAGTTACGAAAAATAATCTAACCGCAGTATATCCATCAACTGCGTAGGGTATATTTAGCCTAATACCGTTCTAACGGCTCAAGCTGGATTTGATGCTTTAAGTTCAAAAGTTCCGGATCACCCGTTACGAGAGTAGCTTCTAAACGCTCAGATAGAGCGGCCGCAAAGGCGTCGGCATAAGAAATGGGATGCTGCATCTTGAAACGAACAGCGGCAAACACATTTTCGTCGTCGGCAGAAACTATTTGTAATGGTAGGAGGTAAATGGTATCAAGCGTTTCTTGGGCTTGCACTTCTCCTTTTACTTTTCCGATACGGTAAATCACTTCGCCCAAGTTTATAATGGAGATAAATAGCTGGAGATTGTTTTCTTCTGCATCGGTCAACAGTTGTTTTACCCGACTTGCAGCCGGTTCTTCTTTTTGCAAGAAAGCCAAAACAGCCCAGGCATCAAGCACCAGCCGAGGCGTCATTGAGTAGCTCCTGTCGGTGTTCTTCTTCTTGGTTACTTAAAAAATCGGTACCAGAAAATTTTCCGTACAAGGCTTCAATAGAAGAAGCCACTATCGGCTCTAATAAAATATTACCTTCGCTCAGTCTGATATTGAACTGCGCTCCAGGCTGCAAGTTTAAGGCTTGTCTTACAGCTTTAGGAATAACAATTTGTCCGTTAGATGACAGTCTTGTCAACAAATTTTCACTCACTTTCTGCTGAACTTATCCCAGCATCTTATCGAGCTATTTAGTTGAATTGTAAGAAAATAGAATGGGCCTGTCAAAACGGTTGTTGGTTTTGAGTGACCATTCAGCCGCAAGATAAATACCAATACAAATAAGGAGAAAACATGGCCATCGAACACAGAAGATTAGGCCAGCACGGCGTCCTGGTCAGCAACTTATGCCTGGGTACGATGAACTTCGGCTGGCACACCTCCGAGGAGGACAGCTTTAAAATTATGGACCGAGCGCTGGAGTTGGGCATCAACTTCTTTGACACCGCCGACGTTTACGGCTGGTCTATCGAACACGGCGCGACGGAAGAGATTATTGGCCGCTGGCTGGCCCAAGGCGGCGGGCGGCGCGATGCCGTGGTTTTGGCGACCAAAGTCTTTAATCCCGTCACCCGCAAAGCCAACAAATCGGAACCGAACAGCGACGGTCGCAGTTTGTCGGCGATGAAGATCAAAAAGCACTGTGAGGGCAGCCTGAAACGGCTCCAGACCGACTGGATCGATCTGTACCAAATGCACCACGTCGATCGCGCTTGCCCCTGGGATGAAACCTGGCAGGGCTTCGACAGCCTGGTTAAGCAGGGGAAAGTGGTGTATGTCGGTTCCAGCAATTTCGCCGGCTGGGACATCGCCACAGCCTGCCAGGAAGCCTCTAAACGCGGTCTGATGGGCTTAGTCAGCGAACAGAGCATTTATCACCTCGACAACCGCATGGTCGAACTGGAAGTCATTCCGGCCTGCCGCCACTACGGCTTGGGTCTCATCCCCTGGAGCCCGCTGGGCGGCGGCTTGCTGGGCGGGGTGTTGGAAAAGATGGCCAGCGGCCGGCGCACCAATGACGACTTTCGGAAGCAAGTCGAGGAAAAACGGGACAAGCTCGAAAAGTACGAAGCGCTGTGCAAAGACATCGGCGAGCCGCCCGGCGAGGTGGCGCTGGCCTGGCTGCTGCACAACCCCGTCGTCGCCGCGCCGATCATCGGCCCGCGCACGATGGAGCAGTTGGAGAGCGCCGTTCGCGCCACCGAAATCACCCTGGATGACGAGCTTTTGGGCAAACTCGACGACATCTTCCCCGGCCCCGGCGGCGAAGCGCCCAAGGCGTATGCTTGGTAAAATAACGTCGCTATGTCATGTCGTAGCCGTAGGCGGAGAAATCCCTACAGCGTTCGGTTGCAAACGGACATTTCAGGGATTTCTCACTCCTTCGTCGTTCGAAATGACATGCCTGAGTAGTTACGCTTCATCCTTATAAGGTGCCGTTGATGCAAGAAAATGATCTCAAGTTTATACGAATATCGATTGACATCGCCCAACGCGCCCGAGACAATGGCAATCACCCCTTCGGCTCGCTGCTGGTCGATGAGGCCGGCCAGGTGCTGCTGGAAGCGGAGAATACCGTGACCACCGACCGCGACTGCACCGGCCACGCCGAGACTAACTTGATGCGGCTGGCCTCGCAAAAATATGACCGGGAGTTTCTGGCCCAATGCACCCTGTACACCAGCACCGAACCCTGCCCGATGTGTTCCGGGGCGATTTTTTGGGGGAATGTCAGGCGGGTGGTCTTTGGCCTGAGCCAGGCCAGACTGTACGCGATGATCGGCCAGGCTGACGAGGAGGTCTTGTTACTCCCGTGCCGCACCGTCTTCCAAGCCGGGCAAAAACCCATCGAAGTGGTGGGACCGGTGCTGGAGGACGAAGCCGAAACAGTCCACGAGGGATTTTGGCCATCGACGACCTCAGCTTAATCCCCGGCGTGAAACAAGTAATCGTGGTCAATAATGCCCTAAAATTACCCAAGGGCAAATTAGCCGCGCAAGTCGCTCACGCCGCCGTAGCGGCCTTTCTGGAGGCCGGAGAGGCGGCCCGGCAGCAGTGGTTGGCCGAGGGCATGCCCAAAATCGTCCTGAAGGCGGACAGCGACCAAGAACTGCTGGCGCTCCACGCGCTGGCTCAAGCGCAATCGATCCCGGTCTACCTGGTGACTGATGCCGGCAAGACGGTGCTGCCCGAAGGGACGATGACCTGTTTGGGCTTAGGTCCGGCCGCCGAACCTGAACTTGATAAGTTAACGGGGCAGCTAAAGCTGTTGTAGATCAAGATTTACGCTAGTCGTAGACCGATTGTAACTATTCAGCAGGTGATAACTTCGCTAACAGGCTAAGGCCGAGAAACGACAAATCCAGTTTCAGTCAATCACGATTTCACATAAAAGTGGATAAATAGAACACCGATCGGACCGATCACAGGCATAACCCCGGATTTTTTAAGCTGAATCAAGCCTTATCGGTGAAAATCCATATGATCCGTGTCAGCCGCGTTCTATCATTTGTGAGCAGATTTTGAAATCGTGATCGGCTGAATTTAGCAAATTGTTCTACGAACTGCGTAAGTCCTAAAAATAAACGAATTTTCTTAGCCTTTGCCTCAGCCTCAGCCTTATAAAGTCAGGTCGTCAGCAGGAAACGACTGTTTTGTCGCCCAACAACGATCCGGCCAGCGGGGAGTCGTTATTTTGTGGCAAAAAGACGATCCGGCCAGCGGGGAGTCGTTATTTTGTGGCAAAAAGACGATCCGGCCAGCGGGGAATCGTTATTTTGTGGCAAAAAGGTTGATCCGGCCAGCGGGGAGTCGTTATTTTGCGGCAAAAAGGGAGGTCCGGCCAGCCGGCACACCTTTTTGCCGCAAAATTTGATGACGACGATAGAAGTACGGGATTTTTTTCCTTACATCTTATCCCCTATTCCCTACTCCCTCTTCTCTAAGACCGTTTCCAAAAAAGCCGCCATTGCTTTGGTCTCGATAGCGTCTTTGCGCCGAATGAACATCGTCGGCACCTGGCCAAAAGTGGCGGGAATCGGATGCATTCTGAGCCCATCGGCATAATTGAGCTGCGTGACGACCGAGCGGGGAAACAGCGTAAGGCCCATTCCGGCGGTAACGCAGCCCAGAATGGCCTCTAACGAGCCGAATTCCATAATTTTATACGGCAGCATTCCATTGGCCCGCAGCAGGTGTTCCAACTGGGCGCGATAGGTGCAGCCCTGGCGAAAAACCAGCAAGGTCAGCCGGTCGAGGGCCTCAATCGACTCGATGTTCGGCTCGGTGACAAAGACCAGTTCTTCGTCAAAAACCGGTATCTGTTCGATCTCGGCGTGTTCGACTGAACCGGCCACGAAAGCGCCCTCAACCTTGTACTCCAGAACCGCGAACTGTAACTCCTCGCTGGTGCCGGTTCTGAGCGTCAGGTCAACTTTGGGGTAAGTCTGGTGATAGCGGGTTAAGAGCGACGGCAGGCGCACGGCGGCGGTCGACTCCAGCGAGCCGATGGCTAATTTGCCTTTAACCTCCCCGTTGTCCTGAACGGCCTTTTCGGCTTCCTCGATCAATTGCAAGATGCGCGTCGCATAGTCTAGCAGCGTTTGGCCCGCCGGAGTCAGGGCCATGCCCCGGGTTTTGCGGTAGAACAGCGGGCTGTCCAGCTCGTCCTCCAACTGTTTAACCCGCGCCGTGATGTTCGATTGAACGTAATCCAGTTTGCAAGCCGCTTTGGAAACACTCTCCTCTTCAGCAACGGCTTTAAATATTCGCAAGGCGTTGAAATCCACGGTTTCCTCTCTATTATCATAAATAGTGATGTTTTCCATCATTTTTATTTGTTGGAAATGATATTTTAAGTGTGATATGATCATCAGCAAAACGAGGGAGGATTAAGAGGATGTGGTATCAAACAGCATTGACCGATCTATTGCGGATTAACTATCCGATCATTCAAGCGCCGATGGCCGGCGGGCCATCGACGCCGGAGTTGGTGGCGGCGGTTTCAAACAGCGGCGGGTTGGGATCATTGGGCGCGGGGTATATGTCGCCCGCGCAGATGCAGACGGCGATTCGGGAAATTCGCTCGCTGACGGATCGGCCGTTTGCGGTGAACGTCTTTGTGCTCGAGCCGGTCACGGCCACCCCGGCCCAGGTTGACGCCAGCCGCCGCTATCTGCAACCTTATCGAGAGGCGTTAGGGGTAGCCGCGCCAGATAACGACCCTCATTTTACCCCCCAACTCGATGAGCAGATGGCGATTATGCTTGAAGAGCGCGTGCCGGTCGTAAGTTTTACCTTTGATGTGCTTTCCGAGAAATGGGTGCGGCAGCTTAAGGCGGCCGGCGTGCCGGTCATCGGGACGGCGACTTCGGTGGCGGAGGGGGCGGCGTTGGCGCAAGCCGGCGTCGATGCGGTGGTCGGCCAAGGGGCTGAGGCCGGGGCGCATCGCGGCAGTTTTGCCCATTTGCCGGAGATTGAGGCGGTTGGAACTATGGCGCTCATTCCCCAGTTGGTTGACCGGTTGAGCGTGCCGGTCATCGCCGCGGGCGGCATTATGGATGGTCGCGGTCTGGCGGCGGCGTTGGCGCTGGGGGCGGCGGGCATTCAAATGGGGACGGCGTTTCTGACTTGCCCGGAAAGCGGGGCGCATCCGCTGCACAAAGCGGCGCTGCGCGCCAGCATCGATACCAGCACGACCGTCACCCGCGCTTTTTCCGGCCGCTCCGCTCGAGGGATTACGAATCAATTTGTTTTGGAAATGACGCCGCATCAGGCTGAACTGCCGCCCTATCCGCTGCAAAACCGGCTAACCGGGGATATTCGGCGAGCCGCCGCCCAACAGGGTCGCCCGGAGTTTATGTCGCTGTGGGCGGGGCAGGGGTCGCCGTTGGGAACCGGCAAACCGGCGGCTGAGTTGGTGGCCGATATCGTGGCGCAGGCAGCGAATATTGTGAGGTCGATAATTTGATGCGATCAATGAGTGAAGAGGTGACGTTGTAAAATGGCTTGTCTGGAGTATCAAAGCTTGTCTGGAGCATCAAAGCTTGCTTTGATCGGGCTTGACAAAGCCAGCTTGGTCGCTCCGAAAGGTTGACAAAGCCAGCTTGGTCGCTCCGAAAGTTGACAAAGCCAGCTTGGTCGCTCCGTGGGGTTTGGGGTTATTCAAACAGTAAGAACAGCGCGGTCAGGGCGAGGAGGCCGATGATAATGCGGTCGAATAAGACTTTGTTGACTTTGGTCGCTAAGAGTTTGCCGACCCAGACGCTGAGCGGCAGTAGGGGCAACAGCCAGGCGACTTGCCACAGTTGGTTGAAATCAAAGAGGCCGAGGTAATAGTAGGACGGCACTTTGAGCCAGTTCAGGACGGCGAAAAAGAGGGCCGAGGTGGCGACGAAGACGCGGGGCGAGATGTCCTGCATCAACAGGTAGATGGCAATCGGCGGGCCGCCGGTGTGGGCCAGGGTGGAGGTGATGCCGCCGACGGCTCCGGCCACAAACCCATGCCAGCCGCGCGAGGTGTAGTTGCCCCGCATAATCCGCTGCTCCAGCAGCTTATAAATCACGAACAACAGCACGATCACGCCAATCCCTCGCTTCAGCGTCTCCGGCGAGATGCCGGCAATGAAAAACGAGGCAACAACCATGCCCACGATCGCCCCCGGAATAAGCAGCAAAACGAGTTTCGTATGCCAATGCCCCCAGTGGGAATAGACCGCAAATATATCGGCGATGATGAGGATTGGCAGCAGCAGCCCGATAACTTGATCGGCCGGCATGACCAGGCTCATCAACGGGGTGGCTAACACGCCTAACGTGCCGCCCAACCCGCCTTTCCCCAAACCAATAATGAAAATAACTACCGCGGTCATAATAAAGAAGGTGGTCAAGTTAGCTTGTTCCGGTCAGTTTCAGATCGCCGGTTAAGAAGCGGCGCGTGGTTTCGGCTAAAATAGCAGCGCCAAGGGGCAGCGCATTTTCATCGATGTCAAAGTTGTTGGCGTGATGGGCCCGATGAATGCCGTCCGGCAGGGCCGCGCCCAGTAAAAACATCGCGCCGGGCGCTTCCTGGCACATGTAAGCGAAATCCTCCGCACCCATGCCCATGCCGTCCTCAAAAACGTGAGCGTCCCCAATAAAATTGCCGGCCACCTCTTTTAACCAGCCGCTGACCGCCGGATCATTCCAGCCGGCGGGGTAGCCGGGCCACACCCTGAGCCGGTAATCGCCGCCCAGCGGGCGTACAATGGATAGCGCCCGCTCCACCTCGGCCAACAGCGCCTGGCGGACCTGCGGATCGAAACTGCGCAGCGTCCCTTCGATATACACTTCCGGGGGGATGACGTTGCTGGCTGTGCCGCCGTGAACCTGGCCCAGGCTCATTACCGCCGGCTGCATCGGGTTAATCCGCCGGGCGACGATGCCGTGCAGCGCTGCTAAAACCGGGCTGAGCAGCCAGAGCGGATCGACGGTTTCATGGGGATAGGCCCCATGCCCGCCGGCGCCAACAAGCCACGCTTCAAAACTATCGACTGCGGCCGAACTCCAACCGCTGGGGGCGCAAATTTGGCCGGTGGGGCGGGTCGATTCGACGTGCAGGGCGATGACGGCGTCAACGCCGGCCATCGCGCCGTCTTCAATCATCCGCGGAGCGCCGCTGAGGCCCTCGCTGTCGTTGTTTTCTTCCGCCGGTTGGAAAAGAAAGCGGACGGTGCCTTGGAGGCCGTCGGTGGCAAAGCTGTCTTTGAGCAGATGGGCCACGCCCAGCAGGATCGCGGTGTGGGCGTCGTGGCCGCAGGCATGCATGACGCCGTCGTTGGTGGAGGCGTAGGGCGTGTCGGTCTGTTCTAAAATGGGCAGGGCGTCCATATCGGCCCGGATGGCGATGGTGGGGCCGTGGCCGCTGCTCAATTCGCCCACAACGCCGGTTTTGCCGACGCCGGTTTTGACGGTGATGCCGCCGATCTCGTGCAGCGTATCGGCCACCAGTTGAGCGGTGCGCACCTCTTGAAAACTTAGTTCGGGGTGGGCGTGGATATCGCGGCGCAGGCGGATCATTTCGGCGGATAAGGATTTGGCTTTGTCTAGCATAGGGTTAGTGTGACTCCTGTAAAAGTAAAAATTTGGAGCGTCAAAGTTTACTTTGACCTGAGGGTGGGACAAAGCCAGCTTTGTCGCTCCTTTTGCGGCGCTTTCCGCGACTTTGGATTTGGCGATGATTGATGAAAATGACGTGACTACAACTACTCTCTTAATTTGGGGTCGAGCGCGTCGCGCAGGCCGTCGCCCATAAAGTTAATGCCCAAGACGGTGAAAGAAATAAACAGGCCGGGGAAGATGACGACCCAGGGGGTAAAGGTCATAAAGTCTTTGCCGTCGTACAGCAGCCGGCCCCAGGTGGGGACATCAGAGGGAAAGCCGAGGCCCAAGAAGGAGAGGGCTGACTCGGTGATGATGGCGTTAGCGATGCTAAGGGTGGCCGCGACAATGATGGGGCTGAGGACGTTAGGGAACACGTGTTTGAGCAGCACCGTGTTTTCATTGGTGCCAATGCTGATGGCTGCTTCAACAAACTCTTTTTCTTTAATCGACAAAACCGAGCCGCGCACGACGCGGGCGGTGGGCATCCAGTTGAGGATGCCGATGACAAACACAATCAATAGAAAAATGCCGGTTTCCGGGCCAAACATTGCCCGTAAGGTGTCGCGAAACAGCAGAATAATAACCAGCAACAAAGGTAAGAGGGGCAGGGCCAGCATCATGTCGGTAAAGCGCATCAGCGGGCCGTCGAGCTTAGAATAGTAGCCCGACACCGCTCCAATCAGCGAGCCAACAAACATTGAGATCAGCATGGCCACTATGCCGACGGCAATCGAGATGCGCCCGCCAAACAAATTGCGGGCCAGCCCGTCGCGACCGAGATTGTCGGTGCCGAAGGGGTGCTGGAGGCTGGGCGGCTGGTTAGCTACCGTAAAATCGATGTATTCCGGGTCTTTGGTATAAATAAGGGGGCCAGCCAAGACGCCGACCACAATCAGGGTGATAACCGCCAGGCCAAACATGGCTAACTTATGTTTGCGAAACTGAATCCAAACATCGCCCCAGAGGGTGCGTTGTTTTCTGGTAGCTACCGGCAAGGCAATGGCTTCGGATTGGGCCGTCATAATAATCCCCTTTTGGCTATGGTTGGTGCATTCATTTTAATCATAATGGATGCGTGGATCAAGAAAGCCGTAGATCACATCAGCAATCAGGTTGAATAGAACAATCAGGATGGCAAAAATAAAGGTCAGGCTTTGAACCACCGGAATATCACTGCCCTGGATGGCGATAATCAGCAGCGCGCCCAAGCCGTTGATCCGGAAAATTTGCTCGGTGATAATGGCCCCGCCAAAGATGGTGGGGATGCCGAGCGCCACCAGTGTGACCACCGGGATCAGGCTGTTTCTAAGGACGTGGACCATAATCACGTAGTATTCTCTAAAGCCCTTGGCTCTAACGGTGCGGACATAGTCCTGCGGTAAATTGTCAAGGACGGAGGAGCGGGTAAAGCGGTTGAGGGTGGCGGTTTGGAACAGGGCCAGCACGCTGACCGGCAAGATGATCTGTTTGACCTGAAAGATAAAACTTGGCCAATCGGTCACTTGATGGGTGGTATCGTAAAATGAGGGGAACCAGCCCAAATGGACGCTAAAGATGATGATGGCTAGCAAACCGGTAAAAAAGGTTGGCACCGAGAAGCCGATCATCGAAAATATGGTCGCAGTCTGGTCGATCCAAGAATATTGCTTGACCGCCGAGATGACCCCCAGGGGAATGGCTATGACGACGGAGACCAAATATGCCAGGCCGACCACCCACAGCGTTTGGGGCAGTCGCTCGATGATTAAATCGATGACCGGCCCGCGAGTTTGCCACGAGCGCAGGCGGAAGCGACTGGTAGAGTCGCCAATGGTGATGCCGGTGGTTTCTTCCAGAATGTTGAGCGGCTCGGTGACAAAGAATTGCTGCATCCACTTTATATAGCGGATGTGAAAGGGCTGTCCCAAACCGAGCGACTCGCGGATTTGTTCTTTAACTTCAGGCGGGATGGTTAGCGGCAGGTTGCCGGTTGGATCGCTGGGAGCCAGATCGAGAATGGCAAAAATGACAAAACTGATGGCGATCAGCGTGGGGATAGCGGTTAGAAGACGGCGAATTAAATATCTACCCATAGGCTCACTTTATAAAATGGACTGGGGCTTAAGCCCCAGTCCATTTTTCCTTTCTATGATGTTGCCTTATTGGCTGGCGCGGGACCAATCCGCGATGTTCCACAATTCTGAGTCCCACGTGTTCATGCGGACACCCAACAGGGTGTTGCTGTGGGCTGATACGTCGCCCCGGTGAACTAGCGGGATTATGACGTAGTTTTGCATCAGCATGTCGTTCATCTTCTTGGCTAACTCGGCGCGGTCTTCCAATGCCGCCGTTTTCCCCATTTCAGCTACGAGGGCATCGTAATCCGCATTACACCAGCGCGGAATGTTGTTGCCAATCCATTGGTTGTCGGGGGTCGGGATTTCTTTACAGAGCCAGTTGGCCATGTAGGATTCGGGGTCGGTGCCGTCGAAGTTATTGGTATACATTTCGATGTCGGCGTAGAATTTTTGGTAGGTGTCCGGGCTGGCCGGGTCGCCGCCAAAGAAGACCCCGGCGTCGATGTTGCGGAGTTCAGCCCCAACGCCAATTTGCTCCCACCACTGCTTAACTAAAGCCTGGGTGCTCTGGCGGACGGAGTTGGTTGAGGTTTGATACAAAATTTGCAGTGGTACGCCATCTTTTTCACGAATGCCATCGCCGTCGGTGTCAACGATACCGGCGTCGTCAAGCAGCGCGTTAGCTCCTTCAATATCCTGGGTTAAACAGCCATCATTAGCGGTTGAGACGTAAACAGATGGAGCGGGCAGTACGTTGCAGGTCGGCTTGCCGCCGGCGCCGTACAACTGGGTGGCAATGGTGTTGCGGTCGATGGCCATTGACAGGGCCTGGCGAACAACCGGGTCGGATAGGAAGGGATGTTCATTGGGATCAGCTTCACTCCAAACTGAGCGTAAATCACCCAGGTCTGCATTCGGATTAGTGAAGTTGACGAGCAGACGTTCAACGGAGGTACCATAGGCCGTAACGACTTTCCCTTTACCGGCCAGAGCCATGCTGTCGAGAATCTGTGGTTCAACCTGTAAGTTCCAGGCGTAATCCACTTCGCCGGTTTCCAGCACCGAGCGAGCCGCAGCAGCGGCATCGCCGCCGCCTTTGAAGATGACCTGGCTAAAGAACGGCTTATTCGGGTCGCGGTAATTTTCGTTGATATCGTAAACAACCACATCGTTGGCCTTGAAATCGGCCACTTTGTAAGGACCGGTGCCGATGGGGGCGAAGTTTTGCTCGGTACATTCTTGGGCTTTAGCGCCCATGCAATTTTCAAACTGCGCTTTTTGTAGAACCGGAATGGTGGCGCCCACAAAAGGCCCGTAGGGGAAAGGCTTGGGTACGCCGAAGTTGATTTTTACGGTCAAATCATCCACCGCTTCGACGCTTTCGACATCGGTCAGGTAAGATAGGGCGTTACAGCCCATGTCTTCGTTAAGGCAGTATTCGGCGGTGAATTTTACGTCTTCGGCAGTAAAGGGAGTGCCGTCGGACCAGAGGATGCCTTCTTTAATCTTCCAAGTAATGCTGGTCAGGTCTTCGGCCACGCCGCCGTTTTCTACGGTGGGGATTTCCTCAACCAGCCAGGGCACCATGTTGCCATTTTCATCATAGCGAGCCAGCGGTTCTAACACCACGGAAGCTGCTTCGATATCTTTGGTTCCGCCGGACAAGAAGGGGTTCATGGTCGAGGCGGCTTGCCAATACAGAATGTTCAGGGTATCGCCGCTGCCGCGGGAGGTGACGAGTTTTTCAACCTCTTTTTCAACCACGGTTTCAACGGTTTCGACCACTTCTTTGACCACTTCTTTCTCAACGACAACCGTCTCGACGACCGTGACGGTTTCTGGTTGAGCGGTACCGCAGCCGGCAATCAGAGTGAGCAGGACAGCCACACTCAATAATAAATATAGTTTCCTCTTCATAGTAGTAAAAATATTCCTCCTTAGTAATGAACAATGGTTTAAAGATTAGTTGATGGATCGGTAAATTTTTGCTCCTTTAAGAGCTTTTTATAGGGTTCACCTCCTTAAAAGTAAAGAGTGGTTGCCAGTTATCTAGCTCCCTACCGTTTTCATTTTTAAATAAGGTTAGGTTGGCTTAGCGCCTCTGCTAGCCGGTCAATCCCTGATTTGATTATAAATTTTGGACAACGCTTTAGGGAGAACCATCCTATCAATGAGGACACATTAATCATATATGAGATAGGTGTTACAATTTTGGTAGTATGTTGGTTCGGTCTTAATTTTATCCGGATGTCACGTTGGTTGAATGGAAATTAAGTTGTGGTTCTGGCATTGAAATGAGATAATCGGGTAAATCGTAAATGGGTGTCGGCGATTGTGTGGGTTCCGAGATTACCATGTTTTTAGACGCCGGTCAAATTGCTTCTTATAGGAGTTTGTAAAGTTTATAGGATTTGGGGAGTTACGGTAACCTCTTGGCTAATCCCAAACTCTACCCACCCTTTAACGCTAATAAGCACAGCAAGCTTTAGCCTTGGTAGAGGAGTCGGTGGGCAAACTGATTAATTGGTATTCGAATACAGGTTCGGCTTTGATCATGTTGAGTCGGCGTTCTGAACTGATGTAAATAAAAGTCGGTATTTTTTCCGGGACAGGGGCAGGGGTGGAAAAGATAGCGTAGTTGATAAAGGTAATAATGGTCAAACTAATTAACAGAATTGAGCCTACGGCATAGACGGGTATCAGCGACCAACGAGATTTATGGGCAGGACGCCTTGATTCAAAACGGAACGGCCAGGTCTGGATTTGGGGCAAGAGAGGGCGGCGACCGGGAACTTGAACACCCAAAATGATATAAAAATCTTCAACATTTTCATCCAGCGCAGCCGCCAGTTTGTTGAGCCAGGGGGGGGGAATAGCGGTTGCCGCAAAAAGCCCTTGCTCCAAAGCTAATAGGGCAGCCGGAGATAGATTTGTACGATGGGCCAATTCGGTCACAGATAGGCCGGCGTTTTCGCGCGAGGCTCGCAAATAACGGCTAAAGCTAAGTGTAGATGGATCGCTGCCTTCGCTCGATAGCCTATGCTCGTGTCGTTGACTGATAATCTCACCCAATTCTGCCAGATCTTGTTTACGCTGATCCAGTTCCGGCTCAGACATTATCTCTCGCCCCCTCTACCAGGCGTCTCAATTCGGGAAAACTGCGCAGTTTCTCTTTGGCGCGTTTGTGATAAACGCGAACGGTATTTTTATTCATGCCTAAACGACGGGCCACTTCGGTGGCATTCTCCACGGCCTCAAAATAAATCAGCATGATGATCCGGCGCTCGTTTTTTGAGAGCCGTTTGATCATTTGGTGTAAGAGGCTATCCGCCTCTTTCTTGACGATAGTAGGTACTTGAGCGAGTGGTTCTATTTGGTCAAACAGATTGAGTTGGCTGGCGATGAAGTAGATAGCCTGGTCATAATCTTCACGGAGTTTTTCCAGGGACAAAAAATCAGGGGTGTTAAAATGCTCCATAACTTTACGATGAGCGATGCTCAACAGCCAATATTTTAGGGGAACTCCCGTCCAGATAAAATGACGTATTTTTTCCAGAACGACTAGCCATACCACCGCCGAAATTTCATCGGCGTCGCCGGCCGAGGGGACTTTGCTTCTGACAAAACGCCAGATATCTTGGTGGTACTTCTGGTAAATGGTTTCGAGCGCTTGGGTACTCTCAGATTTGGAGCCCGTGGTAACTTGGTTAATTAAGGTTTCGTCAGTGGGTTCTTGAAGCTTGGCTGGCAAGGTGGAGGAGACCGGCCAGGTATTTTTGGCCGATGGAAGCCCTAAAATTGGCAAAGATGGATGTTCACCGTCGAGTGCTTGCATCTTGGCTCTCTAAAATTGGCAAGTTTACCAGAGAAATGGAGATTAACGGTGGGAAAGGATAAACAATCAGTACGGAATTGAAGTCAATTAATTAAGAGATAGTGTATACCAGCCTCCTATCCGGGGCAAATTTTGTCTAAAGACAAAAAAATCCTCCCAAATTGTTTGATTGGGAGGATTTTTATAATTATCTATGAAGTGCCTAAGCCGTGACCGGTTCGCTCATTTCTTCAAGTTCGGGTAGTAACTCAAGATAATGTTCGGCGTCTAGGGCGGCCGAGCAGCCGCTGCCGGCGGCGGTGATGGCCTGGCGATAGCGTTTGTCCTGAACATCACCGCAGGCGAATACACCCGGAAGGTTAGTCGCTGTAATGTGTGACTTGTCTTGAGAGGTCAAAATATACCCCTTCTGGTCCACCTCGATTTGCCCGTCGAAGAGTTGGGTATTGGGGGTGTGACCAATCGCTACAAACAGACCATCAAGCGCCAATTCCGACTCTGCGTCGGTTTGGGTGTCTTGCAGTTTAACGGCGGTAACCGCGTCTTCGCCGATTACATCGGTCACAATGGCGTTGAGAATGAAGTCGATTTTGGGGTTGTTCTCGGCTTTTTCGAGCATAATTTTAGAGGCGCGGAAGCCTTCGCGGCGGTGGATGACATAGACTTTGCTGGCAAAGCGGGTCAGAAAAGTGGCTTCTTCCATCGCGCTGTCGCCGCCGCCCACTACAGCGATGGTTTTATCGCGGAAGAAGAACCCGTCGCAGGTGGCGCAACTGCTAACGCCGCGCCCCATCAGACGGCTCTCATTTTTTAAGCCCAATAAATTAGCCGATGCTCCGGTGGAGATGATGACCGTTTGGGCCAGGTAAAGATCATTATCGACCCATACTTTTTTGATGTCGCCGGTTAAATCAACTTTGGTCACGTTTTTAGTAATAAATTCGGCTCCGAAGCGTTCGGCTTGCGCCCGAAACGCCATCATCAATTCTGGCCCCATAATGCCGTCTTTGAAGCCGGGGAAATTTTCAACCTCGGTGGTGGTCATCAATTGCCCGCCGGCCTGATACCCTTCGATGACTAATGGGTCGAGCCGGCCACGGGCCGTATAGATAGCCGCGGTCAAGCCTGCCGGGCCGGAGCCGACGATAATAACTTTATGAATCTTGTTTTCACTATTAGATGACATTGTTCTCTGATCCTGTTAGAATAGTTTAGATAAGCGGTCAGCTATCCGTCTTCAGCGGTCAGCTTTACCCCAATAAATTAACGTTGGGCCATCGATATCCTGTTATAACCCTAAGTAAACCAAAAGCTAATAGCTGACAACTAAGGGCTGACCGCTGCCTGATTCAGTTCTATCCGTTAGACGCTAAATGGCTACAAAAACTTACAGCCGGTGTTCGATTACAACTTTACCTTTTGAATGCGCATGATGAGTTCGAACTCTTGCAGCAAGTTGAGAACGTAATCTGGCACATCTTTATCGACGCTGACAAACGACACCGCCATGCCGCCGGGGGCGGTGCGCCCGGTGCGCCAGGTCGCAATGTTGATGCCCAACTCGCCCAGCACCGTTCCTACCCGGCCAATAAAGCCGGGACGGTCGTAGCTGTGGAAAACCAGGATAATCCCTTCTGGCCGCACATCCAGGCGATAGCCGTCGAACTGCACCAGCCGGGGTTCGTCGTGGTTGAACAGCGTGGCCGAGATGGTGCGGCTGCCGCCGCCTTTCCACTCGACGCGGCAGGAGATTAAGTTGGGGTAGTCGGGGGTTGGCAGCCCCCGAGTTTGGGAGACTTTAATGCCCCGCCGCTCAACCAAATAAGGCGCATTGATGTAGTTGACGGCTCTTTCCATATGAGGTTCTAACAAGCCTTTAAGAATAGCCACGGTAATGGGCTTGATGTGGTCGCTAATTTCCGCGCCCTTTATTTCAACCTCAATGCGCTCAATGGTGTCTTCGGCCAGTTGGGCTTGGATACTGCCTAGATTTTCGGCCAGAGCCAGGTAAGGCTGCATGCTGCGCAACAGGGCGGCGTCGCTGAAAGGCATATTAAGGGCATTACGAAAATCAACGCCTCGCAGGGCATCGATCAACTGCGCCACAATTTGGGTGCCGACATCGGCTTGGGCCTCGACGGTGCTGGCTGCCAAATGAGGGGTAACAATGACGTTGTCCATTTCCAGCAGCGGGCTGTCGGCCGGCAACGGCTCTTCGATGAAGACATCGAGGGCAGCTCCGGCTATCTTGCCCGATTTAAGCCCTTCGAGCAGCGCATCCTGATCGATCAGTCCGCCCCGGGCCGTGTTAACAATTCGCACACCTTCTTTCATTTGAGCGATGGCGGCAGCGTTGATTATATGTTCGGTGTTGGGGGTTAGGGCGGCGTGAAGGGCAATGAAATCCGCTCCGGCCAGCAGGTCGGCCAGCGGGACGCATTTGACCCGCAGTTCTTGAGCGGCCTCGTCACTAAGGTACGGATCGTAGGTGAGGACATCCATGCCAAATGCCTGGCAGCGCGCCGCCACCCGCATCCCGATCCGACCCATGCCGATAATCCCCATCGTCTTGCGATACAATTGCACCCCGGTAAAACTTTTGCGATCCCACCGGCCTTGTTTTAAGCTCATATAAGCTTGGGGGGCCAGGCGACACAGGGACAGCAGCAGGGCGATAGTATGCTCAGCCGTGGCGATGGTGTTGGCGCCGGGTGTATTCATGACCACAATGCCGCGCAGGCTGGCGGCGTCGATGTCGATATTGTCAATGCCAACCCCGGCCCGACCAATTACTTTAAGTGCGTCGGCGGCTTCAAGAACTTCTTTCGTTACTTTGACGCTACTGCGAACGATTAAGCCATCATAACCCGGAATGCGCTCAGCCAACGTTTCCGGGGTTAGCCCTTTAACCAGATCAAATTCAATATCGTCAGCCTTTTCTAATAAGGCTAAGCCTTCATCGGAAACATCATCGGTGATTAACATTTTAAAGTGAGGGTGATTGCCATTTTGATCCATAATAATGATACTCTTTTCTTTCATCAGAAATGGAGTGTTACAGGTGACCGGCCGGCTCTTAACCGCAGTTCAAGTTAAAGAGCCAGCCGCTTGAATGGTTACAATTTGATTTGGGTAACCTTGAGAACGCGCTCAAGTCTGCTCAGTTCTTGAAGTACCTCCGGCGATGCCATCATATCCAAATTAATAAAAGAAATGTTGATAGATGATGGTGTCCCTGCCCAGGGACCGGCTCGGCCCATCCGCCATTCGGCGATGTTAATTTCATGCCTGCCCAGTAGAGTGGCTACCTGGCCGACGACGCCGGGAACATCCTTGCTTTCCATCACCAAAATCAGGCCCTCTAACTGGGCATCGAGTTTAAAATCATCGATCTGCACGACCCGAGGTGACTCATTACCCAGCAGTGAACCGGAGAGGAAGCGTTCGCCGCCATCCCACATGACGTGGCATTTGAGCAGATTGGCGTAATTGAGGTCGGGCAGACCTTTGGTCTCAGTGACGCTAATGCCCCGCTGCATAGCCAGATGGGGGGCGCTGATGTAGTTGACCGGCGTATCCGTAACGGGGTCAAGCATCCCTTTCAGCAGCGCCACAGTTAGAGGTTTGACGTGATCGCTGACTTCATCGCCTTGAAATTCAACTTCAACACGCTTGACGGGCCCTTCGGCCAACTGCATTTGGACGTTGCCCAGTTTTTCAGCCAGCCGTAAATAGGGGGCCAGTTCTTTAAAGATACTGGCATCGGCCACCGGCATATTGATCGCGCTGCGAAAATCTTCACCGCGCAGGGCGGCCAGGACCCGATCAACCACCTGGGTGCCGACATCGTCCTGAGCTTCAACCGTGCTGGCGGCCAGGTGCGGGGTTAGTACTACGTTGGGCAAATCACGCAGCGGGCTGTTGTCGGCCAGCGGCTCTGCGCTGAAGACATCGAGCGCCGCGCCGGCAATTTGGCCCGATTGCAGGGCCTCAACCAGCGCCGCTTCGTCTACCAGCACCCCCCGGGCGCAGTTAACCAGGCGCACGCCCGGCTTCATCCGGGCGATGGTGGCTTTATTGATCAGGTATTTGGTTTCGGTGGTTAGGGCGGCATTCAACGTAATAAAATCGGCTCGGGCAAACAGTTCATCGAGCTCTACCAAATTTACTTTCAACTCGCGAGCCACTTCATCGTTGATAAACGGATCGTAAGCTATGACGGTCATGCCAAAAGATTGGGCGCGCCGAGCAACCTGGCCGCCGATACGGCCCAGACCCACAATTCCTAATGTTTTGCGGTATAATTGGACCCCTAAAAACTTACTCCGGGACCATTGATGGTCGCGCATTGAGTGATCGGCCTGGGGAATATTTCGACATAAGGCTAATAACATGGCTAAGGTATGTTCGGCGGTGGCAATTGTGTTTGCCCCCGGCGTGTTGAGGACAACAATCCCTCGCAGCGAGGCCGCGCCAATATCGACGTTATCCACTCCCACGCCCCCGCGCCCAATGACTTTGAGGTTGGCTGCGTTTTCTAAAACGGCCTTATCGATTTTTACGCTGCTGCGAATGATTACGGCATCGTAATCGGCAATTATCTCTCTTAGTTTGTCTTGCGACGGTCGAAAGACGGTGTCGAACGTCGCATCCGGCGCGGTTTCCAGCAGGGTAATGGCCTGCGCCGATAATTCATCCGTAATCAGGATCTTATAGGTCATTAATTTTTTACTCCTCCGATATGGGGTTAGTTCATGAGTTGGGGTGTTCGTATCGCTTGACACCCACCCCCATATTGTAACAAATTTCACGACTGGCTCGAAAAAAATAAGTGAGCATCGGAGTGACGATCACGGCTTAGGGGCCTTATCTTGGAAAATTACTTCCTCTTTTTCGATCAATCCCCAGCCTTTTTTGAAGAGGGCTTTGTAAGGAGAAAGATACGTCTGTTCACGTTGGCTGCCGGACAGCGCCAGCGCCAGGATAGGGGCCAGTGTTTGGCTTTTAATAAAAACTTCGGCTTCATTGATGACATTTTGGCGGGTGATGACCCCGCCGAACCCGACCACCAAATTCACCGCCGACCGCGCTGCGAGATCACTCATGCCATCACCGATAAGAACCGACCGGCCCGGTCGAGCCGGCAGCAGATCGCGGACGACATCTGCTTTGCCTTGGGACTCAACCAGCGGGGTTTTTTCGGCGTCGAGGTATTCAACATCGGGCCGCTGGCCCCAGCGATCTTGTTGGTAATCCCACCATCGACCGGAGAGCCGGTTATAGCGCACATTAACCGCTCGAATATTTTGATAGGGGATACCCAACCACTCCCCAAAAGGACGGACAGCCGCCAGTAAACCACCGCTAATAATAAAAAGGTCTTTGTTAAAAAATTTCAGCGCCTCGATTACGTCACGGGTATCAGGGACAACGGTTTGCCGATAATGGCGCTCGAGGGCTCTTATTTCAGCTCGGGTGGGACCCAGCAATTCCAGGCGGCGGTCATAAACATTTTGTAGATGAACTTCACCTTCCATGGCTGCATCGGTCATCCGTTTGACTTCGTCGAATTTGCCTTTTTGGCGGGCTAATTCATCGATGCCCTCAATCGTACTGAGGGTGCTATCGCAGTCAAAAAAGATAAAGTCGAAGCCAGGCCAATCGGGGTGGAACAAATCCGTTCGCCAAGACACGTTTACATTAGACATGGCTTGCCTCCAAAGAAAAAGCGGATACATATCAATGTGTCCGCTACGCCATTCTACATGCAGTTTACATCAGTTAGAAGGGTTGGTCAATAATATTGCGTGGTGGTTTACTTTATTATGGCTGCTTTGGAACAGATCAATGATTTCCGGTCTATTTTGTCAGAATAGGTCTTTTCCTGTAAAATTTTCGCCGGTTATAAAAACCTGCCACATTGCCTCTATACCAGCATTTGGTCAATTGCCCCTTACAAATATAAAAAAAACTACTTAGCTGGTTGCCGATCCGAGATTTGACCGGAAACAGCCGAGTTTAACCCAACCATCACTTTAGTCGGATAGCCTGATCGATCAAACGTTTACCAGGCATAGGGTAGATTCGGTTAAGCAGCTCATCTTGTAAGGCCAGCAGCGGAGTTAAAGTATGTCTTCCTGTATTCCTGAGACTATACAAGTTTTCAAGGGCCAAATCGAAATATTCGATGAGCGGATAGACAGACATTAGCAGTATACTCGATATATTAACTTCATAGGCTCGAAGAGGAGAAGTTTACATATGTTAAATAAACAATTGTCCAGACATCCTATTCGCAGGTCATTAAAAATTCTACTTATTAGCCTGGTATGGTTAACAGCCATAATAGGCGTTGCTTACGCTATTGAACTACCGCCCCCTAATTCAGCGGCATTTGTTCAAACGACTGGCCCTAATGCTCAGCTTGGTGTGGGTGACTTCTACACCAACGTCCTCGGAGCTAATGAAAATCATTTTATCCAAATCAACATCCCTTGTAGTTGGCCTGGTGATTTGCCGGTGACCTTTGCCCTTTTTGATCCGGAGACAACCGGGGGAACATTTGTTGGACCGCCTTCTGCGGTGGACGAACAACGCGGCGGGGCCGATGACACCACTACTTTTTCGTTAACCGCTCCGGATGGAGCCACGCTTGGCACGGTTAGTTTTGCCCCTACCGACGGATCAAATGGCTTATGGGTTGAGTTACTAACGGTCACCCCGAACACGAGCGGTTTTGGCTGCGGTAATTATCGGCTGGAAACCAATACCTCGAATGATGATGATAATGGCTGGCGGCTTAAAGTAAGCCACGATCCGGACTGTACCGTGTCGGTCTCCAGCCCCGGTACTTGCAGTGGCATCTCACCTGCCGCTTCAACTTTGCTTGACAATGGTAATGAAGATGATAACCCTGACGGAATTTCCGGTTCATCTGACGAGTTAGAGATAGGTTTAGTTCAGGCCAGTTTTCAAAACGTGGGCGCTGGAGAGCCATGCCAGCAATTTTTCTTTTTTGTCAATGGCCAAACGTCTCCCATAACGCTTAATAACTATGATATGGATAACGCCGGTAGTGTCACTTATACTCTGCCAGACGGAACTGAACTAGATGGCACGGTATCCGGTCAGACCAAGTGGAACAATGGCGATGCCACTACTCGGGGCGGGGATGTATACGACATTGATGCGACTATGGTTGGCTGGTGGCGCGCCGAGATATGTATTCCTGAAAATAATCAATATATTTTTGAAGCGCAAGGCGTGCCAATTTACTTCTCGCAGCCAGGTACGCCGGTAATGGTTGTCACTAAAGATGATGGCAAAACAATTGTAACGTCCGGTGAAGCCATCACCCATACGATTGTTTTTACAAATATCTCTGATACGACAGCCACCCCTGGTACGGCCACTAACGTGACCCTTGTGGATAACTTGCCTCCAGATACCACTTTCCAAAGCTGTGATATAACAGACCTGAGCGTGCTCTACCCTGGTACGACTTGCGCTGAAGCTGCCGGAGTGGTAACTGTGGCGCTTGGCGGCAATGTTATTCCTGGCCAGGGGGGCTCATTTAACATTCAGGTCACTGTCGATGCCAGTGCCAGCGATATCTTAACGAATACCGTCACCTTGAATTATGCCGATGTATTGGGCAACAAATTTGAGCCGGTTCAAGCCACTGATGAGACGCTTGTCCCACCGGATTTAACACTAGTCAAATCAGACGGAGGGATCACCACCGCCGCCGGAGAGACCATAGTTTACACCCTGGACTATGCCAATATTAGCAATACCGCTGCTTCAGGGGTAGTCATTTCCGAAACGGTGCCGGATAATACCACTTTTAATGCCGCTGCCAGCACCGCTAATTGGATTTGTGTTTTAACGGCCTGTACCTACACCCTAAATGATGTGCCGGGCAACAGTAGCGGCTCAGTTGTGTTTGCGGTCGATGTTGATAAGCCGCTGCCGGCTAACGTGACCCTGATCAACAACAATGCCTCTATCGCCGATGATGGCTCTAAAGGTCCTGATCCTACCCCTGAGAACAATATAACTTCTGATAATACCCCCATTGGCACAGCCGATCCCCTGATCACTAAGGCGGTCGATCCGACTCAGGCCAATATCGGTGATACCGTTAACTTCTCGATCACGGTTTCTAACCCTAGTGCTAATTCTACTGTGCCGGCTCAAAATGTAATTCTGACCGATCCCCTGCCAAAAGAATACAATTATGTGTCATACAGCTTGTCATCCGTGCCGGCGGGAGTTGTCACTAACGATAGTTTGGTTTCCAAGGTCATGCCGCTCGTTAACCATCCGTCCGGTATTACGCAAACAGTTGTTTCCACCATTACGGTTAATATCCCAACGCTCGGCCTCGACGAGTCGGTGACGTTGTCGGTGGTGGCCACTGTCAATGGATTAGCCGTTCCCCGACCGTTCAATATCGTCAACCAAGCCACTCTTGATTTTGACGGCGGTCCTCGCCGGACAGCCGAAGCTCAGGTCATTGTCCCGGCCCCAAATCCTGTTAATACGCCCGAAAAGCGTGAAACCAAAAAGGAAGACGATGATGATGACTCTAGCCCCACTTCGTCCTCACCTTCTGTAGCGAGCATACCACCTACCCCGGTACCGCCAACGCCTACCCCGACGTTACCGGTTCTGCTGCTGCCGGAAACGGGTTTAAAGGTGGCCTCTACAATCAGCCCGATGGTGATGGGCTTGTGGGGTTTGGTAGGCATTGGGGTGGTACTGGTTCTCGTCTACAGCTATGTGAAAAAAGCGAGGACGCCTAAGGAGTAGAGCCCGCACCTGTTGGACTACCTCAGGTAAAGCAACAAACCGGTCCATTCTTTGGGCTAATAAGGGGGCAATCAGTTACAAATAACTCAAGTGGCTAGCCATAAGCCGATGAAGCAGGACTCACCGCTAAGGCACAAAGTTTGCTAAGATTTTAACAAAACTCTTTGTGGGCATTGCGCCTTGGTGGTTCAAATATTCTAACGGTAGCAACTGGGGTAAAATATAAAAACCGCCGTAGCTAACTGATATCATTTGGTACAAAAACAGTTAGACGGCGGTTTATCCTTTTATATCACCTAACCTTCAGAATAGTACAAATTGACAATTTTAGTATTGCGCCGGGTAGGTTAAAATGATCAGTGCGCAATTGGTCAATTAAAAAGATTGTCCTCATATTGCGGAAATCGCTAAGAGACCGGACCATCCCAAAATATAGGACAAGGTATGCAGTTTAACTCAATTATATTACCCAGCCAGGTCGTGGTGCCGTTAGGCGTCGCTCTGGCTCACCTCATCCTGACCATTTATGTTATCTCTAGCTACGAAATAAACCGCGATAGAGTCTTTGGTTTATTTGTGGCCTATTTAAGTTCGACTATTCTCTGGAATATTAATCTGGTGGTTATTGCTATGGGCAGCGTCTCTGCCGGCCCCTTTTTGGTGCATCTGGCTCCCTATGGCTTGGTAGGCATTGCCGCGATTTATTGGCTTTTTACCCGAACTTTCTTACAGCAGCCCTGGCCGGAGAGATGGGTATGGGCCATCCCGATCACAGTTTTACTAATAGCCACCGGGTTTGATAGCGAGTTGCTAGCCCTACCGCCAGCGGCTTATACCTGGAGTAACGGCTGGCTTTTTCCGGCTAATATCGGGTTTGTATTTTGCATCATATGTGCAGCCGGATTTGTTGGATTATCGTTTTTAATTGTCCTCCTGCATCAACTGCGGACGCAGAGTCCAGCCCATCGTAACCGAATTCAATTTTTGCTGATGGCTACCCTTTTTTTACTGTTCGGTTACGGATTATATCTCTCCCTCTTAGAGCCATATTGGACCACCGGACTGATCATCACTTGTTTGGGTAGTTCACTGGCCACCTATGTGGTGGCTGTCGAAGACTTGATCGATCTCAGTACCGCCGCCCGCTATACGGTTAGCCGGTTGCTTACCGTGCTGCTTACCATTGCGGTTTACATCTCTGGAATTTACCTGGTTCAGATCTTTTTGGGCGATCTACTGGCCTCGACCTTGCCGGCTGGTTGGGTTGATCCGGTCTTGCTGGTGGCGGTAGTCACCGCGGTGCTGTTAACGATTGTCTATATTCCTATCCAGCGAGTGAGTCGCGTTTTAACAAACCGGATTGTGTTTAGCCAAATTTACGACTATCAAAAAGTAATTCAGCGTTATACCCAATCCATCAGCAATATTTTGTACCCCGATGAACTGGCTTCAGTGGCGTTAAAACATATTGAGCAGACCTTTGGGGTGACGAAAGCCATCTTGCTGATGCTAGAAGCGGAAAGCCCGGAGTCTTATGAATTTTGGACTATTCCCGTTTCAGCGACCACTCAGTTTCCGGCCGTTCTTTCATTGGCCCGGACCAGTGCTATTATCGATCGTTGGGTTCAGCAGGGCAAACCGTTAGCTCAATACACGATCGATATCTCAGTTCAGTTTCGCAATGTGCCGGAAACGGATCGACAGGCATTACAAGCGCTTAATCTGGAATGGTTTTTGCCGATTTTGAAACAAGACCAGTTGATCGGGGTGTTCGCATTAGGACCAAAAGCATCGCGACAGCGCTATTCGGCTCAAGATTTACGACTATTGCAAACTCTGGCCGATCAAACGGCTTTGGCTTTGGAAAACGCCAGCCTGGTCGACCGGCTTCAGCGCCACCTGGAAGAAGCCACCCGGATGAAAAATTTGATGGATAGTGTTTTCGACAGTATGCAAACCGGGGTAATGACCATCGACAAACAGGGTAAGATTACTCACTTTAACAAATCCGCGGCAGCTATTCTTAACTTATCTACTCAGAATACCATTGGAACGGCTTATCAAAAAATGATGCCTACCCTGGCCAGCACCATTTTTTCTAATCTAATGAAAAATGTTGTGGATCGTGATGAGCGATACACTAATTATGAAATTATTTCTGAACTACCGGAGCGAGGCCGGGTTAACCTGACGGTTAATATGGCCCCGCTTAAAGATGCTCAACATCAAACTAAGGGGGTGACGGTAGTACTGGAAGATATGACCGAAACCAAGCGGCTGAAGGCCGTACAAGATATGTTTCGCCGGTATGTTTCGCCGGCCGTAGTTGATCGATTGCCGGCCAACCCGTCTGAGTTGGAGTTGGGCGGGCATCGTCAAGAAATTACAGTTTTGTTTGCCGATATTCGGGGTTTTACAAAATTCAGCGAGCATATGGACCCGGAGAAACTGGTTGACACCCTCAACGAGTATCTATCAATGGCTGCCTCTTCAATTTTGATGTATGAAGGCACGCTCGATAAATTTGTGGGCGATGCGGTTATGGGGATCTTTAACGCCCCGCTTGACCAAACCGACCATATTATGCGGGCTGTTCGGGCGGCTATGGCCATGCAGCGGGCTATCAATAACTACCATGCCAAAATTGGCCAAGATCGAATGCTTAGTTTTGGGATCGGTCTCCACGTGGGCGAGGCCGTGGTCGGCAATGTGGGCATGTCTGATCGAATGGATTATACCGCTATTGGTGATACGGTGAATCTGGCTAAGCGGATTCAGGAAAATACACCGGCCAACAAAATTCTTATCAGTGAACCGGTCTATCAAGCGGTGAATGGCGCTGTTAAAGCCATTTTCTTTAAAGAAATGAAAGTTAAAAATCGTGAACAGCCGGTTAAAACCTATGAAATTCAACTAGACTTATAAGATGGAAACGATTATATTAGCCTTTTTTAACCAAAGTTTGGGTTATCCCCTATTAGATCAAATGGTGCTTTTGCTAACCGCAGCCGGACTGGTTTTATTACCCGGTTTAGGTTTAGTGCTTTTTAAGAGCCAGAAACAGTCTCGCGTTGGCTGGGCGATATTGATGGCTCTGGTGGCCAGTCTGGTGCTGACCCTAAGCTTTCAACTTTTAGCGCGGCGAGCCCGCCCGGAAGATGTCCGGGTGGTACAGGGCGGCTTTAGCTTATTGGCTTTTCCCAGTGGTTATACAGCCATGGCGTTAAGCACGGCCCTGATCATTATTCTGGCTTACCGGCGCTGGTTGTGGAGTTTAGCCGCAGTAGCAGTCGCCATTTTGTTGGGAGTTAGCCGTATTTACCTGGGATTGCATTATCCCACCGATATCTTGGGTGGAGCGGTATTGGGGTGCGCTGTTGGGGCGGGCAGTTACGGGGTTTTCGTCAAATCGCCGCCGCAGTGGCGTTGGCTGTTGTGGCCGCAAGTGGCTGTCGTTATTCTCGGCACCCAGATGGCCTATCTTAACATTCTACCTTTCTATTTACTTCAGTGGCCCTATGCCGACAAAGTCTTGCATTTTTTACTATTTGGGGCTGTAGTTTTTTGGCTCAACTTATGGCTCAATGGGCGCATCGTGCGCGTCTGGTGGTGGTCTATACCTTTGGCCATTTTGCTGGCTTTGTCGGTAGCCTCGTTGGAAGAAGTGGCTCAGGGGTTTTCGTCGCTGCGTACGGCTGATATTACCGATTTTGCCAGCGATTTGGCGGGGATGACCTTCTTTTGGTGGTTGAGTACCCGGCTTTTGGATTTTGTAGGGCCAAGCCGGCCTCCGCTCTATGATGCATCCTCAAAGTAATTGTTGGTCGTATTCAAGGCTGCACCGACGC
>JACKAT010000032.1 GCA_020634935.1 Anaerolineales bacterium
GAAATGCTGCTTCAAAAAGCAATTCAGCCGGTTATCGACGATTATGATTTTATCATTATCGATACACCCCCCAGTTTGGGGTTGCTGACCGTTAATGCTTTAACCGCTTGCAATCAGGGCGTGATTATCCCGGTGCAATGCGAATACCTGGCCTTAGAAGGCTTGGGCCAGTTGATGCACACAATTAATCTGGTTCAGGAAAATTTGAACCCCACGTTGCAAGTAGCCGGGGTGGTAATGACCATGTATGATGTGCGCACTAACCTGGCGGCTGATGTAGTTAAGGAAGTCAAAGAGCATTTTCCGGAACAATTCTTCAACGCCATCATCCCCCGCAATATCCGGTTGAGTGAAGCGCCTAGCTATGGTGAGGATATTTTGGCTTATGCGCCTAACTCAACCGGTTGTGTGGCTTACCAAAAACTTACCGAAGAATTATTAAGTCGAGTTCGCCGCCAGTTGGTTGGGGCTTAAAAGGAATGAGAAGTTATGTCTAAGAGGCGTGGTCTGGGTAAAGGCTTAAGCGCATTAATCCCCCAATCAGATGACTCAGATACCGATCTGCCGGCTGGGGCGCTAGAGATTCCCGTCGATCAAATTGCCCCCAATCCCCACCAGCCTCGTCAAGAGTTTGACCAAATCCAACTACGCGAGCTGGCTGACTCGATCACTGAACACGGTCTGATCCAACCGCTGATTGTGACTCAAGTGGGCTTGAGTTATCAGTTAATTGCCGGTGAGCGGCGCTGGCGAGCCAGTCAATTGGCCGGATTGGAAACCGTGCCCGTCATCGTCAAAGAAACAACGCCCCAGCAGATGTTGGAATTGGCTTTGGTGGAAAACATTCAACGGGCCGATTTAAACCCTTTGGAAGAGGCGCGAGCGTACGCCCAACTTATGGAGGAGTTTGGCCTCACCCAGGAAGCCGTGGCCGAGCGCGTCAGTAAGAGCCGGACGGCGGTGGCCAATACGGTCCGGCTGTTAAATCTAACCGATGAAACCAAGGCGGCTTTAGCTTCCGGGACTATTTCTGAAGGCCATGCTCGCGCTTTACTGGGCCTCAAAAGTGATCGTGACCAGCTTAAAGCTTTGGCCATCATCATCGAAAAAAGTTTAACGGTACGCCAGACGGAAGCTTTGGTCAAACAAATGCTCAGCGGCGATCATCTGGCTAAACCCAAACGTCCCCCTCTAACGCCTCACGATAAAGCCATGCTGGAAAAATTTGAGTCCAGGCTTGGCACCCGCGTTGAACTGTCTCGAACCGAAGAAGAGACGGGGAAATTGACCATTCACTTCTACTCCGAGGAAGAATTACAGGCTATTTTCAATGCCATTTTGGGGAATGATGCCCAGTTGTAAAAAACCCCTGTTTTTTATATAAGAAGAATAGGGGCCGGAATGTTAATCAGCAGTAAACTCACTATAACGGCGCTGGCGAAACTGGTGATCACCTTAGTTGTCACAGCCGTCCGGTTTTCGCGGGCTTGTCCTTGATAGATCATCAACAGCAGTCGCGGCACGAAGATCAAGGGCGCAATGAGGCCGAAGCCGGCCAAGATTAAAACCATCGCCGTAATCCGTTCGATACTGCCCAAAACTCGGTCAGAGGTGTCAATTCTCAATGTTTGGGTGATTTCCTGGCCCTGAGCCGCCCAAACGGCCACCGTAATTTCCGCCTCTAAAACAGGCGCGGTACTAATCAGCGCCGACAACCCAATCAAGTAGGCCAGCAGCCGGTATTGGTTAGGTGCATCCAACGTTGGCAGCAAGGCCAAACTGCTGGGTGTCCAACCCGTAGCAGCCCAAGCAATCAAGGCGATTAAGATCACATGGGCCAACTGGTCTAAGAAAAGAAGGAGCAATCCTTTCCCTTTGGTATTATCAGTAAATACAAAGGTTCTAAATTGGTCGATAAAGAGGTGACCAATAAAAAGGACGATCATCCAAACCCACCAATTCGGAATGGTTCTCCAAGCTAAAATAGCGGTAATAAAGGTCACTACGGCCACGTGGATGGATAAGCCTACCCAACCCTTTCGTTTCGCTAAAACCAGCCAGTAGGGCTGCAACACAAAGTCACCGACAACGTGACCAAGGAGGAGTTGTAAAAAAAAGGAAAGCGCTATTTCTGTGTTTACGAGTGTCATGTTCTTTTTGAATTCTCTAGTAGATTTTCGTGGATAGGTAGAGTAAATATTACCTCTGTCCCTTTTCCTATTTCAGATTGAATTTTAAGATGACCGTTGATGGCCTCGATACGTTCTTGCATATTAATTATGCCCAAACTACCTCGTTTATCATACTGTTGGCGCACCGCTTGCACGTCAAACCCCTGACCGTTATCTTTGATTATAACCATCAGCTGATCGTTTCCTGGGTCAGGCTGAAGCATGATTTTGATCGTGGAGGTACGGGCGTATTTCTTCGCATTATTGACAGCCTCTTGAATAACTGCAAAAATGGCTATCTCAGCCCGGCTGGTCAGCCGGTCAACTTCTTGTTTGACATTAAGACTGACTTTGAGTTTATCGGTTTCTCGCAGTCGCTCGGTATAGACTTCCAGCGCCGGAATCAATCCTTGCGTTTCTAAGGTGATGGGCCGTAAATTGAATAACAGCGTTCGCAGTTGCTTAAGAGTTTTTCTGGCCAGCCCCAGCGTCTTGTCTACTTCATCAGGTGCGTATTCAGGCGCGCTATCGATGAGTTCTTTGATGAACTCCATATTCATTATGATCGCCGCGACAAACTGGGTCGGCCCATCGTGCAGATCTCTGGCCAGTCGCTTGCGTACCTCATCTTCAACAATAACCAGCTTATCTCGCTCTTCTTTTAGACTCTTATACAAGCGAGCGTTCTCAATGCTGATAGCGGCCTTGCTGGCAAATGAATTGAGTAGCTCTTGTTCAACTGGGCCGAAATATCGCCCTGGTGTGTTCTGCATCACCTGCAGCACACCAATAAGTTTGGTTCGCGAAATCATCGGGACACATATCAGTGATGTTAGCCGAATATCAAAATTTGCCGCGATGATATGGTAATATCGATTATCTTTGTTAACATCATCGACAATAAGCGGTTGTCGATTAGTGGCTACCCAGCCAGCGATGCCTTTATCCGAAGCAATACGAGTCCCTTGTAAACTCTCGCCGCCGCCGCCTTCCACCACCGCAAAAACTAATTCATCGGTAAGTTCATCCAAAAGCAATAGTGATCCGGCCGAGGCGTCGGTTACCTTGACCGCTCCGGCCAAGATTTTGTGAAGCAAGGGATCAAGATCCAATTCCAGCGTTAGTGATCGGTCAACTTCGCTGATAATATTCAAAATTCTGATCCGCTTTTGCGACGCCTTGAGTTCGGCCTCAAGGGCGCTGATCTGGGTCTCTAACTCTTTTTTTGATTGAGTTGGCTCGCTCAAGGTTAGACTCTGCCTGATGGCTTGGTTTCATTATAGAACTTGATAGAAACATTTTTTCGATAAGTAAGCCTAACCCAGTCTAGATAAAAAGTCTAATTATTCAGTAGTTTTTTCAGCAGAGGCATGGCTTCCTCAGCCGCCTCACGCCCTATCTGGAGAAACTCATCAGCCTTGTCGTAGTTCATAGCTGAATAAACTTCCACTTTTGGTTTAATCAAGACATCAACCGGAGTCATCCGAGTTTTGACAATTTCCCGTTCCATAATCGACATCATGTTACTTAACACATTCAGAAAATTAGGCTTCTGGCTGCGATGGGTGGCCTGTTGGCCTCTAGCTCGGTCCGCTTCTAATGACGGAATCACACTGGAGGCAATAATGATATTCGCTCCCTTTTCGGCCAGTACACTGGCCGGCACAGGGTTAACGGCCCCTCCATCAATAAGGTGATGACCGTTAAGCTGGTACGGTGAAAATATGCCGATCATCCCGATACTGGCTCTAACCGCCTCGGCGATAGGGCCACTATCAAAGACAACTTCTTCGCCGGAAATAACATCAGCCGCGACGACGTAAAAGGGAATTTTAGTGTCGGCAAAGGTGGCATCGTTGAATTGGCGGGCCAAATATTTGGTTGTGGCGTTTCCTTTAATTAAGCCACTCCAGGGCAGGCTCAATTTGGGGTCCCACAAACCGCTTTTTAAGTCGATCAACTTGATCAGATTTCTGGCAAAATCGGCCACTTCGTCCACGGATTTGCCTGAGGCGTACAACCCGCCAAACAGCGATCCGGCGCTAGTCCCGGCGATGATGTCGATGGGAATGCCAGCCTTTTCGAGCGTTTCTATTACCCCAATGTGCGCTATGCCTCTGGCCCCGCCGCTAGACAAGGCCAGGCCAACGACACAGTGGGTAATCTTGCGGGCTGTTCGATCAATTTCCGTCTGCGTTCCGTTACAATAAAAAATTGGACCATCTGAGTATTCTTTGATCCAATCCTGTTCCGATGTATTCAATAACACCGTGGCCTTGGCCAACTGCACTGCTTTGGCGTTAACCTCGTTGTAGGTGTTGGGTAGGGCCATCAACACCCAATCAAAACCGTCAGCCAGGATGCCCAGCGTTTCACCCAACCCCTCGCTGGATAGATCTTCCATTGCCTCGAAGATGACAAAATTGTTGTCGGGTAGTTGGGCGCTGGCGGCCATATTCGTCCCGGTAACATCCAGGACAATTACCCGCTGCCCCGTAATGTTGAAGATACTGTTGGCCAGCCGCCAGGCCTCGGCCCCAAAAACCGCGCTGATGGTGTGGCCGGGCCGCCGCGTATTTTCGGTGACAACATCGGTCAGGCGGCGGCTTAACTCTTTGGTAATTTGGAGCGCAATAACCGGGTAATCAACCAGCAGCTCATCCATATCAGCTTTGTGCAATACCCATAAATCGGCGTCGATGGAGACCGTCACCGTGGCTGAGCGGCGTTGGTTCAACAGTAGGGCCATTTCGCCAAAAAAATTACCCGGCCCCAGAAAGTTAACCACTTTCTCCGGCTGGCCGGGGCCAACAATAACCGAGACTTTGATCTGGCCAGACTCAATCAAATACATGGCATCGCCCATAGTATCTTGGGCGAAAACCACTGCGCCATGCTCCAGGCGAATACGCTGTAATTTGGCGGAGATAGCCGACAATGCCTCAGCGGGTAAACCTCTAAAAAAAGGAATACGGGTTAAGCTGTCGATGATCGTAGGATTGAATGGGTTGGCTACTTCATTCATAGCTTCAAAATCATATTTAAAGTGCCTGACACGCACGGGAATGTTAAAAATTATATCACTTCTCTACCTAACTATCAATGGGACAAGAGGTTCAACGCGGGGCCAATTATTGACCAAATTTACATAAAAAGGCCCTGTTTTATTGCTTTTTAAGGAAAGCCAGTTATAATGACTCTACATAACATTGTGGGGCAGATACGATGAACACGGCTGAGTCAACCCGTCCTAATTCTCCTCAATCCAAATTAACCGAGGCTATTAACTTCGCTAAAGAGGGCCATAAATCTGAAGCGATCAAGCTGCTGCGTCAAGTCGTGACATCTCAACCGGTCAATCAGGCTGCTTGGTTGTGGCTGTCGGCTGTGACAGAGGATCGGACTGAAGCTGTAGCGGCGTTTAAACAAGCCAAAGCCATCAACCCCGCCCATACCAGCCTGGTCCGGGCGGAAGAATGGCTGGCCCATCGTTTTTTCGAAATGATAGCGTCCACCGCAGAAGCCCCGCTCGAGCCCCCGCTGACGCCCTCAAATCCTGTCTCTTCGCGCCAAAACACGCTGCGTGTGTTTAATTTGGTGGCTTTTGGGTTGGTGGTATTGGCCATCATCATCGGCCTAATTGTACTACTTTTGAGCTTGGTTTGGGAAGTAAATGCTACGGCCTTTGCTAGCAGCTTATTATCCACCGGCTCGATCCAGAGCGACACACCCCCACACCAGACCTTGACGCTAGAATTGGCCCTGGCCGAGCAAAATTGGCCTGAGGCCATCGCCATTTTGGAACCACTGCATCGCCGCAATCCGGAATCGGTAGCGGTGACTCAACACCTGGCCTACGCTCAGACGCAGTTGGGTCTTAACTTGCGCAGCCGGGGATTTGTGGAGGAAGCACTATCGCATTTTGAAACTGCCCTCGCCTTGGCTCCTGAGCAAATCCGGACTCAACAAGAGCAGCGGCTGGCTCGGGCTTATCTGGAGGGGGTGCAGCATTATCAAACCGGCGACTGGCCCGCCGCGATTGACGCGTTTGAATCCATTTGGGCTGAAAGTAAAAGCTATACCAACGTTAAAGATTTGTTGTTTAGCGCCTACTATAACCAGGGATTGGCGTTAAAAGCATCTGGAGCGTTTGATCGGGCCAAAGCCAGCCTGGAAGCAGCCACTATTTTACACCCCGAAATGAGCGAGCCTCGCCAACTTCTGGCCGAAATTGAATTTGACATGGCTCCGGAAACTCCATTGAAAAGGTCTCTCGGCAAATCTTCAATTCAGGATCGATTAATTCTAGTCAGTATCGCCGAACAGCGGATGCGGGTTTACGAGGGTCATGAGTTGGTCTTCGATTTTATTGTCTCCACTGGCGAACCTGGTCGAGATACCGCTATCGGTGACTTTGAAATTCTCAATAAGATCGATAATGCTTATGCCGCCACCTGGAATTTGGATATGCCTTACTGGATGGGGATTTACTGGTCCGGACCGCTGCAAAATGGTATCCACTCTTTGCCTATTGTCAAGGATACCGGCTATAAATTATGGGATGGCTATCTGGGGCAGCGGGTTTCCTATGGCTGTGTTATCTTGAGCGATGAAGACGCGGCCACTTTGTATGATTGGACCGAGGTCGGCACCCGGATAAAAATTGTACCCAGTTTTGACTACTGGTCTTTTGATGATGAGGAGTAGAGTTGTAGAGTTTATAAAGTTAAGAGTCAAGAGAGTTTAGTAAAGGATTTAATAGCTAAACGCTCCCTTTTAATTTCATAACACCACAAACGCTATTAACTCCATAAACGCTATAAGCTCAAATTATTCAGCCGGTTTGACATCGGTTACGGCGTTAAAGGTGTTGACCTCTAAAATCCATTGGCTGCCATTTTGAAACCGCTGGAAGGCTGCCGGATCGCGCACAACATACTCATACGTTCCCTCAGACGTGGAAAAAACAATACGGTAGGTTTCATCGCGATGCCCCTGGCGTTGATCTGGCCTTAGAGACAGGGCTGGCCATTGTGGCGAAAAATTATTGCCGCGCAGAACCGCTTCATCGATCGCACGCCATTCATTAATTGAGTAGCGACAGTAATCATCGTAGACTTGATACTGGCAGTCCTGTACCACCTGGCCAAAGCCACTGCCGGTATCAACGGTGTAAGGCGTGCCACAGACTTCCCTTGAGTTTGGGGCCGGTTCACTCTGGGTTCCTCGAATTTCCTGGGTACAACCCAAGACCACACCTTCTACCGGAATATTATCGCGCCAAGTTTCTCGCTCCACTGGCACCAACCCTTCGATAACTACCGTACGGGTCCAGGCGACATCTTCCACTGTGCCCGTAATATCCTCGGTGCGGCTAGAAAGTACAAAAAAAGCGATAATACAGGCCACAACTGCCACAGCCAGCACCACCAGCCCGATACGCCCCATCGAAGAACTACTTTGGGAGCGACTTAGGGCCGGTGCAGCTGATTGAGAGGGTTTGTTGAGGGGGATGGGTTCAGGTTGGGCTGTCGTCAAACTGGCCCCGCATTGACTACAGTTAGCGGCATCGGGGGCGTTGGGAGTGCCGCAGGCAGGACAGATAACCGGCTTGACCGGTTTGTTTTGATGCGCCCCTAATATTTCGCCAGCCTTGCGGCGGGCGCCCTCGCTTAAATCTGCCCCACATTGGCTGCACCTTGTGGCCGTGGCCGGATTGCGCGCGCCGCAGTAGTAACAGTGAATATCAGGCCCGCTTTTGGCCTGAGCAATCTTCGCTTCATCCTCGAGTAATTTTTCCTGAGCCGGTTGTTGAAACTCCACATTATCCGGCTGAGGCAACCCGCAGTTCATACATGTACGCCGAGAACCGGGATTGCGTGTATTGCAGTTAGGGCAGATCCATTCTAACTCAACATAGCCAAGGGTTCGTTTCGTCATGGGGGGTTAATTTGCCTCAGTTTGTTGTTGTAGTTCTAGTTCCAGTTTAGATTGCCAGTCCAGTTTAGACTGAGCTGTCTGGCTTAACTCCAGGAAATTTTCGACCAACCGGGTTGGTATCTCTGTCAAGGCCGTAATATCCTTAACGGTTGTTTCCTCTTTATTCAGTTTAATCACCTGAGCGAATTTGTCCACGTAGCGCCTCACTGCTTGAGGCGAACGGTGGAAACGGTGGGCAATCTCTTCCGGCTCAGCGCCATCCAGCCACAGCTCAACCATACGCACCTTGTAGCTCGATCCGGGTGATGTCCCATTTAATCGTTCCAGCAGGTAGATCGGATGGCCTTCCCTTTCTAAACTGGCGAGGTCTCGGCGAAGCGTACTCAGATCGATGCCCAGCAGTTGGGCCAGATTATCCTGGCTTAAAATGCCCCCTTGCTCAACTGCTTGCTCTAGCAACCGTAAAATTCGCCCTCGTCTAAGGCCGACCGCCCGTTCCCGTTGTTTGACATCGTCATCTTCCGGACCGGCATCGATAGTCAAGACCACTTCCACCGGCTTATCTTCTGCCGCTGGCGTCTCTAAGCTGGTCACAGTGGCCCGAACTTGGCCAGAGTAGACCATTGAGTGGGTCGGTTTGACCAGCATATCCTGAGCGGTGGTGAGGATCTGCCGGGATAGATAGAACGGTAGGTTGAAATCCTTCTGCAATATATCGAGAAAATCTTGTTGGTCGCGGGCGACTTGTCGCTTGAAATTTTGGGTTGAAAAATTTTTGGCTTGACGCTTAGCGCTGCTTTCCTTCGAGGCTTTGACCTCGATGGATTTGCGTTTGCCCACCTGACTAAGACGCAGTTTCATGCCATCTTCGGCAATCATTAAGTCGCCGTTGTAATATTTGGCAAAAGCTTCTCTAATGGCCTCAGGGGTCTGATCATACTCCAGCCCAATATGACTGATTAACACATGGGGAATTTTAGCGGCGGCCACAAATTCGGCCACTTCTTCAGGCCGGTGGTGGGCCATCTCGTGAATCAGCAGATCACACTTTTCAATGTAAGGCGACAACTCGTGCGGCGAAACCAGATCACCGCTGTAAACCATCCGCCACCCCGGACCGTCAATGATCATGCCGTATGCGGCGGCTTTACGACCAAAATGGGTTTTGTATTTGGCATTCTCCAAATGCTGTGTCCGAAAAAAAGTGGCTTGCAATAGTGACTCGGTATACGTCTCGTTCGATTTTACCGTAGTGACTTTAAGACTGTAGCTGAGTTCATCGGGCAACACGAAGGAGTCTTCCAACAAGCGTTGAATTTTGCTGCGCGTGCCTCGGGGGCCGTATATTTTTAGAGCGCGGGAGCGGTTGAGGAGATGATTTTGAGTGAGCAGCAGCCCCAAATTAGCCACGTGGTCCATATGCCAGTGACTCAAAAAGAGCGCCCGCACATCAAGCGGATCGAGATCATGTTTATATAGTAGCGAACTGACCGGGGCGCCGCAATCCAGCAAAAAGAGCTTGCTGGTCGCTCTCAAAGCGTAGGCCGATTGGAAACGCCGCTGCGTCGGCAAACCGGATCCGGACCCCAAAACAATCAGTTCATCGGGCATAACTCAACTCTCTAAATTATTGGCAGGCTGCGACATTAGCCTCATGGCTGGCGAAATCTTCAGCAAAAAGGTGAGCCCCTTCGCCGCCGCAGCCCATAAAGAATAGATAATTAGTTTGGGCCGGTTGCAGGGCCGCATTAATGGATGACACGCCTGGATTGGCGATGGGGCCAGGAGGCAGCCCGCTGTTCATATAGGTGTTGTAGGGCGAGTTGACCTGGCTGTATTCTTCCAACGTCACCGGCGTTTTCCACCATTGGCCGCTATCGGTCTGGTAACCCATCGCATACTGAACCGTGGGATCCGCTTGTAAATACATGCCCTGCGCTAAGCGGTTAAGATACACACTGGCAATCGCCGGGCGCTCTTCCGGAACAACGGCTTCTCGTTCCACAATCGAAGCCACAGTCAAGATTTGGTAAAACGTGTAACCTTGGGCCGAAGCCAAATTCAAAGCATCGGGTGGGATTTTCTGGGCCATATTATTCAACATCCGGGCGATAAGATCTTCCGGAGTGGTGTTGAGAGCCGGCAGCCGGTAAGTATCGGGAAATAGATAGCCCTCGTAAGAGGCTCCCGGCGGTCGATCGGCCAGCAGGGGATGATCGACCACGGTTCCCTGGCGGACGGCGGCCAGAAATTCGGAACCGTCCATAATGTTCGCTTTAGTCAACAGTTCGGCGATCTCCTCGGCTCGCAGACCCTCAGGAATGGTGATGGCTACTTCCTCAAAGTTAGCCTTTTGCAACGCCTCAGCGATCTCCCGCATGTTCATATTGCGTCGCAGCACGTAGTCACCTGCCTCCAGAGAAGCGTCTAGCCCATTGTAACGCAAAAACAGCCGGAACACATCCGGATCAGTGATAAACTGCTGCTCGACCAGTTTTTCAGAAATAGAGACGCCCGTCTCACCTGACTCAATGGTAAAAGGCACCGGTGACGGATCATTAGAGACGGGGGTATTAATTTTTTCTGATTGGCTCTGCAAATAAAACCCTAAAAAGAACTCTTCGATATTTTGCGGCGACCGCACTACCGACGCATCGCCGACTGAAATAGAAGCGGCCGCGGCTTCATCTTGCGTGGAGAAAGCCCAAAATCCGGCTCCCAAAATAACCACAATAGCAGCTACGGCAATAACGAAAACAGTAAAACGAAAAATCGCTCTAAGAACGATCATTGGCACTCCATCCATCTAAAATAGTTACTACTCACAAAGACCTGGACGCTGTTTTAACTTCAAAGGTGTTTTCCCGGCAAAGGTCGTGAGATAATGCGAACCAGGTCTGGTATTATAAAAATTGCCAAGCGTTTTCAGGTAACGACTTGGCGATAGGGCATTTTACCTTACGTCAGCTTAATAGACAAGTGGATAAAATTGGCCGAGTTTCCCCTGGCTGGTTATCGTATTTCCAGAAATTTTGCTATACTCAATAGAGATACACTACCTTTGCACGTTAAAGGATTATGACAAGAAACCAGGTTTTTTAGTGTTAGAAAGAGGCACTTTTGGCCCCAAAAGGCTATCAATTAGGCATCAAAAACCTGGTTTCTAAAAAGTGCAAACATAGTAAGAGATAAAGCCATTAAACTTTAAAGGTGGGAGTTGGTATGGACACAGAAACGCAAGGTAATGCGTCTCACTTTACTACAGAGGATTTAGACCTGATCGAATACCTGGTTAAACAAGCCTTAGAACATAGCTCGCGAATGGGGCAGACGCGCAGTGAGCAGTATCAACAAATTTTAGCTAAACTGCCCTTTTACCGGGCTGTCGCCTGGCAAATTTCGCGCCATTAAACTATTCGCCGGTATTGACAATTAAATTCATATCCGGCTCCCAACACTCACATGAGTCTCGGATTTCCGTGCCTTTGATCAACTGACCCTCGTAAGGTACGGAATTGTTCTGCACCTCCCACCCCGACAGCTTCATAGGGACCGGCCCGCCCGCGGCCATCCACTCCCCATTGTAGCGTCGAGCAAAGTGGAGATGGCTAGAATTAGACAAACCGCCTTCACACGAGGCATAGCCAATCACATCCCCTTGTTTAAGGTGTTGGCCAACACTGATCGGCGTATCGATATCGAGTACCGTGTGGAGATAAAGGAGCACCCACCCGGTTTGGATGTTGCCATCCCCGTCCAGATCGAGATAAACCTCTCCGTTGCGGGCTACCACCACAACGCCATCGGCCGCCGCCGTAATCGGCTCTTCCGAATAAAAGCAGCTGCCTAGTACATCGGGTGGCCCAAAGTCGATGGCCGCCCAGGCGCTGCCATCGACAAAACCGGCATGAGGCCCGCTGGTGAAGTAAAAGCCTTTCCCTTTGCGCCAGGGCAAGTGCAGCTCCGGTTGGGTGAGGTTACTTGGGATCAACGGGCGTATCTCATGGGCGGCCGGATCGCCAAACAGCGCCCGGTAGGTCGCCATAAAGCCGTCTGGCCCTAAATCATGCTGCCACGTCTCCCAATCGGCGTGAATCGATAGCAGATTCTGCACGCCGACCGTTCCGGCATTGAGACCCGGTTGGGTCACCACCAGGCTTCGATCGGGTAACTCGAATACCCAGAACCCGTCCCGCTTATAGCCGTAATAGCCGGCGTTGATCCGATTGGCGGTGAAGGTCATCGCCAGATATAGGCTGTCGCCGAAGGGGTTTTTGTCACCCAACGGCAGCCGAATCTGGGTTGCGGTCAAAGTAGGATTAGTGACCCAGCCGCCGTAATATTCTAACAGGGCCAGCAGCACTCGTGGACCGATGCTATACTGTTCAGCCACCTTTTTGATAATTTCGGCCCCGGTTAGCTGTTGGGCATCAACCCACTCCGTATATTCGTTTAGATAACCGCCTTGACTCTCCACAAAGGCAGCGATATCAAAATCAACATAACTGGGGCTGTACACCACCTCGCTGTCAGGCAGCAGGACCTGATCCGGCGCTTTCTTATCGACGTTGAGCGGCACCCGCAGAACCTGATCAATATTAATCGGCGCCGCCGGTCCATCGAGATGGTTCAGTTTCACTAATGTTTCAATTTCCGTATTGTAAATGTAGGCTAGGTAAGTGAGCGATTCGCCGTTGGTGACGGTGTGATAGGCGTATAAACCGTCGGCCGGAGGAGTGGGAATCGGCATCGGGGCAACGGTAGAAACCGTTGGTGAAGCCACAGGCGCTACCGTAGGCGGCAGCGGAGCGCGGTCGTTGATATTGCTGGTGACGATAGTCATGGTAGGGAGAGGTTCGACCGTTGGCCGGCTCAGTTGTATTTTTTCGACATCCGGGGCTTGTCTGCACCCAGACACAAATAACAGTAAGCCGCCTATTACACAGGCAGCTACTTTTATTCTAAAAAAAATAACAATCATAATGTCTATGTGGTCGGTTTCGACCGATGAGTTTGAATTACCCAAACAACAACAGCAGCGGAGAAAGGCTAATTTATGTCGAATTTATCGAACCTACCTCGAAAGGCCGAACAAGTATAGCACGGAGTTATATGACCGCCAAATGATCAATAAACAGTCTAGCGTGCTAAGTTTAGGCGGCTGGTTTGGCGCTCATGGTTGACTAGGTATTTTATACCCGCTTAAACCCGAATTTTATACGCTTTACACCCTCTTACCCTCAAGGTATACTGCCACCAAAGGTTTTTCAATAGATAACTTTCGTCTATAAAGCCTTTTCCGGTCAACGGTTATGCCTCACCTGAGTAGACGATCAGGTTACTTGAGCCGGATTGAAGAGATAAGGGAAAATTAACAATTCAATCTCCCCCAATCCCCAGCCATAAGCCTGGTTGACTGTCTCAATTTGAGGCGTCACCTTTAAAATAGAATAGCGCCAGAAATAGGAGTAGAACAGTGTGGAAGCGTGGATACATGAGAGTTTTTCTATTCTTGAACATGTTTATTGGGTTAGTTATCGGGTTAATGGTCTGGTCGCTGGGGGGCAGTCAAGCTCAGGCGGATATGGTGATCTATGGCGACAGTCTGGAGCGTAACTGGGAAAATTGGTCGTGGGATACCATTGTCAACTTTACCCAGAGCGAGCTTAAAAATTCCGGCAGTACCGCCATCTCTGCCATCTATACTCAAAGTCAAGCCGGCCTCTACCTTCACAGCACAGTTGATATCGATACCTCGCCCTACGATACACTGCGTTTTAACATCCACGGTGGCGCTAAAGGCAACCATACCCTAAAAGTCCTTCTAACCGATACCGAAGATAACCTCATTGAAAGCCCCGTGGCGGTGACCTCATCCGCCGGCATTTGGACCCCTATCGAAATCCCCTTGGTCAATTTGCTGGCCGGTCAAACGCTCATTAGGGGTATTGTCTGGCAGAGCAGCGCCGGCAGTGTCCAGCCAATTTTCTATATCGATGATATCTCCCTGCTGATCCGCGATCAGAAGCTCCCGCCGACCACATTGCCCACTACCGGGCTGGTGCTAACGATTAACGCCGCAATGGACCAGCACCCCATCGATCCCAACATCTACGGCCTCAACTTTGCCGATGCCGCTCTGGCCGCCGACTTAAATCTCCCGATTAATCGCTGGGGCGGCAAAGTCGCCACTCGCTACAATTGGCAGCTCGATGCTACCAATCAAGGCAGCGATGGGTTTTTTATGAACACGCCCTACAACAACACCTACCCCGACCTCTTACCCGACGACTCGGCCTCTGATAAATTTATCGAAGCCAACCAAGCCACCGCCACCCAATCTCTCCTGACCGTGCCGCTCATCGGCTGGAGCGCCAGAAGCCGTGATCGCGATTGTGGTTTTAGCGCCGCCCAATACCCTGACCAGCAACAGTTCGATGATGTTTGGAGCTGCGGTAACGGCCTCCTCCCCGATGGCACGCCCATTACAGGCAGCGACCCTTTGGCGACCAGCTTGGCCGTCGACGAGACGTTTGTCAGCAGTTGGGTTGCTCACGTCGTCAGCCGTTACGGTTTGGCCGATGATGGTGGCGTCCGGTTTTACAATCTCGACAACGAGCCGATGATGTGGCATCGCACGCACCGCGATGTCCATCCCCAACCCCTTAGCTACGATCAACTGCGCGACCTGACCTACCGCTATGCCGCCGCCGTTAAAAAGGTTGATCCTGAAGCCAAAATTCTTGGCCCCGTAGCCTGGGGCTGGGCCGACTATTTCTACTCGGCCCTGGATCAAGCTGCTGGCGATAACTGGTGGCAAAATCCGCCGGATCGGAACGCTCATGGCGGCGTTCCGCTGGTGGAATGGTATCTGTGGCAAATGCAGCAGTACGAAATGGAAAACGGTCTCCGCCTGATCGACTATCTGGATTTGCATTATTATCCGCAGGCGGCTGGAGTGGCCATGAGTGAAGCCGGCGACGCCGATACCCAGGCCCGGCGGCTGCGCTCGACCCGTGCATTGTGGGACCCCACCTACATTGACGAAAGCTGGATCGGCGAGCCGGTTAGGCTCATCCCCCGCATGAGAGCCTGGGTTGATACTTACTATCCTGGCACCAAGTTAGCGATTAGCGAATACAACTGGGGAGCGCTCGATCACATTAACGGCGCTTTGGCCCAGGCTGACATTTTGGGGATTTTTGGCCGCGAGGGCCTTGACCTGGCCACGTTGTGGTCGCCGCCGGCGTTTGATGAACCGGGAGCCTTTGCCTTCCGTATCTACCGTAACTACGACGGCAGCGGCGGCAGCTTTGGCGATTGGAGCGTCAAAGCCGACAGCAGCGATCAAGCCAAACTGGCCATCTATGCGGCCCGGCGCAGCAGCGATGATCATCTAACGGTGGTCGTCATCAATAAGAGTAGTCGCCAGTTGACCGGCAGCATCAATCTGTCCGGCTACACCCCTGCGCCGCAAGCGGCCGTTTATCGCTACGCCGCGGACGATCTGTCGCAAATTGTGCGCTGGCCAGATCAAGAGGTTTCGGCGGAATTCAGCACCGATTTCCCGCCCGAGTCCATCACCCTCTTTGAACTCAGCCCCGGCTCCCTCCAACCGCTCGCCGACGATATCGACCAGCCGATTCTGCGATAGAATAAAGAAAAATAGACAGGATTTACAAGATTAACCGGATAAAAGGATCAAAAATCTTGTAAATCTTGTAAATCCTGTCTATTAAAGAACAAAAAATTCTTACTCCACAAACTCTACCAACTCCATGAACTCCACAAACTCTATAAACTCCACGAACTCTACCAACTCTATAAACTCCCTAACTCTACGGCGATTTCAGATTATTAATCCGCTGCTGCACCACCGCCCCATTTTCATAGCCGAGCATGATCGCGCGTTGCAGCGAGGTCTCGGCGGCATCGAACTGGCCGGCGAGCGCATAAGCCAGGGCCAGATTAGCGTGCGCCGTAGCGATCGTTTCATCCAGCCGGATCGCCTCGGTTAGCACCTGAATCGCCGCGTCCGGCTCATTGCGCGAGACATAGACCGCGCCCAAACTGGCATAGGCCAGGGCATCGTCGGGCTTGAGATTGATAGCGCGTTTCTGGCTCGACTCGGCCTCGTTGAGTTGGCCCAGATAGAAGTAAGCGATGCCCAAATTATTCCAGGCCCGAAACGACTCCGGATCGATCTCTACCGCCCGCTTGTGCGCTGCCAGCGCCTCGTCAAATTGATCAAGCCGGTCGTAGGCCGTGCCCATCATCGTGTAGATTTCGGCGGGCTTGTGCGTTTTCATCCCGGCCTCGATGGCTAGCTGGAACTGCTGAATTGCCCGCGTGTAATCGCCGCCATCATATGCTTCCACCCCCCGGTCGGCGAACACGTCGCCGGAGCTTTGAACCGGTTGGCTGCTGCACACCAGCCCCAGACTAAAAGGAAGCATCAGTAGGAGTAAGCCAGCCCACCTCTTCAATCGTTTACCGCTCATCTTATAGACACAATAATCCATATAAAATTCTTAGAAACTCTTTATGATTTTCCAAGAGATTGCTATTACTATTGTAATCAAGTAACTGGCAAGGCCAAACGCACATCGAAAAACCGGGTCGTGTTCTGAGAACTCCCGCCGAGTTCGCCGCCCACAAAACTATCGCTACCGCCTTCGGCCAGCTTACTTCTGCAAATGATAAGCCCTCTCATCCATGAGAGGGCTTTTTTTACAATCCGACTAGAGATGGATGACTTTCCTTTTAGTCTCTGGTAAACTGGATCGCGCCGTAGCGAAGCAGAAAGAGCGCCAATGTCAACCCTTGATATACAGCCACAATCTGCCGATACCTCGCTCCCTTCAACTCGTATCGTCCGGCTCGTGTTTAACGCGCTGGTGGTGGGGCTGTGGTTGTGGCTTTACCGCCCTATCTTCGACTACCTCGCCATCATCTTCACCCGCGAAGATTTTCGCACCAACCAAATCGTCCTCATTGCTATCGTTATCCTGATTGGGATGCGCCTGCGCCGGAGCGACCATCGTCTGCGTCTTGATATCGAGCCGCACCTGGCCCCGCTGCCGTTGAGTTTGGCGCTCGGCGGCTCGCTGGCCTACCTGCTGGTCGAGCGCTTTCTCGATATTAACACCCTCTCGGCCGGATTGTTTGGGCTGGCGACGTATGGGCTGCTTGGTTTGTGGCTGGCCCCGCGGCCGTGGCGACAGGGCTTGCCCGCTGCGCTGCTGCTCATCGGGGCGCTGCCCTTTGGCGAGCATCTGCAAACCTTCGTCGGCTATCCGCTGCGCATTTTAACCGCCGGCATCGTCCGCGACGGGTTAGGCGCGGCCGGCGTCGGTTCCGTCGGCATCGACACCATCTTGGTGCTGGAAAACGGCGTCTCCCACATCGACCTGCCATGCAGCGGCATCAAGAGCTTGTGGACCGGCGCGCTCTTTCTCATCGCCGCTACCTGGATCGAACGGCGGCCGATCAACCTGCGCTGGCTGCTGAGCGCGCTGATTTTTGCCGGCTTGCTGTTTGCCGCCAACTTGGCCCGCGTCAGCCTTCTGGTCGTGGTCGGGCAGGTGGCCGGCTGGCCCTTGGCAGCCGAGATGCTGCATGTGCCGCTGGGGGTGCTGGGCTTTGTGGCCGCCTGTTTAGGGGCGCTGGGGCTGTTGCGGCTGCAAAAACCGCTCCCTCCCCTCGATGACGAGCGCGAGCGAGTGGCCCAGCTTACTCGCCCGCCCTGGCTGCTGCCCGGCCTGGCCGTCGCCATTGTGGCGATGGGGCTGCTCTACAGCCCGCGACCGCACACCGGCTTGACCACCGCCCCGCTCCAGTGGGCTTTCCCGCCCGACCTGGTAACCGAACCGATGCCCCTCACTCCCGACGAGTTCGAGTGGCTCACCCGCGACGGCGCAGAGTCAGCCGACCGCCACCGCTTCGAGTGGCGCGGCCTCACCGGCTCGATGATCTTGATCACCAGCAGCACCTGGCGCGGCCACCACCGCCCCGAACGCTGCTTTGAGGTGTATGGCCTGTCGCTGGAGGACTCGCAGACCCAACTCATCAACCCCGATTTTCCGCTGCGCGTCGTTTCTCTGGGCTACGGCGACAAGGCCGCCCAACTGTCCGCCGTTTACTGGTTTCAATCCGCCCACCGCACCACCGACGACTACGCCACCCGCATGTGGGCCGACCTCGATCCCGGCCGGGAGCGCTGGGTCCTGGTCTCAATGCTCTTCGACGACCACCACGATCCCGCCGCCGGCGATTTATCGGAACTCTATACCGCTCTGCACCAGGCCGTTGCCGAAGGGTTAACCCCGTAACGCCAATCGCCGATTGGCCGGACAGTTACAATTTAACGGGCAGTATAGATCGGAGCGACAAAGCTTGCTTTGTCAAACGCGATCAAAGCAAGCTTTGATGCTCCAGTTCTTGCAAGCTTTGATGCTCCAGTTCTTGCAAGCTTTGATGCTCCAGTTCTTGATTAAGGAGATAAACAATGAACCAACCTAACCTTCTCCGCAAAATCTTTAACCCCTGCCTGTGGGGTTACGGCCTGTTCTGGTCGTGGAATCTGATCTTTCTGGCCTTTGTGCTGCTGGGCTTTGCCCCGCGCCTGCTGCCGGAGATGCTGCAAGCGACCCGGGCCGGCGACATTCCCAGCACGTTTCTGGCCTACGCCGTCATCTTGACCTTGATCCCGGTCGCCGCCGTGGTCCTGGGGCTGACGCTGCTGCGCCGCTCGCCGGGACGGCTGTTTGTCCTCGGTTACGGCGTCGAAGGGCCGTTGATGCTGATGATCGCCATTCGTTTCTTCGCGGTGCGGGAAATGACGGCGGCGGTTGGCCTGTTGATGACTCTGGCTGGGCTGGGGCTGGCGGCCCTCTTGTGGCAAATCCTCGATCAACCCATCGACCGGCGCGGTTCGCTGCTGACCTATGTTCGGGTCATCGGCCTGACGTTGCTGCTGCTGATTGGGCTGTACGGCGGCTTGTGGGTGGCGTTCTACGCCTTACCGGTAGCGGTGTTTGGCCTCCGCGCGTTGGGCGACCTGATCATGGGCCTGCCCGAGGCGCTGGCTAACTTCTGGCGCTCTTTGGCCGATCTGGAGTGGCTGTGGCTGCCCTTCGCCATCCTGGGCTCGATCCTGATCGTTTACAGCGGCACGCTCTTTGTTTTGATGCCCATCGCCGTGCCGGTGCTGTGCGTCCGGGCCTGGTGGCGCGGGGTGCGGGCGCTGGCGGCTAAGCAGGGCCTCATCCCGGCCGTAGTGGCGCCGGTGCTGATCGCCGTTGTCGCTGTTACAGCGGTCATCCGGCTCAGCCGCCAGCCGCAGCACGAGGCCTTTGCCTTACTGGAAAACGCCCCCACCTCCCCGGCCGAGGCCGAGGCCCTGCTGGCCCGGCAGGACGACATTCGGGCCGGGCTGGTCAACGCCTATCTGGCTCCCTTCCGTTATTTCAGCAGCGTCGGCGAGGTCCGCCACATCACCGATCTCTACGAAGGGGCTTTCAAGTTGCCCCACGATTGGGCCGAAAGCGTCCAGTATTTATATGAAGTGGTGGCCCGCCCGGTGCTGTACGAGCCGGTCGAGCCGGTCACAGCCAGGCGGTTTAACTGGGAGGAGCAGGTCTTTCTGAAGGAACCGGCCCGCGCCGCCGAACTGTACGCCAACTTCTTCGACCAACCCATCGCCGAGGCCGAACGCGAAACCATCGTCGAAGCCGTGCGCTCGACCTGGTCGGTGGAGCAAGCCGCGGCCGCCTGGCGTACCGTCGATGACCGTGAAGTTCATCTGCTGCGCCAGGAAGTAACGGTCGATGAGCAGGGCGATTGGGCCGAGGTGGAACTGTATGAGGTCTACCAAAACCAAACCAACCAGCGCCAGGAAGTGGTTTACTACTTCAGCCTGCCGGAGTCGGCGGTCATCACCGGCGTCTGGTTAGGCAACAGCGCCGACCGCGCCGAGCGCTTCACCTACCAGGTGGCCCCGCGCGGCGCGGCCCAGGCGGTGTACCGCAACGAGATCCGGCGGCGCATGGACCCGGCCTTGGTCGAACAGATCGGGCCGCGCCAGTACCGGCTGCGCGTCTTTCCGGTTCAGCCGGAGCAGTGGCGGGCTAGCGCCGCCTCCGAGCGCTACCTTATTGAAGCGGCCCCGCCCCTGCATATGTGGTTGACCTATCGGGTTATGGCCGGGGACAACGGCTGGGCGCTGCCCCACTTGGCCGAAAAGCGCAACGTCTACTGGGACGCCGACTCGGTTCGGCTGGTCAACGGCCAACCGCTGGTCACGGCTGACGACGCCTGGCTGCCGGCGGCGATCCCGCCCACCGGGACGGTGACGCCGGCCACTCACCGGATCGATTTCCCCGGCGGGCAATCGGTGCTGGTCCGGCCGGTTACCGAGAGCGATCTGCCTGATCTGCCTTCGGGCTTGCGGCTGGCCGTCGTGCTCGATCGCTCCCGCAGTATGGCCGCGCACCAGGCCGGGGTCAAGTCGGCCCTGGCCCGGCTGGCCGAGACGGCCGGCGACACGGCGGTTGATGTCTACCTGACCGCTTCCCCGTTTCGCGGCGAAGGGCCAGCGACGACCACCCTGGCCGCGTTGAATGTGGATGAGGTAGTCTACTTTGGCGGCCAGAACGCCGCTAGCCTGTTAACCCAGTTCAATGAATTAGATCATAATGAAGCCTACGACGCCATCTTTGTACTGACCGACGGCAGCGGCTATAAACTGGGCGACAGCGACACGGCGGTCGCCTCGCCCGACGCGCCGCTCTGGCTGGTTCACCTGGGCGGCGATATCTCGCTGGGCTACGATGACGCCACCCTGGCCGCGATTCAGGCCAGCGGCGGCGGCGTGGCCGGCAGCATCGATGAAGCCCTGACCCGCCTGGCCGTTTCGCGGGCCGGCCAGGCCGATATCTTTGTCAGCGACAGCGCAGACCCGGGCGCGTTCGACTGGGTTGACGGCTACGTCTGGCTGACGCTGCCCACCTCGGTCGCGGCCGGCCTGGATGTCAAACCAATTATCCACCCGGCGGACGATCCTTTCGCTGCCTTGGCCGCCCGGCGGCTGATCCTGGGCGAGATGCACCGGCAGCGGGTCTGGCTCAGCAACTTAGAGACGCTCGATCACCTGCACGCCCTGGCCGTTAATAACAGCATCGTCACCCCCTACTCGTCGATGATCGTGCTGGTCAATGAACAGCAGCGCGATTTGCTCAAGCAGCTCGAGAACCGCCCCGACCGCTTCAACCGCGAGTATGAGGACGTCGGCGAGACCGCCGAACTTAGTCCTTTTGCCGTGACCGGCGTGCCGGAGCCGGAGGAGTGGCTGCTGATCATACTGGCCGTGGCCCTGCTGGCCTGGTACTGGAGCCGGTCGGCGCGGCATCGAGCGCTGGTGTAGTTAGGAGGGGGCAGGATGTAACTTTCTACTTTGTTCAAGCGGTAATGGGTAATTGACTATTTACGCCCTATTAGCATAGAAAATAGTTGTAGGGTAAAATGGGCGAATACACGTTGAGTAGATAAATTTGAAACTATTGGAGAAGACTTCCCACTATGGATGCATTGATCAGCCTTATGAGTTTGATTTTACACTTTGATGAACATCTCAAGACATTTATTCAAAACTATGGTACCTGGACCTATGCGCTGTTATTTATCATTATCTTTTGTGAGACAGGGCTGGTTGTTACGCCATTTTTGCCGGGCGACTCGTTGTTGTTTGCCGCCGGCGCTCTCGCGGCGCTGGGTGATCTTAATCCCTTATGGCTGCTGGGGTTATTGATCATGGCCGCCTTTGCCGGAGACACGGTTAATTATTGGGTGGGGCATTATGTGGGCGAACGGGCGTTTGAAGGGTATATACCGCTGGTCAAAAAGCAGCATTTGCTTCATACCCAAAACTTTTATGAGAAGTACGGCGGAAAAACGATTATTCTGGCCCGGTTTATTCCTATTGTACGCACCTTTGCGCCTTTTGTGGCCGGTATTGGGCGGATGAACTACGGGCGGTTTATCACTTACAATATTGTGGGGGGGGTTATGTGGGTCTCCCTATTTGTTTTGGCCGGTTTCTTCTTTGGCAATCTAGCCTTTGTTCAAGAGAATTTCAGCGTGGTCGTGCTGGTCATCATCTTTATCTCGGTGCTGCCGATGCTGTTTGAACTGGTCAAACATCGCTTATCCGTTTCAAAAGAAGCTGTCTGAGTAACTGCTCAGGCGTGTCATTTCGTAGCCGCAGGCGCAGAAATCCCTACAACGTTCAGTTGCCAGCACCCTGCTGGGGGATTTCTCGCGCCTTCGTCGCTCGAACTGACCTGACGGCTGATTAGTTATAGATTTGTTACCAGGCCCGACACCTCACTGTCACCGGCGCTGTCGTCGGTTGAGCCATTGGCCGGGGGTGTTCCGTTCGCCTCTGTCTTGCCCCCGCGCCGGCGCTCGACCACCTTGAAGCCCCACCGTTGGAGATCCTTTTTGATCTCGAGCTGATAGTCATAACCGACCAGCACCCCGGCGGCCAACTGCAAATATTGGACCAACTTTCTGGCCAGGGTATTGGCCGCGTTGACATGCGCTTCGCGTTGAACCTTCCCGGCGTCCCGCGCCTTGATCGTGGCCGTATAAGTTTCGTAATTGTCGATGACCTCGGCCAGCGCCGGGATAGTAAAGCGCTCTTCCTCCGGGCGGCTCTCTTCTTGGGCGATATAACTTGCCATCACCGCCAGCCGCTCTTTTTGATCGCGGGGCGTCCGGATATGGGCCGTTTCTTTTTTCGTGGTAAAGCCCCACTCCTGCGCTTTGGCCGGTCGATCCGGATACGCGGCGGCAATCGTCTTCAGCATCGACGAGACCAGATCTTTAGAGCGCTGCTCCAACTTCGGCGCGACATCGGCGGCCACGGCGCGTTGCGCTTCACCTTCGGCCATCTTCTTTTCACAGTCGAGGATTTGTTGCAGCAAGTCTTGAATCATGGGGGTGAACAGATTCTGCTTCTTCGCCGGCAGCGTCTGTTCTTGGGCCAGGTATTTTTTGGTCAAGATAATAACATCGGCCCGTTTGAGGTTACTGGGAAAGACGACTTGAAAAGCCCCCTGTTTATCGAGACAAATGTTCAGCATGAGGTAACTCCGATCAAAATGGGTATTGGAATAGTGTGTGTCAGGTTAGAGAACTATTAAGTTTATTAACCTCTCCTTAACCCAGTATACCCAACTTTAATCATATGTCTACCCCAACCATCAAATTTTGGCGATGGGACGGAGGCGATTAGAGATGAGGAGATTAGGTGATAGCAGAACGAGGGTTGGTGTTATAAATTGAAGCCTAGCGCCTCGATTGGAGATGTAGCCGTCATATTCCGCTGTGAAGTTTTGGCTCTCTTTCAACCGACGCTAATTGAGGGTCTCCAGCCGCGCCGAGGCGGCTTTTGCCGCTGTAAGAGACGCGTTTCCAACTAAAAAGACAAGTTTTCCAACGTAGACAACGTCTTTTTCAATATTGACTTAATCTTTCCAATGTAGGTAACGTCTTTTTCAATATTTGCTTAAGTCTTCCAACGTAGATAACGTCTTTTTCAATATTGACTTAATTTTTCCAACGTCAGCAGCGTCTTTTTCAATATTTGTTGAATTTTTCCAACGCCGGCAGCGTCTTTTTCAGTAAAAACGCCTTGTCTTGACCGAATTCAGCGTCTTTGCCACCAAAAACGCCTTATATTTGCGGTGAATACCGCCCTCAGCCTTACAAATGCCGTCTTTTTACCGGCTTCAGCAACTCTCCCAGTGAAAACGCTTTGTTTTTATCACCCGCAGCGTCTTCGGCTGTGCCGGTGACTTATATTTATCCAACACAATGCCCCTGTCGATCTTGATCAGCCATCGTCATCTGAGTTTCTCCGTTCGACGTTTCCCGTACATGTTTTGCTTGTATGGATTGTGGGCGTGTTGGCGGAGGTAGAGAAAAGTATGAGGGATGAATGATGAATGATGAAGGGTTTTGGTAGTGGAGCGAGGCGTATGGGGGTAAAATATAAATACCTCGCATCGATTCCGCGCGAGGTATTTATATTATAGAAACCAGAATATGCTCAATGTAAAAATGATATCGTATCTTTGGGCGGTCGTCAAGGCGAAGGTGTTTTTTTTGAACATTGTCAAACACGACGGCGGCGGCTACAATAATGTTTAGATTGCAGGGCTGTGGTAAAACTCTGGTCTATTTGGTTGATGGAGATTTTAATATGGCTGTGACAGCAATCGCGTAGGTTGGGTCGAGGCACGAGACCCAACCTTACCCGCCCGTTGGTGTCGGGTTTCGTGCCTCAACCCGACCTACATCTAAACCAAACTATAAAAGTCATGAGTATCCGTTGGACAATCTAGGCCAGTTGGTGGTAAACTGAGCGCTCACTTTAGAGTTTGTAGAGTTTATAGAGTTTGTGGAGTTTGTGGAGTTTTAGGGTTAGGCGAGTTTGATGAGGCATCCCATAGTTGATAAGGAATAAGAATAGGGTTAGCTTGCCGGTCTTAATTTTCCCTTAATCCCTCCACCCTCCCCCCTACTTCCTGATTTGGACCCATAGACGGCAACTTGAGTTATAGTTGAGAGAGGTAAAGAACCTATGCCTATAATTGAATATCAAGGAAAGAAGCCTCAAATTGCCGAAGGGGTCTATATTGCTCCGACCGCCGTGGTTATTGGTGATGTGATCATCGAGGAAGGGGCTAATATCTGGTTCGGTACGGTGATACGGGGAGATGTGGGGCAGATTGTGATTGGCCCGCGAGCCAGTGTTCAGGATAATACGGTGGTGCATGTCAATCGCCGCCACAACACCATTGTCAAGGCGGATGTGGTGATTGGCCATGCGGCGGTGATTGAAGGCTGCGTCATCGAAGCGGGCTGCCTGATCGGCATGAATGCGACCGTTCTATCCGGCGCGACCGTTGAGGCCGGGGCGATTATTGCCGCGGGCAGTGTGGTCCGTGAAAATCAGACGATTCCGGCTCGGATGCTGGCCGCCGGTGTTCCGGCCAAAGTCAAAGGCCCGGTCTCCGAGACCGCGCTGCATCATGCCGCCGAAGCCAGCGCGTCTTACCAGCGGGTCTCAAGAACGTATATGGCGATGGATCAGTCAGGCCAGAGTGAGAAACTGTTTTAAAAGTGAACGTTTACAGAGTTGTTCACAGATTTACTCTAAGAGTAGAGCTATTATATCTTTTATTATGTAGTTAGGGAAAGGAGAGTCCATTTTGCAACTAGCAATTGGCCAAAACGTTATTCACCCCATTCACGGCGCCGGAAAAATTACCGGGGTGACGGAAATGAATATAGTTGAAGAATTTACCAAATATTATGTCATCGAATTTTCAACTAAACGCTTGACTTTGCATGTACCTGTCCTGAATTTGGGGGGGTGTAATATTCGTCAGGTGATGTCGGAAAATAAGACCGACGATGTTTTTGGAATTTTGCAAGGAGAACCGGAGGCGCTGCCTCAGGACTTTAAGCACCGGCGGCGGCGGCTTGAAGATTGGTTACAATCCGGCCGGCCGGTTGAGATTGCCCAGGCGGTGCGGGCGTTAGCCTGGCGTAATGAGAATGGCGGGCTGAGCAGCTTAGAAAGCCGTTTGTTTGCCCAGGCTAAGGATATGTTAGTGACAGAAGTCGCCCTGGCTACCAATCAGGATGATCGGGACGCTCGGCGGGAAATTGAAGCGGTGTTGATGGCCGCAATGCCGGCCGGCGCGGCGAAGGTTCTGGCTCATTAACTCTGGCAAAGCCATTGATATACGACAAGATGACAGGGAGGCTATGGCAGCCTCTTTTTTTATTTAAACCGGGCGGTTACTCGTATCTTAAAATAGCGACATCGCGCGGCTGAAGGGTGATTAAGGTGGTCGGCGGCAGGTTAAGCAGCAGCGAAACCCCCGGCCGATGCAGATGAACCGTTTTCGGCTCAGCATTATGATTGAGCAGCAATACCCCTTCCCCCCCATCGGCCAAGTCGATGGCAATGGCCTCGACATCGTTGGGTAAGGAGAACGGCACGGCCAGTTCATCTAAGCCTAAAGCCTGCCATAGAGTTTGAGGCAGCAGATGCTCGAACCAACAGCCCGCATAGACCGCCACCCCCTGCCCGACCTTGTTTTGCGTGGCCGCGACCTGATCCCGCCAGTAGAATTGATTGTAAAACAGCAGCGGTTGGGCAGTGGTCGGTTTGAGCAGTTCGGCCCAGCGCCAATAGGGAAAACTTAACCCGCCGCTGGCATTACGAGCCGCTCCTCGCATATCCGGCGGCAGACCCAGATAATCCTCAACTTGCACGCCCAATAGGGTGTCGATGCCGGCCGGAAGCGGCTGATCAGACCAGATGTTGCTCTGCTCCTTAACGAAAGCCCGAAACGTGACCAGCAAGCGTCCGCCCTGCTCCACAAACTGCTGCCAGCGCAGGGCTTGAGCCGCATCAATCAAGTTTGGACTGGGCACGATGACCACTTTATACCCGTCTATTGAGTCAGACCGGCGAATGACATCGACATTAATCCCCGCCGCCCACAAATCTTGGTAAATACTGGTCACCACTTTGAGATAACTGAAATCGTGCTGGTGCGGATCGATTTGCAGCGCCCACCAGTCGGCATAATCGATGAGAATCGCTACTTTGGCCGGCCGGCGCGAGATCGGCGGCACGGCGGCCAGGTCCCTCAAAAAGTGAGCGACTTCACGGTAGGAACCGGTGAGTGAACCATCCTGGCGTAACAGGCCGGCGTGGTACTGCTCTTGGCCATACCGGGCCGCTCGCCAGCGAAAATAAACCACGGCCTCGGCGCCGTGGCCTAAGCCCTGATAGGTCCATAATCGGACTAAATGGGGGGGGACAGGTCGATTATAAGGATGCCAATTGACTACACCCGGCTGCTGCTCCATGACCCAATAGGGTCTACCTTTGAAGCCGCGCATCATATCGTGATTGAGCGCCACGTGGTGCGGACCGGCGCTGCCCTGCGGGTAGTTATCCCAGGATACAAAATCGAGATCGGCGGCCAGGTCAAAGTAGTCGATCTCGCAGGTGTCCTCGTTGCCGCCCAAATAGTTGTGGGTGATGGGCCGGTTGGGCGACCACCGGCGTACCAGGTCGATCTGCAGGCGCTGGTACGCAACCCAACTATCGGAGGCAAAGCGGCGAAAATCGAGCAGCAAGCTGGGGTTGTGCTGCGCCGGCGCGGTGCGGGGCAGCGGAATTTGAGCCCACTCGGTGTAAGTGGCGCTCCAGAAGACGGTACCCCAGGCCTGGTTAAGCCGGTCGAGCGAGCCGTATCGGGTTTGCAGCCAGACTTGGAAGGCAGCGCGGCAGTGATCGCAGTAGCAGCGGCCGGTGGCGTGGCAGCCGAACTCGTTATCGATTTGCCAGCCGGCTACGGCGGGGTGATCGCCGAGGCGCTGGAGGAGTTCGGTTACAATCCGTTGGGAGTAACGGCGGTAGTCGGGATTATTTGCGCAGGCATGGCGGCGCGAGCCGGGGCTCCAGGGCAGGCCATCGACATTACGCTGGACAATATCGACCTGATGGGTTAGCCACGGGGGGGGCGCTGCGGTCGGTGTGCCGATGATGAGCTTTAGGTTTTCGTTAGCCAAAATGGTCATCGCGCGTTCCAGCCAGCTAAAATCAAATTGACCGTCGGCAGGTTCGAGCAGACTCCAGGCAAATTCCCCCAAGCGGACGTAGGTTAAGCCCAACTCGGCCATCATTTGAGCGTCGGTCGCCCAGCGATCGGCGGGCCACTGCTCTGGATAATAATCAACTCCTAATTTCATGATCGGACTCCTTGATGCGACGATAAGATCGCTGAAGGGGACAGCTAAAGCCGTTACTACTAGCTTTATGAGTGGTAGTAACGGCTTTAGCTGTTCTCAAAGCGGCGTCGTACAGTGTAGCCAGGTTTGCCAGAGGCGGCAAGTTGCTGCTATGATTCCCCCCATGCAAATCATTCAACAATTTATCGAATGGCCCGGGCTGTGGCTCAATTTAGCGCGGCTGCTAACGCTGATCTTTACCAGCTTTATTGCCTGGATGACCTATCGCAGCTATGTGTTGATCAAAACCATTCCCATCGAGGCAAACCTGCTGTTATCGCTGCCTGAGTCGATAGTTCGGCTGGGAATGGTTGGTTTTTGCCTGTTTCTGGCCTGGATGAGTGGCTTATCGATGGCGCAGTTGGGGTTGTGGATCATCGATCCGTGGCGGATGATGGGGTGGGGTTTGGCCGTGGGGGTTGTCATTCAGTTGGGGGTCAATGTCATTACGTTACAAGCCATCCGCATTTTTGGCGCGACTATCTATTCCGCCTGGCTGATCCGCAACATATTACCTCGCCACAGCAGCGAATGGCCGTGGCTAGTGGTGGCTTTTATCCCCCCGGTCCTAATGGAAGAGTTGTTATTTCGGACACTACTGCTGGGTCTTTTTCAAGCGATTGTGCCGCTGCTGCTGCTTATTCCGGCGACATCGATTGTGTTTGGTTTGATGCACCAGCCTCAAGGCAAACTCGGCATGGTGATTGCCGGGGCCATCAATGTGGCCTTCTGCATCTTATTTGTTTGGTCAGGCCAGTTGTTACTAACGTTTGTGGCGCATTATACCATCAACCTGTTGCAGGTTGTTTTGGCTTCGCGCCGGCAGGATTGGCTGGAAAACTACTAACAATCTATTCTCCCATTGACAAAAAATATTTAGAATGATATGCTGTTTCTATAGCTTATGACAAGTTAAGGAGACAAATATGGCTGTTTCCTATCCCGACGCCATCGGGGAGCATGTCGCTACATCCGAGCGATACTATACGGGTGGGTTGCAGTACGCCGGTTATCTGGAACCGGCGGCTATCGCGACCGGTCAGGTGTCCAGCTTGTTCCTCTTTTTGCAAAATATGCTCAACGTACCGATGACGGTTACGATTAAGGCTAGCCCGCCATTAACCGGGTTTTTTCGGGGGCGAAAACCCCTGCTGCGGGTAGGTGAGCCGGTGATCCAATTAGAGTTGGCCGCAGCCGAAGCGGGGTTGCTGACCCTACCGGTCGCTACCACCGAGCAAACCGAGGCAGGCCAGTACGGGCTGACGATTGAGGTCAAAGCCGCTACTAAAAATCGGGGCGACCGAGTTAGACCCACTCAATCAACCAGTGCGTTGGAAAATAAATTTATCGATAATATGGTCGGGCTTAATTTAGTCAGCAGTTTGGGGGCCACTTACTCTGAAAAATCGGCTAAGAAAGCGCTATTCTCGTTGAGCGTGACCGGCAAGAAACGGGCGTCTAAAAAGAAACCCTCGCTCAAGCATCAGTACGATCAAATCTGGGATATGGACGACGCCCAGGTTTTTACCAAATCCATCCAAGAAATCAATTCCCGACGGGCTAAGCTCAAATCGGCCTTAGATACGGAAACGTTGTATGCCAACCTCTACGCCGAAAGTGTAAAGCGCTTTGCCAACGCCGGGCTGCCCCTCCGCATTGGCGAGGCCATTACCCTGGCTAAAATTTTGACTTACACGTGCCAATACTTTCTCAGCAGTCCGGATCGGGTCAATGGGCTGCTTTTGCCGATTTGGGAGCGGGCTCTTTCATTAGAAGCGGATACTACCGACGCTTTGGATGTGATCAGGTTGTTGGGGTATCATCATTTACTGCGGGTTTCAGTGGCCTTGAGTTTTGGGGTGATCGGCCGGGCCATCGGCCAACAATTATGGTCGCAAGAGGAGCGCCAGGCCGTAGCCGGGCATATTGCCGATACGGTCGAGATGGGCGAGACGTTAGATATCGAATTTTTGTACCTGCCGCTGTTGATTGCCGGTACGCAAATTTCTAAACGGTTAATCTTACCGGATGAAGATGTCGATAACTCTTTAGCGCTGATGAAGCAGGCCCGCCTGGCCCGCCCTGATCTGTTCAAAGATAAAGATATGGCCAGAGCCAGTCAAGTTTATAATCAAATTATGCAAAAGGCGCTGGCTTAGATAATAGGCCTTTCGCTGCTTTAAGGTGACAGTCACCTGAGTCTGCTCAAGTGACTGCCACCTGGCGGGAATGCGGACGCTCTCGCGTAGCGCTTACGTGCCTAAACCTGCCTGCAAGTCGGCAACCCGAGCCTCCAATTCGGCTCGACGCTGCACCGCCGCCTTGCGTCCCTCGTTCAAAATATCATCGACCCAGACTTTGGCCTGCGACTGCAAATCGGCGCCACTGCGGGGTGTGGTTAGCAGAACGGCGACTGCCCCCAGCACCAGGCCGATCAGAAAGCCAGCTACAAAACGCATGACAAATTTGACCTCCGTATACTTAATGGCAATTTATGCTAAAGGTTCTAACTTAAGATGGCCTCATTATACCACGCTCCTTTTAGGAGGAAAAAGCGCAAAGGTTTGGGCTTGAATGGCTGTCCAACGTACTGGGCCTGAACAACTGGCTGGCCGGTTGACCCTGTCTCAAGCGCTGCGTTTAAGGCAGGGTGAAATGGTCGCTCTGGTGGGCGGCGGTGGTAAGACCAGCACGATGTTTCGCCTGGCGGCTGAACTAGCAGCAACCCGGCGCGTGCTGATGACCACGAGCACGCGTATTTTTGCGGCTCAAATCGAGCGAGCGCCGGCCTATGTTAGCTTTGACTCCAGCCGGCAGACGCTCGACGATATTTTACCGGCCTTGCATAACGCGCTGGCCCGCCATTCTCAGGTGTTGTTAATCGGCCAGATCGACCGGTCAAGTGGCAAAGCCTTTGGGATTGCGCCGGAGGTGATCGATGCGCTGGCCACAACCGGGCAGTTTGATACCATTCTGGTTGAGGCCGACGGCTCTCGAATGCGTCCGTTCAAAGCGCCGCCGACCATAGGCCGGTCATCCCCCACGCTGACGACGGTGGTCGTGCCGTGGTGAGCATCGTGTTTTGGACCGGCCACTTCGCGACAGACGGTGCATCGCGCCGGTCGGGTGAAACGGCTCACAGCCAAACCCCACTTGGTGAGCCGGTTACGACCCAAACCATCGCCGAAGTTTTTGTCACCGGCAAGGCGGTTTTGAAGAAATGTCGGACGGGCGGCTTGTACAGCACGATCGCGTAAAATTCGAAACGGGCAGCTCAGCAGCAGGTCGCGCTCGCGGTTGGCGGCGCGGTTATTAACGTGAGCGGATCGTTTCGGTGGCGATCGAGCCGTGCAGGCTAAAACCGCCGATTTTGGAAGTGTGGAATAACCGGTCGGCGGCGGTGATTCTGGCAATGGTGGTTCCAGCCGGTTTGGCTCCCCAAGCAGTTGGCCTTGGGGCGATAAAACTTCATCGAAGGCACGTGGTCGACTACCGCGTTGGCCTCAGCCGCCGATCATTGATTGTGGTGCTGGGCGCTGAGGTGGAGCAAGCCGCAGCCTATTGCAGGATAAGCCGGTGAAAGTTATTTATCAACGATCACTGGGCTGAAGGCAAAAGCACTTCGATGCAGGCCGGTCTGGCGGCGCTGCCTGCCAACGTGAACAGCGCCCTGTTTCTGTTGGTCGATCTCCCCGGCGTGACGCCGGACGTACTCAACGCCGTCATCGAACGCCATCGCCAAACCCTGGCCCCTCTCGTCTGGCCGGAATTCGCCGGCCGGCGCGGTAACCCGGTTCTTTTTGATCGCACCCTATTTTCCGAACTAAGCCACATCAGCGGCGATACCGGCGGCCGGCCGGTGCTGCTCGCTCACCAAGACCAAGCTGAACGGGTGATAGTAACTCAGCCAGGCATTGTTCAGGATGTTGATCGACCGGAAGATTTGGTAGAGCTATAAAGGCTTTACAAATAAACCTCTGATTTCCTCATCTGCTGGTGTCTTTGCCTAAAAAATTGAAATACTACATCTGAGACAAACAAAAGTGGCGGACTAGACCTCGTATTGGTCCACGGTATGGCAAGTGACTTTCGGGCATGGGAACAAAGTACTATGGTACCACAAAACTTGTGACTTTTGGCCCTATTCAAGAGGGTTCGAGGTGTGGTATAGTTTTAACATCACTAGTGACGACCACTGACCCGGTCTTCAATTTCTACTCACTATTACATTTTCCAATCGGAGGACAATTATGGCTAACAAAGTCAAATACAAGTTGCTTCCTAAAACTTTTAGCAACGACGATAAATCTTATCGTGCGGCCGTCGAAGCCTACAAGAGTCTCAGCCTGGAAGACATTATCCAGGAGATGGAGTTTCGTCACTCATCCTTGACTACGGCCGATATGGTGGCCCTGTTTGAAGATTTCAGCCGGACCATTGTCAAACGGATAATAGAAGGCGACCGCGTCAATCTCGATTTGTTCCAACTGTCGCTATCGATCAAGGGTACCTTTATTGACCAAGACGATCAGTTTGACTCCAGTCGTCATAAAGTGCGGGTGTGTATCAGCGCCAGCCGCGCTTTTCAGCGCACGGTAACTCAAAGCGTGCGTGTGGAAAAGCAGCTGAGTGAACTGCCAACCCCCAAGCTGGAATGGTTCTTTAACTTAGAAGGCAGCGAGCCAAACACGGTGCTGTCGCCCACCCATATGGCCCGCATCAAGGGCGAGCGGCTGGCCTTTGACCAGAACGACCCCCGGCAAGGGTTATTTATTATGCCGGTTAATGACAGCGGCCAGCAGTCCAACAGTGAGATTCGGGTAGACCGTTTCAGCCAGGCCACTCGTGGTCAACTGGTGTTCCGCGTACCGGATGGACTGGCCCCCGGCTTCTACCGGCTGGAAGTCCGCGCCATTTTTGGCACAAACAACCTGCGAACCGGCGCGTTCAAAGATATCCTTGAAGTGAAATGAAGTACCCTCTAATGTAATGTTACCGGATTTCGACGTGAGTAGTGTGTTCGTGTTATAACATCCCCACGTCGAGCCCCACAAAAAGCCCCGAGCCCATTGCGGCTTGGGGCTTTTTGCGTTACCATGGATGGCGTATGTCACCTCCTATCTTAGGGCAGGTTACCCCCTACCTCAAGGCAGATCACCCCCTTATTTGGGCCAAATCACCTCCTTACCTGGGCCAGGTAGGCTCTTTACTTGGGCTAGATCACCGCCTTACTTGGACCAGATAGGCTGCTTACCTGGCCCAAGGAGGCTTCCGCCTTAGAGCAAGAAGCCCGCCACTTTGGAGCAAGGCCGCTCCGTTGGAGGCCCACTTCACGCAAGTGGCCGCCATCGAACCGACGTCGGCGCTCAAGATCTACCCCCATCTCTACAAAGGTAAAGCTAATTCTATTGGCCACGTGCCGCTGTTTTGGCCGCCCAATCAATGCGCCATTGGGCGACCGGATCGGCGCCGACCGGGCTGATGACGACTGTTGTTAGCCAGGGCTTGTAGAGCCGGTTAAAGGTATAGTAATTGATAGGCGCGATCACTGCATCTTGATTGATAAACATATCCTCAGCCTGACGATATAAGTCCAAACGCTTAGCAACATTGCTTTCAATTGTTGCCGCTTCAATTAAGGTGTCGTAATCGGGATTATTATATTTGGCGATATTCATGGCGTTTTTAGAGTTGAAGATTGGAAGCCAGTCGTTTTGATCGGGGTAATCGGCGCACAAACCCAGGCGAAACGCATTCGGTTTTTCTTCATCTCGTGAGTCGGGCATTAAGGTATCAATATAAACACCCCACTCTTGACCCTCAATGGTGATTTTGGCCTGCGGAAAGGCCTCTTGCCATATAGCCTGCACGGCTTGGGCTAACTGAGTCTGGCCTTCAGCGGTGTCGTGCCCCAGGACGATGTCAATGCCGTCACTTTCAGGATAGCCGGCTTCGGCCAGCCACGCCTGAGCCTGAGCGATCTGATCGGCGTAATCGGCCTCGATCAAATAACCGCCGATGCTCATATCATCAGCTACGTTGTCCAGGATGCCGGGCGGGGCAAACGAATGGGCTGGGACCTGGCCTCCTTTAGTCACATTTTCGATAAGAGCCACCCGGTCGATGGCTGCGGCGAAGGCCTTGCGAACCAGTGGGTCATCAAAAGGGGGTTTGGTATGCACAAACCCAAAGAAGTCGGTGCATAGACGCGGAGCGGTGAAGTATTCCTGACTGAGTTGGGGATCAGACCGGTTTTCGCTACTGCGGCAAATCCTCTAGAGCGTAGGCTACAGCCTGCTCCAACGTCATGGCCCGACCGGCAGCCCAGGCGGCGGCGAAGGCTGCTTCGCCTAACGCATCATGCACTTGTGCAATTTTGTGGTCATACGCTTCCCTATAGGCCATGGAAAGCGGTGCGCCGCCTATTTCCCGCAAGTTCTCGGCTGCGCCCAATAGCTGTGCTGCCCGCTCCGGCTGAGCTTGAGCCAGAGCCACCATTGCATATCCTTCGATGCATATGGCAACACACTCGTTGTTGCCAAGTTCGTGACTAAGAAGAAGGCTCTCCTTGAAATAGGGTGCTGCTTGCCAGGAGTTGCCTGACTCGTTCTGTACCTGGCCCACATTGGCTAGCTGCCTGGCAATCATCCATTTATTTCCATGTTCCCGCATAATTGATAAAGCTTCCTCTGCTAGGGCCAGAGCACGCCCATAATTTCCTTGATGTTTGGCTACCTCTGACAAGTTGTGCAGCGCGTAGCTCATAGGGAGTTTGTCACCCAGTTTATTAGATAGAGCGATACTTTCCTCAAAATACTTGGTCGCCTGCTCATTATTACCCTGAGCGTTAGCCTGAGCACCCAGGTTGTTAAGCGCAAAAGCGACCCCTTGTTCATCGCCCGATTCTTGATAGAGGGTTAACGCGACCTGATGGTGAGTGGTCGCCGATTGATAATCGGTCTGATACCAGGCCATGGTGCCCGCACCCGTGTAAGCCTCAGCCCGCAGAGCCGGGTCTACCTCGCCGCTCCCGGTCACGGCCTGCTCCAGCCACTGGCGTCCTTCGGTGAAGTGACCTCGCATCTCCCAAAATCGCCAGAGCAGTCCCACCAGCCGCAAGTTGAACTCAGTCTGACGATTTTCTTTGAACGAATGTAACACGGCCCGAAGATTGTCGTGCTCTATCTCTACCTGTTCTACGCAAGACTCCTCATCACACTCCTGTAGCAACTGAGCCATCTCCTCGGCCCAACTCAAGTAATAGTCAACGCAGCTTTGTAGGATGACCTCAGTCTCGTCGTTTGCTTGTAACTGCTCCAGTCCGTACTCCCGAATACTCTCGAGCATCACAAAGCGCGGCTCGTAATTCACCTCAAGCTGTCTAAGCAAGCTCTTGTCCACCAGCGACTCCAAGCCGTCGAACAGGTCGATCTCGCCGGAGATATTGCCCACGGCCTCGGCGGCTTCTAGGGAACAACTGCCGGCAAAGACGGCCAGACGCCTGAATAGAGCTTGCTCTTCCGGAGTCAGCAACTCATAGCTCCAGTCAATCGTGTTGCGCAGAGTTTGGTGTCGTTCCGGTAAGTTCTTAGCCCCCTTAGTGAGAATGTGTAGACGGCGGTTCAACTGGCCCAGCAACTTTGGCGGGGGCAATAAACTAATTCGGGCGGCGGCTAACTCAATGGCAAGGGGCAGTCCATCCACTCTAGTGCAAATCTCAGCGACCGTCTGAACATTTTCCGAGGTCAAGGCGAAATTAGGTTTGACGGCCCTGGCACGTTCGGTGAATAGTTGGCAAGCTTCATTCTCAAGCAGGTTGTCAAGGGAAGGTCTGGCTTCGGCATCGGGTAAGGGGAGCGGGGACACAGGGTAGCAGTGCTCGCCATACAGATGGAGCGGCGTTCGGCTGGTTGCAAGAATTTTCAGATTAGCCGCGTTGGTCAGTAAATCCGTAAGCAGCGGCCCGGCTTCTGTCAAATGCTCAAAGTTGTCTAATATCAGTAGCAATCTTTTGTCTTGAATATATTCGGCAAGCAAGTCGATCACGATTCTATCGGCGGTTTCGTGCAGTTGCAGCACCTCGGCAATGGTTGAAACAATCAACTCCGGGTCCCGAAGCGGGGCAAGCGCTACAAAATAGACGCCATCGGCAAAGTGATTAAGTAAATCGCCGGCAATTTTGAGGGCCAAACGGGTTTTACCCGTGCCGCCCGGACCGGTCAGGGTCAGCAGTCGAATGTCAGGCTGAAGCAATTTGTCCTGTATGTCACCCAATTCAGCAGAGCGTCCGATAAAACTAGTAAGCTGAGCCGGTAGATTGTGTGGCGGCGGTGCAGTCGATGAGGGGGCAGCAATTGTTTCTGGCATTAACTCCGCCGGCGACGGCAATTGGCCGGTCTGGATTTGTTGGTGGAGGGCGGTAGTTTCTGCGCTTGGGGCCACGTCGAGTTCGTCGGCCAGCCGTTGCCGAAGCGTCTCAAACTGAACCAGAGCAGCGCTGCGCTGACCGGTGCGAGCCAGCAGTCGCATAAGGTGGCGGTGGGCTTGCTCTTGCAACGGATCGATTTCGACCTGCTGTCGGGCATAGTTGAAGGCAAACTCGTAATTACCCTGCTGCTCAAAATGATGGGTTAAGTTCTGGAGCGTCGCCAAGAGTTGGATTTGAAGTCGTTCGCGGGTCAGCAGGCTCCACTCTTCAAACGCGGCACACCCTTCGAGAAAGAGGCCCGTTAGAAATGGACCGGTATAGAGCGCTATCGCCTGTTGTAAACGTTCAACAGCTTGCTCGCTCATCTCATCGGTCTGGGGTGCAGTCGGCCGCCTGTCGACTAATCGGCTAAACTCAGCTACGTCCAGGCGATAGCTGCTGTCGGGATTGAAGTGGATGGTCTGTCGATCGCTAAGGAGAAAGGGTGGAGTAGCATTACGGTCTCGTAATACCGTCCGCAAATTATTGAGCGCATGGCGCAGATTGGCCCGTGCGTTACTGTCCGGCCAATCCGGCCAGAATAATCCGACCAGGCGATCACGCCGGTGCGGTTGATTGCCTTCTACGGCCAGATAAGCCAGTAAGGCACGCGCCTTGTCCGACTGGAAGCCGCTGACAGGTTGGTTATCCAGTTGGGCCTGGAAGGGTCCCAGAAAAGATAATGATAATCGGGCCATGAATAAATCGCATTAAATATACCGCTACTCGTCCCGCGCCGCTTTTTTGGCCTCCCAATCGATTTCCCACTGGGCTATCGGATCGACGCCAACCGGACTGATGACCACTTTCGTCAGCCAGGGCTTGTAGAGGCGGTTGAAGGTGTAATAATTAATCGGCGCAATCACGGCATCCTGGTCGATGATCATCGCCTCGGCCTGGCGATATAGAGCCAGGCGCTTGGTGATGTCGGCCTCAAAGGTGGCTGCCTCGATCAGCGCATCATATTCGGAATTGTTATATTTGGTAACGTTCATGCCGCTTTCCGATGTAAACACCGGCAGCCAGTCGTTTTGGTCGGGATAATCGGAACACAAGCCTAAGCGGAAGATGTGCGGTTTTGTTTCATCCGGCGAGCCGGGCATCAGGGTATCGATGTAAACGCCCCATTCCTGACTTTCGATGGTGATGTCAGCCTGGGGAAAAGCCTCTTGCCACATCGCCTGAACCGCCTGGGCCAATTGGATCTGGCCTTCAGCCGTGTCGTGGCCCAAAATGATATCAATTCCGTCTCCTTCAGGATAGCCGGCTTCGGCCAACCACGCTTGAGCTTGAGCGACCTGATCGGCGTAATCAGCCTGGATCAAGTGACCGCCAATACGCATATCATCGGCCACATTGCCAAGAGTACCGGGTGCGGCAAAGGAGTGAGCCGGAATCTGCCCACCTTTGGCTACATTTTCAACAATGTTGACCCGGTCGATGGCCGTGGCAAAAGCCTTGCGTACCAGCACGTCATCAAATGGGGGCTTGGTTTGAACAAAGCCAAAGAAGTCGGTACACAAGCGTGGTGCCGTAAAATATTCCTGGCTGAGTTGGGGATCGCTTTGAATGCGATCCATGTCGGCCAGCGGCGGCTCCCAGCCGGGTGGGTCGGCAATGAGGTCGAGTTCATTATTTTCATACAGGGCCATGGCTGTAGATGCTTGCTCGACGATTGGCCCACCGATCAGGTCGATTTGTACTTCGTCGGCATCGATCCATAGCGGGTTTTTTTTCAGCAGCAGTGACGCGCCGTGATTCCACTCAGCCAGGGTGTATGGCCCGTTGGTCACAATCGAACCTGGTTCGGTCCATTGCTCACCACCTTCTTCGATAGCCGCCTGAGGTTGGGGGTACATCATACGCAGGCCGGTAATGGCCGGAAAGTAAGCGGCCGGGCTGGTTAACCTGAAGACGACCGTAGTTTCATCGGGAGCGCTGACACCCAGGTTGGTCACGAGTTCTTCGATGTTCTCGGCGCTCGGGTCGGCTGCGTTGAAAGCCTCGGCACCTTCGATGAGGTATAAATTGTAAGCATTCGTTGAAGCGGTAGCGGGGTCGAGGGTTCGCGTGACGCCGTAGACCACATCTTGGGCAGTCACCGGCCCGATATCCTCAAACGTACCGCTGTCCGAATCGCGCCGGACCCAGCGGATGTCGTCACGCAGGTGAAAGGTCCATTTCAACCCGTCGTCAGACACCTCCCAATCGGTGGCTAGCCTGGGTACCACGTTGGCCTCATCATCAAAGGTAGTCAGGCCGATAAACATCTGGCCGATAAAGAACCCGGAGGTTGTATCGTTGGCCAGAGACGGATCCAAGCTGGGTGGATCGGTGCGGCTATGGAGGTCCAACCGAATTGGCTCAGTTTGAGACTCTACCGGCGGCTCTTCAGGCTCCGCCTGCGTCACCTTCGGTTCTTCGACAACGGACTCGCTTTGATCGCCGGACGGTTCAGCCGTAGCTTCATTGGCTTCCTCGATGACCACTGTTTCGACAGCGGTCTCGGTTTGAACCTCCGGTTCAGCAGCGCAAGCGACTCCTAGCATCAGCACGAATAATGTCAGCAACAGTGGCCATACTTTTCTTGAAAGCATATCTCTCCCCTGTCTTTATATGTTGTTATTCCCACTCAGCTAGAGTGCAACTGGCGTTAATGCTTTATCGTATTGTTATCGAGGTAGGTTTGAAGCCATTCATCGGCAAGCAGGCTCAACTCTGCAACCGCCATACGCGGCCAGAGTAAAGCTGCTGACCAACAAGTCGTGGATCGATACCGTTAAATTGTTGAAGACCTATTAGAAATGATGGATTTGTTATGTGGGGACGTCTTTTTGTTAACCGGGGTGCATTCTATCAAATTTTGTTAGTTTTTGCAAGAATCTGTAATGGTCAACGACACATTACAAAAATAGACAACAACGAATTGACGAAAGGAGCGGATTTTTGCTCGTTTTATCCGTTTATTTCTACAATCCGCTGTTGTTTTATCGGTGTGATATCAATTTGCCTCTTATAGTTTTTGCAAACATAAAATTCTCAACGGTAGAAAGCTGCATTCTCAACGCTGTCTCAACGGTTGCGGGTTATGATAAGGGAAATAATCAAGTATGGAGCAGGTCATCTATGGCAACGCAAAAACACAAATCGTACCATTCTTATCTATTGCGTCTTTGGCAAGAAGATGGCGGCCGCCATTTACGGTGGCGGGCCACATTAGAGAGTGTCCAAAGTGGCGAGATGTACCGCTTTGCCAGTTTGGAAAGGCTCTTTGCCTTTCTTCGGCGGCAAGCCATCGCTGCTGCCCGGATAGACGATCAAGGGGATCAGGCCGGCTTAGAAAAATGACCAGCTATGGACCCATTTTGCCAACAAAATAACATTTGAGGATCGCCAGAATCGACTAGGATAAATAGCTGCCTGTAACTATCTTCCTTTGGACTGATCCTCAATGGTGAGTGATACGTAATCAGCTTTAGAGAGGAGGCACAACCATGATTATCGCCAATCCATTTATTCATCGCGGCCCGATCCGCAATGCGGCTTATTTTTGCAATCGCCGGCAGGAGACGAGCCGGACCTTCGAACTGCTGCGCCAGGCCCAAAGCGTCTCGATCGTCGGCCCCCGCCGGATCGGTAAAACGTCCCTGTTGTTTTACTTGGCTAATTCGGCCGTTCTTGAGCAATACGGTTTGGCTCCGGAGCAACACTGTTTTATCTATGTCAACTGCGAAAGCTGTGCTGCTTTGCATCAAACTGAACTTTACGAACTGCTGCTGCAAGAAATGGGGGAAGCCCTTGCTGAAGCGGATATCCGGCTTGAGCGCAAGCCCGCTTCGCCGGCCAACGGCAGCTACCGGAGCTTGGAGCAGGCTGTGCGCACGGTGGCCCGCCGGCAGATCCGGCTTGTCTTCTTATTGGACGAATTCGAGGCGCTCAGCGCCAATCCCCATCTGGATGCTCAATTCTTTTCCGGCCTGAGGGGGTTAGCCACCCGCCACCAGGTGGCCTATGTGACGGTTTCGACCAAACTCTTGCTTGAACTAACCTATGCCCAAACCAGCGTGCTCAGTTCGCCGTTCTTTAACTTTTTTGCCCAGATTCGTCTGCGGCCATTCGCTCGTGACGAGGCTGAGTTATGCCTGTCTGACCTTGCTGCTAAGGGTGGGGTGACTTTCACCCCGGCCACTATCGATTTCTTGCTTGAATTGGCTGGACCGCATCCGTTTTATCTGCAACTGGCCGCTTATCACGCTTTTGCCTACCTTAGCTTTGGTAACACTACGCTAGAGCAAGAAAATCGTAAGCAGGTACGCCGTCGATTTTTAGCTGAGGTGGAGCCGCATTGGACTTTCACCTGGAATAGTCTGTCGTCCGAGGACCAAAAACACCTGGCTTTGCTGCCGTTAACCCAACAAACGAATTTGGAGGCCGTGGAGCGGCTGCGAAATGTCGGAGTGGTGCTGCGCGTTGATAACGAAATCGTCTTTCTGTCCCCGACGTTTCGGGAGTTCATCTCCAAACAGTCTGTGCCGAGCGTGCGGCAAGCGCCGCCAATCATTCTGGATACGGAGCAGCGGGTGGCGCTGCTGCACGGCTCGCCTTTATCGCTGACGCCAACCGAGTTTGAATTATTGGCCTGTCTGGTCACCCATGCCGGACAGGTCGTCTCCCACCGGGAGATTGAGACCCAAGTCTGGCCCGGCGAATACGTTGAAGACCCTGATCGGCTCAAAACGGTGCTCAAGACGCTCCGCCGCGCTCTGGGTGAGGCGGCCGGCTGCATTCAGAATGTACGGGGGATAGGTTATCGGTTTTTGAAAACCTAATAATCATAAATCGGAACAGGGGCAGGTGCAGAACAGTCTGCCCCTTTGTTCTTTTACTCCGGGCAAATTTTGCCACTCCATTGCCACTTAATCACCACTTAATCGCCACTCGCTATCCCCTTAAGAAAATTAATCTTTGGTATAAACTGAGATGACGTCAGGCGGCAAACGAGTTGCTCAAGGCTCAACTCAACCTGAATCGTCAAACTGAAGATTCCCGGAGTTGAATGGGAGTCTCTAGCGGCAGTTGGCAAAACGTTTCGGGAAAACATAACCTATTAGGAGGAATTCCATGGCGCGATCCCATAAGAATTGGTCAATGCTTATTGTGATATTATCAGTTACAAGTTGGCTAATTTACCTTAGCTTACCGGACGAGGTGACAGCGACAACGCTCTTTCCAAGTACAATCGAAAGTAGCTACCCCCCGAGTCGTCCCCCTTGGCAAGCGGATCCCCTTAGTAAGATTGAACCCTCGCTCTTATCAGACTTAAACTCAACCAGCCAGGCTGAATTCTTTGTGTGGCTGACGGAAAAAGCCGACCTTAGCTCGGCTTATTTATTGAAGACGAAGGAGGGCAAGGGTCGCTTTGTTTTTGAAACGCTGCGCAGCACCGCCGAGCGCAGCCAAAAAGCACTACGTCAGGAGCTTGAGCGACAGGGGGTACGATATCGATCCTTTTATATTGCTAACAAGATTCTGGTTCAAAACGGCACCCGAAACACCCTGCTTAACTTGGCCGCTCGGTCTGATGTGGCTCGTATCACGGCCAATCATCCCTACCAGCTTGAGAAACCGCGGATCGATCCCCGGCCGGAGCCGGGGGTGTTGACGGTTGAGTCGAACATTACCTTTATCAGGGCCAACGAGGTGTGGGCTTTAGGGATTGATGGACAAGGGACTGTGCTGGCCGGTAACGATACGGGTTTGGACTGGGATCACCCGGCCTTGATCAACCAGTATCGCGGCTGGAATGGGACGACCGCCGACCACAATTACAACTGGTGGGATGCAACCGGAACATACCCCACAGCGCCCGGTGATGGTGATAATCACGGGACTCACACCACCGGTACAATGGTTGGCAGCGATGGGGAAGCTAATCAGATTGGCGTGTCGCCTGGCAGCCGGACCATTCATTGCAAGAATTTGGATGATTTTGGTTGGGGCAGTGATACCACCATTACCGAGTGTTTTGAGTGGGATTTAGCTCCATGGGATCTGAAAGGCGAAGATCCACGCCCCGACTTGGCGCCTGATGCTATCAACAACTCCTGGGGTTATTTCGGCGGCGATTATCCCGCCTTTGAAGATGAGATAGCGGCTTTAGAAGCGGCCGGGATTGTGGTCGAGGTTTCAGCCGGCAATGACGGCCCTGATTGCCAGTCTCTAGGCTCACCCGGCGACTATCGGCAAGCGCTGACTACCGGCTCAGTTGGTCACGTTAGTGGTAGTCTACCCGGAACACTGTCCTACTTTAGCAGTCGAGGGCAATCTCTCCTATATCCCGATGAATTCATACCCGATGTGACGGCGCCCGGTGAGAATATCCGTTCTAGCGTGTCTGGCGGCGGTTACGAAGGAGGTTGGTATGGCACCAGTATGGCCGGTCCGCACGTTACCGGTCTGGTCGGCCTGATCTGGTCGGCCAATCCCGGCCTGCGTGGGTTTGTGCCCGAAACGATGGAGATGATTAAAGAGACCGCCGTCCCATTAGCCGATCAAACCGGCTCAAACTGTGGGGGGGATTACACCACCGGTCCCAACAACGATTGGGGGTACGGGACCATTGATGCTTTGGCTGCCGTGCAGCAGGCTCTGCTCTATGGCGACAGCGGCACGCTGGCCGGAACGGTCAGCGACGCGGAGTCGCAAGCCCCTTTGGTCGGAGCCACCATTCAAGCCACTTTTAGTCCGACCCTGACTCGACACACGACCAGTGATGCCGCCGGTCAATATGCCCTGCAACTCTTCGATGGACCTCACACAGTCGATGTGGCTCAATACGGCTATATGCCGGCCCAAATCGCCAATGTTGTGATTGTGTCCGGTGCAACCACCACGCTCGACATCAATTTGGAGCCGGCCGACAGTTATACCGTCAGCGGGTATGTTACCGATGGGGTGACCGGCTGGCCGCTCTCGGCCGAGATTGACATCGAGGGCTATCCGGGCCAGCCGGTGCAGAATGATCCGGTCACCGGCTATTATAATGTTTCTCTGGCGGCCGGAACCGGTTACACCTTTACCGTTCGGGCCGAACCCGACGGGTACACCCCACTTAGCCGCAGCGTTGGGCCGCTAACCGGCGACGAGAGCGAGGATTTTGGCTTAGTGGCGGATCCGGTAGCCTGTACCGCGCCGGGGTACACGCCGACCTATCAATTCTTTGATGATTTCGAAGCCGGGCTGGGCCAGTGGGCAACCACCGGTTTATGGCATCGGGAGGCCGAGACGGATACGTGCGGCGCTCAAGTTGCGCCTTTCCCCAGTACCGGTCACGCGGCTTACTATGGTCATGCGGATAGCTGCACTTATGCCAATAGCAGCAGCTTTGAGGGGACTCTGACCCTGGCGGCCCCGCTTGACCTCCCGGCTTCCGGCCCGGCCACGCTTTCATTCTCCAGTTACGAGCAGACCGAATGTGGCGGCGACTGTACCTGGGATAACCGCACCATCGAGCTGTCCACCGACGGCGGGAGTAGCTGGACCCCGTTGGGTGAAGGCGATACCGAGGGCGTCTGGTACCGAAAGACATTCGATTTAACGCCCTATCAGGGCCAGACCGTGGTACCCCGCTTCCGCTTTGATAGTGTTGATGGGGGTTATGATGATTATTTGGGCTGGCTGGTTGACGATGTCGGCATTCAGACCGGCTGCGCTCCCCAGCCCGGCAGTCAGGTATACGGCTATGTTTATGATGCCAACACCGACCTGCCTTTGGCGGGCGCCGCCGTCACCACTGAGGGCATTCCTGCGGCAACCACCAATGACGGTGGCTTCTACAAACTCTTTGTCCCGGTTGGAACCCATACTCTAACCGCGACCGTGGCCGGCGGATACAGTCCTGAGGCGCGAGCGGTTACAGTTGGTCAGAACGACTCGATCCAACAAGATTTTCAACTACCGGCGGGGCTTCTGGTTGACCTGCCGGCCAGCCTGGACGCTATCTTGAAGTTTGGCGAGAGCCGGACGATGGCATTTTCGCTCACCAATGACGGCGGCGTGGCGACCACGTTTACCTGGCGAGAAAATCCCGGAAGCTTTGCTCCCCTGAACCCACCGCCAGACGCCACGAACCTGCACGTCGCCGGGCAGCGTTACAACCGACCGGAAGAGAAGAATCCCGAGGCTGAACCATCCCATGAGGCTGCGGCGGAACCCACCGACAGTAATCCCGATCCTTTTGGCTACAGCTACACCGACTCTAACGATGGCGCGGGGCCCAGCTACGACTGGATTGAAATTGCCCCACCTGCGGGCGGGAGCGGTATTGAAATTACCCAACTGACGGGCGTCGACGACGGGTATGCTTGGCCTGTGTCCCTGCCGTTTCCTTTTAACTTCTATGGCACGGACTACACCGAGATAGCCATTGCTTCTAACGGTACAATTTACTTTGAAAATGAATATCTGGGTCTTGATAATAGTACAATTCCCAGCGTCAATTATTACGGCGTTGAGACCTTCATCGCACCTTTCTGGGATGATTTGGTTATCTGGCCAGGCGCGGTTTACTACCAGGTGATCGACTCGGGGCTAATCATCGAATTCTATCAGGTCAGAAGCTACTGGACTACCGGCCACGGCACCTGGCAGGTCATTCTCTATGAAAACGGAAACATCCTGTTCCAGTATCAGGACGTTAGCTTTGACGATAACTTCTTTGACCAGGGTCAATCGGCGACGGTGGGCATCCAGGGCGATGCTGCCACCGGTCTGCAGTATAGTTACGACACCTCGGCTCTAAGCGATGAACTGGCTATCTGCTTTGCGTTCCCCGGCCAACCGGCCGACTGTCCGCCGCCCGACGTGCCTTGGCTGACGGTCGAGCCCGAGACGGGTACACTGGCCCCAGGTGCGAGCCAGGACATTACGGTAACTTTTGATGCCGGCGTGCCTGAAATTACGCAGCCCGGCAGCTACACCGCCGCCCTACTGGTTAGGGAAGAAACCCCCTACACCGTCGCTCCGCTGGCGGTGACGATGACCATCAGCCCCTCGGGCATCATCCTGACGCCCGAGGCGGACAGCAAACTTGGCCAGCCCGGCGCCGGCGTGGCTTACACCCTACAGGTAACCAACACCTTAAATCTGAGCGACAGTTATACCTTAAATGTAAGCGACAACACCTGGCCGGTCTTAACCCCGCTCGGCGAAGGCTCAACGCTGGCTCAGGTGATCATTGGTCCGTTAGCCTTTGGCCAAAGCGAGACCATCGACCTGCAGGTCATGATCCCCGCCGACGCTGCCCCCGGAGCCACCGATACCGCCACGGTAACCGTCACCTCGCAGAGCTATCCGAGTCTGTCCGCGGCTGCCAACCTGACCACCTCAGTTGATCCGGGTACTACGACTCGCCCTAACCCCCTGTTCTTGCCCCTCATCGTGAAGTAGGGCAAAGCCAGGGGCATAACACTATAAACTGACCAACGGCGAAGGATAAGTATCCATCAATCCTTCGTCGTTGGTCGCCTACTGCGAGTCGGCCGGTGAACTTTGCCATTGGAAGATGAAAGCTTTGCTCTTTTCACGATCTTACCGGGTCTTGGCTCACCAGCCGGTACTAAATCCCCCTTTAATCACCACTTATTCCCCACCGGATTTTCCTTAAAACAGGTTCGTCTTTGGTGTATGCTGTGATAATAACAGAGGAGTCAGCTAGTCTTGATTGAGACGGCCCAAGAAGGAAAATATCTGACATCCGACTACTGACATCCGACTACCGACATCCGACTACTGACGACTGACTACTGACATCCGACTACCGTATTTTAAAGGAGAAAACGCATGACTTTACTTGAACGCATCGCTTTTAGCAACGGTGATCCCCAGAAAACGATTGATGCCTTGCGCTTGATCAATCAACGCTTGCTCAGAGAGTTAGAGCTACTGAGGGCACAATCGGGGATGGATCGTGAAGCACAAATTCTGCCACCGGTGAAATCGTCAAAAGGCACTAACGCTGGGGAGAAGAACGCCAGGAAATTGAACACTTCTAACAATTAGAGTGTTTTATTCCTGCACCTGTGTCCCTCCGTCGCTTTACTCTAATTCCTCACCCAATCCTCACCTAATCTCCACTCTTTTTTCCTTTATAAAGGCCCTTCTTTGTTGTAATCTTCTTATGTTTATTTTATTGCTCACAATTGAAAGGAGAATTTAGAGATGACAAGTCAAAAAACCACTCCACCCAATAAACAGGTTGCACAGAGTGTGGAAAATCTTGGCGTATTAGAACCTTCCAGTAACGCAACGCCTGAGGATAGAGAGGTAATTCCACGCAAACGAAAGAGGCAGCCAAGGAGAGCACGTCGTTCTTGTTGCCAACAAGTCCTGGAGATTCTAAAAGATTTGCCAGGCGTTGAAAAGAAGCATTTGCACAAGCCTAAGGTTTCGTCGAAAGTCAAGCTGTCCCATCTTTGTGATACCTTACCAACAAAAGACGCCATTACACCACAAATTCTTCATTTACTCCGACGTTATGTCGAAAAGCAAGAGTCGGGTAACGAATTTGAGAAGGAAATGTTCGTTTATTTGAAAGGTTTGGACCCAAAGATTCTAGATGCTTTGCGTCTGGGCTTAAAGGTTTTTGACGAGATTCCCATTTCCCAGCAGCATTGTCTATTTCGAGAGGGCTTCCTCAGTTGGTCGCTGGAAAAACCTGTTGACATTGATACGCTAGCCAAAACCTGGATAGATGAAGCTATGATTCTCGGCCGCGACTTCTTATATGCTCAAGCTACCTGTGAGGCAGGCAAGGTTCGCCCTTGGGAACGAGAGTTCCCAAGAATTGATTTACCATCCCGAATGGTGGTTGCTCCCTGGCCTTGGATTAACAGCGTGAACGGCTTGCGAACGCACAGTCATCGTCAGCCTCTGGATAACTATCTCCCTGAGGAATATAAACAAGATTGCACTTTCACTTTGGACGAAGACACCCAAGAAGTCAAAGCACAATGTAAGATTGCCACTTTTCCCAACTGTGAAGATGGGGCAGGGCCAGCACACCGTGACCTATGCCTGCGAGTTCCAGAAGCAAGGGCAGGGCAGGTAGCCAACCTTGTGGGCTTTAATTTTGTCAGCGAGAATTGCAAGGTCGAGTTAGTGCATTTCGAGAACCCGGACATCAAGTATCTGCTAGAAGGAACGGTTTGCGGTGACGCTGCGACTCCAATACACCAGCCTGACGGCACCGTGATAGCCGATCACCGAGTCACAGATCACTTAAGCTTCCATATCCCTGACAAAACACCTGATGGTCTATCCGAGTTTGTACCCGGCATCTACATTGTAAAAGTTGTTGCACCGAACAATATCAACTATATCCTAACAGACGGTTCCAAACCGAAGGAGTTTGCTTCGAACACTGCCTATCTAAAAATCTTACCTTCTCAATCTTTGAGTTACCGCATTTGGGTAGATAAAGGCCATTGCTACAACGAGACTGACGGTGAATGGTTCAGCGATGAAATTTATCTTAAGGCGATCCCAGTTACGCTGAATGCCGTAGGTGCTACGCCAAGTTGGCTTGAACTACCTGCCCAAGAAAGCTGGACCTGGAGTGATGCCGATGAAGGCGAAACACTCACCAACTGGGACTGGCGCATCATTGGCGAACCGGGGGCCCCCCTTTCATTTGAGGGATTGCTGGCGATTGGCCTGATTGGTTATGAAGTCGATGATGAGGATGCTCTGAAGGAACAAGTGAAGTCGTTTGGCGATGCTTATTTGCTATATCTCAAGAAGGTCTGGGAAGTTATCGTTGGCACTGGCTCGGCTGGCATAGTAATTGGCGCACTAAAAATGGTAGCATTTTTTACGGCGGCCCTAATCGCCGGGATCGTCATCGCCGTGATCCTAATTGTTGGCATATTTTGGGCAGCTTGGGCTCCAGCAGATCGGATTCTCTTTGATGTGATCATATTGTCGGAGGAAGAATTATTCTTCCTCACCGATCCAAAAACGCCATTGTCTGCAACTAGTACTCGAAAGCTGGGCTCAGATAATGATGTGACCTTGTCTGTGATCCCAGAGTCGAAGCTGAATTATCTGTATGTCGAGGAAAGACGGTATGGGTCAGCGGCTGAGGGTAGCGAGTACGGCCTTTGGTTTGTTTACAAAAGAGATGTATAGATCTAAGGAGAGGCGAGGGTACAGCGCGATGCCCTCGCCTACTCACCAAAACCTTAATCAGGAAGCTCAACCGTGATCTGTAAACCGGAAGATTTTGGCGCTGCGGGTGATCTAGGGAAAATTCGCTCCCGTGTATTCTATGTCCCGATTGGAGTCACGATTACCGACCAGGCCCTTAACCATTTTGCCCCAAATCCTCACTCAATCCCCACTCTTTTTTCCTTAAAGTTACATTCCTTTTGTCTTATACTTCTAATAACGGCTAAAGCTTGAAATAAACAGTATCTTAAATTCAATAACCAATCTGAAGAAAGGAGCTAAGAATGTGTGATCAATATATACCAGGCAAAATATGTATTCCTGATCCTGCACACATTGATGATGGAATTGGGCCACCTGTAATATCGCTCGATGCGAATAATGGAGATGTGATCATTGGAGGTCCTCCTGGAGGTTTTGGACACAGGGGACGTCTTATTTTGACTGATGCTGCTGGGAATCAGACCTATGAGATAGACGGTGCGACCGGTACAACCAACCAAGCCAATGATATCATCTTGCTCGACTCCAATGGCAATGAGCGAGTCCGCATCAGTGGCCAGACCGTAGAGATAATAATCAGTAATGCTGGTGGTGATCAGATCATTCGCTTGGATGGCATGACTGGAGATTTAACTGTTGGCGGTAATGGACAAGATGGCGATGTAGTTGTCAGGAACTCAGCGGGCACTGAAACGATCCGCTTGCAGGGGAACGCGGGCGACGTTATAGCCGGCGGCAACGGTCAAGATGGCGATATCGTGGTCAGAAACTCAGCGGGCATTGAAACGATCCGCCTGGACGGAAACAGCGGTGATGTTATTGCTGGGGGCAATGGTCAGAATGGTGATGTTGTGGTCAGAAATTCGGCGGGGAATGAAACGATCCGTTTGGACGGGAATACGGGCGACGTTATCGCTGGCGGCAACGGTCAAGATGGGGATGTCGTGGTCAGAAACTCAGCGGGCACTGAAACGATCCGCCTGGACGGAAACAGCGGTGATGTTGTTGCTGGGGGCAATGGCCAGGATGGTGATGTGGTTGTCAGGAACTCGGTAGGGAACGAAACGATCCGTCTGGACGGCAACACGGGAGACGTTATTGCTGGGGGCAATGGTCAGGATGGTGATGTTGTGGTCAGAAACTCGGCGGGGAATGAAACGATCCGCCTGGACGGGAACGGTTGCAACGTCAATCTGGGAGGAAACGGTGCCCATGGCGACTTAAGCGTGAGAAATAACGTCGGACAAGAAACCATCCGCTTAGATGGGGATAGAGGAAACATCGAGGTAGGCGCAAATGGTATCGACGGTAATCTAAGCGTTAGGAATAATGCGGGGCTAGAAACCATTCGCCTGGATGGGGCTGAAGGAGACATAATCCTCAGTAATGCCGATTTCGCTGAAGATTTTGACATATCAACTAAGGAAGATGTTGAACCTGGAACCGTCATGGTGCTTGATGATAAAGGTGGCTTGCAGCCGAGTACTCGTGCATTCGACAAAAGAGTAGCTGGCGTCATCTCCGGTGCTGGTTGCTACAAACCGGGATTGATTTTGGATCGACATGCCGCAAGAGGCAAACGCTTGCCTCTTGCCTTAGTAGGAAAAACCTATTGTAAAGTTGATGCCCAATTTGCCCCGATTGCAGTGGGGGATTTACTTACAACTTCATCGACATCTGGTTATGCGATGAAAGCCACAGATCCGCTTCAGGCTTTTGGAGCCGTTATCGGAAAAGCGCTACAGCCTCTCGAAGCCGGCCAGAGCCTAATACCAATCATTGTTGCTCTACAGTAATAGAAGAAAGCGAGGAATGATGCCTGTATTATTTATGACAGCCCTGGAGTGTATTACAACTGAAGATTATACCCATGCCGACTCGTGCCGGTTGGAAGTCAGGGTCGATGGTGGGCCGGCGAATATTATGAACCGTGATCTTAATAATGGAGAACGGTGGCTTCTCAATCGATCTTACTCCTTTATGAACGAGATAAGAATCAAGCTGTTTGACGAAGACTGGCCGGATGCTGATGATTTCCTGGGCGAGGTAGTCATTGGATCAACCCCGAGGCATCGAGCTATTGGAAAATTCACATTGGATGGCGCTGACTATAGCCTGTGGTATGAAGTTTTTCCGTCCGATAGCAACCGAGTACAGTTCCACCGGCCCCAAACAATCAGCCTGCGTCGGATGTTGAGCCGTGTTGGGCGAGGAGTCCTTACGCAGCCTCAGCATAATGAAATTATCCAGAACGCATTAATCTATCGCTGCAGCGAATACATCAGTTTTCAAGATACCAAGGCGTTTCACGCCAAACAGGATAAAGGGAAAGGCAATACCCAATCGGTAAGGATGTGGATCTATCGGCACTGTAATCCGTGGGGAGAGGAGTCGGTCATTCCCATTAATCAAACCCCAAGATCGCCTCGTGGAATTGAAATTTTTTTCGGTCAACCACAGTGGTTACCTGTAACCGATGAAAAGAGCTACTGTGTAGCCGGGTTTCAACATTACAGCCGTCGTACCAAAGAGGATTATCCCTTTACGCACGAGACAATGGATTGGAACTGGACTATGTTCCTTGATGCTCCATTTATCTACATGCTTGATTATACGGCCAGTACCAAAGCCTTGAGTGGCGGAAATGAATACCCTTATATTGACAATGAGTGGGAAACAGGTTCTTTGCCTATCCAATGGCGACCGTTTTGGGGCGAACATGTGTTCATTCAGGGTCGTCACATCTTTGATGCTGGCCACATGCCTGTCAAGACCGAAATTCATCCGTGCCACACTATCGTTCGAGAGCATACGACTGCCGCTCCCTTGGGAAATGGTGGGGCTATGGTTCCGGTAAATCGGGCCATTATCGGAATGGGGGTTTCCGGCGGTTTCCCGGGAGATGTTGGCTCTCGCTGGCAGGATGAAACGGGCGCCAATCCGCCCAATGGTATCTGGGGAGACACAACGGACTGTTGGGTCACCAATCTCAAGCTGCATCCTCTAAAGTTTCAACTCTTCCCTCCGGTTCCGCGTCCCAGCCCAACCGCAGTGTTACGCGCACGTGTTGTCTTAAGTGAGTACATCCAGGTCCCGGATTGGGATGAGGTGGACGACTTTCTGGAATTGTGTCAGAATGATGATCCGGCCGACGGCGGAGATGATCTGGCATTTCGAGTTTGGAACCGAAGTGCGCGTCTTCCGGTGGGCTTTGTGCCGGTTGTTGCCCCGGCGGCTTTACAGCCAAAGTTCACCCTCCAGCATGATGCATATTTTGATGTAGAGGTTGATCTAACCCCGGCTTCGCAGATTCCAGTGGGCTATTATGCCATTGTGGAGTGTGGTTGGAGCGAACCGGGCGGTCATGTTCTGAGTCAATTTGAAGTAACCTTTGAGACTGTCAAAGCGGTTGAAACTGAAGAGACATGGGATGACTGGCATATGTATTACGGTGTTAACGGACAGTGGGCTGCTTGGTGGACAGATGACTTCGTTGAAAAAGATAAAACCTACACTCACAACCGGATATTCCGTATCTGGACAGTTGATGATTTACCGATTCTAATTCGAGATTGTGGCATTGAATGGGATGGATTTGACTCCTGGAACGAGTATATGGATCGGGTTGAAATTACAGTTCCCGGACCAGACTATTTTAATGGAATTGTAAATCACCCAGGGGTTGATCTCATATCTCAAGTTGGCAATACTTTGAGAGTCAAAGCAAAAGGATGGGAAATGAATCCGGGCGACACTAAACACGAATGGACATTGAGAATTGTGAGGTTATGATGACCAATTTAATACTGGAATTAACAACTGATACCATTCTCGGTAACTATGATAGCCTTCGCGCGAAGGCTAAAAGTGAGCGCCGAACAACCATCGAGCCACTGGCCTATGCTGTGGCGGGGCTTCTTGTTGTCTCTGGCAATAACTTAGAAGTAGGCGGTTACCGGGCTCTTTCGAACCATGAAACTCGCATGGCTAAATCACTCTTCGGCACTGCCGTAACTGGTGTCGCGAATCAGCTTCTTCAAGCCCATCCAAATCTGGCCGACGAGGTATTAGAACACGAGGTTATCAAACCATTTTTGGCTAACGGCCCTCTGAAGCGGCTATCAAAATCCGATCAAGCGTTAAAATCACTTCGCGGGTTACTAGCCGATCCATACTTTTTTTCTGAATATGAGAAACGGGATTTGTTTAACTGGGATGACGGCAGTGCTCATACAGCAATAGGAATTGCCTATTGCTGGCGGAAAGTGGTGACCAATCAACGGGGCATATTTCAACCGATCAGTCATATTCACCACGAAGGACGGCTGATTTTGCGCGAGGCCCAGTCGACCTATCCGCAAAACCAGATTTTAGAGTTGGTCAATCATCGCGCCGAGCTGGGCTGGGCATCTCAAATTAACTCTGAACGCCAATTAGTTCTGAATGCAATTGATACGTTAGTCCCCCAAGCGGTCGAAGGTGAGCAAAGCGATGCTGCCCGACTGATAAAATTGCTATTCTTGGTGGACGCCGGCCTACGTTTTCGGGAGTCAGGTAGAGTCCAGGTAGCTCTGGCAGAAATTCAGGAAATGATAGTTCCCCATGAGCCGACCCATCCTCGAATTATGATCGAGCAGATCTGGGCAGAGGCACTTGCTGGGAATACCAATCAAACTCGGCAACTTATTTCAACAATAGAAAGTGAGGATGTCTCAATTCGGGCAGACATTGTCCAGATTTTGAATGTTATTGGTGATGTAACGCCCGCCAAAATCATATTTCAGAACCTTAGCCCCGAGTTCCGACCGTCCTTTGGCTCTTCATTGATGCCGGCAATTGAAAACTAATATTGATTGTCACAACATCTGAAAACTTTAAGAATAGCTTTCATAGGAGAAAATCATGTATACATTGATTCAATCAATTCCACTTCGGCGGTTGCTTTTAGAACAGGGACCTGCTCTTATAGTTGTATTTCTTATTGCGGAAATTTTCTATAAATTTCACAGTTTCTCGTTGGAATGTATAGCGTTTTTAGCGACATGGTATGTGTTAGACCTTGTAATTCAACTCGTGCGTAACTGGCTTCAACCTGTGAAGGCAGTTTCTAAAGACTAACCAATCGACCAAGTCATCAGGTAGCATCAGTTGACCCTGAAACGTAAATCGGCCTCAGATTGACTCTTCATCTAAATTGGGAGCAACTTCGGCGAAAGTTAGATGTGGTACACTTTTACACCGTTGATAGCTAGGGAAATAAGGAGAATCGTAATCCATGAATGGTTTGACACCAAATAATCAAGGGAAAACCCACGACTCAGCATCCAACACTATTGCTGATATTCGAGACTTTGGGGCAGTCGAAGGTGATAATGCCGATAACGCCGATGCGCTTGAGGCCGCTATTCTCTCCGGCTTAACCGTGAGGATCCCCAAAGGCGATTGGCGAATTGCCAGCAACAAAACCATCGTGCCGGAGTTCGATGTAAAAATCATTGGGGAGGCCGGGGCGCGATTAGTATTCGATAATGCATTGTGGCAATTCACGGGAAAACAGACCATAGAAACAAAGTTGAGCCTGGATGCCTCACGCGGCGATATGAAAGTCACCTTGCCGGGGACAAGAGGAATTCAACCCGACGATATCATTGTTGTCCAGAATAGCACCGTGGCCGAAACTCAATGGAATTACATAAAATCCTGTACCAGCCTGGTTCTCGAAATATGCGGCAACAGCGTGACGCTGGCCCACCCCTTGAACTTCGATTTTGGTGCCTCTGAGACAAACAACACGGTCACCATTTATCGTTCTGATCACCGAATTACGCTTGAGAATATCACTCTCCAAGCAGTGTCTAGAAAGGAAGGCAAAACAGAAAAAGGGCTATTAGAATTTTGTGGACTTATGAACGTCACACTTCGTGATATTGTTCAGGTGAACAACCAAAACAGAGAAGCGTATTCTATAGCTTTTCTCCAGTGTGTTGATTGTCATGTAGAAAATGCAATAATTTTTTATGGATTATATCCGTACCAACTAAATACTAGCCGGAACATTACTTTTGATGGGCTTCGCGCTTATAACTCAGGTCATGTCGTCACCCCGGCCCTTTGGACGGATGGCGTCTACATTAACAACCTTTTTTCACGAGGGTGTCGCGGAGGCGTTGAGGCCCATCCCTCCTTCAATATTCATTATAGCAATGTGGACGTGGTCGATGTTGACTTTTATTCAAATCTGCGTTGCGTCGGTGGATCTATAAGAAACGGCACAATTCGGCATACTGGTAAAAGCAGCTACGGGCCATACTTTCACAACGTGGAGTTGGTTGATAAATCAATCTATGACGACTACGATTTTGTCGTCGAGGGGTTATTGTACGATCAAGATGATAAGTTATTTGGTCCCATGTATGGGCGACGGTTTATCATTCGAGACTCGGAATTGAGGGGCGGTCTTAAAATAGGAGAGAAGGTTGGTATTAAAGAAGCACACATTGAGAATTGTATCTACGACTTGTTCTCTGCCCAGTCGCTGCCCTTACTGAATACCCATAATACGACCCAGCATTTTGAACTTAATGAGGAGGGCCGGTACGAGTTACGGCTTTATGAGGGGAAAGTGAACTATACAAAAAATAAGATCTATTGCCAAGGCGACATTTTTATAGAGACTTCCCCTGATACCCCCGAGGCTCCCCTCGAGGCCACGCTGCGCGTCTACGACCACTGGCTGCAACAGGGCTTAGGTTTCATTTCGGGCACGCTAAAATTACGAGCTTGGGTAAGGCATGGAAACGTCGGCGTATTTGATATTTTGGAACACCATTACCATTTTTTGCACAAAATTGCAGGTGAGTCTGGTATTTTCTTTCCAGAGACGCCAGCATTTGAGTCCGAACCAACCGGACAGGATAATGAAACTTTGGCGATTGATGTCGGTAATATTGTTCAGCAAGGAAGTACCCAAGTACTTAAAGACAAGGGAGAAGATGATTTTACGAAACATTATTTTGAGTTAAAAGTAACAGTTTCTTCCGGTCGAGACAATCCCACTTATGGTCTCAATTACGAGTTGGAGTTGTTCCGTGGATAGCGTATATTTGGACTTATTTCAGCATCAAATAATAAATCTCTCCCAGGTTGAAGTTCTAAAATCAGAACAGTCTTGTTACGCTGCCAAGATAGACGATAAAGCTATCGTCAAAATCGGCGATGATTTTTGGAGTCCCTATGGAATTTCTGGACATTGGGATTTACGGCTACATGGTAGAGGCTGGGCAATTTGGATTAAAAATTAATAATCGGTCAAGCTACGTATTTCGTGTTGCGTAGTGCGTAACTGATTTTAATATGGAATACGCACTACGCAATATGGTTCGATAGCTTTCATTCTTAGTACTATCGCATTGATCTCTTTAACGCATTACGCCCCCATATCTTGTCACCTTTGTTGGAGGTCATCCTATGACCAACATATCCCCCAAATCCAATATTTCATCCAACCTCGAAAGCATCAGCCATGTCCGTTAAGTCCCCGGCACGCCCTCCCCTGCGCGGGTGGCGACTCGTCATCGCTCGGTTGGGGTGGTTAGTCGTTACCTTGGTGGCTGTCGGGACCTTCCTCGCCGGCATCCCTATCCGCTACGAGCAGCTTCGCCTCACCACACCGCCGGCCGCGCGTGCCTCCGAACAACTCTCCCCGGACCAGGTCCGCCTATTGGAGGGTTTGGGCTTCTCCTTAGATTTCTACGCCGGGTATGTTATCACCCTCTTTGTCACCTTTGCCCTGATCTACATCGCCATTGCGGTGTTCATCTTCTGGCGCAAATCGGATGACGGGTTGGCCATTTTTGTCTCCCTGGCCTTGATCTGCTTTGGCGTCACCGAGGCGGCGGTCGGCGATCCATTGGCGGCTCGCTATCCCTGGTGGGATTGGCCGGTCGAGATGGTGGAGGCGTTTGGCACGGCTGCAATTCTGATCATCTTCTACATCTTTCCCGACGGCTGCTTTGTGCCGGGCTGGACTCGCCCCTTGACGATTGTCTACTCCGTGGCGATCCTCATCTGGCTCTTTTTCCCAAGCCTGCCCTCCAATCCGCTCTACTGGGCGACGTGGCAGCAAAATCCCCTGCCCTCATTTATCCTGTTTCTGATGTTGTTCGGCGTAGGAGCGGTGGCCCAAATCTACCGCTATCATCAGGTCTCCAGTCCAACCCAACGGCAGCAGACCAAGTGGGTGGTCTACGGCTTTGTCGCCGGCTTTGTGGCCGGCAATGTGCGTTTTTTGCCGCTAACCCTGCTGCCGTCTCTCGGCCAGCCGCCGCTGCTGACGCTGCTGATCTACCTGATCGGCTTACCGCTGGCAGCTCTCCTGGTGGTAATTTTGCCGATTTCGATGGCCTTTTCAATCCTGCGGTACCGGCTGTGGGATATCGATCTGATCATCAGTTTGACCTTAATCTACACCACCCTGACGGTCTCGCTGGGTCTGGTCTACCTGGGCAGCATCGGCCTGTGCCAGTGGCTCATTCTGAACACCTTCAGCCAGCAAACCGAACTGACCAACCAGCAAGCCGGCGGCGTGCTGCTGGCGTCGACTTTGATCATTGCCGCTCTATTTCGCCCCTGGCAGCGCCGCCTCCAGAGCTTCATCGACCGCCGCTTCTTTCGGGAAAAAGTGGACTTTCAGCAAGCCTTCACCGCATTTTCAAGCGAGGTGCGGCTGATCATCGACCTGCCGGAGCTGCTGCACTTTCTGGTCAACCGGGTCATCAATGTGCTGCACATTGCCCACGGCGCGGTCTTTTTGCGTGACGCGACCGGTGCGTTCCGGCTGGCCGAGGCTCGGGACCTGCCGGCGGATGCCGCGGCCCAATTACTGATGGAGCCGGAGTCGCTGCGCCGGTTGCAGGCCGGGGAGCCGATCTCGCCGCCGGAGGAGAGCGGGTATGCTTTGTGGCTGCCGCTGATCGCGCCGCAGGCCGGGGGCAGCGCTTTGATTGGGGTGCTGACGCTGGGTCCACGCCTATCGGAGCAGCCGTACTCCGGTGAGGATCAAACCTTGTTGCTGAACCTGGCCCACCAGGCCGGTACGGCCATCGCCGTGGCCCAGTTGATCGAGGCCGAGCGGCAGCTCGAAGCCTATCAGAACTCGCCTATTGGCCGGGCCAAAAGTGTCGGTCACGAGGTGCTGGTCCAGCCGGAGATGGCGCTGATTAAGATCCATCGTCTGGCCCAGCAGGCCGGCCAAGCGCCCGAGCAGGCCGCCCTGCTGAGCAATCTGCCCTTGGCCCTGGAGAGTCTCAACGCCAAAGCCGAGGCCACGTTGGCTGAAGGACTTCACTATATCCATACCAGCCAGTTTGCCCCTGAAATGCTGACGGTCGGCTTGCGGACTTTGGTCAAGCAATTGGAGGCCGGCCTGACCTCGCCGGAGCCGCCAGGCCAGCCGTGGCGCGAAGCGGAGGAAGCCCTGGTGATTTATCGTCTCTGCCAAGCGGCCTTGGAGGTCGAGACCATCGCCGCTATCACCGCCTGGCAGTTCTTCGACCAGGCCAACGATCTGGCTGCCACCGGTCTAGTCGCGCCACCGGAGTTAGGCGCGACGCAGCCTCATTTCCTGAGCGATCTGGTGAACTCCCTGGCTAAGCTGCAGCCGGTCGTCGAGGCGCTGCGGGCTTATGAGCAGGTCGAAACAAGTGACGACAAACTGTTTTACCTGGCCCGGGCGATTGAGCAGCTTGGGCGCTGCCACTGGCAGGTGTCGCCCCAATTGAAGCTGCCGGAGCGTCTGATCAAGCAGCAGATCGTCGACCACTGGACCACGCTGGCGACGGAAGCGGTACAAACGATACAGGGTCGCGCCGAACTGGTGGTTAACCTGATGACACGCCGGGTCATCGCCGCCGACCCGGTGACGCTGGCTTTGGAAGTGTCCAACGTGGGTCGGAGTTCAGCCAGTAACCTTGTTATTGAATTACTGCCAGGCTCAGCGTACGACGTGCTTGACGGCCAAGCTAAGATAGAGCAGCTAGCGGTGGGGAGAACCAGTCAGGCCCAGTTTATCATCCGGCCGAACGGCGAGGACGTCCTCCAACCTCAGTTCCAAATTGCCTATGATGATCGCGCCGGAGCCGGCCACATCCAAACGGTAACGGGCAGCGTTCAGTTGCAGTCGGCGGAGATACCCTTCGCGCCCCTGGTCAACCCCTATGCGCCCGGTCTGCCGTTACGCCGGGATAGCCCTGTTTTCTTCGGGCGAGAGGATATTTTTTCGTTTATCCAAGAGGCGTTAGACAGCCCGGCAGCGGGACGAGTGCTGGTGTTGACCGGTCAGCGGCGGATGGGCAAGACCTCGCTGGCCCAACAACTTCCGGCGCGTCTGGCCCAAAGTTACCTCACGGTCTACCTGGACGGCCAGTCGCTGGCCATCGATCCCGGTATGACCAGTTTCTTCTACGATCTGGCCCTGGAAATTGCCCAAACCCTGATGCTGCCGCCTCCCTCAGTCGAGACGTTTCAAACTCGCCCCAGCGCCGCTTTTGAACGGGAGTTCTTACCCCAGGTCCTGACCGCCCTCGGCCGGCGACGGCTGCTGATTCTCTTCGATGAATTTGAGGAGTTGGAGATGCGAGTCACTAGCGGCTATCTCGATCCGTCCGTCTTTTCCTACCTGCGCCACCTGATGCAGCACGTTGATCAGCTCGCGTTCATTTTCATCGGCACCCACAAATTGGAAACGCTCAATCCGGCCTACTGGTCCGCTTTCTTCAATGTTGCTCTCCATCGCCGGGTCAGTTTCTTGGAGGAATCCGCGGCCCGCGCCCTCATTACCGAGCCGCTCGCTTCCCAGCTCATTTATGATGATCTGGCTGTGGCAAAGATGCTGCGCACCACTGGCGGCTATCCTTACTTCTTGCAATTGCTGGGCCATATCGTTGTCAGCGATGCCAATCAGGAACAGCGAAATTTTGTAGCTTTAAACCACGTCAATCAAACGCTTGATCGGGTGCTGGAGCTAGGGGAAGCGAACTTTATTTTCTTGTGGAGTCAGCTAACCGCCGCCGAGCAGGACTTGCTCGGGGTGGCGGCTTTATTGCGAGCGGAAGGAACAGATGTAACGGTTGATGGCTTGGTCAGCCGGTTGGGTATGGACAAGAAAAATCTCAAGACGCACTTCACCATGCTAGAACAACGCGAATTACTGCGGCCGATTGGAACACCGCCTACCACCTATGAATTTACCTTCGACTTATTGCGCCTCTGGATTACTAGATTTTCGAAAAAATAATCCTCTTTTACATTAGAAATCGCCCAAATGAGTGTACTACAAAGAACCATGAGCCACTATGGTAAGAATAAAAGTGAAGAGATCAACTTAATTAAAAACTGCTGGGACTACGACTATTCAGTACTCAGGCGCTATTCAAATAAATCGGGTTTGTGGTAAACTATTTATGTCGGCGAGTTGTTTAATCTTACACCGATTATTAATCTAAGATTAAACAAACTTTAGTAAGCTGTGATAATAACCATAGTTGTGAGTTATGTCACAATTGCAATAAGTTAGTTTGTTTTGACCAAGGTTTTTAACCCACTTTTTCCCCGGCAACGTAGCTCCCGCAATGCAGCACAGTGTAGCGCCACAATTCCTAATCAATTCTGCCTGAAATCTTTCAACCATTCTATCTTCAACCTGTGCAGGGAGTCGTGAGATCAATGAACAAAGTTGCAGTTAAACCACATCCGGAGAATATTGAGCATTACTGGGGTATCAAATCGTATCTTTCAGCCGTTGTTTTATTAATTGTTTTCGTTGAGATTGTCTTTGGGCCGGTCCTCAAAACAAATTCCAATCGCTTATTTGTGGCCGGAGCTGTTTTTGGGCTATCTATGTTTGCCCTTCATAAAAATGTAATTTCGGCCAAGATGAAACAGCGGAACTGGAGCGAACTGGTCAGACGAACCGATCTGACGTGTCAGGTGGGCAGCGCATGGCTAAGTAATCCGGTTTACCTGGAAGGGATTTATCAAGAACGTTTTGTGGTCCTAAAAAATTCCAGCGACAGAGGGATGTTTAGCTTACCTTCAACGCGTATCGAGATGATGATTGACAATATGAGTAACGCTTCACTCCGACTGCGCGGACCTTATCCGAAAAACGAAAAAGATTCGACCGATGAAATCTTAACGGATATATTTAGTGCCGCTAAGCTTAAGCAAGTTGGTCACGAGCAGCGCTTTTTTGTTGGGGCCAGTCACGTTCACTTGACCACCAGACTGCTTTCTCTTGAGACCGTTCAAGAAAAGCTCAAAAATCTGGATCAGCCGGTCAAGATTATTTTGGAGAAGGGCCGCATCTATTTCGATCACCCCGGTCTAATATATGATGCGGAATATCTCTGCTTTTTGCTCGATCTGGTCAGCGATATTGCCAACGCCGTTGAGCGCACAGCCAATACTCGCCTGATGCTGGCGATGGCCGCCTGATCGCCGCTGTCCCCATAAACTAATCCCAAGTGTTGGAAATAAATAGAGGGTGAACCCCATCGTTCGCCCTCTATCTTTTAATCGCCTAAACTGATGCCCAACCCACGGGCTGTTTGAACCAGGTCGCCGTTGTAGGGAACATATTTCTGCCGGGCCACAATCTTCCAGATGTCGATAGCCCTAATCTCCGTGCCTCGCAGCGAGACCATCGTTCCGGTCCGTCCCTGAGCAATCAGATGGACCGCCTCAGCGCCGAAACGGGTGCAAAGAACCCGATCAGATGCCGTCGGCGACCCCCCTCGCTGCAAGTGGCCCAACACGACCTCGCGAACATCGTGATCGCCACAGCGGCCTTTGAGTTGGTTGACCAGCCACTTAGCAACACCGCCTAAACGCGCCATTCCGCCTTCTTCCCGCTCTTTGAGATACATTGCGTCGCCATCTTCGGGTTTGGCGCCTTCTGCCACCACAATGATGGTGAAATTAGCCCCGAAACTATCTCGCCAGGCGATCTGTTTTAACAGCGGTTCTAACTTAAAGGGGATCTCCGGAATGAGAATGATGTGCGCCCCGGCCCCGATGCCGGCATAAAGGGCAATCCAGCCGGTATCACGGCCCATAACCTCGACAACCATAACCCGGTTGTGGCTGCTGGCCGTGGTGCGAATCTGGTCGATGGCGT